>JBBRSN010000133.1:0-2513 GCA_038245375.1 Sphingomonadales bacterium | reverse complement strand
CGGCATCCCGACGATGGACAATCCCAGCCACATCATCCCGGTGATGGTTGGCGACGCCAAGAAGTGCAAGATGATCAGCGACTGGCTGCTCGACAATCACGGCATCTACGTCCAGCCGATCAACTACCCGACCGTCCCGGTCGGCACCGAGCGGCTGCGGCTGACGCCGTCGCCGGTGCACAGCGACGGCGATATCGACCGGCTGGTCACCGCGCTGAGCGATATCTGGTCGCAATGCGCGCTGTCGCGTCGCGCCATGGCGGCGTGAGCCGGGCGGGCGACTCGACCATCGACCGCGGCCCGCATTAACGCTATCTCGGGAACGATCCGGTCGCCGGGGGTTTACAGCGACCGGGAGAGGCGACGCGATGGAGAGCGGTCGATGTGGATGCCGATCATCGTTGCCGTGGGCGTGGCCGTTTTCCTCGGCGCTGCGGGCGGCCTGATGACGCCGATCGGCGTGTGGTACCGCCAGCTCCGCAAACCCAGCTGGCAGCCACCCGACTGGGCATTCGGGCCGGCCTGGACGATCATCCTCGGGCTAGCCGCCTGGTCCGCGATCATCGCATGGCGCGCGGCGCCCGACGCCGACACGCAGCGTGACATCGTCATCATGTTCGGCGTCAATGCGCTGTGTCATTTCCTGTGGAGCCCGTTGTTCTTCCGTCTGCGCCGGCCCGACTGGGCGCTGGTCGAGGTGGTGTTCCTGTGGATCTCGCTGGTCGTGCTGGTGGTCGGACTGTGGCCGATCGCGCACGTCGCCAGCGTGATGATCATGCCCTATCTCGCCTGGGTCAGCTTCGCCGCCGTGCTCAACGCGACGATCGTGCGCCTCAACCGGCCTTTCGCACGCGGATAGCGTTTGAGCGCCGGCCCGAACGGGTGTAGTCTCCACGGACGAGCAAAAGGAACTGCCGACCGATCCAGGAGAGCGCGATGTCCAGCCTTGCCGCCCAAGCCAAACCCGTCGATGCTGATCTTCCCGAGATCAGACGTATTTCTAACGACGATCTGCGCTGGGCGCTGGCCGAGGGGTGGAAGGACTTCGTCACCAAGCGCGGGGACCTGATCTTCGCCGGGCTGCTCTATCCGGTGATTTTCCTGATCGCCGCACTCGTCACCTTCAACGCGCCGTTGCTGCCGCTGTTCTTCCCGCTCATCGCCGGCCTGTCGATCGCCGGCCCGGCGGTCGCCGCGGGCTTCTACGAGCTGGCGCGCCGCCGCGAGGAAGGCAGCGAGGCGAGCTGGTGGCATTTCTTCGATCCGCTGCGTGGCCGCAGCCGCACTCCGTTGCTCACGCTGACCGTCGGGCTGCTCGCGCTTTTCGCCGGCTGGCTGATCGTCGCCTATGCTATCTACGGCGCGACCTTTGGCGCGCAGGCAGCCTATGATGCGAGCTTGGGCATCCAGATGGGCGCCAATTTCGCGGAATTCGGCAGCCGGCTGTTCAGCACGCGCGAAGGTTGGGCGCTGATCGTCTTCGGCAATCTCGCCGGCGGCGTGTTCGCGGTCGTCACCCTGGTTTGCGCCGTGGTCGCGTTCCCGATGGTGGTCGACAAGCCGGTCGACGCCGGGGTGGCGCTGCGCACCTCATGGAAGGCGGTGCGCCGCAACCCGCGCGAGGTCGCCGGCTGGGGCGTGCGCGTCGCGCTGCTGCTGCTGATCGGGCTGATCCCGCTGGCGATCGGCCTGGCCGTCGTGCTGCCATGGCTCGGCTATGCCACCTGGCATCTCTACACGCGGCTGGTAGTGCGCTGAGTCACGCCTGAGTCTGCCACCCGCCGCATAGCGCGCAGTCACGCCACGAAAGCAACCGCGGCATTGAGCGGCGGGATCGAGCGCGTCATCGCCGACGAACCCGCTGCTGGCGCGCGGCGCGGCCGGCGCTGATGCTCTTCAGGAGCGTTTCATATTGTTCGATGGTGTAGCCCGCGGCGACGAAGGCGCGGATCTCCCACGACGGCAAGACATAGCCGTGATGCCAGGCGAGCACCGCCATGCGGCGCAGCGCCTCGAGCTTTTCGTCGGCGAGGCGCGGATTGGGACGACCGCCGAACAGCACGCCCATGGCGATCACCATGCGGCCCGGCGTGCGCAGCGTCGCAAGCGTGTCGCGGCCGGCGAGCGCGACGATCGACCATTCGAGCGCGCTCAGCCGGCTTTCGCCGACCGGTGGGCGGAGCAACTGGTGCAGTGCGGTTTCGACGACGTCGCCACCGGTGGTTTCGGCAAAGGCAAGATATGCCATGATGTGATCTCCCTGCGATGCGGCGCGGGCATGCGCGTCCGCTGCCGGCGACACGCGTCGCCGGCGGTGTTTCTCTCCGATGGAGCAATTCGATGCGGCAGGACGCACTCCGACACGCCGCGCACTAGGGTGCGCGACCGGAGAACTGCCGACAATCGGGTAGCACTCAGAACCCGGTGACGGGCCCCTCGCGACTATGCTGACGCATGATGGCTTCCTTCGCAGCCCGGGCTTCGTTACGAGCCCCACGTTCTATACTCATCGG
>JBBRSN010000132.1:0-2728 GCA_038245375.1 Sphingomonadales bacterium | reverse complement strand
TTCAAGGACGTGTCGGCAGCGCAGCAGGACGCCCAGCAGGATATCAACAAGGGCAACACCTATGCCCAGCAGATCCTCAATTCGGCGCAGGGTTCGGCGGCGCAATTCGATGCCGTCTATGCCCAGTACAAGCTCGCCCCCGAAGTGACGCGCAAGCGCATCTATCTGGAAACCATGGAGCAGGTACTGTCGAAGGTCGACAAGACCGTTGTCGAGCCCGGCGGCGTGCAGACCTATCTGCCGCTCCCCGAAATCCAGAAGCGCAGCCGCGCGGCAGCCGCCGCCGCACCGGCACGATAGGCCCGACCATGACCCTGACCCGTTATCCGATCCTGTGGGCGGCGATCGCCTTCGTGCTGATCATCCTCGTCATGTCGACGCTCTATACGGTCCCCGAAAACCGCCAGGCTGTCGTGCTGCGGCTCGGCAAGCCCGAACGCATCGTCAACGCCTACAACCCCAAGGCGCAGTTCGGTGATTCGGGCGCCGGCCTGGTCGCCAAGGTGCCGTTCATCGAAAACGTCATCTTCGTCGACAAGCGCGTGCTCGACCTCGACATGGAGGAGCAGACGGTGCTGTCGACGGACCAGCTGCGGCTTGTCGTCGATGCGTTCGCGCGGTTCCGCATCACCGATCCGCTGCGCATGGTGCAGACCGTCGGCACCGAGGAGAACGCCCGCGACGCGCTGCGCCGGATTCTCGGCTCACGGCTGCGCAACGAACTCGGCAAGAAACGCTTTGTCGAACTGCTCAGCCCCGAGCGCACCGCGATGATGGAGGACATCCAGCAAAGCGTGAACAAGCAGGCGCGGCAATATGGCGCGGAGATCGTCGATGTCCGCATCAAGCGTGCCGACCTGCCGACCGGCGCGACGCTCAACGCCGCTTATGAACGCATGCGGTCGGCGCGGCAGCAGGAGGCGACGACCATCCGCGCCCAGGGCCAGAAGCAGCGCCAGTTGATCACCGCCGCCGCCGACGCCAACGCGGCGCGCATCTACGCCGAAAGCTTTGGCAAGGATCCGCAGTTCTACGCCTTCTACCGTGCCATGCAGGCATACCGGGCGACGTTCACGGACGGCACCTCGACGGTGATCCTGTCGCCCAATAACGAGTTCTTGCGCGAATTCGAAGGGCGCAGCGCCGCGCGGTAGCGATTCCGTTCATCGCGCGTTAGTTTGCGCGGGGCAAAGACCGTCGTTGTTCCGTACTTGCCTGTTGCCAATCCGCATCACACATTCGCACCCCCTTTCTGAAAGGTCCGACCGCCAGTGCGTATCGTTCGCAGCCTGATCCCCGCCGCTCTCATCCTGGGCGGCGCCGCCGCGATTCTCGTCCCCGCCGGTGCGCAGATCGCCACGCCGCCGGCCATCGCCCCGCCCGCGCAGAACGAAAATCCGCCGCCGACGCCGATCAGCCCGTCGAACGGCGCGCCGCGCAGCTTTGCCGATTTGACCGCGCGCCTCGCTCCGGCGGTCGTCAACGTCTCCACGACCCAGCAGGTCGCCGTCGGCAAGTTTCGCGGACTGCAGCCCGGCACGCCGCTCGATGAACTGTTGAAGCGCTATCTCGAGCAGCAGGGCGATAATGGCGAGGCCGTCACCCGGCCCGCGACCTCGCTCGGCTCGGGCTTCATCGTCGATCCCTCGGGCTATATCGTCACCAACAACCATGTGATCTCAAACGGCGAAGGCAAGAACGCGCCCGTCGAGACGATCACCGTAACGCTCGCCGATCGCCGCGAATACGAGGCCAAGGTCGTCGGCCGCGACACGCTGACCGACGTCGCGCTGTTGAAGATCGACGCCAAGAACCTGCCCTATGTGAAGTTCGGCAACAGCACCAAGGTGCGGGTCGGCGACTGGGCGATCGCCATCGGCAACCCGTTCGGGCTCGGCGGCACCGTCACCGCCGGCATCATCTCGGCGCTCCACCGCAATATCGGTTCAGGCCAGTACGACCGCTATATCCAGACCGATGCCTCGATCAACCAGGGCAATTCGGGCGGCCCGCTGTTCGATCTCGATGGCAACGTCGTCGGCATGAACACCATCATCGTGTCACCGACCGGCGGCAACGTCGGCCTCGGCTTCTCGATTCCCGCCGAACTCGTCCGCCCCGTCGTCGATCAGTTGCGCGCCACCGGCAACGTGCGCCGCGGCTATCTCGGCGTGTCGATCCAGCCGCTGTCGGCGGATATCGCCGCCGGACTCGGCCTGCCCAAGGATCGCGGCGAAATCGTCGCCTTCGTCGAACCGGGCGGCCCGGCGGCGCGCGCCGGCATCCGGCAGGGCGATGTCATCGTCCGTATCAACGATCAGGAAGTCACGTTCGACAACACGCTGAGCTATGTCGTCGCCAACACCGCGATCGGCTCGACCGTGCCGATCGAGCTGATCCGCGGCAAGGACCGCGTCACCGTGCGCGCCAATGTCGCCCAGCGGCCATCCGAAGCCGTCGTCGCCAGCCGCGCCGGCATCGGATCGACCGACGACGACGCCGACAGCAGCACCGCCGACGGCAAAAAGGTCGTGCCGGGTGCCGAGGCCGCACGCCAGAGCCTTGGCATCACCCTGCAGCCGCTGACCGCCGACGTCCGCCAGCAGCTGAAGATTCCGGCCACGACGCAGGGCGTCGTCATCGCCGGCATCAACCAGTCGAGCGACGCCGCCACCGTCGGTCTGCAGCGCGGCGACATCATCCTGCAGATCAACCGCCAGCCCGTCAC
>JBBRSN010000131.1:0-3021 GCA_038245375.1 Sphingomonadales bacterium | reverse complement strand
TTACGTCGACAGGGATCCGGCGCGCGCCGCGCGGATCGTCAACGCCTTTGGCGACGCGTTCATCGCGTCGCAGCTCGAACGCAAGTTCGGCCAGACCGCCTATGCGCGGCAATTTCTCCAAAGCCGGCTGGATGCCACCAAAAAGACACTTGAAACGTCCGAAGCCGCCGTGGTGAATTACGCCCAGAGCCAAGGCATCGTGATGGTCGGAGCGACCAATTCGGGCGGGTCGGGCGAAAGCGGCGGCGGTGGCGGTGGCGGCACGTCGCTCGAGAGCAGCTCGATGGTTTCGATCAACTCCGCGCTTGCCGCCGCGACGAGCGATCGCATTGCGGCGGCAGCTCGGTGTCATCAGGGACAATCGGGCAGCGAGGTTCAGCGCGATGCGGCGATGCAGGGAATGCGCGCGAAACGGGCTGAGCTGCAGGCCGATTACGACCAGAAGCTGACGCTGTATAAGCCGGAGTTTCCGGCGATGGTCCAGTTGCGCGCGCAGATTGCCGCGCTCGACACCCAGTTGCGCCAGCAAGGCGGCGGGATCGCAAGCGGCGTGTGCTCCGATTACACGGCGGCGCTCGCGCGTGAGAGCGCGCTGAAGGCGCGCGTCAGCCAGCTCAAGGGCGATGTGCTGGACACGCAGGAGCG
Organism: Sphingomonadales bacterium; assembly: GCA_038245375.1. Classification (GTDB taxonomy): domain Bacteria; phylum Pseudomonadota; class Alphaproteobacteria; order Sphingomonadales; family Sphingomonadaceae; genus Sphingomonas. The sequence continues at coordinate 2,376 of JBBRSN010000131.1, read as the reverse complement.
TAGCATCAAGCTCAACATTCTGCAACGCGAGGTGGATACCAACCGCGCCCTGTACGACGCGCTTCTGCAGCGCTTCAAGGAAATCGGCGTTGCCGGCGGCGTTGGCGCGACGACGGTCGCGGTCGTCGACCGTGCCGAAACGCCGGGCTTTCCGTTCCAGCCGAACATGTTCAAAAACGTGTTCCTGGCGGTGTTCCTGGGGCTCGGCCTCGGTGTCGCGCTCGCTTATCTGATCGAGTTCATCGACGATACTGTGAAGGCGCCGGAAGATGTCAAGCAGAAGCTCAAGGTGCCGGTGCTCGGGGTGGTCCCGATCGTCGCCAAGGGCGAGACGATTGCCGAGCAACTCGCCGATCCCCAGTCACCTGTTTCGGAAGCATATTTCTCGATCAGCGCGGCGATCCAGTTCTCGACCAGCGGGGGCTCGCCCAAATCGCTGCTGGTCAGTTCGTCGCAGCCGGCCGAAGGCAAGTCGAGCACCTGCTATGCCATCGCGCAGAATTTCGCGCGGCTCGACCGCACGGTGCTGCTGATCGACGCCGACATGCGCAAGCCAAGCTTCTTCATCGAGGATAGCGAAAAGGCCAAGACTGTTGGCTTGTCGGCATTGCTCACCAGCGATTCGAGCCTCGTGTCGCACGTCAGCGCGACGCGCAGCGCGAACCTGTTCCTGCTTTCATCCGGTCGCGTGCCGCCCAACCCGGCCGAGTTGCTTGCCAGCCACCGCATGCGGGCGATCCTCGACGAAGCGATGTCGCGGTTCGACATGGTAATTATCGACGCGCCGCCGGTGCTCGGCCTCGCCGACGCGCCGCTGCTCGCCTCGATGTGTCAGGGAACATTGCTGGTGGTGCAGTCGGGCGCGATTCGTCGCCCGGCCGTCAGCAACACGATCAACCGCCTGCGCTCGACCGGTGGGCACATCATCGGGGCGGTGCTGACCAAGTTCGATCCGAAGACCAGTGCCTATGGCTATGGTTATGGCTACGGCTATGGCTATGGTTACGGCTATGGTCGCGATGCCTATAAATATGGCCTCGCCGCAGGCGACGATGGCAGTGCACGTCGCATTCAGCTGTCCTGACGAAATCGCCAGGACCCCGGGGCATGGCAAAGCTTGGTCACACGGCACGATTGATCGCAACCGGCGCGGTGTCGCTTGGCGTGGCGGCGATTGCTTTGTGGTCGGCAATCCATGCCTTTCAGAAGGCCGGCCGGATCGAGACGGAGAAGCGTTACCTCGCTGCGATGACCGCGGCGATGCTCGATCCGCAACAGGCGCGACCGACCGCGCCAGCTTCGCTCGCTTCCCCCGCCGCGCGGCTGGCGCAGCGCCCGCTCGATCGCAACGTGCTGTCGCAGGTGGCGCTGGAAGACACGCTCGCCGGACGCCGCGATGCCGCGCGACCGATCATGGTGGAAGTCGTACGGCGCGATCCGCGATCGACATCGGGGCGTGTCTGGCTGATGGCGGATGCGCTCGGCCGCAACGATCTGGCGACCGCGGTCAGCCAGATCGAGCGGCTGATGTCGGTCGATGTCGGTCAGCGTACCGCTTATTTTCCGGTCCTGGCGGAAATCGCCCGGCAACCCCGCGCCGAGCGACCACTGATGGCGGCGCTGGCGAGTGGTGTTTCGTGGCGCACCCAGTTTCTCGGCTATCTGACGACACGAGGGGTCGATCCGGCACGCATCTTTCGTCTGAGCACCGGAACTGCGGGCAAGGCCGGCACCGCGGGTGACAGCGCGCAGCAAGGCCTGATCCTGCAACTGATCGGGCGCGGCGACTATGACGGCGCCTATCTCGCATGGGTCAACTTCCTCCCACAGGATGCGTTGACCAAGGTGGCTTCGGTCTATGACGGCACCTTCGCCGGGTTGCCCGGACCGGAACCTTTCAACTGGACGTTCAACGATGGCGACGTCGCCTCGGTCGGTATTGACCGCGGCAATGGCCTGCGGGTCGATTATCCGGGCGCGCAAAGCGCCCGGCTGGCGTCTCAAACGGTGCTGTTGAAGCCGGGAGCCTATACGCTCGACTATGTCGCGAAGGGATCGGGCGAAGTGGCCGATGGCGGAGCGCTCGGATGGCGCCTGCTCTGCCTGCCGAGCAACAACCCGATCCGCGATCTGCCGATCGCCGGCCTGAGCGACCGTGCCAGCGGTCATGCTGCGCATTTTACCGTGCCGGATGGTTGCAATGCCCAGTTGCTGTCGATCGAGGCGACGCTCGGCACCTTCCCGCAGTCGCGGTCGGTGACGATCGCGCGGGTCGAGATCAGGAAGGGATCGTGATGGCTCGATCTTCGCGTTCGCACCGTTCGGGTCGCAAACGCCAGCGTGCGGTCACACCCTCGTTCGAACCGCGCGCGCTGG
>JBBRSN010000130.1:0-3022 GCA_038245375.1 Sphingomonadales bacterium | reverse complement strand
CGCGAAAGGATCAAACAACAGACCATCGAACATCGGCGCTTGCAACACCGCAAGCTCGCCGCTTAACATCAACCCCCAGACGAGGCCCGCTCTCCGCTAATCGACGCCGCGAAATGCGCCAAATGTTCTGACGACGGACAGTTCCAGCCGCACCGACCGAGCCGAGCTTCGCGCCGACGATCTGGTTCGGCATCGACGCCACCGGCATCGTCACGGTCAACATCATCCGCGCCGAGATGGGCCAGCATGTCGGCACCGCGCTGGCGCGCATCCTTGCCGACGAGCTGGAGGCGGACTGGAGCAAGGTGCGCATCGTCCATGTCGACACCGACCCCAAATGGGGTTTCATGGTGACCGGCGGCAGCTGGTCGGTGTGGCAGACCTTCCCCGTATTCAGCCAGGCCGGCGCGGCGGGGCGGATCGCGCTGATCGAGGCGGGCGCGAAGCTGCTTGGCGCAGCGCCCGCGCAGTGCAGTGCGCGCGGTGGCGCGGTGCATGGCGGCGGTCGCTCGATCAGCTATGGCGACATCGCCAGGAGCGGCACGGTCGCGCGGCAATTCACCCCCGACGAGCTGGCCAAGCTGCCGATCAAGCCGGTCGAGAAGCGCACGCTGATCGGCCGCAAGACGCCCGCGCTCGACATCGACACCAAGACCAACGGCACCGCGATCTATGGCATCGACGCCAGGGTGCCGGGGATGGTCTATGCCCGCCCCAAGCTGCCGCCGACGCGCAACGGCGCCAAGGTCGTCTCGGTCGACGACAGTGCGGCGAAGGACGTGCGCGGCTATCAGCGCTATCTGATCCTCGACGATCCGTCCGACACCGTGCCCGGCTGGGTGATGGTGATCGCCGACAGCTATCCCGCCGCGATCAAGGCGGCCGACCTGATCACCGTGACCTGGACGCCGGGGCCGGGTGGCGATGTGTCGGAAAAGATGCTGCTCGACCATGCCGCCGAGCTGATCGCCAAGCCCGATGTCGGGACCGATCTCGACGTCTCGGATCACCCGCCAACGGGCAAATTCGGCGCCGGCGCGGCGAGCACGCTGGACGCCGCCTATACGACGGGCACGGTGCTGCATTTCCAGCTTGAGCCGCTCAACGCGCTGGCGCTCGAAAAGGACGGCGTGTTCGAGGTCCATACCGGCAACCAGTGGCAGAGCCTGATCCTGCCGACGCTGGCCAAGGCGCTGGGCGTGGCCGAGAGCAAGGTGGTGATGCGCACCTATCTGCTCGGCGGCGGCTTCGGGCGGCGGCTCAACGGCGACTATGCGGTGCCCGCACTGCTCGCGACCAAGGCGCTCGGCAAGCCGGTCAAGATGATCCTGACGCGGCAGGACGATGCGCGGTTCGATTCGGTGCGCTCGGCCTCGGCGCAGCGGCTGCGCATGGCGTTCGATGCGTCGGGCAAGGTGCTGGCGATGGAGCACGCCGCCTGTGCCGGCTGGCCGACCCAGGTGCTGGCGGCGGCGTTTCTCGCCAAGAACAAGGCCGGCGGCGCCTATGATCCGTTTGCGATTTCGGGTGCGGACCATTGGTACGAGGTCGGGCAGCAGCGCGTCCGCGCGATCCCCAACGATCTCGCCAACACGACCTTCCGGCCCGGCTGGCTGCGCTCGGTCGGGCCGGGCTGGACCAACTGGGCGCTGGAAAGCTTCATCGACGAAGCCGCGCACCATATCAAGGCCGACCCGGTCGCGTTCCGCTTGAAGCTGTTGACCGGGGCGGGCCGCAATGCCGGCAGCGCGCCGGCGGCGATCGGGGGGGCATTGCGCCAGGCCGAGGTGGTGCGGCGCGCGGCGGCAATGGCGGGCTGGGGCGGCAAACTGCCGGCCGACACCGCGCTGGGCCTTGCCACGAGCTTCGGCCAGGAGCGCGACATGCCGACCTGGACGGCGTGCGTCGCGCGCGTCCATGTCGACCGCACGACCGGCGTGGTGACAGTCGAGAAGCTCAGTCTCGCGGTCGATGCCGGGACGATCGTCGACCCCGACGGCGCGCTGGCACAGGTGCAGGGCGCCGCGCTGTGGGGGCTGAGCATGGCGTTGCACGAGGGCACCGAATTCGTCGACGGACAGGTCAAGGACACCAATCTCGACACGTACATGCCGCTGCGAATCGCCGACGTGCCCGAACTCGACATCGCGTTCGTCAACAGCAAGGAAGTGCCAGTCGGGCTGGGCGAGCCGGCGACGACGGTGGTCGGCCCGGCGATCGGCAACGCGATCTTCAACGCGGTGGGGGTGCGGCTGCGGCACATTCCGATCGCGCCCGCGGACGTGCTGGCGGCGCTCAAGGGCTGAGCCTGCAATCGGATGAAATACTGTTCTCCGGCGAAAGCCGGAGCCCAGGGTCACGCAGTGCGGCGCTTTGGGCCCTGGACTCCGGCTTTCGCCGGAGAACGGGACATGTTGTAGGCCAGCGGCCCGCCCCGCAGCCACGCGGTACTGCCGACACAGTACGATCGAGGCCGAAGGCCCGTTCCCGAGCCGGACAGCGCTGGACAGGCGACTCCCCGCGCCGCTATCGACGCGCGATGAGTGTCATCGCCACGATCATGAACAGCGTCACCGGCCAGCCGATCCAGAAGCTGACCTTCGGCCGCATGCCCAAGCCCTGGGCCTCTTTCAATCTCGCCTCGGGAGAGCTGGTCACCGCCGATCGCGTCGAGGTGGGGAAGCCGGCCCCGGGCAAGTTCGTGGTCCCGGTGTCGGTGTGGGTGACGCCGAAGCAGTGACGGCGCCGTTGGGCTGCGTGCGAAAAGTGTTGGATATACGTTGATATCCGCACTTGCCGCGGGCGGATTCGGCGCGCAGCAGCTTCTCTGCTACCAAGGCCGCCGGAGCGGTCACCAAGACCGTGCAGGGGGATTTTCCACCGTGGACTATGAAGCGTTTTTCGCAGGCGAACTCGACACGCTGCGCGAGGACGGCCGCTACAGGACCTTCGCGGAGCTGGAGCGCAAGGCGGGGTCCTTTCCGCGCGCCAGCCATCATACCGCCGACGGCGTGAACGACGT
>JBBRSN010000129.1:0-3438 GCA_038245375.1 Sphingomonadales bacterium | reverse complement strand
TAATGCTCAGAAGGCGGAAGCACGGGACGACGGGCCGACTGGCCCTGCCACATCAACATCGCCAAAAAGGTGAGATTGCTGAGACCGTCCGTTCAGCTCCCGGCCGGGATCCACGGATGCGCGGGTTATAAGGGTTTTCGGCCCAGTGGCAAGGCTTCTCGGGCGGCTTTCGGCCGTTTTCCGGTGGATTTGGCACAGGATGCTGTCTGTAAACGGGCGATCTCGGTTGACGAAATTGTTTGTACACCATACAAAGAGTGAGCGAGAGGGCAACCAAGGGCGACCATATGGCTCCCAGACCGGTCCAGACCACTTCTGAAGCGCCTGCCGGCGACCCCAAGCACGCCGTGCGGGCCACCCGGTCGGCCGGGCGCGAGATGCGCTCGCAGCTGCTGGACGGTGCCAGCCGCCTGTTCAGGGAACGGGGGCTGGCCGGCACCTCGATCTCGGATATTGCAGCCGGCGCAGACGCGTTCCCGAGCCAGATCACCTATTACTTCCGGACCAAAGAGGCACTGTTCGTCGAAGCCGCCTGCCGCGACATGCTGTATCTGGCGCGAGAGGCCGAGCAGGCGGCGCTCAAAGCCTCCACCCCGCAGGAGTACACCCGCGCGCTGGTCGAGAGCGTGACGGCGACCGATTCGGTCGCCTTCTTCGCGGAAGCGTTGACCTTGACCCGGCGCCGCCAGGATCTCGCGCCGCTGGTGGAACGCACCATCGAGCGGCTGCATGGCGAGGGAACGCGCGCCTATGCCGATCAAATCGAGCGGCATGGCTGGAGCAGCTTGCGCGATCCCGATGCGAGCTCGCGGCGGTTCTGGGCGGTCGCGATCGGGGTCATGGTCGAGGGCTATGCCATGGGCCGTTCACCCCAGGAATTATTCGGCGAGATGCTGCGCGTGCTCGGCGAGCAGGCGACGGCGAAACCTGCCGCCGACGGCACGCGTCTGCGCCTCGTCGACGACGGTAATGCTTCCACTTCACCCGACCGGGAGACTTCATCATGACCGCGCTGCGCATGCGGGCCCGCGATTTCCTGACCGAGGATCAACTGATCGCCGTGCGAACGCGTTCGACGTGGAAGGGCGTCGCCCTGATCGTGCACGCCTGGGCGCTGATCCTGGGCTCGATCGCGCTGGTCGCGTGGTGGCCCAATCCGCTGACGTTTATTCTGGCGGTCGGCATCGTCGGTTCGCGCCAGCTTGGATTGGCGATCCTGATGCATGACGGCGCGCATGGCTGTCTGTCCGCGGACGAGAAAGCCAACCTCACGCTCAGCCAGTGGTTCTGCGCCTATCCGATTTTTGGCGAGACCCGCGCCTATCGCCGCTATCACTTGCAGCATCACGCGCGCACCCAGCAGGAAGATGATCCCGATCTGGTGCTGTCGGCGCCGTTCCCGATCACGCGGATGAGTTACCGCCGAAAATTCCTGCGCGATATCACCGGGCAGACCGGCTATCAGCAGCGCAAGGCGCAACTGCTCAATGCGCTCGGGCCGAAAGAGTGGCCGCTTGCGCAGCGCGCCGCGCATTTTTGGGAAAAACTGGGTCCGCAATTTTTGGTCAATGCCGTGCTGTTCGCAGGTCTTGCCGCCGCCGGCGTGTGGTGGGCCTATCCGCTGCTGTGGTTGTTGCCGCTGGTCACCTGGATGATGGTGATCACGCGCATCCGCAATATCGCCGAGCATGCCGTGGTGCCCGACAGCGCCGATCCCCTGCGCAACACCCGGACTACCCACGCCAATATCCTGGAGCGGCTGTTCATCGCGCCGTATTACGTCAACTATCACCTCGAGCATCATCTGCTGTTCTATGTGCCCTGCTACAACCTGCCGCGGGTCCATCGAATTCTCAGCGCAAGCCGGCTTGCGGCGCGCATGGAAGTACAGCCGAACTACGCGGCGGTGCTGCGGCTGGCGACGGCGAAGCCGAACCAGGAGGATCGTCCGGGGCAATTGGCGAGCAGCGTGCGCCGGGCCCGGGCCGGCGCCGAGGTCGGCAGCGATCAGGCGGCAGGCGGATTCTAGGGCGGGATGAGATTAAGCCGGGTCGCGACGCCAGGCCGTTTTTCGCGCTCCGTTCTACTTTGCATGGGGTTGTTTTCGCGATTTTGTATCTGGCCCCCAAAGCCTCCAACCGGCCCCACTATCCCGCAGCGCGGCTTGACATCCCGGCCTTGGTCAGTGACTTACCGCTCATCTTGAAGAGGGAGCGCCGATGACGGCTGCATTTACATTTCCGGGGCAGGGTTCCCAGGCGGTCGGCATGGGCAAGGCCCTTGCGGAAGCCTTTCCGGCTGCGCGGGCGGTGTTCGACGAGGTCGATGCGGCGCTCGGCGAGAAGCTCACGGCCATCATCTGGGACGGCCCGGCCGAAACCCTCCAGCTCACTGAAAATGCCCAGCCGGCCCTGATGGCGGTCTCGCTGGCGACGCTGCGCGTCCTCGAGACCGAGGCGGGTTTCTCGGTTGCCCGGGATGCCGCCTATGTCGCCGGCCATTCGCTCGGTGAATATTCCGCGCTGGCCGCGGCCGGCAGCATCACGCTTAGCGATACCGCGCGACTGCTGCGCACCCGTGGCCTCGCGATGCAGAAGGCGGTGCCGGTCGGCGCTGGCGCCATGGCGGCGTTGCTCGGGCTCGACTACGAGGCGGCGACCGCGGTCGCGGCCGAAGCCGCCCAGGGACAGGTCTGCCAGGCCGCCAACGACAATGGCGGCGGGCAGGTGGTCGTCTCCGGCGACAAGGCCGCGGTCGAACGCGCGCTCGAAATCGCCAAGACCAAAGGTGCAAAACGCGCCATGCTGCTGCCGGTGTCCGCGCCGTTCCACTGCAAGCTGATGCAGCCCGCCGCCGATGCGATGGCGGAGGCGCTCGCGAAGGTGACGATCAAGGCGCCGGCCTCGCCGCTGGTGTCGAATGTGCTGGCCTCGGCCATCACCGATCCCGACGAGATCCGCCGCCGCCTGATCGAGCAGGTCACGGGAACCGTGCGCTGGCGCGAGTCGGTGGCGTATATGGCAGGCCATGGCGTCACCAGGTTCTTCGAGATCGGCGCCGGCAAGGTGCTGAGCGGCTTGGTCAAGCGTATCGCAGACGGCGCGGTCGGCGTGTCGGTCAGTGGGCCGAACGATATTGCCGCGGCCAAGGACGCATTGGCAGCATCGGCCTGAGGCCGCTGCCGGAAGGAGAATGTGATGTTCGATTTGACGGGCAGGACGGCGCTGGTGACCGGTGCTACCGGCGGCATCGGCGGCGCGATCGCGCAGGCGTTGCATGCGCAGGGCGATACAGTGTCTATTTCCGGGACGCGCCGCGAGGTGCTGGATTCATTCGCGGTCCAACTGGGCGATCGCGTCCATGTGCTGCCGTGCAATCTTTCCGACAGCGCCGAGGTCGAGGCGCTGGTGCCCGCGGCGGAAGCCGCCATGGGCCAGG
>JBBRSN010000128.1:0-3742 GCA_038245375.1 Sphingomonadales bacterium | reverse complement strand
TCCGGGCTGTAACGACGATGTGCCGCCGCCGCATGACCGCGCCTGTCAGGCCGAAACCGGCAATAAGCATCGTCCAGTTCGACGGCTCCGGTACCGCGTCAAAGAACGTAAAGCGATGCCTGGCATGAGCTACAGATTGCCCAATTGATCGAAAAATTTGCGCCGATCGGCGCGAAGGTTGTTCGGCGACTGGCACACCAGACTGTCGAGTTCGGTTCGCAACGCAAGCGAAAGGCGCCTGATCGCTTCACCATGATCGCGATGCGCGCCGCCGACCGGTTCATAGACTATCCGGTGGACGATGCCGAGGCGCAGCAAATCGGCTGCCGTGATCTTCATCGCTTCGGCCGCGTCTGGGGCGCGATCGGACGCGCGCCAGAGGATCGAGGCACAGCCTTCGGGCGAGATGACGGAATAGATTGCGTGTTCGAACATCAGAACGCGGTTGGCTGAAGACAGTGCGACGGCGCCGCCTGATCCACCCTCTCCGACGATCACGGCGATCAGCGGCACACCCAACGACAGGCATTTCTGGGTGCAGCGCGCGATCGCTTCGGCCTGGCCGCGCGCTTCGGCTTCGACGCCGGGGAATGCCCCGGGCGTATCAACCAGCGTGATCACCGGCAATCCAAACCTGTCAGCAAGGTCCATCAACCGGATCGCCTTGCGATAGCCTTCGGGTCTGGCCATGCCGAAATTGTGGGTAAGCCGCGAAGCGGTGTCCTCGCCCTTGGCGTGGCCGATTACCATTACGGGCCGACCCTCAAAGCGGGCAAGCCCGCCTATGATCGCACGATCGTCGGCAAACCTGCGGTCGCCGCATAGCGGCATGAAATCGTCGAATAGCCCCTGGAGCAAGTGGCCGAAGTGGGGGCGCGCGGGATGCCGCGCAACCTGGGTGCGCTGCCACGGCGTCAGATGGGCATAGAGGTCGGCGAGCTGGCGGTGGGCCCGCTCGTCCAGCATGGCAGCATCGGCTTCGCGGTTGCCGCCTTCGCGCAGGGCTTTGGCGCTGGCCGCCAGCGCCGCCACCGGTTTTTCGAACGACAGATATTGCATCACACCGTCATCGACATGCCGCGATAGATGCGGGCGCGATAGCGCGAATCTTCGGCATCCGGCAGTGGTGCACCCACCAGCAGTACGGCGCGGGTAAAGCGCTTCGTCTCCTCGATTTGTTCGTCCAGATTGCGCGGCTCTTCCGAGCGCACCCGCCGCGTCAGGTTGATCTGATTGACCGGCACATTGTGGACCAGCCGCTCGTTCTCGACCGCCAGCGTCGCGGTAAACGCATGTAAGGTGGTCTTGATAAAATTGGCGAGTGCAAAGGCCGGGCTCGTGTCGCCCATCGGCACGTCAGGCGATGTCAGCACCAACTGGCAATCGTCGTAGAGCGACGCTTTGCGCGCGACGCGGAAATGCGCGGTCAGATTGGCATCCACGAGCGCCCGGAACTCTTCGGGCGTCAGCAGGGCGTCGACCTGGAACAGGCGCGTCGGCAGGGCTTCGAGCGGGGTGGACAAAATCGTGGTGGGTCGGCCCCAGCGCAGCAGCGCGCTGTCCATGGCGGTTTCGACCCCGTCATCGAGCAGGATGGATTCGAGCGGCGCGTCGGGAATGTCGGTCAGCGCGTCGCGCACGGCGGCGAAACCGGCGACGCTGCGGGTGAGCAGAACGACTCTGGCAACATGGCATTGCGTGATGAACTGGCGAGCTGTTTCGGCCAGAAAATCGCCCAGATGTTCACCGATGATCCACACTGTGCGGCCGCGCATCTGGTCCAGCCGTTCCTGATTGGGGCCGCCGAACAATTCGCGTTCGGTGGTGGACCGTTCGACACTCAGCCCGCCCGACGGCATGAACGTCTCGCCGCTGACGGCGCGATCGGCAAGGAAGAACACAGTTGCTTGGGCGACGTCGGTTTCAGTGGGCATCTTGCCGAGATAAAGCTGCGACAGCACGCCGCTGCCGACCTTTTTGGCCTCTGCGGCAATACGTTCAGCGGGCAGGAACGGGGAGTCGGCGGGGGGTGACCGGAACAGCCAGTTGCTGTTTGCGTCCTCGGTGTCCCGCCGATCGGCCCATCCGGGCGCATCGAGAAAATAGCCGGCGCCGCGCAAGCGTGACACCAGTCGTGCCGCGATCGCCGGGGTCATCAGGTAGCGATCCCATGTGCAAATGCCGTCGCCCTCGCGCGCGCAAGCCAGCGCCAGGTCACGCAGTTCACGCGGATTGTCGGGATCATGCGAAATCCGCACGGTGTCGTTGCGCGCCAGCCGGTTCAACAGCGCTTCGACGCGGATACCGCGACGCAGCGCCTTAACGGCGGCGGCGTGGATCGCGTTCAGACGCTTGTTTTCGAGGATCAGCTTGCCGCGTCGGTCGAACAGCCCCGGTTTTCCGGCTGTGCCGGCCAGCCGGTCACCATCTACCGGGCCCGGCGCGATGGCGTTGAACTGTACTTCGGGGCCCAGATAGCGCGACATCGCTTCGACCATCGCCCGTTGGCCCGATTTGGACACCGCATAATCGGCGCGATTGGGATAGGCGACGGCCAGGTATTTTTCGCCGCCGAAATAGGACGAGACATTGAGCACATAGCCCGAGCCTTGCGCCTTCATCAGCGGAACGACGTGGTGCATCAGCACGAAATTGGAAATGAGGTTGGCGTCGAGCGTGTAATTCCACGCATCGAGGCTCATGTCGACGACCATGTCCTCGGCCCCGGCCACCCCGGCGTTGTTGATCAGATAGTCGATCCGGCCGAATGCCTTTATCGTGGCATCAACCGCTCCCTTGAGCGAAGCAAGGTTACTGACATCGAGGCCAGCCAATGTTTGCACCCGTCGTTCGACACCGGCAAAGCCGATATCTTCTAGTTCGCTGACGATGCGAGCGCGCGCTACCGCAAGTTCGCTTTCGCGGCGGGCGACCATCATCACTTTGGCACCGGCAAGCGCCAGCAGGCGCGCGACCTGGCCGCCAATGCCTGCTGACCCCCCAGTGATCAGCGCAACTTTGCCAAGATGAAGTCCGGTGATGTTTTCGCTGAAGCCGGCCATCGCCTTACGCGCGCCGGTGGCGGCGCCGATGCTCTGAGGCACATAGAGGGTGACTTCGGCGACTTTGCTCTCCTTGATCAGCACACGCGCGGCATGGCCCGCCGTGAAGGGGGTGTTTTCTGATTCCGTATTGGTGAACCGGACGATCTGATTGCCCCATTCGGTTTGACGGCGCCGCCCGTGCGCTACATCGACTTCGGATTCATCGCGCCAGATGCGCACCAGCTGTTCGGTCGCCGCGCGCAGCACATTGGCATAGACATCACCCTTGCCGTCGCTGGGATTGGACAAAAACAGGAAACGCGGGGGTTGCAGCAGTTGATCGTGGCTCTTCCAGTAGCGGCTGAGCGTGCGCGCCAAGGCAATTGCGCCGACCAGTTCGACATCCATGAAGGCCGCGACATCCTTGTCGGTCGCTTCTGCAAGTCGGCCGACAAATTCGCCAGGTGCGCGCGCAGGCATAAAAATCGCGCCGGTGATCGGCGCATGGTCTTCGCTATAGGCGGCCAGCGCCGCCTCCATCGCGGCCGGTTCGTTGCGGTTGAAACGCACTATCGTGAGCGCATCGCCGATCGATTCGGCCTTGGCGCGGGCCTGCGCGATCGACACGTCGGCTTGTCGAGGCAGGCCGAGCAAGACGTTGGCACCCGACGCCAGCTGAACCTTGGCTATTTCGAGGG
>JBBRSN010000127.1:0-3787 GCA_038245375.1 Sphingomonadales bacterium | reverse complement strand
TTGTAGTCGAGGCTGGCCTCGCCGCGACCACCGGCGGGGAAGAACTGCCCGTCGGACGACGACACATGACCATCGCCCCAGATCGCCGCGAACGGGTGAGCCTGCTGCGCATCGACCAGCACGGCCGTCGCGGTCGCGTAGGTTTCGGGGCGAAGATGACGGTCGATCATCAGCATCATCTGGTGGATGGTGACGCCGCGCGAACTCTCCGCCATGCGCTCGGCACCGGCGTTGGTCGCGTCGGCGAGAATTGCGGCCATCAGCGCCGCCTCGTCGCCCGCAGTGTGGCCGGTGCGGTAATGGGTGAAGCTGTCGAGAAATCCGGTCCAACGGTGAACTTCGGCAAGCAGGCTGGTGATTCTGACGCGAGGCACGAGCGTGTAAAGACGACGACTGAGCGCGACGATCCGGTCACGCTCCTCCTCGCCGATCGGACTTATCGAAAGTCCCTTCTCGCCCAAGGTGGCGTCAGGGATCGCATCGGCTGCGGCCGCCTGGGCGAGCGCCTTCAGCCGGGTATCCAGCGTGGCGGTTCGCTCCTTGCGCCAGGCATCGAAGCTGTCGGGCACCGCGAGCCCCAGCCGCTGCTCGGCGCGCATCATGTCGAAGGTCGACCGCGGCAGAAGATAATCCTCAAAGCTGCGCCAGGCACGGCTGCCCTCGACCCAGATATCGCCGGCGCGCAGCCGGTCGCGCAGGTGAACGAGAACCGCGACCTCCCAAGCGCGCGCATCGAAATCGCCGCTGCCCGAGCGGACGCGGCGTCGCCACTTGCGGGTCAGGAAGGACAGCGGCACCGTTTTCGGCAGCCTGGCGCCCTGATGCACCGTCCGCAGCAGCTCGATCGACGCAAGGATCTGATCGGTCGGGCGAAACGACCGGAAGCTGAACGCCGCGAATACGAGCCTGGCGACGGCGCGCAGCGATCTCTGGCGACCCACCAGTTCGTCGAACTCGTCGTGCCTGTCGGGATGAACGAGACCGGAGGCTACCGCGACGCTGGTCTCCAGCGCCTCCCACCCGAGCGTGCCGGCGATCGCCGCGCCGAGATCACCGCCGCTCGTGCGCGCCGCCAGCAGCGCCCGGCCGAGCTGGACATGATCGACCGCGACGCCAGTCAGTATATCGGCCTCGCGCAAGCGCCGCTCATTGCGGCTCCACTCCGCCTTACGCCGGGCGGTGCCGAGGAGCCTGCCGAACAGGTCGATTGCCAGGTCGGTGAGCGCTGCCTGCCGCTCGATCACGAAGGCGGTCAGCGTCGCATAGCGGCGGTCTGCCGAGAAGCGCTGCATCTCGCGGGCGTGGAGGATGCGCGCTTCCTTGGCGATGACGCCGTAGCGGTTGGCGTGGATGGTTTTTCGCCGTTCGTCGGTGATCCCTGCGCGGCGCACGACCTCGAGCCGGGCGATCACCGCCTTGAGGCTTTTCGTTCTGGCGCCTTCGGGTGCATCGGCGATCCAGCCGAGCATGGTTCGCTCTCCGCTCCGTTCGCTGAGCAACTCGTCCAGGCTGGCCAGCGTGGCCGGGCTGAGGTCGGCGATCAGATGTCGATACGCCTGTCGCCGCGCCATGGCGCGACCAGCCAGCGCAAGTCGCTCGATCAGGTCCGCGCCCGGGACAACAATGCGCGCGGCCTTCAGCGCGTCGATGACGGCGAGTACGATCGGTTCCCCCTTCTCCGTGGCCACCGCGCCGATCGCTGCCGCTCGGATACACAGGCGATAATCGCGCTCCTGCATCGTCCGCAGGTCCAGTTGGGCCACGATCTCGGCCAGATGCTCGCGCCGGGTCTCGTCACGCCGGGCGTAAAGCTCGAACACGACCGGATCGATGCCGATCTGGTCGGCGACCGTATCGAGGACAGCGACCGGGATCGTCTCGCCCGAGCGCAGTGGCCGCCCGAGATCGCGCACCAGCGCCAGCTGCACCGCGAAGCCCAGCCGATTGTGGGATCGGCGACGACGCCTGGCGAAGGCGACATCCTCCGGCGTGAGCGCGTAGCGCGCGAGTGCCTCCTCGTGGGTGTCGGGAGGCTCGAACAGAACCGATCGCGCCTGAGCATCCAGAAATGCCACGCCGGCGATCCGCTCAGTCAGCCGGTGATCGCAGGCTTGTCGGCCGCCCCGGCCCCGGCCCACCCGGTCCGCTTCAGCATGTCGATCAACGTCGAGCGCGGCACCTTGAAGCTGCGGCATATCGAGGCCTTGCTGGTGCCGCCCTCCAGCGCCGCCAGGATCTGGTCGATCTTCTCAGCATCGATCGTGGGCGGTCTGCCGCCCTTGCGGCCACGTCGACGCGCCGCGGCGAGTCCTGCGTTGACGCGCTCGGTGATCAGTGCCCGCTCATATTCGGCGAGCGTGCCGAATAGGTTGAACAGGAAGCTGCCATGCGCATTCGTGGTGTCGATCGCTTCGGTCAGCGACCGGAAGGCAACGCCGCGCTGTTTCAGTTCCTCGACGATGCGGATCAGGTGCGACAGCGACCGGCCGAGCCGATCGAGCTTCCAGACGACGAGCACATCGCCTTCGCGCAGATCGGTCATGCACGCTTTCAGGCCCGGTCGATCGTCGCGTACGCCCGAGGCGCGATCCTGGTGCAGATGCCGCTCGTCGATACCCGCGCCGAGCAGCGCGTCACGCTGCAGATCGACCGACTGGCGATCGTCGTTGGTGGAGACCCGCATGTAACCGACCAGCATATGCGACAAACCCCGAAATAGACGTTGTCGCGCATCCTAGCGGTCCGACAGGGTTTGTCGTGCGAAATACGGGGCTTTTCGGAGGGTGGATCAGCAGTCGCCGAGTGGTGCGCGGAAATCAGATGTTTGCCGTCATCCCCAACCGCACCGTCCAGGCGTTAGCGTACACCGCTGAAGAAATTCCCACGGAGCCCCATGATCATCTCTCCAGTCGATCGATGATCGGACAATCGGGCCTCTCGTCTCCGTTGCAATGCTCAGCGAGGTCGAGCAGCGACCTTCTGAGTGCCTCCAGTCCCAGCGCTTTGCGGTGCAACTCGGCGGCACGGGTCAATGCGATGTGCTTAACGTCGGCGCTTTCACGCGAACTGTCCGACCACAGGCTTAGCAGCGACCGAATATCTTCGATCGGAAAACCAAGGTCACGGGCATTGGCGATGAACCGGAGACGATGCAGATCGGCGTCGGAATAGTCGCGATAGCCCGACTGGCGGCGCGGCGCCGCTCCGATCAGGCCGATCGTCTCGTAATGGCGGATCATCCGCTGCGAAACGCCGCTCGCGCTCGACGCTTCGCCGATCTTCATAGCTTGGCCCGGTTAAGCCGGAGCGCGTTCGTGACCACCGTGAAGCTCGACAATGCCATGGCCGCGCCCGCGATCATCGGCGACAGCAGGATGCCGGCGATGGGGTAGAGGATACCGGCGGCAACCGGCACGCCGACGCCATTGAACACGAAAGAGAAGAACAGGTTCTGCCGAATGTTGCGCATGGTCGCGACCGCGAGCCGGCGTGCACGCACCATCGCGGCGAGGTCGCCCTTGGTCAGCGTCATGCCTGCGCTCTCGATGGCGACGTCGGTGCCGGTGCCCATGGCAACGCCGACATCGGCCGCCGCAAGCGCCGGAGCGTCATTGATCCCGTCACCGGCCATCGCGACCACCGCACCTTGCGCTTTGAGTTCGCCAATGATGCGGGCCTTGTCCTCGGGCTTCAGCCCGGCATGGACTTCGTCAATGCCGCCGATGGCGCGCGCTACGGCATCGGCCGTGGCGCGCGCGTCGCCGGTCAGCATCACGATCCGCAGCCC
>JBBRSN010000126.1:0-4523 GCA_038245375.1 Sphingomonadales bacterium | reverse complement strand
TCCTTGCCGACCAGATCGATACGGCTGATGTGGCTGTCGAGGTTGACGCGCACGCAAGGCCAGTTCAGCCGCGCTGCGACCTGCTCGATATGGGTCGACTTGCCGGTGCCGTGATAGCCGGTGACCATGACGCGGCGGTTGTGCGCGAAGCCGGCGAGGATGGCGAGCGTGGTGGCGCGATCGAAGCGGTAATCCGAATCGACGTCCGGCACGTGCGGGTCGACTTCGGAATAGGCCGGCACTTCGAGATCGGTGTCGATCCCGAAGACCTGTCGAACCGACACCTTCATATCGGGCAATCCGACGGGTTCCGTAACTTTGGTCATGGCGGCGGTCGTCATCAATCCTCCGAGGATCCCGGGCTTTTCCCGAAACCAGATTTGCTGAATGGCTGCGGATGGGGGCTTGCCTCAACGTAGCAGAGAGCAACGGCCGGCAGAAGCCCGCGGCTCAATCAAAGTTCCGTCGTCTTATCATTGAGATAGGGGATGTGTCAGGTTTTTGAAGGGCTGCCCTGCAAATCGCGCCGCACTTTCGCCATCCGGACCATCTGCCTGGCCGAATCTTGAGCCCCACGGGGCACTTTCAACGCCAGTCCGGAGTTGTTAGCTCTGGAATTCAGCTGGGCCCCACCGAGACAGGAACTTTGTGACTTCATTCCTTGATCCCCTGATTGCGTTCGTTTCGGCGCATGCGTGGCTGGCCTATCTCACGCTGTTTCTGGCGGCCCTGCTCGAGGCGGTGCCGGTGGTCGGCGCGCTGGTGCCGGGCTCGACCATCATTCTGGCGCTGAGCGCCCTGGTGCCGGGCGGCGAACTCACCCTTTGGGGCGTGCTGGCGTCGGCGATAACAGGTGCGCTGATCGGCGACGGCACGGCCTTCATGGCCGGCCACCGTTCACAGCGCGAAATCCTCAACACCTGGCCGCTGGCGAATTATCCCCGCGTGGTGGCGCAGAGCGAGACCTTCTTCAACCGCTGGGGGGCGCTGGCGGTGTTCTTTGCCCGTTTCTTGCCGCCGATCCGCGCCTTTGTGCCGATCACGGCGGGCGCGCTCGGAATGCCGCCGATGCGGTTTTACGGCGTCAACATTCCCGCGATCCTGGTCTGGGCGCTGGCCCATGTGCTGCCAGGCGTGCTGGCGGTTTCGCTGCTGCACGAATATGGCGGGATGCCGCATCACGAGCATGTCGGCAAACATCTGTGGATGTGGACGGTGGCCGGCGGCGCGCTGGTCGTGGCGTTCGGGGTCTGGACCTTGCGCCGCCGCAATGGTGGCCGCGTGATCGAGCCGGCCAAAAAGTAATCTGGCAAAAATAATCAGGGAAAACAAATCAAGGACTGCCCCGCCCCGGGGCCGGACCGATATAGCGGGCGCGGGGCCGGATCAGCCGGCCGTGCTGCAGTTGCTCGCAGGCATGCGCGATCCAGCCGACCGTGCGCGCCATCGAAAACAGCACCAGTTCATGGCCGGGCGGCAGCCCGAGCGTGTGGATCAGCACCGCCAGCGCGTAATCGATATTGACGAACTCGCCGGTCGCTTCCGCGATCCGCTCCGGGATTTCGTGGGTGAATTTGCGGTCCGCGCCCGCGCGCGCCAGCGCCTCCAGCAAGGCGCGCGCGCGGGGATCGCCGAGCTTGTAGACGCCATGACCGAAGCCAGCGAACCGCTCGCCGAGCGCAACACGCTCACGGATCAGGGGCGCGACTTCGCCGCTGGCCAGTGTCTTCAGGAGTTGCGCCGCCAGCACGCCTGCGCCGCCATGTTTTGGGCCTTTCAACGCGACGAGGCCGGCGATGACGGAATCATAGAGGTTCAAACCGGTCGATGCGGCGCAGCGCACGGTGAAGGTCGAAGCGTTCAGTTCATGGTCCGCCAGCAGCACCAGCGCACGGCGGATCAGGTCGGCGGCGTGCTTGTGGTCCGGCGCCCACACCCGCGCGATCTGCAGATGCAGCGGTTTCGGCGATGATTTTGCGTTCAGCATGGTCGCGACCACGAGACGCATGATGCGGCCGCCGACCAGGGCGCGGCCCTCGGGCGCCCGCGTATAGGCGCGCGGATCGGCGGCGGCCGCCAGCGCCAGCACCGCGATGGCGCGATCGATCGCATTGGCCCCGCGCGTGGCTTCGGCCACAACACGCATTTCGTCGGAGAATATCGGACAATTGTCGTGCTCGAATGGATCGGCGCCGCTGACGTCCCACAACAGCGTCGCGGCATGTTCGAGCGTGTCGCGCTCGGCGAGATCGACGCAATTGACGCCGCGATAGATCGGGCCGTCCTCGGTGATGGTCGCGACCGACGAATCCAGCACCGGCAGATCAGCATCGAAACTGCGCAACCCCCGCGGCTCTGGCGACGGCGTACGCCGCTCCTTCAAGGTGCGGATGTCCTCGGCCCGGTAGCGATGGCTGCGCGAGTCCTCCGACGGCTCGGAGCGGACCAGCCCGCGGCTGACATAGGCGTAGAGCGTCGCCTGCGAGATCGCGAGTTCGGCGGAGGCCTCGCGGGCCGAGAGGTACAGGCCGGCGGATTTTTTCATATTGATTTACATAATCAAGATTGATCAATCTGTCGAGTCGGCCGACCTTTTGGGGGCAAAGGAGAGCTGCGATGAACATTCAACTGTCAAAGACCCCGATCGGCCTCGATGGCGTCCCCGCCGCCGAAACCGTGCTGAGCCATGTCGACGGCGAGCGCGGCGAGCTGATTATTGCCGGCGAGCGCATCGGCGACCTCGCCCGCAAGACCGGTTTTGAGGGCGTGACGGCCAGACTTTGGAGCGGCGGCACCGGCCAGCCGATCGGCGAAGCGGCGGTACGCGCCGCCTTGGGCGCGGGGCGCGAACGCGCCTTTGCGCGGCTGCCGGACCTGCTCGGCATTACGCGAGGGCTGTCGGTTGTCGACGGTTTTCGGGCGGCGATCGCAGGGCTGCGCGCGGAAGCTGGCCTCGCGCACGAGGCGACGATCGTCGGCGCTTTTCCGGTGATCGCGGGCGCGCTGGTGCAGCGCTCAAAAGGCAACGACCCAGTCGCGCCGGATCCGACGCTGAGCCATGCCGCCGACACGCTGTCGATGATGCTCGGCCGCAAGCCCGATGCCCGCGAAGTCGCGGCGCTCGACGCCTACTTCGTCACGGTGTGCGATCATGGCATGAACGCATCGACCTTCACGACGCGCGTCGTGGCCTCGACCCAGGCCGATCTGTTCGCGGCCGTCACGGCTGGCTATTGCGCGCTGACCGGCCCGCTGCATGGCGGCGCGCCGGAGCCGGTGCTGGAAATGCTCGACGCCATCGGCTCGGCTGAGCGGATTCAGCCATGGGTCGACAGCGCGCTGGCGCGTGGCGAACGGCTGATGGGATTTGGTCACCGCGTCTATCGCGTCCGCGATCCACGCGCCGATGTGCTGAAAGCTGCGATCGAGCGGCTTGCCGGCGATGGCACTGACTTGCCGTTCGCGGGTGAGGTCGAAGCCTATATCCGCGGCGCGTTGCGGCGGAAAAATCCGGAACGTCCGCTCGACACCAATGTGGAGTTCTTCACCGCGATCCTGCTCGACGCGCTGAAAATCCCGCGGCAGGCGTTTACGCCGATTTTTGCAGTAGCCCGCAGCGCAGGCTGGACCGCGCATGCCCGCGAGCAGCAGCGCGGCGGCAGGCTGATACGGCCGAGTTCGGCGTATATCGGGCCGATGCCGGGGTGAGATATGCGAAGCAACGCGACGGCGGAGCCATCAACTCCGCTGTCGTCCCGGCGCAGGCCAAGACGACGAATAAGCTACGCGCCGCGCACGACCGTCTTCAGATAATTATACGCCTTGATGATCTCGATCAGGCGATCCTCGGTGGAGCGGTCGCCGCCATTGGCGTCGGGATGGTGCTGCTTGACCAGCGCCTTGTACTTCGCCTTGACCTGTTCCAGCGTCGCTTCGACGGACAGACCCATCACCTGCAGCGCCTTGCGCTCGGCGTTCATGATCTTGCGGGTTTCGGCCTTGGCCTCGGCACCCACACCCGGACCAGGCCGCCAGCGGCCGCGGCCGTTGATTTCGGAGAACATGCTGAAGGGATCGGAGGCGCTGTCGATTTCCTCGGCGGCGAGCTTGCCCTTCTTGCCGGCGGTGTTGGCGCCCATCTTCCAGGTCGGACGGTGGCCGGTCAGCGCATCCTTCTGGTAGCGCGCCACGGCGTCGGCATTCATGCCCTGGAAGAAATTGTAGTTCTGGTTGTATTCGCGGACGTGATTGAGACAGAAATGAAAGTACTCGCGCGAGTTCTCGCGGCCCTTGGGAGCGCGATGCGGGCCCTTGTTCGGGCAGCCCGCCCATTCGCACATGGCGGCTTCCTCGCGCGCCTGCGCCTGCGCCTTCGCACTGACCTTGTTGGGCTTGATGCGAATGGAGTCGAAGAATTTGGATGAATCAATCGCCATGGGTGACTTTGACTACGCAATGCCCGAGGCTTCAAGTCTTGACATTGCGAATACCTCTCTCTCGATACGCCCATTGACGGAACGCGG
>JBBRSN010000125.1:0-4773 GCA_038245375.1 Sphingomonadales bacterium | reverse complement strand
GCCCGGGCGCTCTTCGCTCGACCCGATGCCCGGCGAAGGTCAGCCGCCGTTATATCCAGTCGCGTAATCGTGATCCCAGACATCTCCGCCTCCAATCCAACACTTCCGCATCGAATCAGAAAATCAACCTCTTGGGAATCACCGCAGAGTCAGTCCTTTCGCCCGCTGGTAGCTGTCCTCCAACGCCGATCCCGCCAGCGCGTGGCGATAGGCGTCGGCGCTACGATCGAGGCTCAGTTCGCATGTAATCGCGATATGATAGGTCGGCGACAGCAACTCTTTCGGGATCGACGGGTCGTGCGCATCGAGCATCGGGCCAAGGATGCGCGTCGCTGTCTTGCAATCGCCGGTCTCGGCGGCAGCGGCGGCCTTGCGCAGTTTGCCAACCGTGTCGCGCACCTTGGCGGCATCAGGCGGCCGGTCTTCGGCACCGACGAGCACGGGCACCGTAAGCGCGGCCAGCGCGCCGGCCAATATCATCATCCGCATCGCTCAACCCCCGACCGCAACATCTTCTGATATCGCGCGATCCGCGCGCAATGCCAATCGCCAAGATCACAAGGGCAGGTGCTTCAGCCACGCATCGATCCGCCGCATCGTGGCGGCGCGGTAGATGATGCCATGTCCGGTGCCCGCGACAAGTTCGAGCCGCGCGTCGGACCGCACTTTCGCCAGCGCCACGCTGTTGTCGAACGGGATGGTATCGTCGTCCCGACCGTGCAGCAGCAGGATCGGGCAGGCGATGCGCGGTAGCTTGTCGATCGTGCGGAAACGCTCGGTGAGGAGCAATTCGGCCGGAATCCACGGGTAATGCTGGCGCGTGACATGGGCGATGCCGGTGTAGCCGGCGATCAGCACCAGCGCGCGCGGCGGATGTTCGAGCGCGAGCTGCGCGGCGACCCCCGAACCGAGCGAATAGCCGACCAGCACGATCCGCGCGGGCGGCACGCCCTTCGCGCGCAACCAGCCCCATGCGGCGCGCGCGTCGCGGTACAGGCCCTGCTCGCCCGGCTGGCCGGGGTTGCCGCCGAAACCGCGATATTCCGACAGCAGCATGCCATAGCCGTCCGCAATCAGCGGCCGCATCGCGGCAGCGCTGCCGGCGACCGCGTGGCCGTTGCCGTGAAACATCAGCAAGGTCGGCATGCCGGTTTTGGGCGCGCGGTACAGTGCGCGCAGGTGAAGCCCGTCATCGGTGGTGAGCATCACCTCGTCGAAGCCGACCTCGGACGCGACCAGCCCGCGATGCCCGCCGGCGCCGGGATAGATGAGGTCGCGCTGCCTTATATAGAGGCCGGCCAGCACCGCGAAATACGATGCCGCCACGAACAGCGCGGTCCCCAGCAGGAAGCGGCGCAGCGCCCTCATCCGCCGTTGGCGCGGAACAGTTCCAGCGTGCGCTCGCGCGCGAGGTCGGCGCTCGGCTCGTGATAGTCCTTGCGGCGATCCGAGTTGAAGCCGTGCCCTGCCTCGTAAACGAACACCTCCGCCCGCGGCCACGCCCTGGCGATGACCTTCTCGACCCCCTCGATCGGAATGCCGTGATCATGGCGGCCGAAATGCGCGATCACCGGCACCTTCGGCTCCTCGTCGGCAACGCCGGGAATCAGACTCCCATAATAGCCCGAGGCTGCCGCGACTCCCGACAGCCGCGTCGCCGCCATCCACGCGAGCGATCCGCCATAACAATAGCCGACGACGAACACCGGCCCGCGATCCTTCAGGGCATCGATGCAGGTCTGCACATCCTTCAGCGACAGGTCGAACGGGTGCAGCTGCCGCGCGAGTTCGACCGCGCGCTCAAAGTCCGGCCCGGTATAGCCCGCCTCGAAGCCGGGATGCTCGCGGTCGAACAGCGCCGGCGAGAGTACTTCATAGCCGTCCGCGGCATATTCGTCGGCCAGCTCGCGGATATGGTCGGTGACGCCGAAGATCTCCTGCACCAGCACCAGCCCGCCACGCCGCTCGCCCTCGGGCTGGACATGATAGACGGCAATCGCCGCGCCATCGGACATCGTCATCTTTTCCATCGTGCCGGCAGACATGTGCGCTCCTCCCAGAGACTGGCTGTAGGGTGGATTGGCATGGGTTGGGGCAAAGCGAAAGAGCCAGTGCCTGACCATGCCGGGCGTTGCGAGCCGCACACGAATATTGCATGTTGCGGGCAGGGGGCATGATGAAACAGATTGGAATCGCTGGCGCTTGTGTCCTCTCCCTGTGGTCCTCGGCAGTCAGGGCCGAGTGGCAGCTGGTCGAAACGCCGCACGTCGAGATGCGCGGTGATGCCCCGGTCGCCGACATGCAGCGTCTCGCCGGAGACCTGGAAGCGCTCGATGCGCTGATGACAAAGGTCACCGGCGTAACGCGCAAGCCGTCGCGGCCGGTGGTGATCTACGTATTTGCCAGCAACAGCGAGGCGCAAGCGCTGACCGGGCTGTCGCGTCTCAACGGCGGATTGACCCAGTCCTCGCCTGAGGGGCCGCAGATTGTCGCCGCCGCCGTCGCGAGCGGGGGCCCGAACAGCCTCAGAAGGGCGCTGTTTCACGAATATGCGCACGCCTTTCGCAGCACACAGCTACCGGGGCCGCGGCCCCTGTGGTTCGATGAAGGCTTCGCAACATTTTTCGAAAGCGTGACCCCGCAGGCTGGCGCGGTGCTGCACTATGGCCCGAACGCACAGCGTCGCGAGGAACTGCGGGAGGTCGGCTATACCTCGGCTGCAACGATCCTCGCGCTCGATCCGGCATCGACAGATGGGCCACCCGCGATCCAGTTCTACGATACCGGCTGGCTGATCGTGCACCACATGATGTCGGGTGGCGCGCGCCGTAGCGAACTCGACAAGTTCATCGCGGTGTTCGCAAGCGGCGATCTCAATGGATCGCTTGAGCCCTATTTCGCTGGCGGGACAGCGGCGTTCGACCATGATCTCCTCGCCGACGCCAATTCGTCGTCCGATCCAGAAAATACCCTGGCGGTGACGCCAGCTACAGCGATGACGACGCGCCCGCTCGCAACGGTCGAGATCGAAATGCTGCGCTTCATCGTCGGTCTTTCGGCTGGCGCTGCTGCGAATACCACACGAGAGCAATTTGGGCTCGTCGACCATTGGCTCGACCAGCTCGACACGCTGGGCGCGAAATATCCCGGCGATGCGAGCATCGCGCGCGCCGCCGCCAATATCGGCATCAAGAGCGGGTCGGTCGCGCGTGTCTTGCCGCTGCTCGACAAGGCCCTTGCACTGCATGCCGACGATCCCGCGCTGCTCGGCCTGCGCGGTGCGGTGGTGACCATTCTGGCCGACCAGGGAGAGGTCGAGAAATTCGACGCGCACATCGCCGATGCGGCACGTTCGATCGACCGGGCACTAAAGCTGGATCCGTCCAATCCAGAGGCGTTGCGCGCCAAGGCGCGAAACCTGCGTGCCAAGGATGGAGCTTCGGCCGAGGTGGTTGCTTATCTCGAGCGCGCCCTCGCGCTCAACCCGCTCGACAGCAACCTGCGCGATGATCTTGCCGAAACCTATTACCGCATCGGCGACAAGAAACACGCTATCACGACGCTGCTGCCAATCGTCCAATCCGACCCGAATCCCGTCATCCGCCGCCGAGCCCGCCATTCGATCGCTGCGCTGCGCGCCGGGTACCCGTATCAATAGACGGCCGGCCCGGCCTTCGCCCCGACCGGACACCACCGGGTTGCATCGCGGCGAACCCGATGCTAACCGCGCGGCGACCCATCCGGGGGGCCGATTCCGGCCTCCCTTTTTATATGGGCCAACCCGTTGTTAACGAGGAAGCGAATCGCGTGGAGACATCCAGCGGTCATTTGGGCGGCAGCATTCAGGCAAGCCTTGGCGGACGATACGCCACGGCCCTGTTCGAACTGGCCCGTGACGAGAAGGCATTGCCGACCGTGGAGGCGAGTCTCGTCGGCGTGCGCGCCGCGATCGACCAGTCGCCCGAATTCCGGCGGCTGATCGCCAGCCCGCTGCTCGGCCGCGATGTCGCCGCCAGGGCGATCGCCGCCGTTGCGGCGTCGATGAAGCTCGACGCGACGACGGCGAAGTTCCTCGGCGTGCTGGCGCAGAACCGCCGGCTGTCGCAGCTTCCCGCGATCATTCGCGCCTTCCGCCAGCTTGCCGCCGCCCAGCGCGGCGAAACGACGGCGGAAGTGACCTCGGCGCATCCGCTCGATGCCGACCAGGTCGAGGAATTGAAGGCGCAGCTCAAGACGCGGCTCCGCCGCGACGTTACCGTCGACCTCACGGTCGATCCCGCTCTCCTCGGGGGGCTGGTCGTCAAGATCGGCTCGCAGATGATCGATTCGTCGATCCGCACCCGTCTGAACACTCTCGCGCACGCGATGAAAGGCTGAAGGCTAAGACAATGGATATCCGCGCCGCTGAAATCTCGAAGGTCATCAAGGACCAGATCGCCAGCTTCGGCACCGAGGCGGAAGTCTCGGAAACCGGCCAGGTCCTCTCGGTCGGCGACGGCATCGCGCGCATTCACGGTCTGGATAACGTCCAGGCCGGCGAGATGGTCGAATTCTCGAACGGCGTGCAGGGCATGGCGCTCAACCTCGAGGCCGACAATGTCGGCGTCGTGATCTTCGGGTCGGACTCGGAGATCAAGGAAGGCGACGTCGTCAAGCGCACCGGCACGATCGTCGACGTGCCGATCGGCAAGGAACTGCTCGGCCGCGTCGTCGATGGTCTCGGCAACCCGATCGACGGCAAGGGCCCGATCAACACGACCCAGCGCAGCCGCG
>JBBRSN010000124.1:0-4778 GCA_038245375.1 Sphingomonadales bacterium | reverse complement strand
GGTATCGACGGTCGAGCGCGTCGCCGACTGGATCGCGGCGATCTTGCCGGCGATGTCGTCGGTGGCGCGCGCGGTCTGGTTGGCGAGGCTCTTCACTTCCTGCGCGACGACGGCGAAGCCGCGCCCGGCATCGCCGGCGCGCGCCGCCTCGATCGTCGCGTTGAGCGCGAGCAGATTGGTCTGCCCGGCAATGTCGCGGATCAGCCCGAGGATCGATTCGATCGACTTGGCATGGTCGCTCAGCGTCTCCGACATGCCGACCGCCTGGCTGGCCTGGCCCGAGGCGCGCGTCGCGATCTCCGCCGCCGCCTCGACCTCGGTGCGGGCGTCCTCGATCGCGCGGATCAGCCCGGCGGCGGTCTGTGCCGCCTCGCGCATCGCCACCGCCGACTGCTCCGCCGCCGCCGCGACTTCGCTGGTCTTGCTCAACATGCCGCGCGCCGACGCCGAGGTGCGCACCGCCTGGTCGCGCAGCGCGTGGCCCTCGGTACTGGCGCTCTCGACCATCGCGGCGACGCCGTGACGGAAATCGACCGCCAGTGCGTCGCGCGATGCCTGCGCGCTGTGCAGGCGATATTCGTTGTAGATCGCGACCGTGATGTCGCCCTCGAGCGCCGAAAGCCGCATGATCGTGTCGATCAGCATCGGCAACCGCTTGTCGTCGGTCGCGACGCGCCGCATCAGCACGTCGAGCGCCGCGCGGTCGCTGGCGTTGATCATCGATAGCAATGCCATCGGCGGGACGTCGGCGACATAGGCCGCGGCGACCGAGCGCTCGATCGATTCGACCCACGCCCGTCCGGCGGTTTCGAGAAAGCGATTCTTCAGGAAAACGCAGCCGACCTCGATCATCTTGGCGGTTTCGTGCAGCGCCCATACCTTGCCATCGTCGAAGCAGCGCAGCCATTGCTGCCAATAGGCTTCCGAAATTGCATGAATCTCGGGCTCGATCGCATGCCACGCATCACGGCTTGCCTGGCCGAGCGACCCGTCAAAATCGAACACGCGGAGTCGCGCGCCCAGATCGATCGTCGCTGCGATCGTGCCGGGGGGAGGCAAGTCGTTGGGGGTCAAGGCGAAAACTCCATTCGGGGGCAACAGGCCGACTGACGACGGTCCCACATGCTGCGCTAGCGTGATTTGGTTAAGGCCGGGTTAGGGAGACGCGCTGACGCTTGCATCGCGGCGTTGCGCGCGTAAGGAGGGCGCCACCCGATCCCGATAGGAAGCGCGCCTTGGCCACGGACCGTCCCGCCCGACCGATATCTCCCCATCTGATGCATGTTCGCTGGCCGATCACCATGATGGTGTCGATCATCCACCGCATCACCGGCGACGGCATGGCGCTGGTCGGCACCTTGTTGCTCGTCTGGTGGCTCGCCGCGCTCGCCGCCGGCCCGGCCAGCTACGAGACCTTCCACTGGCTGTTCGGCAGCTGGGCGGGCGGCCTGCTTGGCTATGTCGTCGGTGTCGGGCTGACCTTCTCGCTGTTCCAGCACATCGCAAGCGGCATCCGCCACTTCGTGATGGACACCGGCGCCGGCTATGAACTCAAGGGCAATCGCAGGGTCGCGTGGTTTACGCTAATCGGCTCGACCATCGCGACGATCCTGTTCTGGGCCTATCTCCTGGGGGGCAAATAAGATGCGCGGCGGTACCGAACTCGGTCGCGTACGCGGCCTGGGCAGCGCACGCGAAGGCGCGCATCACTGGTGGAACCAGCGCGTCACCGCGGCCGGCAACCTCGTGCTCATGCTGTGGTTCATCCTCTCGATCGCCCGGCTCCCGGCCTATGATTACGCGACGGTCCATGCGTGGATGGCGTCGGCCTGGGTGGCGATCCCGATGGCGCTGCTCATTGCCAGCGTGTTCTGGCATTTCCGCCTCGGCCTGCAGGTGCTGATCGAGGATTATTTTCACGCCGAGTCGCGCATCGTCAGCCTTTTGTTGCTCAACTTTTTCACCGTCGCGACCGCCGCCATCGCGATCTTCTCGATCCTCAAGATCGCCTTTTCGGGGACACCCGCCTGATGACCGCCGCGTACAAGATCATCGACCACACCTATGATGCCGTCGTCGTCGGCGCCGGTGGATCCGGTCTGCGCGCAACGATGGGCATCGCCGAGAGTGGCCTCAAGACCGCCTGCATCACCAAGGTCTTCCCGACCCGCAGCCACACCGTCGCGGCACAGGGCGGCATCGCCGCCAGCCTCGGCAATATGGGCCCGGATCACTGGACCTGGCACATGTTCGACACGGTCAAGGGGTCGGACTGGCTCGGCGACCAGGATGCGATCGAATATATGGTGCGCGAGGCGCCGGCGGCGGTCTACGAGCTCGAACATGCCGGTGTGCCGTTCAGCCGCACCAACGAAGGCAAGATCTATCAGCGTCCGTTCGGCGGCATGATGCAGAACATGGGTGAGGGGCCGCCCGCGCAACGCACCTGCGCCGCCGCCGACCGCACCGGTCATGCGATGCTCCATGCGCTGTACCAGCAGAGCCTGAAGTACGACGCCGACTTCTACATCGAATATTTCGCGCTCGATCTGATCATGGAAAATGGTCAGTGTCGCGGCGTCATCGCGCTGTGCATGGAAGATGGCTCGATCCACCGCTTCCGCAGTCACGCCGTCGTACTCGCGACCGGCGGTTACGGCCGGACCTATTTCTCGGCGACCTCGGCGCATACCTGCACCGGTGACGGTGGCGGGATGGTGCTGCGCGCCGGCCTGCCGCTGCAGGACATGGAGTTCGTCCAGTTCCACCCGACCGGCATCTACGGCGCCGGCGTCCTCATCACCGAGGGCGCGCGCGGTGAGGGCGGTTACCTGACCAATTCCGAAGGCGAGCGCTTCATGGAGCGCTATGCCCCGTCAGCCAAGGACCTCGCCTCGCGCGACGTCGTGTCGCGCTCGATGGCGATGGAAATGCGCGAGGGGCGCGGCGTCGGCAAGGAGAAGGATCATATCTTCCTCCACCTCGACCATATCGATCCCAAGGTGCTGCACGAGCGGCTGCCGGGCATCACCGAGACCGGCAAGATCTTCGCCGGCGTCGATCTTACGCGCCAGCCGCTGCCGGTTACGCCGACGGTCCACTACAATATGGGCGGCATCCCGACCAACTATCATGGCGAGGTCGTCCACAAGGTTGGCGACGATGCCGATGCGGTCGTCCCGGGCCTGTTCGCGGTCGGCGAGGCGGCCTGCGTTTCGGTCCATGGCGCCAACCGGCTCGGCTCCAACTCGCTGATCGATCTCGTCGTGTTCGGCCGCGCCACGGGCCTGCGCCTCAAGGAGACGCTCAAGCCAGGCACGCCGCACAATGCGCTGCCCAAGGGTTCGGAAGAACTGGCGCTCGGCCGGCTCGACCATTTCCGCAACGCCAAGGGCGGCTCGCCGACGGCGGATATACGGCTCGAGATGCAGCGCACGATGCAGAAGCATTGCGCGGTGTTCCGCGACAACGCGCTGCTCGGCGAAGGCCAGACCAGGATCGCCGCGACCTATAACCGCATGGCCGATGTCGGTATCCAGGACCGTAGCCTGATCTGGAACACCGATCTGGTCGAGACGCTCGAACTCGACAACCTCATCGCGCAGGCCGTGGTGACGATGGAAAGCGCCGCCAACCGCAAGGAATCACGCGGCGCGCACGTCAATGAGGATTACCCCGATCGCGACGACGTGAACTGGATGAAGCACAGCACGGCGACCTTTGCCGGCTGGGGCGGTACCGGCGGCAAGGTCGATCTCGGCACCCGTCCGGTGCACGACTATACGCTCACCGACGAGGCCGAATATATCAAGCCGAAGAAGCGGGTATATTGAAATTGGCGACGATGGTCGCGCGGGCACTGGTCGCGGCGCTGTGCCTCGGTGCAATCCCGCTCACATCGGGTCAAGCGCAGGCGCGTCGGATCAGGATCGACGCCCTCACGACGCTGGAAATATCGTACAAGCCCGACTTGAGGATAATTTGGGCAGGCTTTCGTACCAATCAGCTGACAGATGGCGGCGCCCCTCTCGCTTTGATGCCGGAGGTGCTTCGATTGGTTGGAGAAACGGCCAAGGAGCAGGGTAGCGAGCGCTTCGCGGTGACGGGCGTGTTTTGTATCAGAGATCCTGTCAGGTGGATGCGCCTCGTGGTCGACGGGTTTAGCTGCAAGGTGCAAGCGGTGCCTCTCCGCCCGGGCGAGCGCGTCATTCCGCAGCCCAAGGACGACACGCCCGTCTATCTGTCCACGCAGGACGCGATTGAACGGCGGACAGATATGGCGTGGCTGACGCCGGAGAATTTCCGCACCGGCATTCGAGAAAAGGTGACGATCGAAGCGGGAACGGCACCATAGCGATCGGTTTATAAGGTTCGGGGTCGGGGCTGCCGAACATCGTGAAAGGGTGATGACGAAGCGTGTCCTGATCATCGGCGGCTACGGCAATTTCGGCGGTTATACCGCCCGTGCGTTGGCGCTCGATCGCAACATCGTCCTGCTCATCGGCGGTCGTTCTGCGGCGAAGGCGACGGCGTTCGCGGCCGGCCTCGCGGGAGCAAACCCGGCCGAGGGCCATGCCATCGACATCGATGGCGACCTTGCTGCGGCGTTCGCGGCGATCCGGCCCGATCTCCTGATCCACACCACCGGCCCGTTCCAGCCGCAGGACCACCGCGTCGCGCGTGCCGCGATCGCGGCCGGCATCGACTATCTCGATCTCGCCGACTCGCGCGATTTCGTCGCGCGGATCGGCGAACTCGACGCGGCGGCCCGGGCGGCG
>JBBRSN010000123.1:0-4904 GCA_038245375.1 Sphingomonadales bacterium | reverse complement strand
CGCAACCGCCGCCTCGCCAAGGACTTCGAGCGCATGGTCGAAAGCGCCACCGCCTGGCTCTTTCTCGCTTCGGTCCAACTCCTAACTCGACGAATATCAAGACTTTAATCGAGAAACAGGGGCTTCTGAGTCAGACACTTAGATCGCTCCAACTCCCGTAGCCGAACGCTTCGGTGGTCATCGCCCCCGTGAAGGCGATCATCCGCCCTATTCGAAGAGCCCGCGCGAATTCGAGCAATGCGCGCTGACCGAGCTTGTGGTCATCAAGGTAGTGATCCTTGAGATAAGCCTTCGACAAAAAGCACCCCCTATTACACTATTGTGTAGTACGCTTGCCATATTAGCCTAGCCTCGAATCCGTTAAAACGGATAGTAGATAATTTTAGGTGCTTTCCCGTCAGTTCCGCGAAGGAATCACGTCCACCAGCTTCATTTTCTTCGGCTCCACACCAGAGGCGAGCGAATCCCAACGCACCAGCTCCCGGCCGCAGCACGCGCCTAAATCACATCCCTCACCCCGGCACCTGCTGCGAAATACAATGAAAGCTCCCGCCCCCCGTCAAAATCGCATCCGCCCTTAACCCCACCGCCTTGCGCGTCGGGAACAGCGCCTGGATCGCCGCCACCGCCGCGTCGTCATTGGGCGCGCCGTAGAGCGGCACCACCACCGCGGCATTGCCGATATAGAAGTTCATGTAACTTGCCGGCACGATGTCCTCGTCGCGCATCACGCGGCCCGGTGAGGGCAGCCGGACGATGTCGACCCCGGCATGGCCGACGTCGCGCGCGGCATGCTGATAGACCAGCCAGTTGGGATCGTTGTCGAACGCCTCGGGGATCGCCAGCACGCCCGGCGCGACGAAGCGCGCGAGATTGTCGACATGGCCGTCGGTATGATCGTTGAGCAGCCCGTCGCCCAGCCAGATCACCTCGCTGAGGCCAAGATCCTCGTGCAGTCGGTGTTCGATGTCGGCCTGCGACATGCCTGGATTGCGGTTGAAGTTGAGCAGGCACTGCCGTGTGGTGACGACCCGCCCGGTGCCGTCGCCATCGATCGCACCGCCCTCCAGCACCCAGCCGCAATCCTCGGCCGGAATATGCCGCTTGCGCGCCAGCCGCGCGCCGATCGTGTCGTCGCCGGGCAGGTCGTATTTGCCGCCCCAGCCGTTGAACGTGAACAGCCGCGCGCTGCGCTCGCCGGTGATGATCGGCCCGGTGTCGCGCAGCCAGATGTCGCCGAACGGCTCGACCACGACATCGGCGACATCGCCGGCATGGCGCCGCGCGGCGAGCGCCGCCTCGTCATCGGCGACGACCAGCAGCACCTTCTCGCCATGCCCGCCGGCATGGACCGCGCGCGCGAACGCCGCGACCTCGGCGCGTGCCGGCTCGAGATCGTCGACCCACAGCTCGGGATGGCTGGGAAAGCCGATCCACACCGCCTTGTGCGGCGCCCATTCGGGCGGCGGCGGCTTGACCGTCATTGCCTGCCTCGAGCTTTCGCGCCGCGCGAACGATCACGGATCGCGCGGAATTCCGCCGTCTTGTACCAGTTGGGCCACGTCTTGCCCGAGGCCAGCTGGCGACCGAGGCGGTAATAGAGCGTCAAATCCTCGACCGCGCCCGTCCAGTCCCAGCGCGCATCATATTCGTCCTGCGGCTTGTGATAGCGGTTGGCGATGTAGTCGAGCGTCGCGGCATGGCCCGCCGCCTCGCCGCCGATGCGCAGATCCTCGCCCGAGCCGCCGTCGAGCATCGGCACGCCAAGCTTGGCAAAGCTGAAATGGTCCGAACGGAAATAACCGCCGCGCTCGGGGTTGGGCTCGGGCTTGATCACCCGGTCCTGCGCCGCGACCAGCGGCACCATCATGTCCTCGAGCTCGGACTTGCCGGCACCGGCAATGACGAAGTCGCGCGCGCGGCCCTTGACGTTGAGCCCGTCCATATTGACCCCGCCGACGGTGCGCGCGAGCGGATAGACCGGATGCTCGGCATAATAGCGCGAGCCGAGCAGGCCCGATTCCTCGGCAGTGACCGACATGAACGCCATCGAGCGTCGCGCCGGGCCGGCCTTCACCTGCGCTTCGGCGATCGCCACCAGCCCGGCCACGCCCGAGGCGTTGTCGAGCGCGCCGTTGCAGATGCCATCGCCCTTGACCGCGTCGCAGTGCCCGAGATGGTCCCAGTGCGCGGTGTAGAATATCCAGTCGTTAGGTGCCCCGCCCTGCGCGGCCGGCTTGCCGGGGAGGACGCCGATGACGTTCTTCGACGCCTTGCGGTGAATGGCGTTGGTGAAGCTGACCGATGCCTTGACGCCGAGCGGCACGGCCGTGAAGCCCTTGTGCTTCGCCGCTTCGGACAATGTGTCGAAATCCTGCCCAGCGCTGGCGAACAATTCCCTGGCCTTGGCGAGCTGCATCCAGCCGATCGCCTGGCTCTGGTCCATATGGTCGCCCTTCTCGTCGAGCTCGAGCTGCGGCCCGGTCCAGCTCGACTGCACCACGCCCCAGCCATAAGCGGCGGGCTCGGTGTCATGGACGATGATCGCCGCCGCCGCGCCCTGCCGCGCGGCCTCCTCGAACTTGTAGGTCCAGCGGCCATAATAGGTCATCGCGCGGCCCTCGAACAAACCGTCGCGGCCGGGCATCTGCCAGTCGGGGTCGTTGACCAGGATGACCACCGTCTTGCCGTGGACATCGAGCCCGGCATAATCGTTCCAGCCGCGCTCGGGTGCGTTGATGCCATAGCCGACGAACACCACGTCGGAATCGCGCACCTCGACCTTGGGCGTGACGCGGTAGGTCGCGATCACCAGATCCTTGCGGTAGTCGAGACTGACCGGGGTCTTGCCGCCGGTGAAGGTCAGCGGCGAAACGTTCTGCGCCTCGATCTCGATCATCGGCACCTGCTGGAACCAGCTGCCATGGTTGCCCGGCCTGAGCCCCGCCGCCTTGAAGCGCGCAACGATATAGGCGGTGGTCTTGTCCTCGGCCGGCGTGGTCGGCTTGCGCCCCTCATAGGCGTCGGACGATAGCGTGCGCGTGACGTCCTTCAGTGTCTGGACCGAGATGGCCGGCGACGGCGCGTCGCGGGCGATGACGGGCAACGCGATACTGCCGAGCAGCAGCGTGGTCGCGAGGGCGAATTTGGCGGGCAAGTGCAAGGCTACCTCCAGCAGTGGAAACGCGCGATGTCTGGCAGCGAGCGCGGTGACGTGCAAGCGCAAGGCCTTGCGCCAATGGGTGAACACCGTAAGCTATGGAACAAGTGTTGTTTCGATTGCAGGGGGTTACATCCGAAATGAAGCTATTGGTGCTGATGGCGAGCCTGAGCATCGCTTCGGCCGCCCATGCCGGAAGCGACGCCGCGAGCGATACCGCACAGCGCTTCGGCGCGCGGGAACAGGTCCAGCAGATCAGCCTGTCCCCCGATGGCAAACATGTCGCGATCGTCGCGGCGGCAGCGGGGCGCGGCATGGCGCTGCTCGTCGCCTCGCCTGACACGGGTGAGATACACTCCGTGTTTCAGGCGACCGGCGACCCCGACCGCCTGAACGCATGCCGCTGGGTCACCGATGTTCGCCTGACCTGCCGGATAAGCATGATTGTCGATAACGGCGCCGAGAATCTCGGCTATTCCCGCATCATCGCGATCGATGCCGATGGCAAGAACGTCAAATTGCTGATGAACCGGACGACCTTGCGATCACTCGGCGTGGCGCAGGACGGCGGCGATGTGATCGACTGGCAATCAGAAAGCCGGGACGGCACCGTGCTCATGACGCAAACCTATGTTCCCGAAAGGGAGCTTGGCACCCATCTGGCCAGCACCCGTGTGGGCATGGGTGTCGATCGGATCGATACCCTCACCCTGCGACGGACGACGGTCGAACCACCGCAGCGCTATGCGGCCGACTATATCTCCGATGGGCTTGGCGAGGTCAGGATCATGGCCAACCGTGCGACCGATGGCACCGGAGATGTCATGAAGACGATCCATTATCTCTACCGGGCGAAAGGTGATCGCCAGTGGCGCCCACTCAGCACGGTTGTCTATGATGGCAGCCTATGGACGGGATTCGAACCTGTCGCCGTCGATAGCCAGCGCGACGTGGCTTATGGATTCGATGCGGTGAACGGTCACAACGCCTTGTTCTCGATCGCCCTCGACGGCACGAACAAGCGCGAACTGGTGCTGGCACGGAACGATGTCGATATTGACGACCTGGTCCGCATCGGGCGCCGGAACCGGGTGGTCGGGGCAAGCTTCGTCACCGACAAGCGGCAGATCGAGTATTTCGACCCCGCGCTCAACAAGCTGGTGCTGGCACTGTCCAAGGCATTGCCCGGCCTGCCGCTGGTCTCGATCGTCGACGCCTCGGCCGACGAAGGCAGATTGCTGCTGTTCGCCGGCAGCGATACCGACCCAGGGCATTATTACGTGTTCGACAAGGCGACACGAGCCTTGAACGAGGTTCTGCCCGTCCGCCCCGAGCTTGCCAACGTCACCCTCTCTCCGGTGAAGCCGATCAGCTTTCCGGCCGCCGACGGCACGCCGATCCCCGGCTATCTGACATTGCCGCCGGGCAGTGACGGCAAGAACCTTCCCGCTATCGTCCTGCCGCACGGCGGACCTGACGCGCGCGACGAATGGGGTTTCGATTGGCTCGTCCAGTTTTTCACCCATCGCGGCTACGCCGTCCTGCAGCCCAATTTTCGCGGATCGACCGGCTATGGCGAGGCCTATTTCGCCAGGAACGGCTTTCATACCAACGGGCGAAAGGTGTGACTCGGCGGGGATTCCCAAGGGGCTAATTTTCTGATTCGATGTGGAAGCGTTGGATTGGAGGCGGAGATGTCGGGGATCAGGATTACGCGAGCGGATATGACCGCAGGAGACCTTCG
>JBBRSN010000122.1:0-5524 GCA_038245375.1 Sphingomonadales bacterium | reverse complement strand
CGACGTCGACGAGGTCCACAAGCTGCTCGGCACGATGGCCGACGACGCCAGCGCGCAATCCACGGCGATCACCCAGATCAGCGCCGCGATCGGCGCGATGGACCAGTCGACCCAGCAGAACGCCGCCATGGTCGAGGAAACCTCCGCTGCCGCCCGCAATTTGACCGCCGAGGTCACCTCGCTCTCCGAGCAAGCCGCGATGTTCAAGGTCGCGGAAACGGAGGTGCGGCGCGCGCCGGCTCAGCGGGTCGCGCAACCGCAGCCGCGACCGGTCCAGCCCCAGGCGGTGAAGAAGCCGGCGCCCGGCTATCGTTCCCCGATCAAGGCGCTTCCCGCAGCGGCGCTCCAGAGCGCGGGCGGCACCGGCGCCGGGCATGCTGATTGGAACGCCTTCTGACGGGCTGGAGCAGCAGTCGTCCAAGGCATGGCGAGTCGCCATGTGGGAGGGGATCTCGAGTCGACGCGAGCTTTCTGGTGCGATCAGCCCCCAGCCATTGTTAGATGCTTCGTCCTTTTCGCCGGTTCCCGGGCGAAGCGGACGCTGTCGCGCCGCGACCTCTGCGTCTTCCGCTCCGTCGAGACGGCTGAGCAACGCTGGGACGTGCTGAAGAGCTTCTACCGCGACGGCCCGGCCGAGCGGTTGCCGATCAAATAGGTGCGGGCCGCGGCACCAACAAAAAAGGGCCCGGCGATCGCCGGGCCCTTTTGATTTGCCCATCACCGATGGGTCGGAAATCTACTTCTTCGCGGGTTCGACAGCGGCGGGTGCTGCGGCATTTGCAGCCGCAGGCGTCGCGGCATTGCCCGTCTCGGGCTCTGCGGCGTTCCCGGTCGCAGGCGCTGCAGCAGCCGGCGCGGCCGCGACGGGCGCCGGCAGCGGCAGGTTGGAGCCCATCGAGTTGAGATAGACCATCACATTGGCGCGGTCTTCCGGCTTGGACAGCCCGGCGAAGGTCATCTTGGTGCCGTTGGCGAACTTGCGCGGGCTCTTCAGCCATTCATTGAGCGTGTCGAAATCCCACTTGCCGGTGTGCGCCTTGAGCGCGTCGGAAAAGGCGTAGCCGGCCTTGCCCTGCGCGATCGCCTCGCCGACGGTGGCATAAAGGTTCGGGCCGATGCCATTGGCGCCGCCTTGGGTGACACTGTGGCAGGCGGCGCATTGCTTGAAAATTTCGGCGCCCTTGGCCGGATCGGCGCTGGCCAGCAACGTCGCCAGCGGCACTTCGGGCGCCCCGGCGCCGGCATCGGCCGCCTCCGCGCCGCCCTCAAGCGGATAGCCGGGCTTCTCGGGATTTTCGGAATGAATCACCATGCCGCCCAGGATCGACAGCCCCAGCGCCGCGCCGCATGCCGCCAATACCCAGCCTGCGATCGTGTTCGTCCGATTGTCCATGATGCCACATTGCCCTTGCCGGAAAGTCGGCTCCCTTTAGGCACGGTCTCGCTGCATCGCAAGCTGCGCTTGTGCGCCGCGGCGGGCATTGTGAGGGTGCAAGCTCAATCACTGCAACGGCCAGCGGCTCGCTCCGGGCGACCGCGTCGCGGCGGGCGCCTTTTGGCGCACTGCGTCGTCGCGTGTCAGTCACGATGGAAAAGCCATCGCTCCCTCCTTGCTCCTGGCCGTGCGCCAAAATTCGCTCCGTCACGGCCATTGCAGTGATCGAGTTTGGACCCTAAGCGCGCCGCCCATGGAGAGTTTCGCCGCGCCGGCGCGCCCGATCGTGGCGCGAATGATCGAACAGGCCGCGGCCGACCCGAGGCGCGCGGTCGCGTTCCAGGGCGCGCCGGGGGCAAATTCGCATATCGCCGCGCTGCAGGCCTTCCCCGATTGCCTGCCGCTGCCGTGTTTCGACTTTGCCGACGCGATCGATGCGGTGCGCGACGGCCGGGCCGATTGCGCGATGATCCCGATCGAGAATTCGCTCCACGGGCGCGTCGCCGACATTCATTTCCTGCTCCCCGAATCGGGGCTGGCGATCACCGGCGAGCATTTTCTGCCGATCCATTATGCGTTGATGGGGCTCGGCCCGCTCGCCGGGGTCAAGGAGGCGATGAGTCATCCGCAGGCGCTCGGCCAGTGCCGGCTATGGCTGCGCGAGCATGGCATCCAGCCGGTCGCCTATCCCGATACCGCCGGCGCCGCCGCGCTGGTCGCCGAAAAGCGCGACGCGAGCATCGCCGCGCTTGCGCCGCGCGCGTCGGCCGACATCTACGGCCTCGACATCTTGGGTGAGGGCATCGCCGATGCCGACCACAACACCACGCGCTTCGTCGTGCTGGCGCGTGCCGGGCATCCGCCGATCGGTGACGGCGCGTGGATGACGACGCTGATTTTCGAGGTGAAGAACGTACCGGCGGCCTTGTACAAGGCGATGGGCGGTTTCGCGACCAACGGCGTCAACATGACCAAGCTGGAAAGCTATCAGCGCGGCGGCAGTTTCGCCGCGACCGAATTCTTCGCCGATGTCGAAGGCCGTCCGGACGAACCTGGGCTCGCTCGTGCGCTCGAGGAACTGGGCTTCCATTCCAAATGGGTGCGCCTGCTCGGCACCTATCGCCAGGCGCGCAAGCGCGGCTAGGCCGCCGCGCGTTTCGCGCCAATGCGGATTGCTGTAGCGAGATTGCGATGAAGGCCCTTGTCGATCCGACCAACGCGCTCGCCACCGGGCTCGCGGCGATTCGCACCCAGTATCAGGTGCCGGCGTCGTTCCCGCCCGCGGTGCTCGCCGCCGCCGAGGCTGCGGCGGCGCGCGTTCCCACCGCGCATGTCGATCTCACCGCCATGCCGTTCGTTACGCTCGACCCCGCCGCCTCGACCGATCTCGACCAGGCGTTCACGATCGAGCGCGCCGGGGACGACCTGGTGCTGCGCTACGCGATCGCCGATGTCGCCTGGTTCGTCGATGATGGCGACGTGATCGACGTCGAGGCATGGCGGCGCGGGACGACGCAATATCTGCCCGACGGCAAGGCCGGGCTCTATCCGGCGGTGCTGAGCGATGGCGGCGCGAGCCTGCTGCCGACCGGGCCGCGGCCGGCGGTGATCTTCACCGTGCGCGTGGCGCCCGATGGGGGCGTAAAGCTGGACGGTGCCGAGCGCGCGATCATCCGCAGCCGCGCCAAGCTCGCCTATGACAGCGTGCGCGACAGCGATTTGCCGGCCGACTTCGTCGAGCTGGCCAACCGCATCCAGGCGGCCGAGGACCGGCGCGGGGCGGCACGGGTCGATCCGCCCGAGCAGGAGGTCGCCGCGATCGGCGACGGGCATTACGAATTGCAGTTTCGCGCGCAGCTTGCGTCGGAACAGCGCAATGCGGCGATGTCACTGGCGACCAATCTCGCGGTCGCCGATGCGCTGCAGGCGCATCATACCGGGTTGTTCCGGGTGATGGCGCTGCCCGATGCGCGCGCGGTGCAGCGGTTGCGCCACACCGCCCGGGCCTATGGCCTGAGCTGGCCCGACAACGAAACGCTCGAGCAATTTTCGCGCGGGCTCGACGGTCGTATCCCGAAGCAGGCGGCGCTGATGCTGGCAATTCGCCGCGCCGGGCAGGGGGCGTCCTACGTGCCCTATCAGCAAGGCGTGGTGCCGTGGCACGCGGCGATGGCGGCGACCTATGCCCATGCCACCGCGCCGCTGCGCCGACTGGCCGACCGTTACGTCGTGCGCGCGGCGCTGGCGATCGCCAATGGCGAGGCCGTGCCGGCGGCCGTGGGCGAAGCGTTCACGCGGCTGCCGCCGGTGATGGCGCGCGCCGATGCGCTCGACGGGCAGATCAGCCGCGGCGTGATCGATCTCGCCGAGGCGGTGATGCTGCAGGGCTCGGTCGGGCAGGAATTCGCGGCGGTCGTCACCGATCTCGACGAGCGTGGCGCGCGGATCCAGCTGTGCGACGTACCGGTGGTGGCGCGGGTCGCGGCGCCGGGCGTCGCGCCGGGCGACCAGCTGAACGTCACGCTGACCGCAGCCGACCCGGCGCGGCGCGCGATCAGCTTCGCGCTGGCCTCCTGATGAACCTCGACGACCAGCTGCGCCGCTATTTCGGGACCAGCGACATCGCGTCGCTGCCCGAGGCGGCGCTCGCCGCGGGGACCGAGCATATGCTGGTCGACTTCGGGCTGGCGAAGGATCGCAACCGCCGCTTCGCGCTATGGGCGCTGATGCACATGCTCGGCGTCGCGCCCGATCTCGACGTCGCCTTCAAGGACCCGCAGGACCGCGACGCGGCGCGCAACTTCATGGATCTGGCGGCGGACGACGACGAGGGCGAGGACTAGCCCGTCCGGGCGCGCCACAGCCGTACAGCGCTGACTCGCATCACAGATGCGCGAGCTGGATCGGCAGCCGCCCGACCCAGCCGGCCAGCGCCGCGCGCCGGTCCGTCGCCGCCTGTTCGGTCGCGCCGGTCGCTGCTTCCGCCCGGGCGCGCAGCGCTAGCGTGACGGGGTCTTTCGGGCGCACGATCAATGTCGCATCGGCCATGCGGATCGCGTCGGCGGGTTTGCCCATCGCTAGCAGCGCGGCGGCCATGTCGCGACGCACCGGATACCACCAGGCCGGCGGGTCGGAATAGAGCGCGAACTTCTTCGCTTCCTGCAATTTCGTCGCCCTGGCGAATGCCTTCAGCGCCAGCGCCGGCTGGTGATCGAGCAAGGCCGCGCGCCCGGTCAGGACGAGCCTGGCGATCGCCGCCATGCGCGCTGCAGCGGCGGACGAATCATCGGCCTTCACGGTGCCCAGATGGTCGGGTATCGCGGCCGCCTCGCTGCGGATCGCGGCGATGTTGCCGATCCGCGCATAGACCTCGCCGCGGGCATAATGCCAATAGGCCTTGAGATAGGGCAGCTTCGGCTCGGGCAGCGCGAGCACCTTGTCCGGATCGGCGAAGCGCGCTTCGGCAAAATAACCGGTGCCGGCGACCATCTGCATGAATGCCGGCGCCTTTTCCTTGCTCGCAGCGACGCGGATCAACGGATCGCTCAGCGCCAGTGCGTGCAGTCCGTCACCCGAGATCAGCGCGGCGCCGACCCCGAACTGCACATTGTGCGCGTGATAAGGCAGGTCCCACACGCCGTCTGGCTGCGTCATGCCGAGCCGTTTCGCATTGTCGATGCCGATCGCCACGGCACGGACATTGGCATCCACCGCGTCCTGATAACGGCCGATCCAGTAATAGGTGTGCGACGGCATGTGGATCAGATGGCTGGCCGACGGCGCCAGCGCCGGCAACCGGTCGGCATAGCGCTCGGCCCGTCCGGGAAAGCCGCTCATCTCGGTCGCGTGGATGTAGAAATGGATCGCCGGGGTGTAATCCGGGCGACGCGCCAGCACGCGTTCGAGCAGCGTCACGGCGCGGGTCAGATGCTGCGCCTTGTTGCCGAGCGAGTCGAGGATCATCCAGGCGTCGGCGGTGAGCGTCGCGATCTCGTCGTCATCGGGGTAACGCGCGGCGAGCACGTCCATCGCGTTGGCGAATGCCCGGTCTCCGGCGCCGGTGCCGCCGCCGTTTACGTAGCGCAGTTT
>JBBRSN010000121.1:0-6016 GCA_038245375.1 Sphingomonadales bacterium | reverse complement strand
CGGAATCCATAACCACGGTAATGAGTATGGATTCCGGGCTCGCGCTTCGCACGCCCCGGAATGACGGCAGTGAAAACAACAAAAAAGGGAGTGAGCATGTCTGATATTTCCGGGGTGAAGGCGCTGGTGTTCGATGTGTTCGGTACCTGCGTGGACTGGCGCACCAGTCTGATCAACGATTTCACCAAATGGTCGGCAACGTCAGGCATCGATGCCAACTGGACCGCTTTGGTCGACGGCTGGCGCGCGGTCTATGCGGCCTCGATGGACGAGGTGCGCAAGCATCCCGAGCGCGGCTACATGATCCTCGACACCCTGCACCGGCAGTCGCTGGAAAAACTGGTCGCGCAGTTTTCGATTCAGGGTTTGAAAGAGGCCGATCTGCATCACCTGACCTTGGGCTGGCATCGGCTGCATGCCTGGTCCGATACCGTCGCCGGGCTGACGCGGCTGAAGACGAAATACATCATCTCGCCGCTCTCCAACGGCAACGTCGCGCTGCTGACCAACATGGCTAAATTCGCGGGCCTGCCGTGGGACCTCGTGATGTCGGCTGAACTGTTCGAGCACTACAAGCCCGATCCGGAAACCTATCTCGGCGCCGCAAAGCTGCTGTGTCTGGCGCCGGAACAGGTGATGATGGTCGCCGCCCACAACAACGACCTCAAGGCCGCGCAAAAACTCGGCCTCAAGACCGCCTTCGTCGCGCGGCCGACCGAATACGGCCCGCACCAAAAGTATGATTTCGAGGCGAAGGGGGCGTGGGACGTCGTCGCCAAGGACTTTGGCGGCATCGCCGACCAGATGGGGTGCTAGAGATTACGTAGCTGCGCCCAGGATCACGCCGTACCAGCCGAGGCCCTTATAGGTCTCGTAACCGGGCGTGGCGTGGAACGCGACCAGTCCGCCGGAGCGGTCCTGATAGAAGCCACCGCTTCGTCCCTCGGTGTTGAGGGGCACGCGTTCGCTGAGGATGCCCTGGCCGTCGGACGACGCGATCACCCGAAAACTGGAATCGACCAGCAGCACGCGGGCCTTGTCGGCGGCGCCGACGCGCACGCCCTGGACGATGGCGCGGGCCTGCGGCTCCCAGTCGAAATGGATCGCCAGGACCCCGGTCGGTGCGGCGTTGGCCTTGCCGTCGGCGCGGACGCTGGCGCAATAGGTCGAGACCTGTGCGTTGCCGAGCAAGGGCTGGCTTTCAACGTCGCCGGCGACGTAGTCGTCGCCGGAGCGAAGTCCGCGCGCCTCGCGAAACCACTTGGTCGAGGCGACGTTCTGGCCGACGACGTCAAAGCGGTCGGCGCGGCCGTTGGCGATCACGTTGCCGTTGAGGTCGCAGAGCCAGAGATCGAGATACACCGTGTAGGCGCCGAGGATCACGGCCAGGCGCTCCGATACATGGGCGACCGCAGCGGCATTCGGTGCCAGGGCGCAATCGACGACGGCGGAATCGGTTGCCCACCAGCGTACGTCGCAGGTTCGCTCATAGAGGTTGCGGTCGATCAGTTCGATGGCGTTGAGCGACAGGTCCATCATGCGTTCGCCGCGCGACCGGTCGGTCATGCGCGAGATCGAGCTCATCAGGTTGCCGGTGCGGTTGGTGAGCTGGCTTTCGAGTTCGCGGGCGATGGTCTCGACCTGCTGGCCGACATTGCGCACTTCCTGCGCCACCACCGCAAAACCCGCACCCTGCGCGCCGGCACGCGAACTTTCGATCAGCGCGTTCAGCGCCAGCATCTTCATCTGATTTGTGATCTGCTGGATCGACCTGGTCTTCTCGCAGGCGACCTGGTTGACCTCGGCGGTCAGCCGCGCGATCAGCGCGGAGACGTCGGATTCATCCTCGGCGCTTGCCGGATTGGCGGCCTGTTGTGCGATTGGTCCTGCTCGATGACGCCCAAGCGCGACGGACATTGACGGTACTTCCCGGCTCTTCCGCTCCCTTTGCCGACCCACTGCGGGCCAGCGTGGATTCGAGAGCGTGTTAATAGCTTTGTGGCCAATCTTGCCTAACAGCGGGTTTATTTTCCGTTGCGCATTCGGTAGTTGTACGGTGTTGAGCTGCACGTTGTTTGTGCAGGTCGC
This sequence comes from Sphingomonadales bacterium, assembly GCA_038245375.1. GTDB lineage: Bacteria > Pseudomonadota > Alphaproteobacteria > Sphingomonadales > Sphingomonadaceae > Sphingomonas. The sequence goes on along the minus strand of JBBRSN010000121.1, from coordinate 3,928 downwards.
TTTTTGCGGCAGTTGGTCGCGGGGTGACGCCATCGGCACTGGCAATGTCAGCGGTGGAGCCCGGTGGGCGCCTCCCGCCCGCTTTTGTGTTTGCTGGCCAGCCGCTTTGTCCCTATCTCTCGAAGCCGTCATGACGCCTCCCGCATCCGCCATTCCCGTTGAGTTGCCGCCGGCGTTTCTCGGCGTGTCGCATTCGGCGACGGGAAAGCTGTGGCGGGACCGGCTCGATGCGCGCGGCGCGGCGCGGGCGCTGGCGATTTCGCAGCGCTACCAGTTGCCGGAGATGCTGGCGCGGGTTTTGGCCGGCCGCGATGTCGCAATCGACGAGGTCGAGGATTTTCTCGATCCGACCATCCGCAAGCTGATGCCCGATCCCTACACCGTGACCCAGATGGAGACAGCGGCCAAGCGCATCGCGGACGCGGCGACGCGCGGCGAAAAGGTCGCGATCTTCGGCGACTACGACGTCGATGGCGCGACTTCGGCGGCGCTGCTGGCCTGGCATCTCCGCCATTGCGGGCTCGATCCCCTGATCCACATCCCCGACCGCATTTTCGAGGGCTACGGGCCCAATGTCGAAGCGGTGCGGGGGCTTGCCGCCAAGGGCGCCACGCTGTTGGTTACGGTGGATTGCGGCACCACCAGCATCGAGCCGCTGGCGGAGGCGCGAAAGCTCGGAATGTCCGTCGTCGTCATCGACCACCATCAGACCGCGGACGAGTTGCCCGAGGTCGATGCGCTGGTCAATCCGAATCGGGCCGACGATCTCTCCGGCCTCGGCTATCTCGCCGCGGTCGGCCTGGTGCTGATCACGCTGGTGGCCGTCAATCGCGAATTGCGCGCCCGCGGCTTCTGGAACGCGGAACGGCCGGAGCCGGATCTCCTGGGCATGCTGCACCACGTGGCGCTTGGCACCGTCGCCGACGTCGCGCCGCTGACCGGGCTCAACCGCGCCTTCGTCGCCAAGGGACTGATCGCGATGCGCCGCCGCGACCATGTCGGGCACACCGCGCTGATGGACGTCTCGCGGCTCAACGGCCCGCCCGAGGCCTGGCATCTCGGCTTCATGCTGGGGCCGCGCATCAATGCCGGCGGGCGCATCGGCCGTGCGGATTTAGGCGTACGGCTGCTGCTGGAAGGCGACGTCTCCGAAGCGGCAAGGATCGCCGCCGAGCTCGATCGCCTTAACAGCGAGCGCCGCGTCATCGAACAGGCGGCGGAGGCGCAGGCCGAAGCCGAGGCGCTGGCCTCGCTCGGGCTCGAAGACAAGGGCTCGGTGATAGTCACCGCCGCCGAGGGCTGGCATCCCGGCGTGGTCGGCCTCGTCGCCTCGCGGCTGAAGGAGAAATTCGCACGGCCGGCCTTTGCGATTGCGCTGGAGCCGGGCGGCATCGGCACCGGTTCGGGCCGCTCGATCTCCGGCGTCGATCTCGGCAAGGCCGTGCGGCAGGCGGTGAAGGAAAAGCTGCTGATGAAGGGCGGCGGTCATGCGATGGCCGCCGGCGTGACGCTGCGCAAGGAAAAACTCGCGGAGTTTCGCGCCTTCATGGAGAGCGCGTTGGCGGCCGACGTCGCCAACTCCCGTCATGAGAACGAACTATTGATCGACGGCGCCGTCAGCGGGCGCGGGGTGACCACCGAATTCGCCGCGACCCTGAACCGTGCGGGCCCGTTCGGTGCTGGCAATCCGGAGCCGGTGATCGCGCTGCCGTCGCATCAACTGATTTATGCCGATGAAGTCGGACAGGCGCATCTGCGCCTGCGTTTCAAGTCCGGCGACGGCGCCATCGTCAACGGCATCGCGTTTCGTTCGATCGGCCAAAAGCTGGGCAATGCACTGACGCAAAACCGCGGCCAGCCCTTACATGTCGCGGGATCGCTCGCGGTCGATCGCTGGCAAGGATCGGAGCGGGTGCAACTGCGCGTGCTCGATGTCGCGGTGCCGGATCAGGGACCGGCGCTGATCAGGTAGAAGACTTCAACAAGACCAACAACAAGCAAAACGGGAGTAGAAATGACGGGGCAGGTTCAAGGCAAAGTCGCATTGGTCACAGGTGGCGCATCCGGCATCGGCGCCGCAGTATCGGAATTGCTGGCGCGCGAAGGCGCCTCCGTGGCGGTTACCGATGTCGACGATCTGAACGGGCCTGAGGTGGTCGCGCGGATCAAGAAGGCCGGCGGCGAAGCGACCTTCCTGCATCAGGACGTCACCAGCGAGGCGCAGTGGGTCGATGTCGTTGCCGCGGTGGTGAAGCGCTACGGCCGGCTCGACGTGCTGGTCTCCAACGCCGGCATCGGCATAGCGGTGCCGTCGATCACGCTGATGTCACTGGAAGACTGGCGGCGGCAGACCGCGATCAATCTCGACGGCGTCTTCCTGTCGGTGAAGCACTGCCTGCCGGCGATGCGCAAGACCGGCGGCGGCTCCGTGATCATGATGTCGTCGCTGGCGGGTCTGCGCGGTGCGGCCGGGCTTTCCGGCTATTGCGCGACCAAAGGCGGCGTGCGGTTGTTTGCAAAGGCGATCGCGATGGAATGTGCGACCTTCGGCGACGGCATCCGCGTCAACTCGGTCCATCCCGGGATTATCGACACCCCGATCTGGGGCAAGATTCCAACGGAAGCCTCGGGCGCCGGACAGAACGCGCCGATCGATCCTGAGGAACGCGCCAAGATGGCAACCCCGCTCGGCCGCGCCGGCGAAGCGATCGAAATCGCGCAGGGCGTGTTGTATCTGGCGTCAGATGCTTCGCGCTATGTGACGGGAACAGAACTCGTCATCGACGGCGGCATGAACGCCGGCGGGATTGCGCGGCGGGCGTAACTCGTCCTTGCGACCGCTGGCTTGTAGCCCGGATGAGCGAGCGATATCCGGGGCGGTGCGAGAGCGGTCCCGGATGTCGCTGCGCTCATCCGGGCTACGAAATCCCCGCTAGCTTCCCTGCCGTAGCCGCGCCAGCACCTTCAGCCCGCCGTAGCCATCGGCGGGCAGCAGTCCCATCTTGGCCTGATAATCCTTCACGGCCTTCATGGTGTCGTTGCCGACGCGGCCGTCGGTGCCGCCGGTGTCGAAGCCGGCCTTTGTCAATCGCGTCTGCACTTCCTGCACCTCGGCCAGCGTCAGTGCGCGCTCGGAGCCGGGGAAGGGCTGGATGAAGGGCGGCGCGCCCAGGATGCGATCGCCGAGATGGCAGATCGCCAGCGCGTAGTTCATCGACGGGTTGTAGCTCTTCACCGCATAGAAATTCGGACCCAGCAGGAACGTCGGGCCGCCCGCGACCGGCACCCACATCTGCGCCGATGCATTGGGTTGCGCAAACGGCTGTCCGTCGGCGCGGGTGACACCGGCGCTGGCCCATGCCGCATAGGTCCGGCTGCCGCTCGCGGCCGCGCCCGGCGCGCGCACCTCGTAGCCCCAATGTTCGCCGCGGTGATATTTGCCGCGGTTGACCAGATAGCGCGCGCTGGAGCCGAGGGCGTCGTCGGGCCGGCCGAACGGTGAGACGCGGCCGTCCCTGTCGTAGTCCATTCCGACATTGAGCCAGACTTCGGGCATCCACTGCGTATGTCCCATCGCGCCTGCCCACGAGCCGCGCATTTCTTCAGGACCGCCCCAGCCCTTGTCGACGATCTTCAGCGCGTTGATCAACTCGGTTTCCCAATAGGCGCGGCGGCGCGGTTCGTTCCAGGCGAGTGCCGCGAGCGACGGAAAAATCGGGCGCATGTGGTTCTGCTGCACCAGCGGATCGCCATAGGCGGATTCCACGCCCCACAGCGCCAGCAGGGTGCCGCGCTCGACGCCGAAATCCTGTTCGATCCGGGCGAACAGCGCATCGTTCTTTTTCAGCGCTTCGCGGCCGTTGATGATGCGCCAGTCCGAGGCGCGACGATTGACGTATTGCCAGATCTGCTCGTGGAACTCGGGCTG
>JBBRSN010000120.1:0-7486 GCA_038245375.1 Sphingomonadales bacterium | reverse complement strand
GACACCCGCGTCGGCGACACCATCACCGACGACAAGCGCCCGATCACCGAGATGCTGCCGGGCTTCAAGCCCGCCGTGCCCGTGGTGTTCTGCGGCCTGTTCCCGGTCGACGCCGCCGATTTCGAGAAATTGCGTGAAAGCATCTCGCGGCTGCGGCTCAACGACGCCAGCTTCACCTTCGAGATGGAAAGCTCGGCCGCGCTCGGCTTCGGCTTTCGCTGCGGTTTCCTCGGCCTGCTCCATCTCGAGATTATCCAGGAGCGGCTGACGCGCGAATATGATCTCGACCTGATCACCACCGCGCCGTCGGTGGTCTATCAGATCGAGCTGACGCACCCAGGTCCCTCGGGCGTCGGCCATATCGAGCTGCACAACCCGTCGGACATGCCCGACCCCAACAAGATCGCGTCGATCGCCGAGCCGTGGATCGAGGCGGTGATCTATTGCCCCGACGAATATCTCGGCAGCATCCTGAAGCTCTGCCAGGATCGCCGCGGCATCCAGAAGAACCTCACCTATGTCGGCGGCCGCGCCCAGGTGACGTACGAACTGCCGCTCAACGAGGTGGTGTTCGACTTTTACGACCGGCTGAAGAGCATCAGCCGCGGTTATGCCAGCTTCGACTATCATCAGATCGGCTATCGCGAGGGCGACCTCGTCAAGATGAGCATCATGGTCAATGCCGAGCCGGTCGACGCGCTGAGCATGATCGTCCACCGCGGCACCGCCGAGAGCCGGGGCAGGGGGATGTGCGAACGCCTCAAGGACCTCATCCCGCGCCACCTGTTCAAGATTCCGATCCAGGCCGCGATCGGCGGCAAGGTGATCGCGCGCGAGACGATCGCGGCGATGCGCAAGGACGTGACGGCAAAATGCTATGGCGGCGACGCCAGCCGCAAGCGCAAGCTGCTCGACAAGCAGAAAGAGGGCAAGAAGCGCATGCGCGAGTACGGCTCGGTCAGCATCCCGCAGGAGGCGTTCATCGCCGCGCTGCGCATGGGGGACGAGAATTAGCGGGGGAGCGGGGCAGACAGCCACGAACCAGATCCCGCTCCCCGGCGAAGGCCGCGCCCCGTTGGGAAAGCCCCGATGACGACACGCAAAGCGGGTCTTCGCCGCCTCGCGGAACGGCACGCGTTGTCGACGACGCCACCGGCCGATCGCCTATGCCAATCATGGCTGAATCGAAAAAATCTCCCATATGCCCGCGTGTCCGCGGCGGCGCCGCAGGTGGATATCGCCGCGATCATCGCCCAGCGCCGTGCCCATGTCGCCGCGCATATGGACGCACCGGCCGTGGGTTCCCTTCGCAAGAGATCGACGTGTGCGTGCCGTCATGTTTGCGCGCCCGATCGGGATGCGCGCCGGACGATCCATGACGGGGCGGGCCATGACGGGGCGGGCCATGACGGGGCGGGCCATGACGGGGCGGGCCATGACCGAAGCGGACGATGAGCGACGCGATTGCGCCTCAGGCCGCGCGCTTGGTCTGTCCGCGCGCGCGGTCGCGACCGGCTTTCTTGGCGTCGAACAGCGCGGCATCGGCGGCGCGATACAGCGCCTTCCATTCGGTCTCGCGGGTCAGGGGTCCGCGCGTCACACCGATGCTCGCCGTCACCGTCAGGTCGAATGGCATGCGCGCCGCGCGCAGCCGCGCGAGCACGCTCTCCGCCTCGATCGCCTGCGTCGCGGGCACGACGATGGCGAATTCCTCGCCGCCGAAGCGCGCGACCAGCGCTTCCAGCGGTACTGCCTGGCGCAGCGTCCGCGCCACGACGCGCAGCACCTCGTCGCCGCCGTCATGGCCGATCGTGTCGTTGACCTGCTTGAAATGGTCGATATCGACGAGCAACAGCACCTGCTCGTCGGTGCGGCCGATCGCGCGCGCCAGGAAGGCGCGACGGTTGAGCAGTCCGGTCAGCGGGTCGATATCGGCGAGCATCCGCGCCGCCAGTTCCTGCTCGCGCGCCAGGTCGCGATCGCGGCTGAGCTGCTGGATGCGATAGGCGATCGCCAGGTTCGACGTCACCGACTCCACGGCCATCGCCAGCAGCGTCGAATTGTCGAGCCAGAAACTATACGGCACGAACCCCAGGTTGTTGGCACAGCGTAGCGCGGCCAAGGCGATCGGCAGGCACCAGGCCAGCGCGAACAAGCCGAGATAGTCGCTGCGCCGCCGCCACGCGCTGTACAGCACCGGCACGATCAGCGCGATCAGCGCGGGAAAGGCAATCGAATAGAGCCGGTCGAACAGCGGCAATTGCCACTCGCCGAACGCGGCGATGCCCGCCGCCGGAAGCAGCAAGGCCACCGCCGCCGCATTGCCCATCAACGCCAGGCGCTTGCCGATCACGCGTGGCTCGAAGAAGCAGCGCACGAACGCCATTGCCGCCACCCCGGCCAGTGCCAGTGTGAGATAGTTGATCCGGATCCGCACCGTGTTGCTGACATCGGGAAAGGCCAGCGCGAGCGCGCCCGACGACGAAAAGGCATAGCCGGCGAGCGCCAGCAGCATCAGGCAGTAAAAGGGCAGGAAACGGTAACGCAGCGCGCGCCACAGCGCGAGATTGTAGATCATCAGCGACAGCACCAGGCCGCCGAACCCGGCATAGATTGCCGCCATCCGCACATTCGCCTGCCCGGCCACGGTGTTGGTGGCGAGCGTCGGCCCGAGCAACAGGCCACGCACGTTCGCCGATCCTTCGATGTGCCACAGGATCCTGACGATCGCTGCCTTGTGGTGCGGCAGGATGCGCTGGATAATCCCGCCGAGCTGCGCATTGTGGCTGGCCTGCTGCGCATCGGTGCGGATCGACAGCATCGCGCCGTCGGCGAACAGGATATGCGCGGTCATCGCATGCTGCCACACGCTCGCCGTGCGCAGGACGTAGCGGCTTTCGAGCGCGCTGATATCGAGCGGCTGGCTGATCAGCCAGAAATCGCCCGCGCCGAACTTCAGTTGCGGCGTCGTGCAATCGAACCGCGCAGGGTCGCGCAGCAGCGCCCGTGCCGTCAGCCCCGGCGCGTCGCGCAACACGCATGTCGTCAGCGTGGTGGAATCGGCGGGGCGCGCGGTCGCCGGCGTGGCCGCGACTGCCAGCGCCAGCAACAACGCCAGGCAGCGCAGCAATCTTGCCAATAGCTCTACGGTCTGTCGTGGCCCCATGGCCCCGCTGTAGGGCCGCTTAGCGAACTATTGGTAAACGCGTGCGAAACGATCGTCACCCGGCACGGCGCCGCGGCTCAGCAGCGCCCGACCCCCAAAATGCTCCCCAGGCCCGGCTTGCAGCGCTTCGGCTTGGGCTGCGGCCGGCCACCTTCGCCTTCGCCGTCGTCGCCCTCATCCTCACTGCCCATGCCGGCGCCGTCCATGCCCGGCATGCCGAGCATCAGCGAGGTCATCGCGCGATACCGCACCTTCGCCGTCCAGTCCGGGTTCCACGGCAGCCGCGGATTGGCCGGGCGCGGCGGATAGGCGAAATTGCGCTCCGGGCCATAGGCATAGAGCGAGGCCATCATGAAACCGCCGGCCGCCGTCTTCACCTCGGCGGGAATCGAGCAATTGCTCTGGCTCGGCGGCATCACCACCTTCTGCCCGATCAGTCGGGCGACCGTCTCGGGCGACAGCCAGTCCCACAGCCCGGCGCCGAATTCCTGCCGGCTGGCCGATGTCCACCATACCATGTCGGCATTGTCCTGGCCCATCCCCCTGGCGCCGAACATCCAGGCATAATAGCCCGTCGCCGACGTCACCGGGTTCCAGCTTATCAGCGTCGCCCCGCCGGCCAGCGAAGAGGATCGCGCGCTGAGTGCGGGCATGAAATCCTGGTCGAGCGCGAAGCTGATCTCGGGGCTGTAATTGCCCGCCACGCGGTGCTGGCCGAGCAGCGAGGAATTGCCCGACAGGCTGCGCCGGCCCTGGCTGTTGGGCCAGTCGCCGAAGGTCCGGCTGTTGTTCGCCATCGGCCCGCCCTCGACCGGCACGTTCGACGAGAACAGCCCGGGCGGGAACTGCTCCTGCGCCACCTTGGCAAAGTCGATCACCACCGGCTGGCCCGGCCCGGCATGCGCGCCGCACCCCCAGAAGATCAGCAGCCGGCCCTTGGGGCGCTGGAAATTCTCTGGCGTCTGCGGTCCGGACGCCACTTTGGTCGGTGTCTCAAGCGGCACCGAAGTGCCGAGGTTCATCCCCGACGGCATGAAATGGTCGGCGCGCGGCCCGCCGCCGGTCGGCGCGAGCGTCGAGCCGAGCCGCAGCAGCAACTGGTGCGCGACCTGCGACCCACCCCCGCCACCGAACATCGAGCGCATCGGGTTGCCGCCACCGGCCATGAAACCCGATGTGGTCGAGACATCCATCTGGTAGCGCGCCTTGGGCGGGTGCGTCGCCTGCGCGAACAGACCGACGGTGCCGATCACCGCGACGGAAGCAAGGGCCAGGAACATCAGGCTGTGGCGGCGCATCGCGATTCCCCTGTTATGTCAGGGGTGAAATATCGCCCAAGTGCCGCCAAAGAAATAGGATGAAGGCGACTTCGCGCGCGCTGACAGTCGCCGTGAACGCCCGTCAGTCGGTGTCGGTCCTGCCGGCTATCGTGCAAATTCGTCGCGCTGATGCAGGCGAGGGTGACATGGAGCAATATTCTCGCATCCGGCCAGGCAAGAATGGCTGCCGTTGCCGGTTCGCTGCGCTTCAGACGCGCCGCCCGTCTGGCCGCACGGCGTCGAGCGCGCATTTTCATCTATAATGTTCATTTCGGACCATTTTTATTGATCGGCGCTGTTGCGGACGGGGATGTTGCTACGATAAGTACAGGTCAAATCTCGGGGGGGGGGGGGGGGGAGCAAGCGATGCGGCGCGGGAACTTCATGGCCTTTGCCAGCTTGATGCTGGCCGGTTGCGGCGGCGGGGGAGCGACCGGCACGAGCGTGGTGACGGCGCCATCCACCCCGACGCCGCCTGCGACACCGACACCGACCCCGTCACCCACGCCGACCGCCAGCTATACGCTTTTCGATAATCTCGCGGGCGACCAGACTTTTCAATCCGCCTGTGCGCCGCTCACCTTTCAGACCACACCGCCGACACCATCACCGGCAACGCCGTTCGGGCAGGGCCTCGTCATCGCCTATCAGGCCGCGACCCAGAACTACATGATAACCGGTGATGGCCAGTCGCTGTCGTTCGGTCCGGCGGATGTCGACTCGGCGGCGCCGCCCACCGTCAAGGCCTATCTCAAGGCGGGCGTCGGCGGCAATGATCGCTTCGTGCTGAGCCAGCCGGGACCGGGCGGCATCGGGTTGGGATATGCGCGCAGTGCGACCGTCGCGACCCGGCGGTTCGGCTTTCCGATCTCCTATTATTGCGTCATCGGTGTGCCGACGCTCGTCAGTGACGTGCCCTCGGCCACGACGATCAACTTCACCAAAACCATCCTCGGTGCGACAGCCTATGACAGCAGCAGCGGCACGGTCGTCACATACGGCTTGAGCCACAGCACGGTCAGCTTTGTCGTCGACCTCTCGACATTGCAGGTGACCAGCACGCTCCACTTGCTTGGGACCCCGGTGCCGGCGGGCGGCGCGGACGTCGATCTCGGCACCGTCACCGGCACGGGGACGATCGACGCCAGCGTGGGCGGCTTTTACGGCTCATGGTCGAGCGCCGACCGCGAGGCGATCGGCAATTTTGGTGGCAGGTTCTTCGGCCCGCAGGGGCTCGAATATGGCTATGCGTTCAATTTCGTCGGCCGGAACTCAAGCGCCAATCTGGTGTTCACGGCGGGCGGGACTTCTTTCGGCAGCCGTTAGCGAGCCTGATCCGGTGTCACTTCCGGTCGCGGACGCCGTCGGCGAGCGACGCGCCGGGCCCGCTGTCAGTACCGCCGGCTGTTGTGCAGCGCCCCGTCGCGTCCAAGGCACACATCGCCCGCGCGGACCGGGTCCCAGCCGCCCGGTGTCCGGCGGACGATCGTGACCGTGCGGCAGATATTCGGCCAGACTTCACGCGACTCGCTGACCCGGACCACCCCATGCCAGCCACGGTCGCGCCAGCGCGTCGCCTCGCCGGTTTGGAAGGCAAGCGCGATCGCGCCGTCGATCGGCCCGCCCAGCACGCCGCTCAGCGCGATCGGCGCCTGCCCGCGCAGCGGAACGTACGCTGGGGCCGGGGCGGGGGGCGGTGGCGGGGCCGACACATAGCCGGCGCGCTGTTCGTCCTCATCCTCGGCCCAGTCGCGCGGCGGCGGCGGCGCGGCCCAGTGGCGCGGCGCCGGCCGGCGCTGGGGCGCCCAGCGCGCCGGGCGGTTGCGCGCCGCATCGATCGCCGCCCAGATCTGCGGCCTGGCCCCGGCCCAGGCATCGTCGCGGCACTGCTGGTCGTCGTCGCACACCCGCCGCACCGCGCGCTCGACACTTTCCTGCAACAGCGCGACGCCGGCCGGCGATGTCAGGTCGAGCCCGGCGTGGCTCACCGCCAGCGAGCGCGGCCCATAGCCGTCGTCATAGCCGGCCTGCAACGCGACGGCAGTGGCCCCCGCGACCGCGATGACACCGATTCCGGCAAGCACCGATTTGAGCACCGAACGCTCCTTTCCCAACGCGCTGGCCACCCGGCTCGGGGGTCGCCGACTCGGCGGACAGGATATGGTTAACGACCACGCTTGTCGCGGTCCCTTTGGTGCGTGTCTCGTTTAGGCACGGAACGTGTTACCGACGCCCCAGCGGTCCCCTGACAAAAATATCCAACCGGGATTGGCGCGAGCGCAACCTCGCGATGAAAATCGCTTGATTGCGCTCGCCACCAATCAGGCGGTCAGAATTTCGCGCCGACCTTGAAGCCGATCGTCCGCGGGGTGTTCACATAGGCATAGACCCGCGTGCAGATGCTGCATTGCACGCCGCGCGATAGCTGGCCGCGCTCGTCAAAGGCGTTCTGGAGGAACAGCTCGGCCGTGTAGTTGCCCCAGTCATAGCCGACCCGGAAGTCGGCGGTAGTGAAGGCCGGGAGCCGGCCCGTGATCAGGTTGTTGTAGGCACGGATGTCGGTCGAGGCCGAGCTCTGGTGGTTGGCGACAGCCTGGAGATAGCCGTTCCCGCTGCCGATCGGCATGGTGTAGCGCGCCTGCGCGCTGCCCTTGAACTGCGGCGTGACGGGCAGGCGCGTGCCCTTTGCCGCACTGAGGCTGTTGGGCAAGCCGGTGTTGGGGTCGATGTTGGTGCAGGCATAGGCCGGGTCGTCACCGGCGCACAGATTCTGGGTCGTTCTGGCGTCGGTGTAGGAACCCGAGGCGCTGAGCGTGAGCTGGCGCAGCGGCGTCCAGGTCGCCTCCAGCTCGATACCCCTGATCCGAGCGTTCGGGCCGTTATGTACCTCGGTGAAGCTGTTCTGGCCGAGATAGGCGAACTGGAAATGCGCCCAATTCTGCTGGTAGAAGGCGCCGTTGAGCCGCAACGACTTGTCGAACAGCGTCGTCTTGAAGCCGAT
>JBBRSN010000119.1:0-7494 GCA_038245375.1 Sphingomonadales bacterium | reverse complement strand
CGTCGCACCGACCGCGCAGGACCGGCCGAGCTGGAACGGCGGCAAGGTCCAAGGCTATATCAGCTACGCGCCAAGCACGGCACCGATGATCGTCGCCGCCTTCACCCACACGCCCAAGATGCTGATGCTGGTTGCCGATCCACCACAGGCCGGACTCGCGGCAAATCCGCCCGCCGACCTGTCGTCGGTCCCCAACAACCACCTTGCCTATGCCGTGCAATGGTTCCTGTTCGCTGCCATCGCCGCGATCATCTACGGCATCGCGCTGCGCCGCCGATTGCGCGCCATATAGGCGTCGCGCTTGTGCGCTGCGGCAAGCGCGGCTAACCGCCCTCGCCATGCGGTATGTCAGCACCAGGGGTAAAGCGCCGGTCCTCGGTTTCGAGGGCGTGACGCTCGCAGGTCTCGCCAGCGATGGCGGTCTTTATCTGCCGGAGGCGTGGCCGACGCTCTCGCCCGACGAGATCGCGGCGTTGCGCGGCCTGTCCTATGTCGACACCGCCGTCGCGATCATGGCCCCGTACGTCGCCGACGCGCTGGGTCGCGAGGAGCTGCGCGGCCTGTGCGCCGAGGCCTATGGCCGCTTCTCGCACGCCGCCGTCACGCCGCTTGTCCAACTCGACCAGCAGCATTGGCTGCTCGAACTCTTCCACGGTCCGACGCTCGCCTTCAAGGACGTCGCGCTGCAGCTGCTCGGCCTGTTGTTCGAGCGTTTCCTCACCGGGACCGACAAGCAGCTTACGGTGGTCGGCGCGACCTCGGGCGATACCGGCTCGGCGGCGATCGATGCGCTCGCCGGGCGCGCCGGCGTCGAGGTGTTCATGCTCCACCCCGAAGGGCGCGTGTCGGACGTGCAGCGCCGCCAGATGACGACGGTGCTCGCCCCCAACATCCACAATATCGCGATCCAGGGCAGCTTCGACGACGCGCAGGCGCTGGTGAAGGCGATGTTCAACGATCGTGATTTCGCCGGGCGCTTCACGCTGTCGGCGGTCAATTCGATCAACTGGGCGCGGTTGATGGCGCAGGTGGTCTATTATTTCTACGCCGCCGTCCGACTCGGCGCGCCCGAGCGGCCGGTCGCCTTCGCGGTGCCGACGGGCAATTTCGGCGATGTGTTCGCCGGCTATGTCGCGGCGAAGATGGGCTTGCCCGTGGCGAAGCTGATCGTCGCGACCAACGTCAACGACATCCTTCACCGCGCACTGTCGGCCGGTGACTATTCGCAAGGGACCGTCGTCGCGACACCCAGCCCGTCGATGGACATCCAGGTGTCGAGCAATTTCGAGCGCCTGCTGTTCGATCTCGGCGGCCGTGACGGGATCGCGCTGGCCGAGCAGATGCGCGGCTTCGAGGCGTCAAAGGCGATGCGGCTGACCAATGTCCAGCGCGAGGGCGTGGCGCCGCTGTTCGTCAGCGATCGCATCGATCTCGACGACATGTCGCTGGCGATGCGCTGGGCGCACGAAAAGGCTGGCGAGGTAATCGACCCGCACACCGCGATCGGCCTGTCGGCCGCGCGCCGCGCCGACCTAGCGCCCGACATCCCGGTGGTGACGCTGGCGACCGCCCATCCCGCCAAGTTCGGTGATGCGGTCGAGCGTGCCACCGGCACGCGCCCGCCGCTGCCGGCGCGTCTCGGCGACCTGTTCGAACGCCAGGAGCGCTACGACGTGCTGCCAGCGACCTTCGCGGCTGTTACCGGCTATATCGCCGAGCGGGCCGGGGCGTGAAGCTCGACACGCTGATTGGCGAGCCCTGGGCCGATTACGGGCTGGTCGATTCGGGGCATGGCCGCAAGCTTGAGCGTTATGGCCGCTTCCGCTTCATCCGCCCCGAGGGGCAGGCCTTGTGGGCGCCTGCCAGCGACGACTGGCACGCTCATGCCGAGTTCGTGCCCGGTTCCGACGAGGAAGGCGGCGGCCGCTGGGATTATCACGAACCCGTGCCGCGCGACGGCTGGCCGATGGCGTGGGACGATGTCCGTTTCACCGCGCAGACCACGCCGTTCCGCCACCTCGGTTTCTTCCCCGACATGGCGCCGGTGTGGCGCTGGATGCGCGAGCGCATCGCCGGGATGGAGGCACCCGAATGCCTCAACCTGTTCGGCTATACCGGGGTCGGTACGCTCGCGCTGGCCAGCAAGGGTGCACGCATGGTGCATGTCGATGCGTCGAAGAAATCGGTCGAGGCGGCGCGCGCCAACGCGGCGCTGGCCGGCCTTGCCGACAAGCCGATCCGCTGGATGACCGACGATGCGACCAAGTTCATCGCGCGCGAGGTGCGGCGCGGACGGCGCTATGACGGCATCCTGCTCGACCCGCCCAAGTTCGGCCGCGGTCCCGAAGGCGAAGTGTGGCGGCTCGAGGAAGGTCTCCCCGGCCTGATCGTCGACTGCCGGCGCCTGCTCGATGCCGAATCGCGTTTCCTGTTCCTCACCGTCTACGCCGTACGCATGTCGGCGCTGGCGATCGGCGAACTGCTGTCGCAGACCTTTGCCGATCTCGGCGGCAGGGTCGAGGCGGGCGAACTGGCGGTACGCGAGGAAGCGCGCGGGCTGCTGCTGCCGACCGCGATCTGGGCGCGCTGGAGCCGCGACTGACGACGGGTCCGTCGTTCGCGACGGTCAAAACGGCGTGATTCAATCTTTGTGAGATCGGTTCACGGTGCAGCGATCCGGCACGGCGCAAACCGGCGTGTCGTCGCTCTTTCACACGGTTGGTCGAATCGAAACTGCCCGCTGCAAGGCGGGGCACGTCTCCCCTGCTTGAGCATCTTTCTCCCCTGCTTTTTCGGAGCAGGGGAGGCGCTCTTCAACGCATTGAAACAGAGCCGAAAAATTCCCCAGAAAAGGGCGTGAAACGGGCAATTTTCCGCATGCTGCGCCGGAGCAGGGTAGAAGCGGCAAAATATCGCGTGCCGGCGCCCGGCGAATCGGCGCTAGCCCAGCTTGCCGAACGCCGCTTCATAGCCGGCGCGATCGCCGGCGACGAGCAGTCTGGCCTGTTCGATCCAGCGATCGCGCGTCATGCGGCCCTGGAACGTGCCGAGTTGCGCATCGAGCTCGCTGGCCTGCTCCGGGGTCAGCGCGGCAATCTGGTCGAGCCGGGTATAGCCGAGCTGCGCGAGCGTCGCGGCGAGCTTGGGGCCGAGCCCCTTCAGCTGGGTGATGTCGCCTTCGACGGAGGCCAACGGCGTCGCAGCCACGGCGGGTGCCGTGTCGACCGGCGGCGGCGCGACGGGCGGTGCCGCCTCGGTCACCACGGCCGCGACCGCCGGAGCGGTGGCAGCTTCGGTCGCTGGCAGCTCGTCGACATGCGCCGCCTCGCGCCGCGCGATCAGTTCCTTCTCACCGGCGATACGCTGTCGTTTAAGCCGCATGCCGAAGATGATCACGGCAACGGCGAGCGCCATGCCGATCGCGATCATGACGATGGTGGTGGCGCCAAGGATGTTGCTGGCGGCATTTGATGACATGCGGTCGCTCCGGTCGTTCGCTTGCTCTTAGCCTTGGCGCGACACCTCACGCCAGCCGATATCGCGGCGGCAGAAGCCGCTCGGGAAGTCGAGCCGGTCGACCGCGGCATAGGCAATGGCCTGCGCGGTCGCGACATCGACCGCCGTCGCGGTGACGGCAAGGACGCGGCCACCGGAGGCGACGAGTTGACCGTCGTTCAGCGCCGTGCCGGCCTGAAAGACCTTGGCGCCCGCCGCCTCGGCGTCGGCGATCCCGCCGATCGCGCCGCCGGTTTGCGGCGTGCCCGGGTAACCCTCGGCCGCCATCACCACAGTCAGCGCGGTCGTCGCGGCGAAGCGCGGCGCGGCGTGCATGGCGAGCGTCCCGGTCGCCGTCGCCAGCAGCAGATCGAGCAGGTCGTCGTCGAGCCGCGTCATCAGCACCTGGCATTCGGGATCGCCGAAGCGGGCGTTGTACTCGATCAGCTTGGGGCCTTCGGGCGTCAGCATCAGTCCGGCATAGAGCACACCGGAAAAGGGCATGCCGGCGGCGCGCATCGCCGCCACGGTGGGCGCGACGATTTCGTCGAGCGCCTGTAGTTCCAGCGCCGGGGTCAGCACGCGCGCCGGGCTATAGGCGCCCATGCCGCCGGTATTGGGGCCGGTATCGCCGTCGCCGACGCGCTTGTGGTCCTGCGCCGAGCCGAACGGCATGATCGCGCTGCCGTCGGTCAGGACGAACAGGCTGGCTTCCTCGCCGGTGAGGAATTCCTCGATCACCGCCTCGCCGCCGGGCGCGTCGAACAGCGCGTCGATCGCTTCATCGGCCTCGGCGCGGGTCATCGCCACGGTCACGCCCTTGCCCGCGGCGAGGCCGTCGGCCTTGACCACCACCGGCGCGCCGAAACGGTCGAGCGCCGTCTGCGCCTCGGCCAGCGAGCGCGCGCGGACATAGCCGGCGGTCGGGATGCCGGCGCGGGTGCACAGATCCTTGGTGAAACCCTTCGACCCCTCGAGCTGCGCCGCGGCGCGCGACGGGCCGAACACCGCCACGCCGGCATCGCGCAGGCTGTCGGCGAGACCGTCGACCAGCGGCGCCTCGGGGCCGATCACTACCAGCCCGATCGTCTGTTCCCGCGCGAAGGCGACGACCGCGGCATGATCGCGTAGATCGAGCGCGACGAGTTCGGCATGCGCCGCGATGCCTGGGTTTCCGGGTGTCGCGAACAATTTCGTCAGACCGGGCGATTGCGCCAGCTTCCATGCCAGCGCATGTTCACGGCCCCCCGATCCGACCAGCAGGACATTCATGGCCGACCCCTTTTCCGACGCGTTACCCAGTGAGATGACCGGGCGGCTGGTAGCCGAGCCGGTGCCGGGCGACAACGCCGCGCCGCTATCGGTCGGCGAACTGGCGATGAAGCTCAAGCGCGTGGTCGAAAGCGAGTTCGGCCATGTCCGGCTGCGCGGCGAGATCTCGGGCTACAAGCGCGTCGCCTCGGGTCATGCCTATCTCAGCCTGAAGGACGACAGCGCGGTGATCGACGGCGTGATCTGGAAGGGGCAGGTCAATATGCTGCCGTTCCAGCCGCAGGACGGCGTGGAGGTGATCGCGACCGGCAAGATAACGACCTATCCCGGCCGCTCCAAATACCAGATCATCATCGACCGCATGGAACTGGCCGGCGAGGGCGCGCTGATGGCGCTGCTCGAAAAGCTGAAGGCTAAGCTGGCGGGCGAGGGACTGTTCGCCGCCGAGCGCAAGCAGCCCTTGCCCTATCTGCCGCGCGTCATCGGCGTGGTCACCTCGCCGACCGGCGCGGTGATCCGCGACATTCTCCACCGGCTGGAGGATCGCTGCCCGACGCATGTGCTGGTCTGGCCGGTCAAGGTACAGGGCGATGGCGCGGCGGGCGAGGTCGCGGCGGCGCTGCGCGGTTTCGATGCGCTGGTGCCGGGCGGCGCGATCCCGCGCCCCGATCTGGTGATCGTCGCGCGCGGCGGCGGCTCGGTCGAAGATCTGTGGGCGTTCAACGAAGAGGTCGTGGTGCGGGCGATCGCCGCCTGTACGATACCGGTGATTTCGGCGGTCGGGCATGAGACCGACACGACGCTGGCCGATTATGCCGCCGATCGCCGCGCACCGACACCGACTGCGGCAGCGGAGATGGCGGTACCGGTACTCGCCGAGCTGCGCCTGACGATCGCCGGCTATGGCCAGCGCACCGAGCGCTGCGCGCGGCGCTATCACGAGCGCGGCCGCGAACAGCTCGATGCGCTGGTGCGGGTGATGCCGAAGCGGGACGCGCTGCTCGCGCCGCAGCGCCAGCGCGCCGACGAGGCCGGCGCGCGGCTCGATCGCGGGCTGGAACGGCGCGTGACGCTGGCGCGCGGGATGTTCGATCGCGCGGTCGGCGCGCTGCGGCCGGCGCTGCTCGAGCAGCGCCTCGCGCGGGCCAGCGACCGACTCAAGGGCATCGAGCGCCTGCTCGTCGCCGCGCATCCCGCACGCCCGCTGGAGCGCGGCTATGCCTGGGTGGCGGCGCGGCCGGGCGGCGCGGTCGTCGGCAGCGCCGCTGCGGCGCGCGCGGCGGGTGCCGTCACACTCCACTTCAGGGACGGCCAGGTCGACGCCAAGGTTGAGCGCGCGGCCGGCTCGGCTTATGACAGGTCGAAAGGCACCGATCAGCCCAGCCTGCTCTGATCCGACTGCCGCAAGCTTTGAAAGCCCGTTACCATGTTGATGTCGAACACTGATCGCCCGGCGCGGCTCCATTACATGGCCAATGGCTTTCGCGTGCTGGCCAGCGGCGATCATGTCGTGTGCGCGGTCTCGGGCGCACGGATCCTGCTCGACGAGTTGCGCTACTGGAGCGTCGCGCGACAGGAGGCTTACGCCAGCGCCGCGATCGCGACCGCGGCGATGGCGCCGGAATGAGGAAGCTGGCGCGCTGGAGCTTCGGCGTTCCCGCATTGATTGTGCTGGGCAGCTGCACGACACCACAGGCCGCGCCGCAGGTCCAGATCCCGCCGCCCCAAAATCGCTTGGCCCCGCGCCAGGCGCCGCCCAGCGTCCAGCCGCGTCGCGCGCCCGATCGTACCGCCTTCAGCTATGCCGGCAGCCTGATCCAGGGCGGCGTGGTGATCGGCATCGCGCCGTCCGAGACGAGCCTGTTGTCGTTCAACGGCATGACCATTCCGGTCGCGCCCGACGGGCGCTTCGTGATCGGCTTCGACCGTGACGCGGGCCCCGTGGCGAGCATCGTCGCGACGCTCGAGGATGGCCGGCAGGTCCGCGACACGCTGACCGTCGCGCCGCGCCAATGGGATATCTCGCGGCTCAATTCGCTGCCGAAATTTCCCGTGCCGCAACCCGAATTCGAACGGCTGCGCCCGGCCGAAATTGCCCAGATCAACGCCGCGCGCCGCCTGACAACCGATGCCGCCGGCTGGCGCCAGCCGTTCCTGTGGCCGGCGACGGGGCGCATCTCGACGCTGTTCGGCTCACAGCGCATCTACAAGAATGGCGAGGCGGGATCATATCATAGCGGCCTCGACGTCGCGGTACCGCAGGGGACGCCGGTGCTCGCGCCGGCCGATGGCGTGGTGATCCTCGCCGCCGACCATCCCTTCACGCTCGAGGGCAATCTGCTGATGGTCGATCATGGCATGGGGCTCAACAGCGCGTTCCTCCATCTGTCGCGCATCACGGTGCATGTCGGCGAGCATGTGCAACGCGGCGAGACGATCGGCTTTTCCGGCATGACCGGTCGCGCCACCGGGCCGCACCTCCACTGGAGCATCAAGTGGCGCGAGGCCAAGCTCGATCCGCTGCTCGTCGCGGGGCCGATGCCGCGGGCGGAATGACGTCAGCGGCTCACCCGCTTTGCGCGAAACCCAGGACGACCTGGGACACTCGCGAAGAAGCTTCCTCCGAGACCGCGCTTGATCGTGACCTTGGTCCCCGGCTTGATTCGACCGACGGTGAAATCATCCGTCTGCACCCAGATCGCGCCATCATCGAGCGTCAGGGACATT
>JBBRSN010000118.1:0-7535 GCA_038245375.1 Sphingomonadales bacterium | reverse complement strand
GCCGCTTCGGCCTCGTCGATTTCCGCCAGGATGCGCCGGCAGTCCTCAAAATAGCGGCCACCGGCCTCGGTCAGCTTGACGGAGCGCGTCGTCCGCGTGAACAGCCGCGTGCCGATGATATTTTCGAGTGTCGCGACTGCGCGCGTCACCGCAGGGGGGCTCATGTTCAACTGGCGCGCCGCTTCGGCAAACCCGCCAGTTTCGGCGACCTTCACGAAGACCTGCATCGCCTGCAGTCGGGCCATGGTTTGTTTCCCTGGGTGGAATAATCCACTTCACTTTATCGCTATTCTCCCTGCGCGTAAGGAAGCGCAGAAGTCCCCTGGACAGCCTTCACCGCAGGGAGCCGACTTCGATGACAGAATTGCCATTGCGCCCGATCGACGTGGCATTCACCCCCGCGGTTGCCGCGGCACAGGCGCGCAAGGGATCGCGCGACATGTGTGCGCGGCTGGAGATGGGCGACCGTGTCGATGACCGGCTCGCTGCGTTCATTGCCGAGCGCGACAGCTTCTTCCTCGCCAGTGCCAGCGCCGACGGCCAGCCTTATATCCAGCATCGCGGCGGCCCGCCGGGCTTCCTGCACGTCATCGACGACCGCACGCTGGGGTTCGCCGATTTCCGCGGCAACCGCCAGTTCATATCGACCGGGAATTTCAGCGAGAACCCGAAAGCGTTCGTTTTCCTGATGGACTATGCGCATCGCCGCCGCATCAAGCTGTGGGGCCGGGTGGGCGTGGTCGATGACGATCCGGCGCTGATCGCGCGGCTGTTTCCTGCCGGCTACCGCGCGCATGCCGATCAGGCGATGCTGTTTGAAATTGTCGCCTTTGACGTTAATTGCCCGCAGCACATCCCGCAGATGTTCGGCGGCGCCGACGTCGCTGCGGCGCTCGCCGAACGCGATGCGCGCATCGCCGAGCTTGAAGCCGAATTGACGGCACTAAAGGCGCGCCAGCTGTTCCGCATAGGGGACTAATCCATTGTATAGTTCGACTATTATCACCGAACGCTGAAATCTTCATTGTTGTATCTGGCGGAGCATCCTGTCCGACCGAGCCAACAGGAGGGTGGAAATGTCAGTCACATCGGCCAAGCTCGGCCCGATCATGATGTTTGCAACTGCGGCGCTGCTCGCCGGTCTGTCGCACGGCAGCGTCGCGAGCGCCGCGCCCGTCGTCGCTGCCGCGATCCACACGCCGTCGGTCACGGCGCAGGAGGTCAGGTTCGGCACCGTCAACGTCGACCTGTTCTACGACTATCACACCAACGTCGCGCTGTACCCGGTCTGGCAGAAGTTCCTGCGCGATCGCCAGCCCAAGACGCTGATCTTCTGGGCCAGAACGATCCGTTTTTCACCCCGGCCGGTGGCGAGGCGTTCCAGAAGGACCTGCCAAAGGCGGAATTGCATCGGCTTGCGGCCGGGCATTTCGCTGGGAGTTCTTCGTCAACATCGCCGACAAGCCGGCCAAAGTGTTGCCGACGACCGCATCCTGCTACGCGTGCCACGAGGCGCATGGCGCTGTCGCTACGACGTTCGTGCAATTCTATCCGACGGCGAAGCCAATCGCGGTCAGGGCCGGAACCTTCGACGCCACGAAATAGGTGCGCGGATAATTCCGGGAAACGGAACAATCCATTACGAACTGTTGTCATTCATCGGCGTCAACCGCGCGTCCATACAAAGCAGCCCGGCCAGCAACCTCGCTGTTCCGCCTCGCCGACCAGGAGAAATGTCATGTCACGCATCGCCACCCCCGCCACGATCGACGCCGCTCCCGAAGCGTCGCGCCCGCTGCTCGAAGCCGTAAAGAAGCAGATCGGCAGTGTCCCCAACTTGTTCCGCATCGTCTCGAACAGCCCCGCGGCGCTCGAAGGTTATCTCAGCCTCAACGGCGCGCTGGCGAAGGGCAAGCTGCCACCGGCGACGCGCGAACGCATCGCGCTCGCGGTCGCCGAAATCAATGGCTGCGGCTATTGCCTCGCCGCACACAGCCAGTTCGGCCGCAGCCTCGCCAAGCTGGATTCGACCGAAATCGCCGCCAACCGCCACGGCACGTCGACCGACGCCAAGGCCGCAGTCGCGGTCCGCTTTGCCGCCGCCATCGCCCGCAAGCGCGGCGCGGTAGATACCGCCGCACTGATCGCGGTGCGCGACGCCGGCTATTCGGATGGCGAAATCGTCGAAATCATCGCGCATGTCGCGCTCAACACGCTGACCAACTACGTCAACGAGGTGCTCGCGACCGAGATCGACTTCCCTGTCGTCGAAGCGCTTGCCGCCTGACTCCGCGGACGGGGCGGTGGCCGCCGCCCCGTCGACGCACCTTTGTCTTCAGGAGAGCCGCCATGTCACGTCCGCCGCTGCCGCCGTTCACCGCCGCCTCTGCCGCCCAGAAGGTCCGGCTTGCCGAAGACGGCTGGAACAGCCGCGATCCGGCGCGCGTCGCGCTCGCCTACACACCCGATTGTGCTTGGCGTAACCGCGCCGAATTCGTCACCGGCCGGTCCGAAATCGCGGCGCTGCTGACGCGCAAATGGGCGCGCGAGCTCGACTATCGGCTGATCAAGTCGCTCTGGGCGAACGACGCCAACCGCATCGCGGTGCGCTTTGCCTATGAATATCACGACGACAGCGGCCAATGGTTCCGCGCCTATGGCAACGAGAATTGGGAATTCGACAATGATGGTCTGATGCGCCGCCGTATCGCGAGCATCAACGAGCACCCGATCGCCGAACACGACCGCAAATTCCATTGGCCACTCGGCCGCCGTCCTGATGATCATCCGGGCCTCGAGGACTTCGGCTTCTGAGCTGCCGGATTTCCGCGCGACGATCGTTTGCGGCCAACCTACCGGTCGGCGTTATGATACAGTGGACTTGTCATTCCGGGGGCTTGGGCAATATCGCGCTTTGCCGATGAACTCGGTGCAACCTGGAACGCTGTCGGCGTCGAACCGGCGGTACCGGAATTTCGAATTCGCGCCCTCCGACCGAACAACGTTGGCCCGCGGCCAGGCGGTTGCTACGGTCGCGCAGCGGAGGGGGAGCGATGTCAGCCAATTCGACGAGGACGAACGGCGTGCCTGCCGTGCCCCTGTGCCTTACAGTCGGCGTCACCGGGCACCGCGACGTGCCTGGTGGCGATAGTCTGCTCCGCACCAGATTGACAGATGTGCTGCGACATCTGCGCGATGCAGCACGCGGCTTGCAAGGAACTGCCGGCTTCGCGCCGGAACCGCTGGAGGCACGGCTGGTCTGCCCGCTCGCCAAGGGTGCTGACCAGATCGCGACCGCAGCGGCGCTGGACCTCGGCTATCACCTTCACGCCATTCTGCCATTTCCCCGCCGCGATTATCTATCCGACTTCGAAAGTGCCGAAACGGCGCTCACGTTCGAAACCCTGCTTGGCCGGGCGGCGCGTGTCCTCGCGCTGCCGTGCAGGCGTGGCGAAGGATCGTCGGGTTATGCCCTCGCCGGTCGCGCGACCGTTGCGCATAGCGACGTCCTGATTGCCGTGTGGGACGGCCTGCCCGCGCGCGGTCGGGGCGGCACCGCCGAAGTCGTCGAGGATGCCCTGCGTCGCGGCCTGCCGGTCGTCCATATCCCGGTCGACCCGTTGCAGCCGGCGCGCCTCATCTGGACCGCGCACGAGCCGCATTTGATGCAGAGCAGGGTCGATGAAATCGCATCGCGCCAGTTGGACGATGGCAGCTACGCCGCGCTGATCAAGCATCTGCTCGCCCCGCCCGATGACGCGGTCGAGCGCGCCAATCTCGACCATTTCTATGCCGAAACCGAACGCCGCCTGAAGCCGCGGATCGAATATCCGTTGCTGCTTGCGGCAACGGGAATTGCTCGCCTGCGTCGCTCGTCGCTGCTGGCCTTGCCTTATGTTGTGCCTCCAAGACCCGATGCGGCGGAAGCGCAAGCTGCCGCCGTGACGCTCGACCTCACCGTCTGGCGCAGGGCTTTCGGCTGGAGCGACGGCCTCGCCGGCCACTTCGCCCAAAGCTATCGCAGCGGACATGTTTTCAACTTCTTCGCTGGGGCACTGGCCGTCGTGCTCGGGCTGTCGGGGTTGACGATGCCGACGGTCAAGCTGTGGCTGGCATTCGCCGAGCTGGCCGTGATCGGCGCGTTCATCCTGAACACGCGTATCGGGGTGGCGCGCAACTGGCATCGCCGCTGGCTCGACTATCGCCAGCTCGCCGAGCGCCTGCGGGCAATGGCGAGCCTCGCTGCGATCGGAGTAGGCCAGCCCGAACGCCAGGCTATCGCACGCCGGGCTGGAAGCTGGGTCGACTGGTATGCCGCCGGCATCTGGCGCAGCATTGGCATACCGGCCGGCGAAATGACGGCGGATATCGCCGCCCTGACATGCGCGATGGTCGCTGGCGAGATCACACCGCAAGTCGCCTATCACGCAGCTAGCGCCGACGCGGTGCATCGCCTCGACCACCGGCTGCATTTTGCTGGAACGATCCTGTTCATGGTGTCGTGTCTCAGCTGCGCTGCATTCATCGCTGCCTATTTCATCGATCACGCCTGGACCGTCGCACACGCCACCGATTTCGTCGCCCTGTCTGCTGGGTTGCCGGCGATCGGCACGGCATTGTTCGGCATCCGCGTGCAGGGCGACTTCGCGGGCACGGCCGCCCGGTCCGCAGTCACCGCCGAGCATCTCGCCGCTGTCGCCACGGCGCTCAGCACCGAGCCGGCAACCCTGTCGCGAACCGCAGATGGAATGGAGGCCGCCGCGCGCGCCATGGTCGCGGACCTCGGCGAATGGCGGCTGTCGCACCAACAGCGGCAGCTCGAACTTGGTTGACGGAGCTGTCTATGGGCGACGGGGTTCAGACCGGCGGGAAGTCCAACTTTGCCATGATCGCAGTGAAACGCGGGTCGCCGCGCAGCGAGTCGACCGCAGGGTCGGCCTTGAGTTCGATCAGCCCGGGGTCGCGCGCCGCGACGGCGCGGGCCAGCGCCGCCAACGCCAATTCGATCTCTCCGCGCATCGCATGTACTTCGGCCTGCTGGTAAAACGATCCGTCGTCGAGCGCCTTCAGTGCGGCGAGCGCCCGGTCCGACGCGGCCCGGTCTCCCAGCTTCGCATGCGCGATCGCTTCGCAGGTGAGGCGCACCCAAGCCTCTTCGCTTCGGGCCGCAACTGGCAGCGCTGCCTTGGGGTCGCCGCTGAAGATCAGCGCCATGGCCGTCAGGTAGGGATTTGATGGGGCATCCGGGTTTGCGCGCTCGTATGTGGCGGTGGTCGCCAGTGTCTCGCGATACTGCCGGTTATGATACAGCACGTCGATCCGCCGCCGCACCGGGCCTGGATTCAACGGATCGAGGCCGATCGCGCGGTCGGCGAGCGTCAGCGCCTGGGTGGCGCGGCCGAGGTAACTTTCGAAACCGGCGACCGTGCTGAGATCGCGGGCGATCACGCCCGGCAGGCTCAGCGCTTTGCGATAGGACGCATCGGCACCGCGAATATCGACTGCCGTCTGCTGAATCCTGCCGAGCGCGATATGCCCGAGGGGTAGCGTCGGCGCGAGCGCGATGGCACGCGCCGCCGCCACCCTGCCGCCTGCAAGCAGCGTCGCAGACTCATCGGGTGACGATTGTCCAGCAATAATGCCCATCCAGAACGCCCGGTTCGCATGCGCCGCCGCAAAGTTCGGGTCGGCGGCGATGGCGGCTTCGAACGCGGCGAGCCTTGCGCGGAACGCCGCCTCGCTGATCGTCAGAATGCCCATCCCCTGCAGATAGGCGTCATACGCCGCCGGGTTCGCCGTCCCGCCCAGCATCGCCTCGGCCGTGCCGAGCGTCAGGCTCAGCGCATTGGCGACGCTTTCGGCGATCCCGGCCTGCACCATGATCGCGTCGCCCTCCGGCCGGTCATAGCTTTGGGACCACCTCTCGACCCCGTCGCGGCCATCGAACAGCTGCGCGGACACCCGGATCATGGCCGCGCCCTTGCGCACGCTGCCGGTCAGCACGTGCGCCACGTCGAGCTTGCCCGCCGCCTCCTTGATGTCGGCATCGCGGACCTTTTCCGACGACGTCCGCGCCGCAACCTTGAGCTTGGCTATCCGCGCCAGTGACGAACGCAGTTCCTCGGCGATCCCATCCGAAAAGTAAGCCTTGGCTAAATCACCCGACAGATTGGCGAACGGCAGTACCGCGATGCTGTTGGTGAGGGCGCCGCCGCGTCCGGTCAGCCACCAGCCAGCGCCGCCAACGGCCGCCACCCCCAGCGCCGCGCCGCCGCCGATCACCGCCCGTCGCCGAACGCCGGGCCGCGCCGCCACGGCCCCCGTACCTGCCGGCGGCCGTGCACCCGCCGCCACTGCGCGCGCAGCCAGCAGCACCGCCTGGTAGCGCGGGTCGGCCCGGTCACCCTTCCACCCGAAAAGCGACAGCGCCTGCGTTTCGCCAAAGCCCAGCGGCGGCTCGACGTTCTCGACGAGGACGGGCAGATAGACGCCCCGGCGCTGCGCCCGCGTCGCCTCGTCGCGCACAAACCTTCCGTCCGGCCCGACGCTGCGCTTCGTCCAAATAACCACCACGCACTTCGCCGAATCGAGCTCGGTCTGGATCGCCTGCCGCCACTCCGCCCCGGCCTCGATCTGCACGTCCCACCAGACCGTCAGCCCGTCGGTCGTGAGGGCGTCGACCAATGGTTTTACCCGCGGGCGATCCTCCGACTTGTAGCTGAAGAACAGATCGGCCACGCATCCCCCGCACGTGCCGCCAGACAATGGCGCAGCGGCAGAGTTATGCCCGTAACGACCAGTGCGGACAAGGCAGGCGAGCCGAAGGCCCTTCTGGCACGGTGATTGCCTCGCGCCCGGCGAGGCCGAGATCGTGCCGTTGGAGCTCTGTGCGCGTGGGGTTGGCCGGATGGCGCAGATCGAGCCCCGTCCGGCCATCCTATTTCACCGAAGGGACTGGAAAGCCGCCCGCAGTTCGTTTGTTAGCAGCTCCGGCTGTTCGAAAGCGGCAAGATGACCGCCCTTGGGGAGCCGATTGTAGTGGATGAGCTTCGGATAAGTGTGCTCCGCCCAGCTTTTCGGCGCCTGATAGTGCTCGTCGGAGAACGCGCTCACGGCAGTGGGAACGCGCACGCCGAACGGCTCGAAAAAATGAACGGTGTTGCGCTCTATGCCACAACCCGCCGCGTTGCGCGGCAACGCCTCCCAATAGAGCCGTGCCCCGGAGATCGCCGAGTTGGTCAGCCAGGCAATCGTGATGTTGTCGAGCACGTCGTCGCGTGTAAGCCCTTCAGAATGAACGTCGAACGCGTGAGCGATCATCTCGTAGCTGAGAATGTCGTGATCGAGGAACCAGGCGGCGAGGCCGATCGGCGAGTCCGCGATCCCGTACAATGTCTGCGGCCTTTGGCCTATCTGCTGGGCATAAGCGAGACCGTGAGTGAAGAAGAGCTCAAGGCGATCGAAAGCGTGCTGCTCGTCTTCCGTAAGCTCGGGGGGCGGGCCTTCGCCGGAACGCAGCGCGGCGAAGACTTCCG
>JBBRSN010000117.1:0-7674 GCA_038245375.1 Sphingomonadales bacterium | reverse complement strand
GGTCAGCCGCCGTTATATCCAGTCGCGTAATCGTGATCCCAGACATCTCCGCCTCCAATCCAACACTTCCGCATCGAATCAGAAAATCAACCTCTTGGGAATCCCCGCAGAGTCAGTCCTTTCGCCCGCTGGTATGACACCTCGCCCGGCCAGATGAACGCTGCCCTTCAACCCGGTTCAGCAACCCGAACGGCACGTGAGCGTAGTTTCCTTGTTGTCCCGACCCCCGGGATGAAAGGAAGTCCGATGAAACTCTTCAAAACCATCGCGGCAGCCGGTTTGCTTCTGTCGACCGTCACGATCGCGACCGGTGCCGAGGCGCAGGATTATCGTGACGGCCAGCGTCACGAACAGCGCGACCGCCACGGCGGATATGACCGCGACCGGCATGACCGCGCAGACCGCCATGATCGTCGCGAGGATCGCCGCCATTATGGCTGGGATCGCGGGCGTCACTATGGCTGGGATCGCCACCATCGTCGTTGCTGGACCGAGTGGCGGCATCACCGCCAGGTGCGCATCTGCCGCTAAGGCAGCGATCGGGGCGGCCGCTGGCCGCTCCGGTCACACCGCCGTCTTGCCATATTCCTGCTTGGTGACAGGGTGGCTCGACGAGAGCCCGCCATCGACCGCGATCGCCTGACCGTTGACGTAACTTGCATCGTCGGAGGCGAGGAAGGCGGCGACCTTGGCGAGTTCCTCGGGCTGGGCACCGCGCCTTAGCGGATTCAGCCGGCCGACCCGATCCATCTTTCCGGCATCGCGGGCATAATCGAAAGTCGGTTTGGTCATGCCCGTCTCGGTCAGGCCGGGGCAGATCGCATTGACGCGAACGTTCGACCCCGAAAGCTGTTGCGCGGCGACCTGGGCGAGGTTGATCACCCCGGCCTTCGATGCCGAATAGGCCGGCGACCCCGCGCCCGAGCGGATGCCCGCGACGCTGGCGGTGAGCACGATCGCGCCGCCGCCGCGCTCGGCAATCTTCGGCGCGGCGTGCTTGATCGCGAGATAGGGACCGATCAGGTTGACGCGCAAAACCTCGGTAATCAGCGCGACATCTGTGTCGAAGATGTTGGCCATGCCGCCCGAAATGCCGGCATTGGCGAACATCACGTCGAGCCCGCCGAACCGCTCCACCGCCAGCGCGACGGTGCGAATCACATCCTCCTCATTGCCGGCATCGATCTGGATCGCGTGCGCGACACCGCCCGCCTCAACGATCGCGGCGGCGGTATCGTCCGCACCCTCGGTCTTGTCGGCAACGATGACCTGCCCGCCTTCGCGCGCGAACAGCATGGCGGCGGCGCGGCCGATGCCAGAACCGGCCCCGGTGACGATGATCGATTTGCCGGTGAATCTTGCCATTGTCTCAAAACTCCGTTCGCCCTGAGCTTGTCGAAGGGCCGTTCTACTTTTCCCCGCGTCCGCAGAAGGACAGTGCTTCGACAGGCTCAGCACGAACGGAGTTGAGGGGGCACCGTCAGATCGTCACGCCGCCATCGATCACGATGGTCTGACCGGTCATGTACGCGCTCGCCGCGCCGGCGAGAAACACCACCGCACCGGCAATTTCCTCGGGCTGGCCGATGCGACGCAGCGGCGTGACCGCGTTGCGGCGCTCGGCGGCCTTTTCGTCCTCCCACAGCGCGCGGGCGAAATCGGTCTTGATCAGGCCCGGTGCGATGCAGTTCACGCGGATGTTGAAGGGGCCATATTCGTGCGCGAGATTGCGTGCGAGTTGCATGTCGGCGGCCTTGGAAATGGCATAGGCGCCGATCACCGGCGTGCCGCGAATGCCGCCGATCGACGAGATGATGACGATCGACCCGCTCTTGCGCTCGCGCATCTCCGGCGCGACCATCGAAATCAGCCAGTGGTTGGAGACGATGTTGTTGTCGAGGATCTTGCGGAACTGGTCGTCGGCAATGCCCTCCTGCGGCCCGTAATAGGGATTTGACGCAGCATTGCAGACGAGGATGTCGATGGGGCCGAACGCCTTGCGCGTCTTATCGACGAGATGCTGCAGTCCGGCCTTGTCCGAAATATTGGCAGCAACTGCGATCGCCTTACCCGGACCGAATTCGGCATCAATCTCGGCGACGACCGTTTCGCAGGCGTCCTGCTTGCGGCTCGAGATGGCGACGCGGGCGCCATGACGGACCAGTTCGATCGCCGAAGCCTTGCCGATGCCGCGGGTCGACCCGGTAACGATCGCAACCTTGCCGGTCAGGTCGAAGAGATTGGCCATGGTCAGTCCTTTGCCCCTGCCTGCTTCGCAAAGCCCCATGCCGCCGAGGCTAGGCCATAGACGCGCTCCGCCGTTTTTTCGGCCTGGGCGCTGGAGGCGGTGCCGTCGACGATGCGCTTCTTGATGCCCTGGACGATGCCGGTCAGGCGGAACAGATTATAGGCGAAATACCATTCGAGCCGCGGTACGCCGTCGCGACCGGTGGCGGCGCAATAGCGCTTGGTTACCTCTGATATGGTCGGAATGCCGGTTTCGGGGCCCGCGAGCCCCTTCACGCCGGATCGTCCCTCGGGCTCGGTCACCCAGTTCATCAGCAGGTACGAGAAATCGGCAAGCGGATCGCCGAGCGTCGACAACTCCCAGTCGAGCACGGCGATGACGCGCGGCGCTTCGGGCGCGAAAATCATGTTGTCGATACGATAGTCGCCATGGACGACCGACGTTCGCGTCTGCTCGGGCAACGTAGCGGGCAACCACTCGATCAGCCGCTCGACGTCGGGCATGTGTTCGGTCTCGGAAGCGCGATATTGCTTGGTCCAGCGCGCGACCTGGCGCTCGAAATAATTGCCCGGCTTGCCAAAGCTTTCGAGGCCGGCAGCGACATGATCGAGGTTGTGCAGGGCGGCAAGCGTATCGACCATCGCGTCATAATGCGCGCGGCGCGCGGAAGGCGTGAGATCGGGCATCGATCCGTCCCAGATCGTGCGGCCTTCGACCATCTCCATGATGTAGAAGGCCGAACCGACGACGCTGTCGTCTTCGCAAAGGCCATAAGGGCGCGGCACGGGGAAACCGGTCGGATGAAGCCCCGCAATGACGCGATATTCGCGATCGACCGCGTGCGCTGAGGGGAGCAACGGCCCGAACGGCTTGCGCCGCAGGACATAGGCGGTGGTCGGGGTATCGAGCCGATAGGTCGGGTTCGACTGGCCGCCGGCGAATTTGGCGTAGCTGAGTGGGCCGGCGAAACCCGCAACATGGCTTTCCATCCAGGTGGCCAGCTTGACCAGATCGAGCTGGTCGCGCCCCTCGACCGGGAGGGTGCCGGTCATGGTTTGCTGCGCGTTGCTCATCAGAACACGATCACCGAGCGCGTGGTGTCGCCCTTGCGCAGTTCGTCGAAGGCAACGTTGACCTGATCGAGCGGCATCCGGTCGGCGATGATCGTGTCGAGATCGAGCAGGCCGCGCATGTAGAAATCGACAAGGCGCGGGATTTCGACCGGAAAGCGATTGGCGCCCATCAGCGCGCCCTGCAGGCGCTTGCCGCCGAGCAGGTCCATCGCCGACAGTCCGACCTTCTCACCCAGCGGCATCATGCCGAGGATCGTCGCTGTGCCGCCGCGCCGCAGCACCTTGACCGCGGTCGCCGCCGATTGCGCGCGACCGACTGCCTCGATCGCGTGGTGGACACCGCCATTGCTGATCTCGACAACCTGCTCGGCGCAGCTATCCGACAGCGCATCGACCGAATGCGTCGCGCCGAGCTTCTCGGCGAGCGCGCGTTTCTCCGCGACGGGGTCAACCGCCACGATCTTGCCTGCACCAGCGATCCGCGCCGCGTTGATTGCAGCGAGGCCTACGCCGCCGCAGCCGACCACGCACACCGTCTCGCCCGGCACGACATCGGCCGCGTTGAACACCGCCCCAGCCCCGGTGGTCACCGCGCAGCCGATGATCGCGGCGCGATCAAGCGGCATGTCGCGATCGATCGCGACACAGGCATGCTCATGGATGAGCATCATCTCGGCATAGGCCGAGAGGTTGAGCATCTGGTGGACCACCGACCCGTCGGCGAAGGTCAGCCGCGGCGGCGCATCCTTGGGTCGGCGGACATCGGCGGCGACGCACAGCGACATGCGGCCTGTGACGCAGAATTCGCAGTGACCGCAAAAGGCCGACAGGCATGTGATGACGTGATCGCCGACCTTGACCGTGCGAACCTCACTGCCGACCGCCTCGACAACACCCGCCGCCTCATGCCCCGGAATCGTCGGCATGGCATGCGGATAGGCGCCGTCGACGAAATGCAGGTCCGAGCGACACACGCCGACCGCCGCCGTGCGAATCAGCACTTCGTGCGGCGCCGGCTTCGACACGATCACGTCTTCAATGGACAGCGGCTTGCCCGCCTCGAACAGAACAGCAGCTTTCACTCTTTACCCCAACATCCGTTCGCCCTGAGCTTGTCGAAGGGCTGCTCATTCTTCGTTCTGTCCAGAGAAAAGGACGGTGCTTCGACAAGCTCAGCACGAACGGGCTTGGTGTTAGATAGCGCTAGCGCCGCATCGCTTCCTTGGCCGCGACGGCCTCGGGAAGATCGGCATATTTGCCGAACTCGTTTCGGGCGATGGCGCGATTGTGAACCTCGTCCGGACCGTCGGCGAACCGGAGCGTGCGCATCGCGGCCCAGTCGTGCGCGAGATGGAAATCCTGGCTGACGCCACCGCCGCCATGCGCCTGGATCGCATCGTCGAGGATCTGCAGCGCCATGTTGGGTGCGGCGACCTTGATCATCGCAATCTCGAGCTGGGCTGCCTTGTTGCCAGCCTTGTCCATCATGTCAGCTGCCTTGAGGCACAACAGGCGCGTCATTTCGATATCGATGCGCGCCTTGGCGATGCGCTGCTCCCATACCGAATGATCGGCGATGCGCTTGCCGAAGGCGACGCGCGTGAGCAGGCGCTTGGCCATCGCTTCGATCGCGGTCTCCGCCACGCCGATCGTGCGCATGCAGTGATGGATGCGACCCGGCCCGAGGCGCCCTTGTGCGATTTCGAAGCCGCGGCCTTCGCCGAGCAGGATATTCTCGGCCGGCACCTTCACATCGGTCAGCACGACTTCGCCGTGACCGTGCGGCGCATGGTCATAGCCATAGACCGACAACATCCGCTCGATCTTCACGCCTGGCGCTTCCATGTCGAGGATCATCATCGACTGCTGGGTGTGGCGCGTCGACTCGGGGTTGGTCTTGCCCATCAGGATGGCGACCTTGCAGCGCGGATCACCAACCCCCGACGACCACCATTTGGTGCCGTTGACGATATAGTGATCGCCGTCGCGCACCATCGAGGTCTGGATGTTGGTCGCATCAGACGAGGCGACAGCCGGCTCGGTCATCAGGAACGCCGAACGGATCTCGCCGTTCATCAGCGGCTTGAGCCAGCGCTCCTTCTGCTCGCGGGTACCGTAGCGATGCAGCACTTCCATGTTGCCAGTATCTGGTGCCGAGCAGTTGAAGCATTCGCTGGCCCAGCCGACCTTGCCCATTTCCTCAGCGCACAGCGCATATTCGAGATTGGTGAGTTGGGTGCCTTCGAACTCGAAGCTGTCATCGACATGGGTGCGGCCCGATTGCGGCGGCATGAAGAAATTCCACAGGCCCTGCGCCTTGGTCTTTTCCTTCATTTCCTCGATAACCGGAATCACCTTCCAGCGCTCGCCCGACTTGGATTGCGCATCGTAATCGGCCTGCCGCGGTCGGATGTTCTGGTCGATAAAGGCCTTCACACGATCCCGGAAAAAGGTCTCTCGTTCGTTGAGCGTGAAGTCCATGGCCGCCTCTCGGATTGCTGTGTCGTCGGGTCGCTTAAACCGTACCGCGTTTTCGGTAAAGCGTGAACGACACCGAAATCGTAGCGGCAAAGGGCAATAGAAAAAACACTGTTTCTTCGAAAATAAGCTGTTACAAATTTGTGGATGGAGGCCGAGCTAGCACCCCGACAGGATGAGGACACCTCGACGAAGCGCTTCAAGGCGAAGCGCGACGCGATCCTTGCTGCCGCCGCCGAAGCGATCAACGAGCAGAGCGCGAAGGGCATGACCTTTGCCGATGTCGCACATCGCGTTGGACTCAACACCACCAGCGTCACCTATTATTTCAAGCGCAAGGAAGACCTCGCCGCCGCGTGCTTCGAACATACACTCGAACGCCTCCAGGCGATGCTTGAGGAAGCGCTGGTCGAATCCACACCGCAGGCACGCGTTGCCCGCTATCTGGCAATCAACTTCGACCGCTTCGCGCGAATCGAACGCGGCGAGGAGCAGGCCTTCGCCACGCTGTCCGATCTGCGCGCGATGGAGGAGCCATCGCGCGGTCGGCTGATGGCGGGATGGCAGCGCGTCTTCCGCATGACGCGCGGCCTGTGGGGTCCGACGAACAGTCGCCTCGAAACCGACTTATATGGCGCGCGCGCGCATGCATTGCTCGAGAACACCTTCTGGATTCCGGCGTGGCTGACGCGTTACGATCTCGACCAATATGACCGCGTCCGTGCCCGGCTGATGGACGTGTTCGATCATGGCATCGCGGCCGATGACGAAGGCTGGGCGCCGGCGCTGATCAACCTTGCGCATGACGATGCCGAACCGGGCCGCGAGTCCTTTCTGCTGGCGGCGACGCGGCTGATCAACGAACTCGGCTATCGCGGGGCATCGGTGCAGAAGATCGCGTCGGAGCTTAACGTGACAAAGGGCAGCTTCTACCATCACCTCGATGCCAAGGACGATCTGGTCACAGCCTGCTACAAACGCAGCTTCGACACGATTGCCGATGCGCAGCATCTGGCCGATACGCAAGGCGGCAGCCACTGGCATCGCCTGTCGAGCACCATTGCGACACTGCTCGACGTCCAGTTTTCCGAGCGCGGGCCGCTGCTGCGGACCACCGCACTCAGCGGCCTGCCGGTTGGCGTGCGACGGACGATGATCGAGCGCTCCAATCGCATCGCTCGACGCTATTCCGGGACGATCAGCGACGGCATCGCCGAAGGGTCGATCCGCCCGATCGACCCGCTGATCTCGGCGCAGTCGCTGATGGCGTTGCAGAATGCCGCGTTCGACATGCGCAAATGGGCGTCGACCATGCCGCGCGATCGGGCGGTGGCGTTTTATGCCTCGACGCTGGCCTTCGGGCTGTTCGACGATCGGGTATTGTCGCTCTGAATCACTTCCAGACGGGTGGACAAGACCCCTGCCCGGCTGGCACGGGCACGACAATCTTTGGAGACAGACATGGCCGGCATGGGCGCATTCGACTGGGCTGACCCCTTCCTGCTCGACGACCAGCTCGAGGATGACGAGCGGATGATCCGCGACAGCGCGCGCGCCTATGCGCAGGACAAGCTGGCACCGCGCATCATCGACGCCTTCGCGCATGAGACGACCGACCCGGAGATCTTCCGCGAGATGGGCGCACTCGGCCTGCTCGGCCCGACCATCCCCGAGGAATATGGTGGGGTCGGCGCGAGCTATGTCGCCTATGGGCTGGTCGCGCGCGAAGTCGAACGGGTCGACAGCGGCTATCGCTCGATGATGAGCGTCCAGTCGAGCCTCGTGATGTTCCCGATCTTCGAATATGGTTCGGAAGCGCAGCGCCGCAAATATCTGCCCAAGCTGGCGAGCGGCGAATGGATCGGATGCTTCGGT
>JBBRSN010000116.1:0-7701 GCA_038245375.1 Sphingomonadales bacterium | reverse complement strand
ATTCGCTCTCGCTGCGCTTGGTGAAGCCAGAGAGCCCCCCGCCCATGCGCAGCGTGCGGATGCGGTCCCTGCGCCCGGTCAGGATCTTGTGCGGATAACATTGGTGCCCGACGTCCCACACCAGCCGGTCATAGGGCGTGTCGAAGACATAATGGATCGCGGTGGTCAGCTCGACCACGCCGAGACCCGATCCCAAATGACCCCCGGTCGTCCCGACCGCCGAAATCGTCTCCGCGCGCAGCTCGTCCGCCAGCTGGCGCAGCTGGTCGGCGTTGAGCTTGCGAAGGTCGGCGGGCGCGTGAACCGTGTCGAGCAACGGTGTGTGTGGAGCCTGCGTCATTAACCCTGCACCCGCATAGTTTATCGGCCTGACAGCCTGTGCGTTGCAGTTTGGCTACGCTAGTGCACCGGTCAAGGCAAACATCGCCGCGCAATCCGTCGGACGGAAGGTGGCGACGGCTTCAGCATCTTCCGCCGTGCCGCGATCAATAATCCTTCGAGTAGCGCAGATTGACCGATGTGCCGTTCGAGCCGCCGGTCTGGCTCAGGATGCTCAACGCCCTGGACAGCGCGATTTCGAGCTGCGTCGCGGTGAAGCCCCGCGTGTCAGTGACGATCTCGACATAGATATTGTTGGAGATGTATTTGCCCGCCGCGACCGCGGTGCCGCGACCGGTCGTTTCGTCGGCGCCGAGAATGCGCAAGCGGTCGATACCCGTCGCCGACCGCAACTTGCCGAGCGGGTTCAGCCCGCCACCCGAGCCGCGCAACGAGTTGAGCGCCGCGGCGAGCTGCAGCGCCTGGGTCGGCGACAGCGACGTGATCGAATCGCCGAACAGGATGCGCGACAACAACTCGTCCTGTGGCAGGCTCGGCGACGAGGTGAAGGTGATCTGCGGGTTCTGCGCGCGCCCGGCGATGTTGATCGTAACCGAGGTGCCGGAAATCGTCGCCGTCGCCGTGATCGCCAGTGTCGGATTGGACGCCGCGCCGCCTTCGAAGCGGATCACGCTGCTCTGGTCGAGGTCGAAGCGCTTGCCGGCAAAGCTGTAGGTGCCGCGCACGAGATCGACGTTGCCGACCACTTCGGGCTTTGCCGAAGTGCCGCGGACGCGCAGGTCGGCGCTCCACTCGCTTTCCAGTCCCATGCCACTGACGAACAGCCGGTTGTCGGCGCGGATCCGCAGGTCGAGCTTGAACAGACCCGGCGGGCCGCTGGCTGCGGCTTGCTGCGCGGCCTGCGCACGGGTCGTGCCCTTGCGTCGCACGCCCTGCAGCTCGGCGATCTCGGCGGAGCCCTGCCTGATCACGGCGTAGCGCACCTCGGGCAAGCGCAGCGTCCCCGAGACGAGCCCGCCGGCGGCCTTGCTGTTGGTGATCGCGACATCGCCCGACACCGTCGCACCGAGCGCGTCGCTGCGCGCCAGTTGCGCATTGTCGAAGGTAGCATGCACGTCGATCGGGAAGCCGGCATCGGCGCCAAAGCCGACGCTGCCACGGGCAGAGATCGTGCCCTTGCCGGCGCGCCCGGTAAATTCGGCGATCTCGAAGCGGTCGTTGGTGAAGCGGCCGTTGAGCCGGATCGCGCTGATCCGCGTGCCATAGGTTGCGTTGTCGTACGCCAGCGCATCGGCACGGATGACGCCGGTCACTTGCGGGCTCGACAGGCGACCGGCGAAATCGGCGGCGATGCCGATCGGCCCGCTGACGCGCTGATCGGCGATGCCGGTCAGGCTCCATAGCACGTCGGCCGGGCCGTTATAACGAATGCCGCCGCCGAGCGGTGCATTGGCCAGCGCCGTCGTCCAGCCACCGCCGCCGATCGGCTGCAGCCGTATCTGCGCCCGCCCGATGACCGCACCACCGCGCCGGATCACCGCCGCAACGGTCCCGCCTTCCGGACGCAGCGCGCCCTGCGCCGAAATGTCGACCGGCGTCGACACATTGGCCGCGCTCGAGCGGGTGAAGCCCTTGACCTCCGCGCGCAGGTCGATGCGCGGAACGCCGCTACCCGCCTGGACGAAGTCGAGGCTGCCGGTGGCGCGCCCGCCGACGCCGGCACCGGCGGCGAAGCTGTTGAGGATCGCGAGATCGAGATTATCGAAGCGCGATTGGAGTTCCAGGCTGCTGCCATAGCGCCCCGCGATGCGCACTTGCCCCTGCGGCAGCACGATCGCGACAGGCTGCAGGGTATAGGTCCCGCCCGCGACGCGGATCGTCGCCGGCTCTGCCAGACGGAAGGGGATGTCTGCCACCTGACCCTGCGCCGCAACGCGCCACAGATCCGGAGACAGCGCTGCGTTGGCCGCGAGGTGGAAGCTGGTGCCATTGGCACCATCGGCAACCAGTTGCGCGGTCCCGCGACCACCACGATAGTCGATCTTGGCACGACCCTTTTCGAGCAGGAAGCTGCCCTGCCGGACGCCGGCCATCTGCACGTCGGCAACGATTTGCGGCGCGCCCGGGTAAAGCATGATCGTCGCCTCGATGATCGCGCGGTCGATGACGAGTTTTGCCTGCCCCGGAATATGCGCGCCATTGGCCCGCGCCGAAATTTGCGCACGCTGCACCTTGCCCACCGCGGCAAGATCGACCGTGCCCGTGACGCCCGACCCGTTGGCGTTCAACGTGCCGACAAACGGTCCGGCGGCGCTCTGCCGAACGGTCCCGGCAAAAATGATACCCGCGAAGCGCGCGCGATGGACATCGATCGTGAGCGGGCCACCGCCGGTGCGCACCAGAATGTCGGCGTCGAGCGGCCCATAAGGCGATCCGCCCTTGGCAATGATCGCATAGCCGGCGCCGGTTCCGCGTACCGTCGCGTCGACATTGCTCAGCTGGATGCCGATATTGGGACGGCTGGCGTGCAGCTTGATCAGCGGACGCTCGGCCGTTCCCGACACCGTGATGGCGAGCGGACCATATTGGTCGGAGCTTCCCTGGCCGGCAAAGGCGATCCGACCGTCAGACTGGTAGCTGCCTGCGCCGCCCGACAGCCGGAACTGCGGCGCCGCGACCTGCAGATTGCTGATCTGCAGCACGCCCTTCGGATCGTAGCTGATCGACCCGTCGATGATCGCACGACCGCCGAGAAAGTCTGCCGCCGTGGCGTTCTCGATCCTTACCGTCGCGACGCGAAAGCGACCCTGCAGGCCGAACCCGCCCGACGACACCGTGACAAGCTTCACATCGGTGGTGAGATTGATGACGCCGACCCCGTCGACATGGTAATCGTTGACCCGTCCCTTGAGCGCGCCGCGATAGATGCCGGTGGAAAGATCGGCGATCACCACGGCGGTGGCGTCTATCTGCGGCGAACGCAGCCGCAGATTGTCCGACATGATGGTGTCGCCGCTGATCGCGAAATCGCCGTCGACCGTGACGACGTTGGTGAGCAGTCCGCCCGCCGCGGCGTTGAGCCCCGACACCCGCGCGATCCGCGCTTTCACCGGCACGAGGATGCGGTTCGCGTCGACGCGCGACCGCCCTTCGGCGTACAGTCCCTGCACGACCGTCTTGCCAAAGCCCAGCGCGCCGGCGCTGATCTTGTAGTCGATCAGCGGTCGCGCAAAGGCGCCGTCGAGCCGCAGCGATGCACGAACGTCGCGACCGTTCAGGTCCGGCGCGATCGATCCGGGGGTCAGCAGCAACGCATCGACCTGCACCCCGCCAAAACGGCTCTGCCCGAGATCCAGCATCCCGGCCGCCGTCACCGCCAGGGCATCCGAGCGAAGCGACAAGCGCGTATCGGCGCGGCGCTGCGCCAGCGTCGTGGTTAGATCGACCATCAGGCCCGGCGCGGTCAGCCGCGCCACAGGGCCGGTAAGGATCAGCCCCGGATGGATCTGCCCCTTGACGGTGAAAGTGCCGTTGTGCGCGGTCAGGGCCAGGTCTCCCAGCCCGGCGCCATCGAGGGTCCCGCGCGCCGTTCCCTGCCAGGACGACCAGCTGCCATGGCCGGCGATACGAACCGCGAGCGGCTTGGTCAGACCGGCCATGCTGGCGACAATCCCGCCGGCCGGCGCCGCCAACCCGGCATCGATGACCAGCCGATCCTCGGCGGGCAACGCGTCAATCACCAGCGACAGGCGATCGCCGGCATCGCGC
Source organism: Sphingomonadales bacterium (assembly GCA_038245375.1). Classification (GTDB taxonomy): domain Bacteria; phylum Pseudomonadota; class Alphaproteobacteria; order Sphingomonadales; family Sphingomonadaceae; genus Sphingomonas. The sequence continues at coordinate 3,594 of JBBRSN010000116.1, read as the reverse complement.
GCCGCAGCCTTGGCGCTGATTTGCGCGCGGCCATCGGCGATGTGCGCGACGGCGTCGAGCGCCATCGTCCGGCGCGTGCCGGTGATCGGCGCGCCAAGGACGAGGCGATCGACCTTGAGCCGCCCGATATCGATGTCGAGATCGGGCAGCAGCGGCGCATTGGGATCCGACGGAGTCGATTTCAGCGCGGGCAGGCGCGCCAACGTGATGCTCGGCGCGCTGAGCGATCGGATATCGACATGGTTGCGCAGCAAGGCGAAGGGCCGCCAGTCGAGGTCGATCTGCGGAGCCGTCGCAAAAACCCCCTTGGAATCGCTGAGCTTGAGATCGTGGACGACAGACTGGCCATACAGCGATCCATCGATGCCACCGATCTCGATCTTGATGCCAGATGCGGTCTGGTATCCGTTCAGTTGGTCGACCAGAAGGCGCCGGCCCGGCCCCGTGTTGAGCGCGACGATCGTGAGCAGCAAGGAACTGATCAGGCTAGCGACGAGGAGTCCGGCGATTCTGGCGATACGCCGGCGCAATGGGCGGGGTACCTCGGCGGATGCGGATGCGGCCTCGTCGGTCATCAAAACGCCTGGCCGATCGAGATGTAGATCGCGACCTTGGACTCGCCCGGCCGCCGACCGAGCGGCGTGGCGACGTCAAGCCGCAACGGGCCGAAATTGGTGTAAAGCCGCGCGCCGATGCCGACGCCGTAACGCAGGTCGGTGAATTGCGGCCGCGTCGATGCATAGGCCTGGCCGACGTCGACGAACGAGACGATGCCGTAATCGCCAAAGCGGTAGCGCGCCTCGATCGCACCCTCGACCAGACTGCGCCCGCCGAGCGGATCATTGTTCGGATCGCGCGGGCCGAGTTGCTGGTAGCCGTAACCGCGCACCGAGCCGCCGCCGCCGGCATAGAGTCGTCGCGACGGCGCAATCGCGTCGCGCGGCGCGCCGGCGATCGATGCGGCGCGCAGGCGTGCCGCGATGACCAGGCTGTGGGTCACCGGATAATAGGTACTCCCGTCGATCTGGGCGCGGACATAGCGGTAGTTGCTGCCCTGGGTCTGTTCGATCTCGGGGCTGAGCCTGACCATCGCGCGGAAGCCGTGCGTCGGATTGAGCAGATTGTCGGTGCTGTCGAAACCGAGCTGACCATTGAGCCCGCCGATCGCATAATTCTGGTAGGCGCGCTTGCCGAGCGCCGCCTGATAGCCTTGTTCGCGCGCGCCGAGCAGCTCGAAGCCATAGGCCCAGGTCCATTTCTTCTGCCAGATCGGCGTGGAATCGAGCGAGATGCGGCCGTTCAGGCCAACGGTCAGCGCGGTGTAGGCATCGATATTCTCGCGGCTGGCGGCGAGCGACAGCAGCACCGTGCGGTCGCGACGGGCGGCATTGGCGCGTCGGAAGGTCGAGGAGAGGCTCTGCTCCTGCGTACCGGCGGTGCCCGAAAACGTCAGCGAGCCTTCCGGCACGAACAGGTTGCGGTGCGTCCAGCTTGCATCGAGCCGGAATCCCTCGCCGGTGGAATAGCCGGCGGTCGCCGCAAGGCGGCGCGGCTTGCCGGCATTCTGGGTGACGAGCAAATTGACGATCTCGGTGCCGTCCGCCGCGGTCTGGCCGGTCGGGCGCGGCTCGATCGCGACGCTGTCGAACAGCCCGGTCGCGACCATTGCCTCGCGCAGGTCGTTGACGCGTCGTTCGTCATAGAGCTCGCCGGGGCGGAAACGGGCGAGGACGCCGACATGCGCAGCATCGAAAGCGAGTTTGCCGGTCGTCGAGTAGGTGCCGAAGGATGAGCGCGGTCCCGGATCGAGCGGCAAGGTATAATCGCCGGTATGAACGGTATCGTCGAGCACGATGTCACGCTCGCCGATCTTGACGAACGGATAACCCTGCTGTGGCAGCTTCAAGGCGATTGCCGCCTCGGCGCCCTCGATGAGCGCGGCAATGATCGGATCGCCGGTGCGCAATCCGAACGCGTCGCGCGCCAGACCCGGCGGGTTGGTCGCAGGCCCTTCGATCGTGATCGTCCCGAGCGCGTAACGCGTGCCCGGCGATACCGTGATCGTTGCCGTGACGCGGCCCGGCGCGTTGGGCACAGGTTCGACCCGCGAGGTGGCGACGCCGTCATAATAGCCTTCCGACCGCAGCAGTCGCACGGCAAGTGCCTCATCTTCGCGCGCGCGCGCCGCGATCACCGCTCCATTGGCAGCCTTGCCATCACCGCTATCGAGCGCGGAGAGCGCCCGGAACCGGCCTTCCAGATCGACCGAGGCGAGGCCCTCGACCTTCACCGCATATCGCAGTTCGGGCACGGTATCGGCGACCTCGTCCGAGGTCGCCGCAGGCGGTTTGACGTCGAATCCGGCGAGGGGCGACAAGGGCTCGGCCAGCGCCGGGTCGGGCTGAAGCGGCATGGCAGCCGGGTTCGTCGCCGCAGGCGCGCTCTGCGACGTGCCGGCGGTCGGGCTAGTCTGCGCCGGCACGACAGGCGCATCGATGGTGTCGATCGGCGCGAGCGGCGCATCGAGCGCAGGATCTAGCTGCGGCAGGGCATCGCGAAATTGCGAATTGGGGATGATCGCCTCGTCCCTCGGTTGCGCCTGACTGTCGTTGGCGCGGGCCTGGGCCAGCGGGTCTTGCGCATGCTGTGCCCAGCCGGCCTGCGGCACGGTGGCGGCCAGTGCGAAAAGGACGAGGGCCGTCGGCGGGGCACGTCGGCAAGGAGGATGTTTGGAAATCATCAGGCGCGGGCCGCAATCGAAAAAGCAAGAGAGAGCGACAGTCGCCGACGAAGGTGGGAGCAGCTTGGTCTACGCGGCTGTCGCACGTCCTTTGCCGCCCGCCGTGACACCGCGCCACGCCATCGGCCAAGGCGAGTTGTTCGCAATTTTCCCGCCTCCCGGTTGCACGCCCGCCAAGCCCCGGCGCCATTCGCCCCCGCAATACGCACGAACGAGAGGTTTTGATCCTGCGCGGTTAGTGCAATTGTGTTCACGCAGCGTCGGATGTCGCCACGACCATATCGGATCGCTTCAATCGTCGCGAAACGAGTGTCTGGCTGGGGCGGCAGGATTCGAACCTGCGAATGGCGGCACCAAAAGCCGCTGCCTTACCACTTGGCGACGCCCCAACGGAGAGCGCAGCCCTTTAGGGAGCAAATCCGGCGTTCGCAATGGCATTGCCGGTGCGCCATTGCGGCGCGGCGTCAGAAATGATTCGGATTGGGCCGGTTGCTATATGGCTGCTGAAATGGTTGCGACGCGACCAGCTTTCGGTCCTGCGGATAACCATAGGTCGGGATGTTGTAATATTCCTGGGTGCCGCTCGAATCCATCATGAAATGGTTGCGTTCGGGAATCGGCGTACCGTTGACCGTCAATTTCGGGTTCGAGCCATATTCATAAGATTCCTTATATTTGCCACCGCCATTATTGCGCGCCTTGCGCACGAGATGGTTCCTTGCGCCCTCGTTCCAATGAACATTTTGCGGGGTGTAGTTGAACGGATTGGTCGTCGTATCGTCGTTGCCGTCGGCATGGTCGATGCCATGGCCGCGCCCCATCGTGATCCCACTGGGATCGACATAATCCGAGCT
>JBBRSN010000115.1:0-8193 GCA_038245375.1 Sphingomonadales bacterium | reverse complement strand
TGCCCGGCTCGATCAGTTGAGCCTGTGGCGCTGACCGCCTTCAGGCGGTTCCCATCCGTCAGGCCGCGTTAGCGGCCTGGTCCAGCCGCTTTGAGCGGCTCACATCATAAAGCCCCCGGCTTTGCCGGGGGATACTTACTTTGCCGGGATCTCGCACGGCGTCAGCCCAGGCGGGCTTCCGCTCTTGGATGGCATTGCTGCCTGGGTTGAATGCAGCATCGACCATGTGCAGGAGATTGGGGATCACTTCCTGGTGGTGGGTACCGTTGAAGCAATGGGAAAAGGTGACGGATCACCGCTGGTGTTCCTCAAAGGCAATTATTTCGCTGCGCATGCGCTACAGTCGATTTGATCGAATGCTACAGTCACCTTTTGAGCGGCCAAGACCCTGACGCGGAGTCCCCCTTTAGCGCCGGCTGAACACTGGTGTGCCCGGATTATCGTGCTGTCGATTATCTGAAGACTGGGGTTGCCGCCACCGCTGTCGTTGAGCGCTTCGAGCACTCGGCCGACGCGGTGTACGCGGCCATGTATCTCGACAGCGGGTAATCCGAATAAGGTTGGACGCGCGACCGGCTTGATTTTTTTCCTACTACGCGGCTGAAAATTTATGTGGGCTGCAAGGTGGGACGGCAGAGCTGTATTGGAATTATCTATTATATTTCAATATCTTAACTGGACAATTGGCGGAGCGGGAGGGATTCGAACCCTCGATACGCTTTTGGCGTATACTCACTTTCCAGGCGAGCGCCTTCGACCACTCGGCCACCGCTCCGCATGTCCTGGACGGAAGCGTGGCCCTAGAGGCTGTATCGCGAACGCGCAAGCGCAAGCGCAAGCACGGTGAATCGGCGTGCAACAGGGCCCCTTTGGCCAGGTGCCGGCGTTCATCCCGCTGCTGTTCAGGCGGGCGAGGCTTACCAGTTCGACCGGAGCCACGCGGATGTGGGGACCTCCGGGTTGCCCGTGCGCGTGAAGGTGGCGCACATGAGGCTGTGCGCGTCGGTACGGTGTATGTCAGGGCCTATCCGCGCGAGACGCGGGTGCGGACCGGCGCGCCGTCCCAGGATTGTGATCTGCCACCGGAGCCTGCCCGGCCGCGGGGCAAGCTCGGCACCGGCGACGAGGCCGACCGCCGGTTCATGTCGTCGCCCAGCCGCCGCTGGGGTAGCGGGCTGACCGGGCCAATTGCCCGGCGTCGCGGCCCAGGCGGCAAGCTCGCTGTCGTCGGCCACCGCGGCATCCCTGGCATGATCGAGCGCGACATAGCCCTCGACCCGTTGGTGGATCGCCTGCCACACCAGCAGCGCACCGTCGCGATACGGATAGTCGGGCAGCGCGCTGGTGTCGGCGACGTTGCGCGCAACGAGTTCGGCCGGGAGCATCGAGGTGGCGAGCGGGGCGGCGAGTGTGTCGCCATCGACGCTGGACAGGCGGCCGCAGGGTTTCGGGGCCGGTCACCGCAGAGCCGCTGGTGCCGTGGTCATGCACCAATTGTTCGGGCGTCGGCACGCCGACCGGCGGCGCCGCCGCGCGCGGTAGCCCTCCGTACCTTTCCCTATTCTGCCCGCGTCGTCCGCTGTCCATCGTGCGGCCGAGATGACCGCCTCGAACGCCCCGTTAACGCCCCAAGCCCCGCGCGCGATGACATGACCGCGATCCTGACGCTGACGATGAACCCGGCGCTCGATGTCTCGACGCAAACGCCGGAGGTGCGACCGACCGACAAGCTGCGCTGCGCCGCGCCGACACACGAGCCGGGCGGCGGCGGGATCAACGTCGCGCGCGTGATCACCGCGCTCGGGGGTGCGGCGACGGCATTGTTCCCGTCTGGTGGACCCGCCGGCCGGATGATCGAGCGGCTGATGGAAGACGCCGGCGTAGCCTTCCGGGCAATCCCGATTGCCGGCATCACGCGCGAGAGCTTTACCGTCGACGAGGCGCTGACCGGGCGCCAGTTCCGTTTCGTGCTGCCTGGGCCACCGATGACCGCTGCTGAGCAGGCGGCGGTGCTCGCGGCGCTAAACGGATGGGCGCAGGCGCCGCGCTACGTCGTCGCCAGCGGCAGCCTGCCGCCGGGGGTGGGAAATGATTTCTATGTCGGCCTGGGCAGGGCGTGCGCCGAGCGCGGCGCGCGGCTGTTGTTCGATGCCCCGGGCGAGGTGCTCGCGGCGTCGGCCGGCGCGGGCGCCCTGCTGGTAAAACCCAACCTGCTCGAACTGGAGACGGCGGACGGCCGCTGCCTGCGCACCAGACCGCAGCGGATCGAGGCGGCACGTCGACTGATCGCCGCGAAGGTCGCCGAGATCGTCGTCGTGTCGAACGGCCCCGGGGGCGTTCTGGTGGTGACGGCCAGCGAGGATGAAACGATCGCCGCGCCGCATGTGGCAGCGCGCAGCGCGGTCGGCGCCGGCGACAGCATGGTGGCAGCCATCACGTTCGGCTTGTCGCGGGGCATGACGACGTGCGTCGCGGTGCGTTATGGCATGGCGGCCGGGGCCGCGGCGGTGATGACGCCCGCCAGCATGCTAGCGCACCGCGACGACACCGACCGGCTGTTCCTCGCCTTGTCAGCGGCAAAAACTTCAATGCGCTGATTCGCGTGCCGGCCTGTCGGGCGCGCATGTCTTTCGTGAGCAGTCGCACATTGGCAGACAATGTCCCCGGCGCCGGAGCGCCGGGGACCCGTCCGTTCAGATCACGCCAGGTCGAACCGATCGAGGTTCATGACCTTGGTCCATGCCGCCACGAAGGCGTCGATGAAGGCACCCTGCGCATCATCGGTGGCATAGGCCTCGGCCAGCGCGCGGAGCTGCGAGTTGGAGCCGAAGATCAGATCGACGCGCGTGCCGGTCCATTTCGTTGCGCCAGTGGTACGGTCCTTTGCCGCGAAGCTGCCGTCGCCGGCCGCCTCCCACTTCATCGACATGCTCGTCTTGAGCAGATTGACGAAGAAGTCGTTGCTCAGCGTCCCCGGACGATCGGTGAACACGCCATGTGCCGCACCGCCGACATTCGCGCCGAGCACACGCAGGCCGCCGACCAGCACGGTCATTTCGGGCGCGGTGAGCGTCAGCAGATGCGCCCGGTCGACCAGCAATTCCTCAGCCGAGAAGGGCTGATCGCCGCTGCTATAGTTGCGGAAGCCATCGACCCTGGGTTCGAGCGGGGCGAACGAGTGGGCGTCGGTCTGCTCCTGCGAGGCATCGGTGCGGCCCGGGGTGAACGGAACCGTCACCGCATGACCCGCCGCCTTCGCCGCCTGCTCGACCGCGACGTTGCCGCCCAGCACGATCAGGTCGGCGAGCGAGACCGGCTTGGCGAAGCCGCCACGGATCTCCTCGAGCCTGGCCAGCGCGGTGGCAAGCTCGGCAGGTTCGTTGACCGCCCAGTCCTTTTGTGGCGCGAGGCGGATGCGCGCGCCATTGGCGCCGCCGCGCATGTCGGAACCGCGATAGGTCGCGGCCGACGCCCAGGCGGTCTTCACGAGGCGTGCGATCGACAGGCCCGAAGCAAGGATCTTGGCCTTGAGCGCCGCGATGTCGGCCGCGTCGATCGGCGGCTGGGTCGTCGCCGGCACGGGATCCTGCCAGAGGCGCGGTTCGGCCGGCACCTCGGCGCCGAGCAGTCTGGTGTGCGGGCCCATGTCGCGGTGGGTCAGCTTGTACCATGCCTCGGCAAAGGCATGGGCGAACTGATCCGGATTCTCGTGGAAGCGGCGCGAGATCGGCCCATAGATAGGATCGAAGCGCAGCGCGAGATCGGTGGTCAGCATCGTCGGGCGGTGCTTCTTCGACGGATCGTGCGCGTCGGGCACATCCGCGGACGAGTCCCTGGCGACCCATTGGTGTGCGCCGGCGGGGCTCTTGCTCAGCTCCCAATCATGCTCGAACAGGTTCTTGAAGAACAGGTTGCTCCACTCGGTCGGCTTCTGCGTCCAGGTGACCTCGATGCCGCTGGTGATGGTGTCGCCGGCATTGCCCGTGCCGTAGCTGTTCTTCCAGCCAAGGCCCTGATTCTCGATCGGCGCGCCTTCGGGCTCGGGGCCGACATATTTCGACGGGTCGGCGGCGCCGTGCGTCTTGCCGAAGGTGTGGCCGCCGGCGATCAGCGCGACGGTCTCCTCGTCGTTCATTGCCATGCGCGCGAAGGTCTCGCGGATGTCGATTGCGGCGGCGAGCGGATCGGGGTTGCCGTTGGGGCCTTCGGGGTTGACGTAGATCAGGCCCATCTGGACGGCGGCGAGCGGATTTTCGAGGTTGCGATCGCCGCTGTAGCGCTTGTCGCCGAGCCATTCGCGTTCCGGACCCCAATAGATATCGGCCTCGGGTTCCCACACGTCGACGCGGCCACCGGCGAAGCCGGCGGTCTTGAAGCCCATCGATTCGAGCGCGCAGTTGCCGGCGAGGATCAACAGATCGGCCCAGGAGATCTTGCGACCATATTTCTGCTTGATCGGCCACAGCAGGTGGCGGGCCTTGTCGAGATTGGCGTTGTCGGGCCAGCTGTTGAGCGGCGCGAAGCGCTGCGTGCCCGAACCCGCGCCGCCGCGACCGTCACCGATGCGATAGGTGCCGGCGCTGTGCCACGCCATGCGGATGAACAAGGGGCCGTAATGGCCGAAATCGGCCGGCCACCAATCCTGCGACTCGGTCATCAGCGCGAAGATGTCGCCTTTCAGCGCGGCAAGATCGAGGCTCTTGAATGCCGCGGCATAATCGAACCCCTCGCCCATCGGGTCGGCGCCGGGCGGGTTCTGGTGCAGGACCTTGAGGTCGAGCTGGTTGGGCCACCACAGCCGGTTGGTCATGTCGAAAAGGACGGCGTTCCCGTCCACCTTGCCACCATTCATGGGGCATTCGCTCTCGGCGTTCATCGGCCTTCTCCTGGCTGTTTATCGTTGGGCAGAACTCACAGCGGGTGTTCGCATCCCGCCACTGATCTGTCTAATCACTTAAACCGTTCAGACTGATCGAGCCGGCCTTGTGGGCCGGTGCTGCCGTGCGGCGTGCGCCAATCCGGCGGTGCCGGTACCTTGCTGCGACAAGCGGAAGGTGAAAGACTTGCGGCAACGATAAGAATAGCTGGGCGGAGGATATGCGATGAAGCGCGCGCGGTGGTTGGCGATGGTGGTGGGCGCAGCGGTTTGTTCCGCCGGTGCCGCGGCGTCGGATCCGGTAACCCCGGCGACGAAGGCGGCGCAGGCCGCCGCGCAGCGCGCGGCGCCCCTTGCCGATGTCCGCGATGAGGATTTTGCCCGGCGCGGTTATATCGGCACGCTGGCCGATCCGGTCATCCGTAGCGCCGATGGGCGAACGGTGTGGGATCCGGCGGCGTTCGATTTTCTCAAGGGCCCGGCACCCGAGACGGTAAATCCGAGCCTGTGGCGCCATGCGGGGCTGATGGCGCTGTCGGGGCTGTTCAAGGTCAGCGACCGGATCTGGCAGGTGCGCGGCTTCGACCTTGCCAACATCACCTTCGTGAAGGGCGCGACGGGCTGGATCGTCATCGACACGCTGGGATCGGTCGAGACGGCGCAGGCCGCCTTGCGGCTGGTCAATGACTCGGTCGCGAAATTGCCGGTCGTCGCGGTGATCTACACGCATCCGCATGTCGATCATTTCGGCGGTGCGGCGGGCTTGATCTCGGCGGAGGATGCGCGATCGGGCAAGGTGCAGGTAATCGCGCCCACGGGCTTTGCCGCCGCCGCGATCGGCGAGAATGTCATTGCCGGCCTCGCGATGCAGCGGCGCGCGATCTTCCAGTTCGGCATTGCCTTGCCGAAATCGGCAACGGGCACGGTCAATTCGGGGATCGGCGCCGGCATCGCGACGGGTACCAATTCGCTGATCCTGCCCAATCGCGACATCGGCGAGGATGGCGAGCTGCTGACGGTCGACGGCGTGAAGCTGCGATTCCAGCTGACCCATGGCACCGAGGCGCCGGTCGAGCTCAACATCGACTTCCCCGACTGGCACATTATCGACATGGCGGAGAACGCCAACGCCACGCAGCACAATATCCTGACGCCGCGCGGTGCGGTGGTGCGCGATGCCAGGGCATGGGCCGCCGGGCTGACCGCGGCGCTGGATCGTTTTGGCGATAGCGACATCCTGATCACCAGCCATGGCTGGCCGCGTTTCGGCCGCGACGTGATTGTCGATTATCTCGGCAAGCAGCGCGATTATTATGCCTTTGTCCATGACCAGACGGTGCGGCTGATGAATCAGGGCTTCACCGGCGATGAGATTGCCGCGACGCTGAAGCTGCCGCCGGCGCTGGCGAAGGAATGGTTCGACCGGCCTTATTACGGCTCGCTGAGCTTCAATGCCCGCGCGGTCTATCAATTCTATATGGGCTGGTACGACGCCAATCCGGTGCATCTGGCGCCGCTGCCACCGGCCGAGGCGGGGCGGCGTTATGTCGCGGCGATGGGCGGTGCGGCCAAGGTGCGCGCTCTGGCGCAGACCGCCTATGATGCCGGCGATTATGGCTGGGCGGCGGAACTGCTGAACCGCGCGGTGTTTGCCGATGGCACGGACATCGCGGCGCGGGCCCTGCTGGCGCGTTGCTACGAACAGCTCGGCTATCAGTCCGAAAACGCCTTGTGGCGCAACATGTACCTGACCGGCGCGGCCGAACTGGTCGACGGCCCGCCCAAGGGTGGTCCGACCCCGGCACGGACGCTCGTCTCGGCGCTTTCGACCCCGGAGATTTTCGATCTGCTGGCGGTGCGACTGCGCGGCGATGCGGTGGGGGACACGATGCTGAAGCTGGCGTTCGTCTTCCCCGACCGCAACGAAAACACCTATGTCACGGTCGCCAACGGCGTGCTGGTGCATCGCCCGATCGCGGCACCGGGGCCGGTCGATGCCACGCTGACGGTGAAGCGCAGCGACTTTCTGGCGAGTATCATGGGCGGCGCGCCGCTGTTGCCCAAGCTGGCCAGCGGCGAGGCGAAGATCACCGGCGATGCCACGGCGTTTCAGCGCTTCGTGTCGCTGATGGCGCCTTCGGTGGGCAATTTTCCGATCGTCACGCCGCGGTAACAGCCGGTCAGCGGCGAGGCCGTTAAGAGGCCGCGCCTCTAGCGGCCTTCCGTGCGCTGACTTGCGCCTTCCAGCCGCGCGCGCGCCACCACATGATGATCCCCGTCACGGCGAGCAATGCGGGGATCAGGCCGCCGAGGAACATGATCGTCTGCCACACCGCGCCCATCCGCGTGCCGTCAAGCAGGCGGCGCATCAGGCGCGCGGTGGTTTCGGGCGGGGCGGAGGCGATGCCCGCCGTGCCGGTAGCATCGTCGATCGTCACCGTGTTGGGGATGTCCGAGAAGGACACCGACCAGACGGGCTTGCGATCGGTCGGCCGGGTGATTTGCTGCCAGTCGTCGGGCGCCAGGACCTGCGCGCCGGCAATGACGGAATCGACGTCGAGCCGCGGCGCGCCGCCGCCGAAGATGCCCGGGAAGGATATCCACATGCCGGTCAGCGAGAGCATGAACAGCGGGAGCGCTACCCAGAATCCGGTCAGGTGATGCAGGTTGGTGTCGAGGTTGCGATGCCGCCGCCAGCGCAGGCCGCGCACCCATTTGCCCACCGTCGGCCACCATAGCCACAGGCCGGTGAAGCACGACAAGGTCATCGCGACACCGATCCAGCCGACGACCGCGCGGCCGATGCCGGGGATCATCAGGCTGCCATGGATCTGGTGCATCCCGCGGATCAGGCCGCTGCTACCGCTCGCGTGATCGCGCACCCGGGCGCTGGGTGGATCGAGCCACAGCGTGGTGCGCGCGGGCGGACCGGCGGCGCGCTGGCCGGCCTGGCGGGCCGCGACCGGGCCGGCATCGTCGCGACCGATCGTGGCGATCCGCTCACCCGACGCGAGCACGGCGCGCGCGGCATCGACATAGGCCTGGACGTCGATCGCGTTGCCGCCCGTGACGGCATAGCGCTGCGGGTTGAGCCCATGCTCCAGCGCCTCGTCCCACACCAGCGCCGCGCCGGTCAGCGACAGCGGGATGATCAGGATCGCGAGGATCAGACCGATCCATTTGTGCAGCTGGAACCAGGCGCGGCGCATGCCGGGTTTCGTCACGTCGGTTTCCTTCAGGCGTCCGCCCAGCGGCGGAGCAGATTGTGGTAGATGCCGGTCAGCTTCACTGCAGCGGGATCGTCATGGCCGTTCGTG
>JBBRSN010000114.1:0-8205 GCA_038245375.1 Sphingomonadales bacterium | reverse complement strand
AGTTGAGTGTTGCAACCCAACCTTATCCGAAGATCTCCGATGACCACCCGTGAAGCTGACCGGACGCTACAGCGCCATGGGTAAGCGCGCGTCCGATCAGCTCCACTACCAACGAGCTACACCACCAACCGGGACACGACCTTGCCTAGACCTTAATTCATGTTGGGCGCGCTGGAAAACAGTTGACTTACCAGTCCCTTTCCGGCCGATGAGGAAGGTTGTGCTCTCGCGTAGCATTGTTTCTAGCGCAGCGTCGTGTTGCAATGGGTCAACGTAGAGCTTTGCGATAAGCGTTTTATCGCTTTGATCATCCCTCAGGTCAGCGCGACGGTAAAGTTTGAGTGAGTGAGCCGCCTTTGCGAATCCCTGCATATCGGTGGCTGAAAACACGACGGATCCTCCCTCTAGCGGATCCAGAATACATCATCGCGCGCTTCGATCAACGAAGTGACATCTGGCATCCAGTTTGCCGTCGCACCAAATCGCTTTTGATCCCGTCGAAAGGGCATACGGCCCGATCCCACTCGGGAATTACGGTTCCACGTGCAATAACCCCTAATCAGGACTCGCCTTACCCCGGCGCACCGCGCGTAGCCCGGAACGGCCAGCAGTCTCCGAACCGCCACCGCATTGCGCGATTGACGCAGCGCATCTCTGGCCCGATGGTTGTTCAGATTCGAATCCAACATATTGAAATTGGTCGCTGTAATGGGGGATACCGTGAGGAAACCGTTGGTCGTGCTCGCGGTCGCCGTGAGTTGTATTGCGCTGGCAGGCTGCGGCGGATCGAGCGGGTCGGGCGGGGTCGCGAGCACCCCGACACCCTCCCCGGCGCCTGCCCCCACGCCCAACACGTCGATCACCGGGCTCGTGGCCAGCCAGACCTTCGCGACGGACGCCAGCACGTCCAACGTGGCCATCGACCTGACCAGCCGGACGACGGGCACCGCCACCGCGGGTGGCGCGACCATCACCGTGGCGTATGACGCGACCGCCCGGAGCTACACGGTGACGGCAGCCGGCCGGTCGGCGACCTTCCTTCCCGCCGATGTGCAGAGCAGCGCGAGCGGCGAGACACGATATGCCCGGACGGCCAGCTATCCGCGCGATTATCTCACGATCGTGACGACGCCTTATACCGGCAGCACCAGCAACCGGTATGTCGCGCTGGGATATTGGCAGCGCAACGATGTGAGCGGCACCAACCAGACGACCAGTTTCGATGCCTTCACCTTCGGGTTCGACACGCCGGTGGCCGGCGTGCCGCGCACGGGGAGCGCAAGCTGGAAGACCGATGTGTTCGGGCTTTACACGGTGCCGGGCCAGACCCCGCGCACCATCCAGGGCAGCGGCGACTTCACGGTGAATTTCGCCAAGGCGCTGTTCACGACGACGACGTCGGTGACGCAATATGATTTCCTGACCGGCGGGTCGCTTTCGGGCGGCGGCGTCAGTGTCGTGGCACAGGGCACGATCGGCAGCGGCAACAGCTTCTCCGGCAACCTGGCTTATGGTGGCACGAGCGGCGCGGTCTCCGGGACGATCAACGGCCGCTTCTATGGCCCGAATGGCGAAGAGATCGGTGCCGCCTTTCACGCCGACAACGCGGCAGGAGCGACGCTCAACGGGGCGCTGACCGGTCAGCGCAACCCGGTGACGACGCCGACGAACTTCACGCTCGACTCGATCACGAGCGACCAGCTGTTCTATTCGATCTGGGGGACGCTGGATCAGGCGGTCAGCGCCTCGGGCACCGGTTTTTTCGCGCAAAACCCGCTATATGGCCAGACCATCGTGAAAGCGGATGGAAGCTTTACGATCGCCACGCCGGTTTCGAACATGCCGAGCCTGACGTTCACCGCCGCCGACCGTATCGCCGACACGCGCGCGAACTTCATCAGCTATCAGAAGACGTTCGATGGCGCCCCGGTACGCGTCGACCTGTACCGGCCGAGCGGTAGCAGCGGCGCGATCGCGTTGACCTATGCCGGTTTCGGCAGCTGGGCGCGGACGGCGCCCGATGGCGCGGTGACGCGCACGATCAACGGTTACTTCGCCTATGGATTTGCGACACCGCGCGATATTCTCGCGCGGCGCACCGGCAGCGGCAGCTATGACGGCGTCGCCTATGGTACCGCGGGCGCCGCCAATGGTGCGCGTTACGATGTCGGGGGCACCTCGCATTTCGACGTGGATTTCAGCAACCAGCGATACAGCGGGTCGCTCACGCTCAACGCGACGCCCGAGGGCGGCGGGACCGCGGCCGCACTGGGCGCGTGGCAGTTCGGCACCAACATGCTCTACGGCCAGCTCGTCAGCGCGGCACTGACCAATGGCGGGACCTCCAACCCGAACAACAACATCTCGCCCCAGCTGTTCGGCCCCGATGGCGAGGAGATCGCCGCGCCGTTCACGATCGCGACGGGCGCCTCGCTCAACGGGCAGAGCCTGTCGATCGCCGGTGTCGCCGCCGCCAAGCGCCATTGATCCGCGCTGCCCGGCGGCGGGCCGGCGCGCTGATTGCCGGCATCGGGCTGGCGCTGTGGCTGATGCCCGCCACGGCGCAGGACAGCCTGAGCGGGCTGCACGCGGCCGATCTGTTCGCGCTGGCCGAGCGCGACGTCAATGCCGACCGGCCGGCCGATGCCCTGGCGGTCTACGCCGCGCTGACCCGCGACCCCGATATCGAGGTGCGCTCCGAGGCGCGCTTCCGCAGGGGCATGCTGCTGGGCGCGTTGAAGCGGTACGCCGAGGCGGCCGTCGAATTCCGGACGTTCCTGGATGAAAAGCCGGGCGTGGCGCGGGTCGAACTGGAGCTCGCGCGCGTGTTGACGGCGATGGGGGACGAGCGGGCCGCGCGCCGCGCCTTGCGCCAGGCGCAGGCTTCCGGACTGCCGAGCGATGTCGCGGTCGTGGTCGACCAGTTCGCGGCGGCGCTGCGATCTACCCGGCATCTGGGCGGATCGCTGGAAATCGCGCTCGCGCCCGACAGCAACGTCAATCGCGCGACCAGTGCGCGCACGCTCGACACGGTGATCGCACCGCTGACCCTGTCGGACGACGCGCGCCAGCAATCGGGCATCGGCGTGAAGCTGACCGCGCAGGGTTTCGCCCGGATCGACCTGACGCCGCACCTGGCGCTGCTGCCCCGGCTGTCGGGCATCGCGTCGCTGTATCGCTCGTCGACCTTCCAGGACATATCCGGGTCGGCCCTGCTCGGGCTGGAATGGCGGGTGGGACGCGACCGCCTGACCCCGGCAGCAGGACCGACATGGCGCTGGTATGGCGGCGCGCTCTATGCGCGTACCGACACGGTCACGCTCGACTGGCTGCACCCGCTCGGGCGCCGTTCGCAGCTTACCCTCAGCGGCAGCGCGGCGCATGCGACGTACCGGCAGAATGCGCTGCAATCCGGCGGGCTGTTCGACGGATCGGTCGGCATCGAGCATGCGATCGGCGCAAGGAGCGGCATCGGCGGCAGCCTGGGCGCGACACGCCAGACGGCGCGCGACCCCGGCTATGCCACGACGGCCGGCTATGCCAGCATGTTCGGGTGGCGCGATGTCGGGCGGGTCACGATCTTTGCCAATGCCGCCCTGCGTCGAACAATGGGCGACGCGCGGCTGGCGCTGTTTCTCGATCGGCGGCGCGAATGGCTTTATCAGATCGGGGCCGGCGCCACGATACGGTCGCTCACCTTCCACGGCTTTGCGCCGGTCGTGCGGCTGAATTTCGAACGCAACGCATCTAGCGTGGGCATCTACGATTACCGCCGGCTGGCAGGCGATTTCGGGATTACGCGGGCCTTTTGATGTCGGCAGGGCGTGACGACCCTTTCGGCGGCACGTAGTTCCATCGCACAACCTTGAACCCTCCCCTCACCGCGCTATCCTCGCCCACCACCACAGGAAATATCGGTTGGACGCGACACCGGGGCCGATGGCCCGCATCACCGGCTATCTGCGCGCGCATGGCGGGCGGGTGCTGATCGAGCTGCTGGTCAATTTCATCCTGCCCTATGTGATCTACAGCGCCGCCGAGGCGCGGCTGGGCGAGGTCGGGGCGTTGCTCGCCTCGTCGGCGCCGCCGATCCTGTGGAGCCTGGGCGAGTTCGCGCTTCACCGGCGGCTCGACGCGCTGTCGGTGCTGGTGGTGGCGGGCATCGCGCTGTCGTTGCTGGCGATGATCGGCGGCGGTGGCGCGCAATTCCTCCAGCTGCGCGAGAAACTCGTCACCGGGGTGATCGGGCTGGCGTTCCTGGGGTCGGCGGCGATCGGCCGGCCGCTGATCTATGAACTGGCGCGGGCGAGCATGCGGCGCCGGTCGGAAGGCGAGGCGGAACGGTTCGCGGCGCTGCAGGCCCATGCCGGGTTTCGCCGGACGATGACGGTGATGACGCTGGTGTGGGGGCTGGGGCTGATCGCCGATGCCGCGCTGTCGGCGGTGCTGGTGTTCACGATCAGCGTGCGCGCCAATTTGATCGTCAATCCGCTGATCGGTTATGGCACGATGGCGGCGCTGGGGCTGTGGTCGTTTGTTTATGGGCGGCGGGCGCGGCGACGGGGGGAGGCTCGGGTGGGGGCGGCGCGGGGGGAGGACGCACTAAGGTAAGTCGCGTTCGATCTGCGTCGCCAGGTCCAGGTTGATGATCCGGAAGATATCCGCCTTGATCGCTCCGTATTTCGGGTTGCCGGACACCTCGTTGAATTCCTTCTCCGGCGAGTAGACATAGCGTGATCGATACGTCTTGCCGCGAAATTCGATTTCCGCCTCGGTGATCAGAGGCGGCTTGTTGGTGGTGACTTCGGAAGAGTCGAACCACCCGGCTGTCATCTTTTCCTTGGCGCATTTTGCGCGCGGGGCCGGTCGCCCCCCCAGCATCACGCCGCCGACCGAGCCGACGCCGGCTGCGACAGCAGCACTGACCATCTCAACACCGCTGTTCAGATACATGGTGTAATGCTTCACGGTGACGCGATTACCGGCGAGGCGGCTACCCAGTTTCTGCGCGAGATCGGCACGGAGCTGATCGATACGCCCGACCGACATCGCCTTGTCGTCGACGCGGACGACGAAATAGTCACAACTGCCGATCCACAGCGACAAGGTCTTCTTCATTCCCTCTATCGCTGGTCGCGTGTCGACGACATCGATCGTCGGCACATTGGGTGACGACACCTGCGCGGCAACTCCGGCCGCGCCCGAGAAAAGCAGAACCGCGCACGCCAGCGCCGTGCCGATTGCTGCTGCCGGCTTTTCGAATGTCGCCCCGCTTTGCACTGTCCAACCCCCTGTTCGATCGCAAACCCCAATTCATGGAATAACCGGGAAGAAACAACATGCCAACGACCATGCTCGCTTGAAATTGCGATGGCGCTTGCCACTACGGCATTTTTTTCGGATTTTTTGCGCAGCGCCACAGTGGCTGGGCAATGGCAGCGACCGGGGTGACGCGGGGGCGTGGTCTGCGGATTTCCGAAGAGCGGGATTGCGGGGTTTGCTTTCCGTGCGCGGGTCTCCCGCTCCAAGCCCCTCCAACATTTGCTGAAGGAGCAAATGTGTTCGAGCGAGATTGTGTTCCCCGAACACAATCTTGATTTGCCGGGGGCAAATCAAAGCTCGAACACCCTCCCCGTGCCGGGGAGGTATTTTTTAGGAAGCTCGAGCCCCCTTGCGCGTCGCTTTGTCTCGCGCTAACACTGAACCATATGGTTCAGTATGCACTTGCCCCGCTCGATGCCTCGTTTGCCGCCTTGTCGGATGCGACGCGGCGGGGGGTGCTGGAGCGGCTCGAGCGGGCCGAGGCGTCGATCAGCGAGCTGGCCGAGGCGTTCGCCATGACGCTGACCGGCATGAAGAAGCATGTCGGGGTGCTGGAGCGCGCCGGGCTGGTCACGACCGAGAAGGTCGGGCGGGTGCGGACGTGCCGGCTGGGGCAGCGCGGGCTGGAGGCGGAGGCGGCGTGGATCGCGCGGTATCGCGCGCGCTGGGAAGCGCGTTTCGATGCGTTGGACAAGGTTGTGGCGGCACTGAAAGAGCAGGAGAGAAAAGATGGAGCAGACGGCAAGCAATGAAGCCGCCGCGGCGGGGAACGGCATGACGGCGGAGCGCATTTCCGACCGCGAAATGTTGGTGACGCGCCGTTTCGACGCGCCGGCGCGGCTGCTGTTTGCGGCGTGGAGCCGGGCCGAGCTGTTCCGCGAATGGTGGGTGCCCAGGTCGTTCGGCATGACGTTGCTGTCGTGCGAGATGGATGTGCGGACGGGTGGCGGTTATCGCCTGGTCTTCGCCCACCCGGCCTCGGGCGAGCCGATGGCGTTTTTCGGGCGCTATCTCGACGTGGTGCCCGACACGCGCATTTCCTGGACCAACGAGGAAAGCGAGAACGGCGCGGTGACGACGGTGACCTTCAGCGAGCAGGGCGGGCGGACGACGGTGATCATCCACGACCTGTTTCCGTCGAAGGACGTGCTCGATGCCGAGATCGAATCCGGGGCGACGGGCGGAATAAGCGAGACGCTCGACCAGCTGGCGGCGTTCGTCGCCACGCTGGCGGAGGGGTGACGGGCCGTCCTGGCCTTGCCCGGTACGGACCCTTCTCCGGGCCGCCGGTCGCGACCCTTTGCGCGATGACGCAATATTTAACGAATGCGCCGATATAGCGGAACGTGGAGGGGGAGATGGGGGAATGAGAGCCATGCTCTGGTTCGCCCGGCACGGATGAGAGCGCTCCCTGATGAAGGCCGGAGACATTGCGCGCGTCGACCGCGAGCTGCTTGCGACTTGCTATGACAATCTGAAGCCGATGCTCGGCATGAATGTGGTCGCCAGCGGCGGCGCAACGATCATCCTGCGCTATGGCGGCGCGGGTTGGGCGCTGATGTGGTTCGCGGCAGCGGCGGTTCTGGCGGCCGGTCGATTCGGCCTTGGCGCACAGCTCACGCGCGACATCATCCTCGCCGGAACGCAGGCGCAGGCGGCGCGGTGGCGCAGGCAGTTTGCCGTCGGGCTGTATGCCTCCGCCGGATCATGGGTGGCGCTGTCGCTGCTGGTGAGCCAAGCGGACAAAGCCGAACAATATCTGGTCGCGATCATCGTTTCGGCGCTGGCGGCGGGCGGGACCGGGGTGATGGCCGCGATGCTGCGCGAAGGCCGCGTCTATATCGCGGCGATGCTCGGCCCGGCGTCGGTGCTGCTGTTCAGCCACGATCAGCAGGGCGTGATCATGTCGTTCCTGGGGCTGGTGTTTCTGGTCGTCATGCTGGTCGTGCACAACCGCAACCATAAGACGATCCGCAGCAGCATCACGTTGAAGTACCAGAATGTCGACCTGGTCCGCGACCTGCAGGCGCTCAACAGCGACCTCGAGCAACGCATCGAGCAGCGCACGGCGGCGCTGGTCGACGCGGCGAATTCGGACAGCCTGACCGGGCTGCCCAACCGGCGGCGGCTGCTGGCATGGATGCACGCGCAGCTCGACCCCGAGGATGGCCGGGAAGCGGCGGCGCTGTTCCTCGACCTCGACCGGTTCAAGCAGATCAACGATGCCATGGGGCATGATGTCGGGGATCGCATCCTGCAGGCCGTGGTCGGCCGGGTGAACGCGCTGGTGCCGGCCGGCGCGATGTTCGCGCGGTGGGGCGGGGATGAGTTCGTGCTGGTGCTGGGGCATGGCGACGGCGTGTTCGCGCAGGCAGGGCGCATCGCCAATGCGCTGATCGATGCGGTCAGCCAGCCATTCGAGATCGAGGGGCAGAGCGTCTCGATCGGGCTGTCGGCCGGGCTGGCGATGTTCCCGACCGATGCCACCACGCACGAAGCGCTGATCCTGGCGGCCGACCTCGCCGTCGCCGAGGTCAAGCGCCAGGGGCGCGGCAAGGTGCTGTCCTTCTGCGAATCCTATGCCGCGACGCAGAAGCGCCGCTTCGACGTGTCGCGCGCGCTGGCCGAGGCGATCCAGGTCGGGCAGCTGACGCTCGATTATCAGCCGATCTTCAACGGGCGCAGCGGCCATATCCATGGCTATGAAGCGCTGGCGCGGTGGAACCACCCGACGCTGGGCGCGGTCAGCCCGGACGAAGTAAGTATCCCCCGGCAAAGCCGGGGGCTTTATGATGTGAGCCGCTCAAAGCGGCTGGACCAGGCCGCTAACGCGGCCTGACGGATGGGAACCGCCTGAAGGCGGTCAGCGCCACAGGCTCAACT
>JBBRSN010000113.1:0-8413 GCA_038245375.1 Sphingomonadales bacterium | reverse complement strand
GGGACCCCGCTTTGAGCAAGGCAACTACATGTATTCCTTCGGAAAGTACGCCTTACGAAGGGGTCCCGATAGGCGCCGATCGGGACCCCTGGCGTTGCAAAACCTCTACGCGAAATCAACAACTTGGCGAAAATCTACCGGGGTCCCAATTTCGGCGCCGATCCACATGGCTGTCGGTGCCGCAGCTGGGTTGCTTGCCAATATTCGTCCTCCCTGTCGCTCATATTGTCACTTTTATAGCGGCAGGGGAATATATCGTGCAGCGTTAATTCGATGTGGATTGATTTAGAGGTCTTGCATGTACCCTCCGCTTGACGATTTGGCTCAATAAACAGTGGAATCAACAATCAATCTGCGCGGCGATGCACACTGGTTTATATATCCATTTTGGCTGTATTTCTCGATTAACGAATGTGCAGGGTCTGTCTCTACCTTCTTGAACCTTGAGCCAACCATTGCAGCCGACATGAGAGGCGTAGCTGCCGTCGGGCCGGATGATGAACCAAAGACCGCTTTTGGGGACCTACCTCACGGCCACGAACGTCGCCTTATGGGTCTTTCCGTTGTTCTTCCGGTCGCCGCCTAAACGAACAGCTACTTCTCGTGGCTGGTCGCGCGGAAGAAAACATTCCGGCATCGCCCCGGTGTTACCTTAGAATGCAGGCTGACAAAGACCCGGTCCCGTCACTCAAACGGGTCGTACGTCCGAACAATCGTGGCGGGATCGCCATCATATTCCCCGGCTTCGACCACCCCGAACACCTGCTCGTCAATTTTGAAGAGAATGATGCACACCATGAGGGTGCGGGAGAGGTTCCAGGCGCGAAACTGTGCGGTGCGCAGCGACATTGGGGAAGCTCCTGTCGGGGAGCGAGGACCATCCCCGCTCGACAGGCGCCCGAAGTGTCTGGCGCAGGGCCGCCGTCACCGCGGGAGGCGCAGCCGCACGTGGCCGCACGCGTGAGCGTAGGCGGACCCTTCATGGGTTGAAGGCATTAGGCTCTGCGCTGGACCAAGGATTGCGCCTCAAAGAGTGGGGTGGGCCTTGTTTCCTGACAGGAGTTTGCCCTCAGCCACCGCCTTTGTTGCGGTAGTCCATCGGCCGGATACCCATCGCCTTTGCCTTGTCGGCGAGGTTGTCCTGGATCCCGGTGCCGGGGAAAATGATCACACCGATCGGGAGAACGCCGAGCATTTCGTCATTGCGCTTGAACGGAGCGGCTTTGCGGTGCCGCACCCAGTCGGGCTTGAACGCGATGTGGGTGACCTTTCGTGCGTCTGCCCAGCAGGCCGCGATCCGCTCGCCACCGCTGGTCGAACCACCATGCAGCAACACCATGTCGGCATGCTTTGCATGGACGCGGTCGAGCACTTCCCAGATCAGGCGATGATCGTTGCAATCCTGGCCTGCAGTGAACGCGATCTTCGGACCTGACGGGATGAGCACTTCGCGCTCCGCGCGGCGCCGCGCGTTGATGAAGTCGCGGCTGTCGATCATCGAAGCGGTGAGCATCTTGCGATTGCCGATCGAGCCCGAGCGCGGTGTCCACGCTTTGCGCAGGTGCAGACGGAACTGCGCGATCGCACAGTCGCGGAACAACTCCATGCTGTCGCGGCGTTCGATCAGGGTCAGACCTTCGCGCAGCAATCGCTCCAGTTCGACCGACTTCACCTCGGAGCCGTCCTGCTCACGCTGGCTCGCCTTCTGCGCCACCTCATTATCGTCGAGCTCACGTTCGATCCGGTCGGCGGCGCGGTGGAACAGATTGACGGTGCCCCAGAGGAGATCCTCGAGATCGGGCTCGAGCCTGGTGTCCTGCAACGTCGCGACCAACGCATCGAACATGTCGGCGACAGCACCGGTGATGCGGTGATCCTCGGGTAGCGGACGTGGGTCGGCCTCGTCGGAGAATGGCCGGTAAGCGTAAAATGCCAGTTCCTGCAGGATGGCGCCGGTTGCGGATTCAGCGTGATCGGTATCGTCTTCCGCCTGTTCGTGTTCGATTGTCATGATGACGCCCTTTCGTTGCGGCCGCGCCTCTCGCGGCCTTCGCAGGCGACAAAAGACGCCGGGCGCGCGGGGCACGCACCCACCGGGGTCCCCGGCGCGCTTGCGCGCTGGGGTGGGCCAATGGGCCGAAGCGCAGCGGCGGACGGCGGACGGCCGCTATTTTGTCTCGCGATGCAAAGGCGGCTTTGCCGCCGGCGGAAAATAGCGGCTGCCCGCCGTTGCGTGCCCCGAGCGACCGGCGTTCGGTCGCCCTCTACAGAAGGCCGTAGGCGCTGCTGTCACGAAAATTGAGGTTCGTCGTCATCCGGGACGGCACGGTAAGGCTCGAACTCCAATCGATCCAGAAACCGCTTCGCGTCTTCGGGCAACAGCTGCTGCTGCAACTGCTGATAGACGCTGCCCAACAAGCGCAGATCGTCATTGAAGTCGCCCAGCACGGGGATGAGCGGAAGGACCTCGATTTCCGCCATATCGCCGCGGAGCTGCAGGCGGGCAAAAGCACGCTTGCCGGCATCGTCATTGTCACGCGCCACGTATAGCCGCCGAAGTTGAGGTGGAAAATGCAACTCGGCCAGATGTGCCGAAGACAGGCCCGCGACGAGCGGCATTTCGGGCAGGAGATTACGCAACGAAAGGATCGTCTCGATGCCCTCGCCAGCGGCCATGATCTCGCCCGCCGGCCCGAAGCGGACACCGCGACCGAGCAATCCACCCAATGCCCGACGCGGTGCTGCAACAGGCGCTTTGTCCAGCGTCAGGGGATCGATCCAGGTGCGCTGCACTGACGTCACGATATTATCACCATCGGTCACTGCGGCGATCAGCGCCGGCCATGCTCGTCTGGTGCCGGGCGCATCCGCTTGCGCTGCGCGGTAATAGCAATTGGGATGAAACCGCAGCGCGGGCTCCCGGCTCAGCGGATAGAGTCCGCGTTTGCGCAGGTAATCTTCTGCGATCGTGCCGGCGATGGGTCGTGACGCAGCGAACAGGCGACGTGCAGCAACGGGCGTCCCACTGTCAGTTCGTGGCCGGTACGGCACAGTGCCGATATCTGAGGCGATCGCCGGAGCGAGACTCAAAAAGCGTCGCGCCTCGTCGAGCGTTTCGCGTTTGCGTAAATGGCCCTGCGACAAAGCGATGACATCGAGCAGGTCGCCATGTTCCCCGGTCCCGGCGTCGGTCCACTTGCCGGCGGCACCCCTGCCGCCATCGCTTGCCACCAGGCGGACATACATCGACCCGCCGGGAGAATTATAGACGTTCCCCACCAGCCAGTAGCGGCCCTGTCGGTGCCCGTTGGAGAGGTAATGTCGGCACACCGCCTCCGCCTGCGCGGAAAGTTGTCGCGACAGTTCTGCAAAATCTCTGACCACGTCTTGTCCCTCCAAAGAAAAAGGGCCCGCCGTTGCCGGCGAGCCCAGATGTCGTGCGCGATCGATCAGCTATTCCGCCGCGATCACGTCGTCAGCCTCGGCATCGTCATTGTCGCTGCCCAGGTCGCCCTCGCCAACATGACGTTCGCCGCCGTTTGCCGCCGTTTCTTCGATCTGCGCGTCATTCGCACCGGTAGACCCGTAATCCGGTCGATCGGCGGCGTTGGTCGGCGCGTTGCCGAGCGTGCGCAGCGGTTCGGGCAGCCAGCCCGATCCGGCGAGCACCTCGGCCGCCTTCTCCGCCATCTCGGTCTTCTTCAGATGGCTGATGTGCTCGGCCGCGTGCCCGCCCTTCGCTTCGCGCACCGCGATCAGGATGCGCGCCTTGGTGACCCGGCCAAGGTAATTGGCGACCGTCGGCTCCCAGCCTTGCGCGACCATGTCGAGGCCGAGATCCTCGGCGATCCGGTCGGCATGGGCCATTGCTCGCGGCCGGCGATTGTATGCCTCGTACACCGCGTTGACCGACAGCGACGCACAGTGCGCAAACAGCGCGCGGCGCTCCTCGTCGCCGAACGCGAGTAGCACATCCCACAGATCGACCGGTTCATTCGGCAACGCATCGACCCAGCCCTGATGCCGCGCATCGAGCGCTTGGGCGAGTATGCTGTCACCGAGCCCCGGCGCCTGTGCCGCGAACTGCGCGCTCTTCAGGTCAATCTCGAGGCAGCTGTCCTGCGCGTAGCGGTAGAAGGCCCGCAGACAGAGCGCATGGAGCGCGGCGACAAACGCGATGTCGGGGTGTTCACCCAGTTCGAACCGCAATGCGAGCGTGCGGTGTGCGGTAAGCTCCGACAACAGGCGATCGGGGATGGCCTTCATCCCTTCATCCTCATCGGGTTCGGGCGCGGCGACCCGCATCCCCGGCATGTTGTCGTTGTCGCCGGAACGTTCGCCGTCGATCGCGATGACGTTGTCCGCCGGACCATCATCGACTGCGACAACCGGCGGCTCGTCCTCGGGGCGAACATAGCCGCGCTCGATGCGCAGATTGCCGGATCCGTCGATGCTGACAAAGACCCCTGCCCGCGACACCTCGTCCGCGTCGAACAGCATCGGCCGATCGTCGAGTGCAGTGATCGCCGTCTCGATCTCACCGAGCCGGTGGTCGACCTCTTCGGGCAGCTCGCCGACACCGGCATGTTCTGCCTCGAGCCGATCGATCTCGGCCATCAGCGCGTCGCGCGTCGCCTGCTGCTCATCGGTCAGCGCCGGCTGTTCGCCACGCAACAGGCGCAGGCCGTAGGTATGGCCATAGGGGAAGTCGGGTGAGGCATCGATCCACAGCCACCCTTCGGCCTTCAGGGCGAGTGCCTGATCGCGAAGCTTCTCGGTCACCAGCAGATCGAGCAAGGGGGCATCCTGGAACCAGCCGCCATCATCGCCCTGGAACAGGTCGCGCAGGATCGTACCGCCGGCATCGACATAGGCGTCATGCCCGATGAACTGCGCGCGCTTGTCCGAGGCACGCACCGCGCCTTCGGTCAGCATCCGCCGGATGACATGCGGTTCCTTGTAGTGCGACTGGCAAATCTGCTCGAACGCCTGCTCCTGGCGCGCATGATCGCCGTTGACCGTGAAAGCCATCAGCTGGTCGAGCGTCATGCCGTCCTCGGCATAGACATCGAGCAGCTTGGGCGACACCGATGCGAGGCGCAGTCGCTGCTTCACGACCGAGACGGGCACGAAGAAGGCGGCTGCGATATCCTCCTCGGACTGGCCCTTTTCGCGCAAGGAGAGGAACGCGCGAAACTGATCGAGCGGGTGCAGCGGCGCGCGCTGGACGTTCTCGGCCAGACTGTCCTCCTCGGGCGTTCCGCCAAAGCGCACGACGCACGGCACCGGTGCGGTGCGCGCGAGGCGTTTCTGCTTCACGAGCAGTTCGAGCGCGCGGAACCGGCGACCTCCGGCCGGGATCTCGAACATGCCGGTCTCGGCGCCTTCGCCGTCCAGCACCGGGCGAACGGTTATGCTCTGCAGGAGCGTGCGGCGCGCGATGTCCTCGGCCAGTTCCTCGATCGAGACACCGGCCTTGATCCGCCGCACGTTCGACTGGCTGAGCAGCAGCTTGTTGAACGGAATGTCCCGCGACGAACTCAGGACGAGCTTCGGCACGGTATAAGATTTGCTGGTCATGGTCATACTCCATGACGGGCGGCCGGGAGCCTCTCTCTCGACCCTCAACCCGTCATGACAATCGGCGCAGCCCTCTCACTCGGAAGGGCTGCGCCGATCGCGCCGTTGATGAAGCGAGGCCAGCTCACCCGGTGGAGATCACCGGACGCTCGCCAGCAGCTTGCCGGCGCGCTGCTCGAGATCGAGCCGGCTGTCCTGATGCGCCTTGCCGCGCGCCAATGCGGTGATCCCCTGCACGAAGTCGAAGATAGATTCCGGCGGCCGGCCTTCCTCGTCCAGCACGGTGGCGATGATCTTGTCGGCTTCAGGCCGCGAGAAGCCGCGCTTGCGCAGGAACCCCTCGCGATCGTCATCGCTGCGCGCGACGATCTGTTGCTGGGCGGATTTGATACCGCTGACAAAGGCGGCCGGCGATGAATCCGCAAAGCGCTCCAGAGCCGGCGCGGCCTGATGCGCAAAGCGGTGGGTCGCAAACTTGCTGTGGCGGATGTTGACCTGCTCGAACCCTTCGGCGCCCCAGATATTGCGGTTCATGCACACGGCGCGAAGATAGAAGGAGGCAATGCCGAGCGAGCGTGACCCGACCTCGCTGTTCCAGCAATAGAAGCCGCGGAAGTAGAGGTCGGGATCGCCGTTGGGCAGGCGCCCCGCCTCGATCGGGTGCGCGTCGTCGACGAGGAACAGGAACACGTCCCGGTCACTTGCATAGAGCGTGGTCGTATCCTTGGTGATCTCGACGAACGGGTTATGGGTCGTGGTCGACCAGTCGAGAACGCCCGGTACCTTCCAGCGCGTGTCGCCGGTGCCGTTGCCGGCGATCTTCATCACCGCCTCGACCAGTTCGTGATCCCAGATCCGGCCGTAATCGGGACCGGTCACCGCGCGCAGTTCGAGCCGCCCGTCGTCTGTCTCGAGGGTCTTGATCAATTCAGCACGGTGCGAGAGCAGGCCGTGTTGCAGGTTGATGCCCGCCAGCGCCGCCGGGAGTTGACGCAGATAGCCGGATGGCACGCCGACCAGGCTCGACAGCTGGCCGAACGACCAATGGGTCGGCGCGATCGCCACGTCGCGATCGGGCACCAGCAATTCTAGCCGCTCGGCATTGTCGCGGCTGGCCTCGACGCGCACCGCGCGGGACTCGATCGTCCGGGCGGTCGCGCGCTCGGCGCGGGCACGCACCGTGTCGTAGAGCGCGTCGAGCGACAGGAAACGCTGGTCGTCGGGACGCGAGAACCATTCTGATGAGACGCGACCGATGTTCTGGCCGCGCGAGATGTCGACCTTGTAGCCGGCGCCTCCCGCCACGCGCGAGCCACGCCCGCTGGAATCCAGAACCGAAACATCTGTCATGAGCTGCCTTTCATGACGGCGCGCGGGAAACTCTCTCCCGACCTCCTCACCGTCGCGTAGCGAAGCGCCCATCTTTCACTCTCCGCCCGCCGGCGAACCCGTCGGGCAGCCGTTTCGCGCGCGAGCGCATCCCCCTCGATCCGCGCCTCCTCGATCTCGTCGAGATCGAACGCGGTCGCCTGCACATCTCGTCGATCGAACAAATATTCAGCCGCCGCGCGCGCATGCCGCACGGCATCGGCAAAAGCGTGGAGATCGGTGCGCAGGAGTTCGACCCAGAGGCCGACACTCTCCGGATGCCGCAACCGTGGCGTGATGCCGAGATCAACACAGACGATCGACGCCGCGATCTCCGCGATCAGATCCTCCATGACGTGGTTGTTATATCCGAACGCCGGCGGCAACTCGCGGGCGAGACGCGATACATGACCGCTCGCGTGCGCCAGTTCGTGAATCCAGTCGCTGAAATAAGTAGCTTCCTTGGCCTTGGTCCAGCTGGTCAAATGGATCGTGTCATCGAACTGGCTGTAGAATGTGATGGATGCTCCAAAGCAGTAGTCCATTCCGGTGGCAGCGAAGAGCTCATGGAACGCTGCTTCGACGTCACGCCGGCCGGACGGTGCGAAATTTGGTGGCAGCGCCCCCGATGACGCCAACCAGCCCCGGCTGAGCCACGGGATAGCGCCCCTCTCGAGGGCGGATATCAGCTCGCCAATATCGTGTCGGGCCGGTGAATATGGTTCGGGACTGGTGTGACCGGACGGGACCGTAGCCATCGCGTTTCTCCGCGACGGGCAGGGCGCGAGCCTCTCTCGCCTCCCTCATCCCGTCACGGCCGACCCGGCCAACCTCTCGCTCTCGCCGGCGTGCCGGGGAACACCGCGGATGGGGGCTGTCGCGAACACAGGGAGCGACGGCAGGGAAAGGCGTTCTGCAGTAGCCGTTGCGAAAACGGGTCCCGCGAAGCCGTCATTTCCGTGTACTTGCACCAACAGCGAAAAGCGGCCTTGCGGTAAATGGTGATGGTGTTATTGATGGTGCCGGCGAAATTAGGCGAAAATATCGCTTTGATCGCAGTCTCTTAGGGACCGTTTCGATCCCGTCCCCGGGCACCATTCCCCCTTCAGCGCTGACCAATTGCATCCAGACCAAATTCGACGCGCCGGCCTGCCTCGAGGTCGCCTCCAAAGGTCACCGCTACGATCAAACAAGTCGACACTTGGCGGCGCGGGCAACACACGCGCAGCGACGCTGCCGCGGCAATGTCGCGACCTGCAGCAATCGGCGGGTCGGGCGGGCTAGAGCGGGATGCGATTAAGCTGAATCGGATCCCGCTCTATAATTCTTTGTTGTCGCGTGATTTATTGCGAAAAGCCGGTTCCCACTTTTTCGCATCACGCTCTAGCGGGCGATGGGCGGACAGGGGATCGCGGTGCCCACCGCTTCGATCCCGACATTACGCAAGGTAACGACGAAGCCCTTG
>JBBRSN010000112.1:0-8456 GCA_038245375.1 Sphingomonadales bacterium | reverse complement strand
TTAAACTCTGCTGCTCGCTCATCGTGCTCTTCCTTTCGTGTGCTTGGCGGCTCACGAAGGCGAGAGTCACGATGGGCTCCCCGATACGTCAAACGTTGATTGTCACCCCGGCAAAGCCGGGGGATTACCCATGTTATTTATTACGAAAAACCGGTTCCCACTTTTTCGCATCACGCTTTAATCCCCCGGCCGCACCGGCACCGTCAACGCCGCGCCCGCGCAAACCGGCCCGCCCGCGCAGCAGCCGGGGGCACCTCGCAGGTCGCGTCGAGCGCGAGCCGGTATTTGCGCGCGCCCGCTTGCCCCGCACCGACCTTGAGCCAGTTGATCATCAGCCCGGCAAGACCATAGGAGGTATCGATCCTGGTCGCCGTGTCGAGCGCCGCGATGCGCGCGTACAGCGTGTCGCCCGCCGTGCAGGCTGGGCATGGATAGTTGGTCGTGTCGAACGACAGCGGCGTGCTCGCGGCCCAGCCCGCACCGCTCGTCGCCGGCGCGTAATAGGTCCGGTTCTCGGTCCATTCGTACGCGTCGTCATAGCTGAACAGCTTGATCGACGGGTTGTTGGTGTGGTCGGTGGTGATCGACGGGATCGCCACGTCGAGCTCGGTGAAGACACCCAGCAGCGGCAGTTTCTGGCTGCAATCGCGCAACCTTCTGATCTCGTTATAATGGGTGTGGCTGCTCAGCAGACCGACAATCTCGGGGCGATGGGCGGCGACCAGTTCGAGGAACACGCGTTGCACCCACCAGCCGGCCGTCAGGTCGGGGTCGGTTCCGGTATAGGTCAGGTCGCTGTTCCACATCGTCACGACCTGGTTCCCGTGATGGCCGCCATAACCATCGGTGCCGGGCGGCACATGCATCGCGATGATGACCTTCTCGCCCTTTGCGTGCGCCGCCTTCAACTGCGCGTTGAGCCATTCGAGCTGGCCGTTGGCGTCATCCTGGAAGGTCGGGACATTCTGGTCGTAGCGATTGGTGAAGATAGTGGTGTTGAGCGCCAGCACGCGCAGCGCCGGGGCGGTGGCGGTCGCCTGCGCCGCATAGACCGCATAATAGCCCCTGGCGAGATTGGTGACGTCGATCATGTCGCCCGGCTGGGCGTTGAGCACCGGGCTGCCGTTCCACGCCGTCGAGGTGTCGAGCGGCGTGCCCCCGGGCGCGGTGAACGGGCCGTAGTCGCCCGCGAGCGAATCGTTGTTACCCGGCACATAGATCAATTTGGTGCCGGTCCCCGCGATGTTCGCGAGCCCGTCGAGCGGGTTGGTGAACTCGCTGACGGGATGACCACTGCAATGCGACGGCAGGTCGCCGAGATAGATGGCGAAGGCCGGCTTTTCGGCCTGGATCACCTGCTTCGCCTCGATCTGCGCGGCGCTCCACAGCGCGCTGTCGGTCTCGTCGCCCGCCTGGCCGCAGGTCACGCCGCTCGTGCCGACAAAGTGGATATCGGACATCGCCAGAAAAGTGCCGGGCGTCGCCGCGCCGGCGGGAATGGCTGCGGGCGGGGCGGGAGCGAGCGGCGGTGCGACCGCAACGGGCGCCGGCGGGGCGGTGGCTGGCGCCGGCGGCGCGGTAACCTGTCCCGCCGCGGTCGCCAAAGAAGGTACTGCGAACAGCACCACCGCCAAAGACATTGCCCGCCATTTGCGACGTCGCCTTGCCTGCTTGCTGCTTGCCACAACCTTTCTCCTGTTCAGCCAGTCGAATAGACAGTCGGTCGAGTCTAACGTAATTTAGCCACATCTGGCTAGGGCCGGGAGCATCATTATTGCCATCGTTCCGGTGCTATCCATGATGGTGTGGCTTTACTGATGGATTACGCCGTAGATTTTGTCAGTTTGCGCGATGCACTTTTTCGACACGCTGGTCGGTATGAGGATCGCGACCCTGTCACCGGCGCGCTTGCCCAGCGCCATTGACCGCCCACTGCGCCGCAAAACCCCGCCGGTACGCCGCCCGCGCCTCGCCGCGCGCGACATAGGGCGGCAAGCGTGGGATATTCGTCGAGCAGCCCCGACGCGCGCAGCCGCAGCAGCACAGACACCATCATCAGGTCGCCCGCGCTGAACCCCGCCATCGAGCCAGTCGGCATCCCCGAGCCGCGCGGATAGCTGCGCCAACCGGTCGCGGATGCCGTCCAGCACCAGCGGCAGCCGCGCCGCGGCCCAGGGCTTGTCGCCCTCCAGCAGGCGCGCGGTGGCGAGTTCGAGGATCGGCGGCTCGACCGTGTTGAGCGCGGCGAACATCCAGCCGATCACCCGCGCCCGCGCAGCGCCGTCCATCACGATCACGCAGCCGCCGCGTCGAAGGGAAGAAGTGCCGCGCTCGGCCGCCCTTCCCTGCCTCCCTTGCCCACCCCCGCGCGCTGGGACGCGCGCAGGTTGAAGCTGACGACCTTTGCCGGGCTGATGGAACTGCGCCGCCCGTGCCCGTCGCATTTTGAGAAGAACGAAAATATTATATTGTTTCACCGCAAAACCATTAAGGACCACGCGCAGCTCTTATTGCCCATGCCCGCCGGCGGCGACCCGATAACTCGCAATACACCGAATTTGATTTACTATGCATATTCGTTATGACTCTTGCGTATCCAACAGAGCACACATGAACGTCCTGCTACCGGCCGACCCAAAAAAATCCCCTTTTACTTGGCCGATCAGCGCACGCTTTACTTGCACGATACTTCTCGCCGCCGACTTCAGCTGCCGGAATTCGCGCAATCGGGATAGCGCACGTCCATCACCCCGCGCGGCCGGCACCGCCCCGCGACCAGCGCCTCGATCCGCGCCACGCGCGCGTCATTCTCCGCCTTGTGCCGCACCGGGTCGAGCGCGTTGGGCGCGATCAGCATCGCGACGAGGCTGATGAACTGGCGCCCGTCGAGCGCCGCCACCCGCCGCCCGTAAAAGGTCCGCGCCGCTTCGGCGAAACCGATCACCGGCCGCCCGTGCTGCGTGCCGAAGCTCGCCAGATCGAGAAACAGCTCGAGCTGCCGGCGCTTGGGCGTCGCCGGGTCGAACACGAAGCGCGCGATCAGGCTCTGCTCGATCTTGGCAAAGCCCGGCCTGAACCCGCCATCGAAATAGAGCCGCTTGACCAGCGCCTGCGTCAGCGTCGTCGCGCCCTGCCCCGGCGTACTGTAGTCGACCCCGCGGTGCCGGAAAAAACCCGGATCCTCGACCCGCAACAAAATCGCCAGCCGCCGCCGGCCCAGTTGCTCGAGCGTCGTCACGGGATGCGCATGCGCGGCGAGGATCGCCGGCGTCCGCGCCCTCGCGCGCAGCACGGCAAAGCTCTCGAAGCCGATAAACAGCAGCAAGGTCGCCGCGACCACCGCCGCCCCGCGCTTCAGCCACAGTCCCATCGGCGCGCCCTACCCTGCCAGCCCCGCCAGCCAGCGGATGACCTCGCTCTCCAGCCGCACCCGCGCGTCCGAATAGCTGTGGTCGGTCGCGATGTGGACGCTGGTGACATGCATATTGCCCGCCGCCTTTACGCCCTTGACCAGCGCGTCGGCCGGCGCGGCGAGGCCGTCGTCGGAGGTCAAAACGAGCAGCGGGGTGGCGCCGAGCCTGGGCGCCGCCTTGACGAAATCAAACGCCGCGGCATGCGCGATCGCCTCGTCGGCCATCTGCGTCGGGCTGGTGTCGGCCAGCGCCTCCATGCCGTTGTCGCCGAACGCCTTGATCGCGACGACGCGCGGCAGGCTGCCGAGCAGCCCGATATTGCCGGGAGAGATCAGCGCCGCGCCGACCAGCCCCTTGTCGTGCGCCGCGGTCAGCGCCGTCGCCCAGCCGCCGAGACTATGCCCGACCAGCACCACACGCCTGGTATCGAGGCCGAGCGCGGCGGCGTTGGCGGGGCTGCGCACCCAGGCCAGCACCGCATCGACATCTTCCAGGTCGTTGGCGAAGCGATAGCTGCCCGGGCTGCCCCACGATCCGCGATAGTTGAAGGTGATCACCGTCCAGCCGGCGCGGCGCATCGCCTGGGCAAGGTCGAGATTCTTCTCGTTGCCCGGCAGGCCGTGGCACAGCACCACCACCGGATGCGGGCCGGCGCCCGCCGCGACATAGGCGAGGCCGTTGATTGCTACCCCGCCGCTCGGGATATGCAGCACTTCCATCCGCGCCGGATGCGCCGCGTCATGCGGTGGGTCGGTGAAGATGGCGGCCGGCATGTCTTGCGCGCTCGCCGGCGGCGCGGCGCCGAGCGTAGTGCCGAGCCCCGCCAGCGCGGCCATCACGATCAATGCCGTCTTCATTTCGCGTTCCCCTCGCCGACCGCACGATCCTGCACCTGCGCGCGCGCCGAGCCTAGCCGGCAAATGGCGCCTTTCCCACCCCGCCGCGCCATGCCATCCTCGCCGCAACGAACAACAGGAGAGCTGGCCATGTCACAGGAAAACGTCGCGCTGATCCGCGGTCTCTACGATGCCTTCGCGATCGGCGACGTGCCCGGCGTGCTCGCTCTGATGAGCCCCGACATCGTGTGGCACGAAGCCGAGCATTTCCCCTATGCCGACGGCAACCCCTATGTCGGGCCGATGGCGGTGGCCGAGGGCGTGTTCGCGCGCTGCGGCAGCGAATGGGACGGTTTCGCTTCGATCCCCGACGAGATCGTCGACGGCGGCGATACGATCATCGCGCTCGGCCATTATCACGGCACCTACAAGGCAACCGGCAAGCCAATGAACGCGCAGATGGTGCATGTCTGGCGGATCGTCGACGGCAAGGCGAGCGCGTTCCAGCAATATGTCGACACGCTCCACGTCGCCCAGGTCACCGGCGCGGCATGAGCGACCATATCGACCCGACCCGCGCCGCGTTCGACGCCTTCAAGGCGTTGCCGCGCGACCAGCCGGTCGAGATGCTCAACCTCGTGCGCTACCGCGACCTGGCCGACTATCCGGCGAGCCATGACGCGGCCGGGCTCGGGCTGAGCGGTGCGGAAGCCTATGCCCGCTACGGCGCGGAGAGCGGCCCGATCTTCCGTGGCGTCGGTGGTGTCATCCTGTGGTCGGGCGCGCCGCAGCTGGTGCTCACCGGGCCGGCCAACGAGGCGTGGGATAGCGCCTTCGTCGCGCGCTACCCCAGCGCCGGCGCGTTCCTCGCGATGGTCGTCGACCCGGCCTACAAGCTGGCGGTGGTTCACCGCCAGGCGGCCGTGCTCACCTCTCGGCTGATCCGCTGCGCACGCCGCGACACGGCGGCGGGGTTCGGTTGACGCCACAGGTCACCAAACGCGTGATTTAAGGCGCCGCCTGTCCGGCGCGCCGGCGGCTATTGCCCGCCGGGCTGCTTGATCTGCTGGCTGTGCAACTTGATCTGCTGGCTCTTGAGTTGCTGGCTCTTGAGCTGTTCGCTCTTCCACTGCTGGCTCTTGTGCTGCTCGCTCTTCCATTGTTGCGCGCTCGGCTGGTTGAGCCCGATCAGGACCCCTTGCGTCCCGGCCTGCCCGCTCGCCGGAGGCGCCGCCTGCGCCTCAGCGGGTGTCGCGACGCCGAGCGACAGGCCCAGCATCGAGATCGCAGCGCCCAGCGCGGCCGTCGCGGTTTTCTTGTCGTCAGACATCGTCTTCTCCTTCGCCTTCGAGTTGTCCGTCGAGGATCGCCAGGTGCAGCCGCAGCCGCGCCGCCATGTCCTGCGGTTCCGCCATGCCGCGTGCGCGGCAATGCGTGGCGAGCTGGCTGTCGATATCGAGCAGATCGGCCGCGCCGGTTTCAGCGGGGTCGGCCATCGCCCCGCCCGCGGCCAGCCGGGCGCGTGCGCGGCAATACCAGGCGAAATAGGCGTCGGCCGCAGCGATGAACGGCGCGGCCCCCTGCGCCGCGACATAGTCCGCGACGACGCCGACCTCGCCGAAATCGCCGCGCGCCCAGCTCTTGTCGACCGTCACGAAATGCGCCGCACCATCGGCCTCGACCACACGGCCGAGCGGGAACAACCGGCATACCAGCGGCCGGTCGGCATGCACGCCGCAGCCGTCCGCGCCGAGGAAGATGCAGCGATCGGCATCGTCCTGGCGCAGTGCGCCATCGACCGTAAACGCCTGCCGCGCTGCGCTGGTCGACATGCCCTTCGCCCGTGCCAGCCGCGCAATCTCGTACGGATTCACCTGGATGCGCTTGCCGGTGCAGCAGCGATTGCACCGCGTGCAGCGATAGCTGAAGGGGGTGGCAGGCCCCATCGTGGCGGCAGGCTGCTCCATTGCCGCGGGTCATCGCACCATCCGCGCCGCCTGTATTGGCGAGATGCGACATTGCACGCAGCGCGCTTGATCCAGCCGGCGCGCGCTGTATTATCACAATAACACAGCCGGAGAATAACACCATGCTTGCCCTGCTTCTCACGCTCGCCCAGGCGAGCATTGCGGCCGCGCCACCGGTGATCCCGCCGACCGGCCCGGCGCTGACGGCGGAGATCGCGGCGCGCGATACCGAGTTTTTCAGGCTGTTCTTCGAAGGCTGCGATCCGCCGCGCGTCGCGACGATGCTCACGCCCGATTTCGAAATGTACCATGACAAGGGCGGCAAGGTCGCCGGGGGTGCGGCGACGTTCGTCGCGGATTATGCCCGGGAGTGCGCCGCCGCCGCCAGACCCGATGGCTGGCGCCACCGCCGCGCACTGGTGCCGGGCACGCTGCATGTCGAGGCGATCCCCGGCTTCGGCGCGATCGAGGAAGGCGATCACGATTTCTACGAGGGCCAGGGCGACGCGCCGAAAAAGAAGGTCGGCACCGCGCATTTCGTCCAGCTATGGCAGCGCAGCGCCGACGGCTGGCGCCTGTCGCGCGTGTTCAGCTATGCGCACCGCGCGGCGCAATAGCGTCGGGTCGGCGTCGTGGCGCCGCCGGTTTGACGACGGTCAACGCGCGGATTGGCCGGGCGACCTATCGGTGCGGCATCACCATCGGCGAGATCCTGCATGTCCGACATCACGCCCTATGCCCGGCTCGGCGCCGACCGCGTCGCGGCGATCGTCGGTCGCTTCTACGACCTGATGGAAAGCGATCCGGCCTATGCCGCGCTGCGGGCAATGCATGCTGAGGATCTTGCACCGATGCGCAGCTCGCTCACCGGCTTCCTCAGCGCCTGGCTGGGCGGCCCGCGCAGCTGGTTCAGCGAACGGCCCGGTACCTGTGTGATGTCGCTGCACGGCGCGATGCCGATCAAGCCCGCACTCGGCGAGCAATGGATCGCGGCAATGGACCGCGCGATCGCCGCCGAGCCGGGTATCGCACCCGATTTCGCCGCCACACTGTCGACGGCGCTCGGCCGGGTGGCGCGCGCGATGGCGCACATTCCCGAAACGGCGTGATCCGTTGCCTGTGTCCTGCGCGCAGCGACGCGCCGCGACGGGCGATCGACAAGCAGCTCAGTCGTCGTCGGGCGGCGGCGGCGGTGGTTTCTTGCGTTCGGTCGGAGGATTCCAGCCTACCTCGGTAAGATCCGCCGGCAAATCCCAGTCGCGATCCTTCGGGTGCTTGTCGCGGTCACGATCCATCGTCCTCGCCTCCTCACAATATTTCGATGAACTGGATATCGTCGAAATTCACCACGAGGACGCCCGGGCCGGCGACCGGAATCTCGGGCGGTTGCGCGGCGCGCGCGCTCGCCCGCTTGCGACGATAGGCGGCGTTTTCGAGCAGCAATGCCGTCTCCTCGCCATCGAGCGAATAGAGCACGGGATGTCCGACGACATAGCCTCCCTCCTTCCACCGCAGCCGGAAATAGGGTCGGGATGCTGGCGGATCGTCGCCGCGATGACCGCCGCCTGTCCGGTCTTGGCCGAGATCTGCCACCGCCGTGCGAGACGTGCGAAGATATCCAGATTGGCGACCGCGCCAAGAATGGCGCCGAGCACGAGGCACAGCAGGCTTTGCACGGGAAAGGTGATGGTGACGAAATCGCGGACCGCGCTGCCGGTGATCGCGGCATTGCTGGCGGGAATCGCGACCTCATGCACGAGCGCGATCAACGCCAGCGACAGGGCGGTGATCAGGACGATCAACGCGACCTTGTCGAACGCATCGTCGATCGTGCGATTATAGATCTTGGCGAGTGCAAGGTAACCGACGAACCCCGGCAGCAGCAGGACGATGACATACACCGCTGCCAGGGATCCCGGCATCCGTCAGGCCCGCGCCTCGACCACCGCGCCGCTATTGTGGCGCAGCGCCTTGAGCACGGTATCGACGATGGCGTCGGCATCGAGCCCGGCCTCGGCATATTGCAGTTCGGGCTTGTCCTGGTCCTGGAAGACATCGGGCAGCCGCATCGTGCGCAGCTTGAGCCCGCCGTCGATCAACCCGGTGTCGCTGGCCAGCGTCAGGACATGCGCGCCGAGCCCGCCGACCGAGCCTTCCTCGATCGTCACCGCGACCTCGTGGCTGGTCAGCAGCTTGCGGATCAGCGCCTCGTCGAGCGGCTTGGCGAAGCGCAAGTCGGC
>JBBRSN010000111.1:0-9197 GCA_038245375.1 Sphingomonadales bacterium | reverse complement strand
GCCGCGATGATGGCCTTTGCCGAACGCGTGGTGATCGTCCCCGGCTACGGCATGGCGGTCGCGCAGGCGCAGCATGTGCTGCGCGAGATGGGCGACAAGCTCAAGGAGCAGGGCGTGAAGGTGAAATATGCCATCCACCCCGTCGCCGGGCGCATGCCGGGGCACATGAACGTGCTGCTGGCCGAGGCCAACGTGCCTTATGACGAGGTGTTCGAGCTCGAGGACATCAACTCCGAGTTCGCGCAGACCGACGTCGCCTTCGTCATCGGCGCCAATGACGTGACCAACCCGGCCGCCAAGACCGACAAGACCTCGCCGATCTATGGCATGCCGGTGCTCGATGTCGGCAAGGCCAAGACCGTATTGTTCGTCAAGCGCAGCATGGGCGGCGTCGGCTATGCCGGCGTCGATAACGACGTGTTCTACATGGACAATACCATGATGTTGCTTGCCGACGCCAAGAAAATGGTGGAAGAGATCGTCAAGTCGCTGGGGTAGCGACGGAAAATTGGGGGTGGCGCGATGGTGACGGTTGGCGGAATCATCAATGGCGGCTTCGGGCTCGTGCGCGAGCGGCCGCTCGCGGTTCTTGTCTGGGGCGTGATCTATCTGCTCGCGACCGTCGGCATGATGGCGTCGGTGTTCGTGCCGTTCATGCAGATGACCATGGCGAACGCCGCTGCCCCGGGGTCAGTCGATCCGGCGGCGATGTTCGGCATGATGGGCGAGGTCTATCTGCTCAATTTCGTCATGCTGCTGCTGTTCACGATCCTGCTGACGGCGGCGCTTCGCGCTGCGCTGCGGCCTGACGAACGCTCCTTTGCATCGATTCGGCTGGGGCTGGACGAACTGCGGCTGATCGGGCTGGCGTTGCTGCTGACGGTCGGTTTCATCGTCCTGTTCATGGTCATGCTTGTCGTGATGGGAATCGTCTTTGCCGCGATCGGCGTGGCCGCCGGCGGCGGCGGCGGCGCACCAAGCGCCACCGGTTTTGCCGGGATCGGAATCGGCTTCGCGCTGATGATGCTGGCGATGTACGCGGTGCCGATCTTTTTCGCGGTGCGCCTGTCGCCGGCGTTCGCACTGACGATGCTGCGCCGCAAGATAATCGTCGGCGAGGCCTGGCGGCTGACCCGCGGCAAGTTCTGGGTGTTGTTCGGGGGCTATGTCGTCCTCGGCCTGATCATGGCGGCCGCCTATATGGCGATCTTCATGGTCGTGGTCCTGCCGGTGGCCGGCATGAGCGGCGGCATGTCGGCGCTGGTAGCGGCGATGAGTCAGGGCCAGTTCAACGGCGCGATGAAAGCGGTCATGGTGGTCGGCGGTGCATTGTCGGCGGTGCTTGCGGGCGTGAGCATCGGCTTGTGGGCCGGGGGCATTGGCGCTGCGACCAATAGTCTGCTCGGTACGACCAACGTGGATTATGCCGATACCTTCGCCTGATCGCACCGCGCCCTTGCCCCCGGGGCCGCGATTTGGCATCGGCAGTGGCGGGGGGCGCTTAGCTCAGCTGGTAGAGCGGCTCGTTTACACCGAGTAGGTCGGCGGTTCGAACCCGTCAGCGCCCACCATCCCCGGCCCGCGCGATCGGCGCGGCACCGGGGGTGACGCGGCCATGGCCGATCGGATAGGAGCGCGCGATGCGCCTCAGCTTCATCAAATGCCATGGCTCGGGCAACGACTTTCCGTTGATCGATGCGCGCGGTCTGGCGGTCGACGCGGCGGCATGGCCGGGGATCGCGCGCGCGCTGGCCGACCGGCGCGGTCCGGTCGGCGGCGACGGGCTGTTGCTGCTGACCGAGGGCGACGACGCCTGTGCGTTCGGTATGCGGATGTTCAACAGCGACGGGTCGGAGGCGGAGACCTGCCTCAACGGCTTGCGCTGCGTCGCGCGGCTCGGCTTCGAGCGGCTTGGTATCGACTCAGCGACGGTGCGACTCAAGACCTCGCAGGCGGCGGTCGCGCGCGACGTTGCGCTCGCCGCAGGCGTGGTGACGATCAGGGAAACCGCTGGTCCGGCCGACCTCGACGCCGCCGCCTGGATCGCGGGCATCGACGGCACGCAGTTGGTCGGGCGGCCGCTCGCGGCATTGCCGACGTCGCGTGCCTTTACCGCCGTGGCGATGCCCAATCCGCACCTTGTGTCCTTCGTCGACCGCATCGACGAGGCCGAACTGGTCGCCATCGGCACGCGCTGCGAGGCCGCACCGGCCTGGTTGCCGGGGCGTGCCAATGTCTCGTTCGTCGAGCGACGCGGCCCGACAGCGCTGTTCGTGCGCACCTTCGAGCGCGGGGTGGGGCTGACCGACAGCTGCGGCAGCGCGATGGCGGCGTCGGCCTATGCCGCGTGCCTGGCCGGCCATGTGCCGTTCGGCGCAATGCTCACGATCCTCAACAAGGGCGGGCTGGTGCGTGCCCAGGTCGAGCATGACGGCATGGTCAGCCTGTCGGGCAACGCGACCTTCGAATGGGAGGGTTCGGCCGAAATCGACGTGGCGCTAGGCATCGCCGGCGCAATGACGATCACCGGGCATCACAATGACGAGATTGCCGCATGGGCACGGATCGCCGAAGCGGCGAGCGCCCCCATCCGTTGAATGGCGCGCGAATCGGAGACCTCACCTTGTCACCTCGCTGCCGCCGCTTTCGACGGATCGTCCCATAACGAGCCGCTGGCGACGCCCGCGCGATGCGGGCGAGCCCCCGCACGCCGCCCCCCGATGCCGGGCAACCAGCCAGCGGGCTGAAGCGACCTGGCCAGGCGGCTGAACAGATATTGCCCGTATCCCTGCTGCACCACCACGGCATCCTATGCCATCACCTTGTTATCATGCCATATTGCGCAACGAAACGGCCTCAGGCACGTCAGTGCCAAGCGCTGCACAGAGTGCTGCTGCGACAATTTCGTTCCGCGCGGCAGCAAACCGGTCCGCTGCTTTTCCAGAACGATCGCATCGCGCCCGCATTTCCGAGATCTCGTCACGTGCGCGCCGGGATCGCGGCAATGCGCGCCGTACTGACCCCAAATCGCCCAATCTGTTGCGCTTGGGCAACAGCCTGCGGAATTTGTGCGCTTGCGCGGAAACCAAGCAGCGGGTAGGGAGTTTGCGCTGTCCGAGTGACAACGACGAAAGGGGAATTTTATGCGGAAGCTTGCGGTTGCTATGGCGCTTGCCTCCACCGCTCTCGCCACACCAGCCCTAGCCCGCGACAACGCGTGGTACGTGGGCGCTGAAGGTGGCGCGATGATCGTGGAAGACATCCACTTCGATATCGGCGCATTGAAAGATGCCGGTGTCGTCAATCACCACTACGGCTACGACGTCGACGGGACGATCGGTTACGATTTCGGCATGTTCCGCCTGGAAGCCGAGGTCGGTTACAAGAGCGCGACGGTCGATTCGTATCGTTCGAGCACGACCACGCCGGCCACGCTGGTCAGTGGCCGGAGCAACAACCAAGCTGCGGGAACGTACAACTACGCTGGCGGTCGCACCACGGCGCTTAGCTTCATGGTCAACGGCCTCGTCGACTTCGGCGACGATGACGGCATCCAGGGCTTTGTCGGCGGTGGTGTCGGTGTCGCCCGGGTGAAGGAGAGCGGGTACGCTCTGAACACCTTCGGCCCGTTCCTGAATGATTCGGACTCGGTGTTCGCCTATCAGGGCATGGCCGGTGTTCGCGCACCGCTCAGCGCACATATCGACGCGACGCTGAAGTATCGCTTCTTCACCGCACGCAACGTGAAGACGGTGGATGTCTCGGGCCGGACCTTCAATGGCCAGTTCCGTACGCATAGCATTCTCGGTGGCCTGACCTACAACTTCGGCGAGCCGCCGGCACCGCCGCCGCCGCCGCCGCCGCCGCCGCCGCCTCCTCCGCCCCCGCCTCCGCCGCCGCCTCCGCCGCCGGTGGTACAGTGCACCCCGGGGCCGTTCATCGTGTTCTTCGAGTGGGACAAGTCGGACATCACACCAGAGGCCGCGTCGATCCTCGACAACGCCGTCACGCAGTACGCCAATTGCGGCAATGCGCAGGTCATGATCGCCGGCTTCACCGATCGTTCGGGCACGCCGAAGTACAATGTGGGCCTGTCGCAGCGTCGCGCTGACGCGGTGAAGGGCTACCTCGGCGCTCACTCGATCCCCGATGGCGTGATGACCACCCAGGCGTTCGGCGAAGACCCCGCTCACCTGCGCGTTCAGACCGCAGACGGTGTCCGCGAAGTGCAGAACCGCCGCGTGGAACTCATGTACGGGCCGGGTTCGGGCAATTAAGCTCGATCCTTCGGGACGAAAAATCAGGGGGACCGGTTCGCCGGTCCCCCTTTTTCTTTGTCTGCGGCGGTCGCGTGAATCAGGTGGCTGAAGGGCTGACAATCGCGGGCGGTTTCGGTAGAGCGCGCCATCTCCCGCGCGGATCCTCGTTTCGCGCCGCATTTTCGAGGGTGAATCACCACTATGCGCATCACGATGATCGGTTCGGGCTATGTCGGCCTGGTGTCAGGCGCGTGCTTCTCCGATTTCGGACATGACGTGATTTGCGTCGACAAGGACGAGGGCAAGATCGCCGCGCTGGAGGCCGGCCGCATGCCGATTTACGAGCCGGGTCTCGATACGCTCGTCGCCGCCAATGTTGCGGCCGGCCGCCTGACCTTCACCACCAATCTAAAAGCTGCCGTCGCAGGCGCTGACGCGGTGTTCATCGCCGTCGGAACGCCGTCGCGCCGCGGCGATGGCCATGCCGATCTGAGCTATGTGTTCGAAGCGACCAGGGAGATCGCCGCAGCGATCACCGGCCCGACGGTGATCGTCACCAAATCGACCGTCCCCGTCGGCACCGGCGACAAGGTCGAGGCGATCCTCGCCGACATCGTGTCACCCGATATTGCGGTGGCGGTGGTATCGAACCCCGAATTCCTGCGCGAGGGCGCGGCGATCGGCGACTTCAAGCGCCCCGACCGTATCGTCATCGGCACCGACGACCAGCGTGCCCAAGGGGTAATGCGCGAAGTCTATCGCCCACTCTATCTCGGCGAGAGCCCGATCCTGTTCACCGGCCGGCGCACCGCCGAACTGATAAAATATGCCGCCAACGCGTTCCTCGCCACCAAGATCACCTTCATCAACGAGATCGCCGACCTGTGCGAAGCGGTCGGGGCGGACGTGCAGGACGTCTCGCGCGGCATCGGCCTCGACAACCGCATCGGATCGAAATTCCTCCATGCCGGCCCGGGCTATGGCGGATCGTGCTTCCCCAAGGACACGCTTGCTTTGCTCAAGACCGCGGAGGATTACGAGACGCCGGTGCGCATCGTCGAGGCGGTGGTGCAGGTCAATGACAGCCGCAAGCGCGCGATGGGCCGCAAGGTGATCCATGCGCTGGGCGGGGAGGGGACCGAGGGCGCGCGCGGGAAGACCGTCGCGGTGCTCGGCCTGACCTTCAAGCCCAACACCGACGACATGCGCGACGCGCCGAGCCTCGCGATCGTGCAGAGCCTGCTCGATGCCGGAATCAAGGTACGCGCGCACGATCCGGAGGGGATGGAGATCGCGCGCGGCATGATGCCCGAGGTAACCTATTGCCGCGACGCCTATGATGCGGCGCAAGGCGCCGACGCGGTGGCGATCGTCACCGAGTGGGATACCTATCGCGCGCTCGACCTCAAGCGCCTGGCGGGCGTGATGGTCGCGCCGGTGATGGTCGACCTGCGCAACGTCTATCCCCCGGCCGACGCCGCGCGCGCCGGCTTCGCTTATTCGTCGATCGGTCGGTGACCACCAACTCCTGCCGGCAGCGGGGCGGTTATCGCGAACAGGGTCGGTGACCGGCGCGCTCGGCGATGGACCAGGGACGATAGTCGCCAGCAACATCATAGTCGTTTGACAGAGAGTCCTTCGGCCAGCCTGTGACGGCGAACCCCGTGAAGATCAGCCCGTCGACGGCCATCAGTGCGACCAGCGCGGTGATGAGCAACGCACGCGCCGCTCTCCCGACCGTGACCCGCAGTCGCGCGCGGATGAAGCCCATCGCGACAAACAATATCGAAGCGATGGTCGCGAGATTCAGTGACCATCGCCATGATTGCTATGGCGCGCTTATCGCCGAGCAAGGTGCCCGGCGTCCCGGTCAAACGGCAGCTTCAAGCCATGGCGGGCGCAGCGCATTACCGAGCGCCTCGACCCGCCGAAGCTCGACCATCAGGCCGAGATCGGGATAGGTCGTACGCGTCCGATCGCCCGGCTCTGCCAGCGGCGCGACGACCAGGCGGCGGTTGACCCTGGCACGGTGATGCATCCTGGCGGTGTTCTCCTGCCCGACATAACAACCCTTGGTGAAGCTGACCCCGTTCAGCTCGCCGGCATTGGCCTCGAGCCACAGCGTTTCGCCATCGCCCAACTCGGCGCGCCCTTCGGTGACGCCGAGTGCGAGGCGATGCGCGCGCCACGCCGTCGCTACCTCGCCCTGCTCGCCCAGCCAGCGACGGCCCAGCGCGGGAAGGCGCGGATCGGGCACGCCGGTCATGCCGTCGGATGCCCAGTGGACGCCTCCTGGTGCCGGCTCGATCGTGACCGGGCGGCGCAGGCGATACATTGCCAGTCGCCGGGCCAGTGCCTCGGCCGCTTCGGCCTCGCAGTCGATCAGCAGCGCGTCGCCGTCAGGCCAGACGATGAAGTCGAACAGCGCCTTGCCTTGCGGCGTGAGCAGCCCAGCCCATACGGGCAGCGACCCCTGCATGTCGCTGGTCACCAGCCCTTGGAGAAAGCCACGCGGATCGTCGCCGGCGATGCGGAGCAAAGCGCGGTCGGAAAGCCATGTACCCATCGCTCTTAGGTAGTGGCGCGATCGGCTTCCCGCAATTAAGGCGCTAAGCATGACCGACCGCCTCGTAATCCGCCGCCCCGACGACTGGCACGTCCATCTGCGCGATGGAGCAATGCTGCGAGCGGTCGCGCACTACACCGCGCGGCAATTCGCCCGCGCGATCGTCATGCCGAACCTCGCGCCACCGGTGACCACGAGCGCCGCGGCGGCGGCCTATCGCGCGCGGATCATCGCCGCGCTGCCTGACGGCACCGACTTCACGCCGCTGATGACGCTCTACCTCACCGACGACAGCGATCCCGACGAAATCGTGCGCGGCCTGGGCGAGGGTGTGGTGACGGCGTGCAAGCTCTACCCGGCGCACGCCACGACCAATGCCGCGCACGGCGTCACCGACATCGGCCGCATTGCGAACGTGCTCGAGACGATGCAGCGGATCGGCATGCCGTTGCTGATCCATGGCGAGGTGACCGATCGCGATGTCGACATCTTCGATCGCGAGGCGGTGTTCATCGAGCATGTGCTGGTGCCGCTGGTGCGCGATTTCCCGGCGCTCAAGATCGTCCTCGAACATATCACCACGGCCGAGGCGGCGGCGTTCGTCGCCGATGGCGGGCCGCACATCGCCGCGACGATCACGCCGCAGCATCTCCAGATCAATCGCAACGCGATGTTCGACGGCGGGCTGCGGCCGCATGCCTATTGCCTGCCGGTGGCGAAGCGCGAGACGCACCGGCGAGCTGTGCGTGCCGCCGCCACGTCGGGCTCGCCGCGCTTCTTCCTCGGCACCGACAGCGCGCCGCACACCGCCGCGCGCAAGGAAGCGGCGTGCGGTTGCGCAGGGATCTTCAACGCACCCTTTGCGCTGGAAAGCTATGCCGCGGTTTTTGCGGAGGACGGCGTGCTCGA
Organism: Sphingomonadales bacterium; assembly: GCA_038245375.1. Taxonomy (GTDB): domain Bacteria; phylum Pseudomonadota; class Alphaproteobacteria; order Sphingomonadales; family Sphingomonadaceae; genus Sphingomonas. The sequence continues at coordinate 1,463 of JBBRSN010000111.1, read as the reverse complement.
CCGGCTCGAAGGCTTCGCGTCGGAGCATGGGCCGCGCTTCTACGGGCTGCCGCTCAACAGCGGCACGGTGACGCTGGAGCGGGTGGCGGTCGCGGTGCCCGAACGCATCGTGGCGGGCGACGACGCGCTGGTGCCGTTCCACGCCGGCGAACAACTGGCTTGGCGCATCGCCGAATAGCGCCGCGTCAGTCCTTGTCGGTGAAACGCTTGACCTTGACGGGCAGGTCCTTGCCCTTGGTTCGGCGCGACGGAATCTGCACCGGGTGCTTCTTCGTCCATGCGGCGAAGGTCATCGGACCGTCGGGCGTGTCGATCATCAAGTCGTCGGTCGAATCGGACATTGGCCAGTCCTATGCCTATCGCGCGCCACGGGTAAAGCCCGTGTCGTCGGCCGCGACTGCGCGCCGCTGGTCGTAAGGCGCCCTAAAACGGAATCACGCGCCCTTTGTGGCTGAACTTCATATAGCCGAGATTGACGCCCTGGCGCCAACCGACGCCGAGGCGGATCGGGATCAGCACGATATTGCCGCGCCGCATATAGGTCGCCGCGAATCCGCCAATGACATAGAGCCGCCCCTCGCCGGCCGGGAAGCGCTTGAACAGCTCCTCGCTGTCATAGAGATTGTAGACGAGGACGAACACCTTGCTGGCATCGCCGCCAAGGTCGAAGCCAACCGACGGGCCGGTCCAGTGCACCGGCATCTGGCCCTCTACCTTGTGGAACATCGTGCCTGACCCGTAGCGCAGGCCGAGGACGATCGCACCGCCGGCCTCGCGTCCGGCGATATAGGCGTTGGGCTCGCCCTGGTCCTTGAGCGTGCGCTCGAGAATGCCAGCGAGTCCTGCCGCGCCCTTGCCGAAGGTGCCTTCGGCAGCGGAGAGAATTTCCTCGCGCCTGAAGGTCGTCGCCGTCGCGGCCTCACGATTGGCGTCGGCGCGTGCCGTGGGGGCATCGGTCGGTGCGGCTGAAGGTCGCTGGTCGGCGGATGGCTGGGACGAGACCGGCTGGCCGGGGTCGGCCTGCGGCGGCATGGCTTGGTCGGGTTGCACGGGATAGGTCGGCGCGGGATAGGCCGGCGTCGACTGCGGGTGGTTGATGTCGTTGTCGATCACCTGGTTCGGGTCGATCGTGCGAACCTGCGCCGCGCCAGGGCCGGCCAGGCCGAACGCAAGTGCGGCGGCCAACAACGTCAATGCCTTGCGCATGGTGAACTCCCCCGCGTGCCTCGATCGCACACCCTAGCGCCTTGCCGGCTTGCCCGGCAATGAACGGCGCGACGAGGCGAGTCGAATGCGCGCCGAAATCATCGAAAACAGCATGGTTGATCGCGGCGACCGGCCCGGCTATAGCCGCGCTTCGCCGCAGCCGGAGACGTGGGTGAGTGGCTGAAACCAGCGGTTTGCTAAACCGCCGTAGGGGGATTACTCCTACCGAGGGTTCGAATCCCTCCGTCTCCGCCAGG
>JBBRSN010000110.1:0-9358 GCA_038245375.1 Sphingomonadales bacterium | reverse complement strand
CTGCCTTCGGAGGGCAGCGCTCTATCCAGCTGAGCTACGGGTGCCGGTCGGCAGCGACTAGCAGAGGCTTTTCGCGCCCGCCAGCGCTTTCAGCGTGTCAATGTGCCAGCGTCACCGGCTGGAACTCGCCCAGGCCGCAGCTCGCGCCGCGCATCGGCGGGCTGCTGTACAGCACGGTGATGATGTCGGTCGAGCATAGCTGGCTCAGCGACGTCTCGTAGCTGAAGCTCTCCTGGAAGCCGAGGTTCGGGCAGGCGGCGGGCAGGGTGTTGCGATAGACCTTGTTGCGGCCGTTCATCTCGAAATCGATGATCCGGTCGCTACGCACATGGCTGGCGCGGATGGCGCTCAGCGGGATGCACGACACTGCCGGCCCGGTCGGCGTCGCCACCGGGATCTGCCTGGCGTCGCGCGCCAGCGCGGGGGCGGTGATGAGGGTCGCGGCGAGCGTGAGGGCGAACAGCGGGCGCATCGAGTCACTCCTTTTGCTTTAGCATCGCACTGAAAATAGGGGCCGGCTTTCAGCTTTTCACGATGCCGTCCGAAAAATTCGGATCCGTGGTCTTGGGCTTGAACGCACAAAGATCGCAAACGACGCATCGCCAGCATTCCGGCCGCCGCGCCTTGCAGACATAGCGCCCGTGCAGGATCAGCCAATGGTGCGCGTGCAGCCGGAACGGTTGCGGCACGGCCTTGTCGAGCTTCAGTTCGACTGCCAGCGGTGTCTTGCCGGGCGCCAGCGCGGTGCGGTTGCCGACGCGGAACAGATGCGTGTCGACCGCGAAGGTCTCGGCGCCGAACGCGACGTTCATCACGACATTGGCGGTCTTGCGCCCGACGCCGGGGAGCTTTTCGAGTGCGTCGCGGTTCGCCGGCACCGCGCTGCCGTGTTCGGCGATCAGCGCCTCGCTCAGCGCGATGACGTTCTTCGCCTTGGTGTTGAACAGCCCGATCGTCCTGATGTGTTCCTTCAGCCCCGCCTCGCCCAGCGCGACCATCGCCTCGGGCGTGGTGACCTGTTCGAACAACGCCCGCGTTGCCTTGTTGACGCCGATATCGGTCGCCTGTGCCGACAGCACCACCGCAACCAGCAGGGTATAGGGATTGACCGATTCGAGCTCGGTTTCGGGATGCGGATTGTCGGCGGCGAGGCGCGAGAAGAAGTCGACGATGTCGGCCTTCTTCACAGGCCGAGCACCTCGCTCATCGCGTAGCGCCCGGCCGGCTTGTCGGCCAGCCACAGCGCGGCCGTCACAGCGCCGCGCGCGAAAATCGAGCGGTCGTCGCCGCGATGGCCGAGTTCGATCCGCTCGCCCTGTCCGGCGAAGATCACCTGATGGTCGCCGACCACCGATCCGCCGCGCAGCGAGGCGAAGCCGATCGTCCCTTCGCTGCGCGCGCCGGTCAGGCCGGCGCGATCGCTGACGCGCACCTCGGGCAGGGTCGTGTTGCGCCCCGCCGCCGCCGCCTCGCCAAGCAGCAATGCCGTGCCCGACGGCGCATCGACCTTGTGGCGGTGGTGCATCTCGACGATCTCGATATCCCAGTCGGGGCCGAGCTTCCCGGCCGCCTCGCGCACCAGCTGCGCGAGCAGCGTGACGCCGAGCGAGGTATTGCCGGTCTGCAGCACAGCGATCTCGCGCGCCGCCGCGTCGATCAGCGCGTGGTGGTGGGCGTGCAACCCGGTCGTGCCGATGACGATCGGCGTACCCGCCGCGCGCGCGGCGGCGAGGTTCGCCTCGACCGCCGACGGTGTCGTGAAATCGACCAGCACGTCGGCGGTCAGTGCCAGGGCGGCGGGGTCGCCCCCGGCATCGATCCCGCCGGCCAGCGTCGCGCCAAGGTCGGGAATGGCGGCGGCGATCGCCTGGCCCATGCGCCCTGCGCTGCCGAAGATGCCGATCGCGCTCACTGGTCCTGCTCCCCAAATCCTGTGCCGGCGCGTTACCGGCTTCGGGGGCAGCTTGCCAAGCGCTAAGACCCGGCGATCCCGGCCGCGACCAGTTCGCGTCGCGCATCGGCAAGGGCGGCCTGGAAGGCGGGCTTGGTCATCAGCCGTTCGACGATGAGACCGCCGAGCAACTGACCCGCTGCCACGTCGCTGCGGAAATGCTGGCCGCACACGATCCGGCTCTGGCCGTAGCGCGCCGCGCGGGCGAGCAGCGCGGGTGCCTGCCCGGGCACCAGCCGCGCCAGCGTCTCGCCCATCGAGAATGCCATTGAGGTGTGCCCGCTCGGGTAGCTCGACAGCGGATCCTCGTTGCGCTTGCAACTTTTGAGCGTGGGCTCGACCGCATAGGGTCGCGGCCGCCTGAATTCGTCCTTGCCGATATCGACGGTCGCTTTCTCGCTGGCGCGCACCAGCGCCATCAACCTCGCGGTGGCGGGCAGTCTGTCGAGGTCGAAACGTGGTCCGAGCACGACGGCGAAGATCGTCGCATTCTTGGTGTCGCCGTCATGGCGCGCATCGGCCTCCTCGGCCGGCGTCCGCGCCGCCTCGGCGGCGTGGAGCTCGGCGAACTCGGCCGCCGCCTGCGTGCTGCCGGCCGCCGGCGGCGGGGGCAGCACGAGCGCCGGGTCGAGATCCCGCGCCGACAGCAACGGCGCGGGAGCCCCGCTGGCGGGTGCCGCGACGGCAAGCGCCGTCGCGATCATAACACCCGCCTTCAGCATCAGAACTTGACCGAGAGGCTCGCGGTAATCTCTCGGCCGGGCTGGAAATAATATTGGTCGTGAGGTTCGCCGTTGACCGAAATATTGGTCACGTTGCTCGAATTGAACAGATCGGAGACGTTCACTCCCGCAGTGATCAGGCCGAAATCGTAGCTTACGGCCAGCAACGCCGTATTGTAGCCGGGAATGCGATACTTCTGCGGTTCGCCATCGGCGCCATATTGCACGCCGGTATATTTATCGATCAGCGACGCCTTGATCGGGCCATGTTTGTACAGGATCCCGCCCGCCGCGGTCATTGCCGGCGCATTCGCTACCCGCAGCCGCGTGTCCTTGGTCTTGGCATAGTTGCGCGAAGCGTTGGCGAACACCGCAATGCCGTTGTCGAAGGCATAGGTCACCTGGCCTTCGATGCCCTTGTAGAGCACGCCGCCCTGGTTGTAGTAAACGACGTTGCTGCCAACGGTCACGTGGGCAAACTTGTTGTTGAAGTCGATCGAATAGATATCGGCATCGATCGACAGGCGCGAACCGTGATAGACGAAGCCGAGCTGGTAGTTGGTCGATGTCTGCGGCTTGACCGTGCTCGCCGTCGGATCGACGACATAGAGCACGCTCAGCGGCGGCGCGAGAAAGCCCTTGGCGAACTGCGCGTATAGCGCCAGCCGCTCGGTCGGCTGATAATTGACCGTCGCGAAGGGCAGCGACGCATCATAGGTGCTTGAGAATGTGGCGGGCGTATGCGTCGTCTGGTTGGCGATCGCATTGATCTGGCGCGTAAAGCTGACATATTTGAAGCCCGGCGTGATCTTCAGGCCGTCGATCGGGCGGATTTCCAACTCGGTAAACAGCTGGGCCTGGTTGCCGTGCGAATCCTGATCGTAATTGATATAGCCAACATTGCCGGGCGTGGAGCGATATTTATAGTCGTACACCGTAAACAGGCCATTGCCCTTGGTGATGTCATATTGATAGCGCTTGCGGTGCGTGACGTTCCATTCGATCCAGCCGCCGACCAGCAATGATGCCGGGCCGAAATTGATCGTGGTCTTCAGGATGTCGCCAAAGGTACGATAGCTGTTGAGCTTGGAATAGCCCGCCAGATCGCCGGTATTCTTGCTGCCGTCGGCGTTGGTCGTCTTGAGCGCTGCCGCCTCCGCAGCGGTCAGCGTGACGTCGGCGTCGGAGTAGGTGGAGTTGTTGTAGAAATAGGTATAGGCGCGGTTTTCGAGCCGCGTGCCGGGTGCGATATCCGCCTCGAGCTTGACGAGTTCAAAATCGGTCGTCTTGTCGGTATAGTTGTAGCGATAATATTGCGCCGTGGTCGGGTCGTTGTTGAGGCTGAAATGTTTGCCGTAAAGCGCGATCTGGGCCAGCGTCGCGCCGTCATTGTCCGGCTGGTTGAAATGGTTCTTGTTATAGGTCGACAGCAGCGTCAGCTTCACGTCCGGGCCGATCGGGATCATCACTTTGCCGAACAGGTTGGTCTGGTGATAGGGTGAATAGGTCAGCCGGCCGTCGGTGCGGACATATTGCCCGCCGATCAGGACCTCGGTGCCGCCAAGCTTGTCGATCGCGCCGCTTTGCAGCATCGCGCGGCCGAGAACGGTGTTGAAGCTGCCATAGGTCGCGCGAAGCGACGCGCTCGCATCCTCGCGCGTTGCCCGCGAGAACAGGTTGACGCTGCCGCCAAAGGTCGCCTGGCCGAGATTGGAAGCGTTGCCGGGGCCGCGATCGACCACCACCGTCTCGACCGTGTCCGACGGGAAAAAGGTGTTCGAATGGTGCGTCGGATCGTTGGTGTCGCCGAACGGGACGCCATCATAGGTGATGTTATATTCACCGTCCTGGAACCCGCGCAACTGGCCCTTGGATTCGCTGATGCCGACGCCGCCGGTGCTGCCGGTGTTCGAAAAGCTCGGTGTGATCAGCGCGAGCTGATTGAAATCGGCGGTGGCGGGCAGCGAATCCTCGATGAAGGAGCGCGAAACGATCGCCTGCGGTTGCGTTGTCGCCAGCGAAACGGTCACCGGCGCGATTTCGTTGGCGCGCGTCGCGGTGACGATGATGTCGGAGCCCTCGGCGATTTTCTGAGGATCGTCGGCAGCCGGCGTCGCGGCGGGCGCGGCGGGCGCGGCCGGCGCGGCGCGCGTCTCGGCCGCAGCCGCGAACGACAGCGTCGCGATGATGAGCGCGCTCGCGCCGCCCAGCAGGCGGCGGGCCAGAATGGCGTTCGACATTGTCTCGATTTCCCCGTTTGGCGCCCTTTCGGCGCGTTACGGTGACCGTAGGGAGAATCGGTGACTCTTCAGCGGCTTTATCGTTACGGTTCAGTGACAGTCGCGTAGATGCCACGCTTTTCATGATGCGGCCGCGGTCGGCCCGTTACGGCCCAGCGAATTTCAGTCCGCACGCCGCGCCGCGAGCGGCCTGTTCCCGGCGGCCGTCAATGCGGCACCAGCCCGATCTCCACGCCGGTCTTGTCGTGCAGCGCGAAGCGGTCGATCAGGTCGGCGCTGGCGCGGTTATAGCCGATCACCTCGACCTCGCGGTCGGCGCGCTGCAGCCGTGCGACGACCTTGTCGAGCACCGCGACCGCCGAAATATCCCAGAAATGCGCCAGCGTCACGTCGATCACGACGCGCTTCGCCGTTTCCGCCGGTTCGAATGCCGCGGCGAACCGGTCGACCGAGGCGAAGAAGATCTGGCCGGTGATGCGGTAGGTCGCGACATCGCCCGCCGCGCTGCGATCGACGGTGAACATCCGCCGCACCTTGCCGGCAAAGAAGATGCCGGAGAGCAGCACGCCGCACAGCACGCCCTGCGCAAGATCGTGCGTCGCCACCACCACCACCACCGTCGCCAGCATCACGATCGACGAGGTCGGCGGGTGACGGCGCAGATTAGCGATCGAGTTCCAGCTGAACGTGCCGATCGACACCATGATCATGATCGCGACCAGCGCCGGCATCGGGATACGCCCGACATACGGGCCGAGCACCGCGAGCAGGAACAGCAGGAAGGCGCCGGCGGTGAAGGTCGAGAGCCGCCCGCGACCGCCCGAGGTGATGTTGATCACCGACTGGCCGATCATCGCGCAGCCGCCCATGCCGCCGACCAGCGCCGCGACGATATTCGCCCCGCCCTGGCCGGCGCATTCGCGCCGCTTGTCGCTTTCGCTGTGCGTCATGTCGTCGACGATCTGCGCGGTCAGCAGCGATTCGAGCAGGCCGACCGCCGCCATCGTCAGCGAATAGGGCAGGATGATCCTGAGCGTGTCGAAGCTCAGTGGCACGTTCGGCCAATGCAGCGCGGGCAGCCCGGTGGGCAGCCTGCCCATGTCGCCGACGGTATTGACGTGCGCGCCCACCGCGATGCTGACGACGGTCAGCACGATGATCGCGACCAGCGGCGAGGGAAATGCCCTGGTCAGCCGCGGAAAGCCGTAGATGATCGCCAGCCCGGCGGCGACCATCGCATAGGTTTGCCAGCCCATCGCGATGAGCTGCGGAAGCTGCGCCATGAAGATGAGGATCGCCAGCGCATTGACGAAGCCGGTGATGACCGAGCGCGAGACGAACTGCATCAGCAGGTCGAGCCGCAGCAGCCCGGCAGCGATCTGGATGAACCCCATCAGGATCGTCGCGGCGAACAGATATTCGACGCCGTGTTCGCGCACCAGCGGCACGACCACCACCGCAACGGCGGCCGTCGCGGCCGAGATCATCCCCTGCCGTCCGCCGGTGAACGAGATGACGATCGCAATCGCGACCGAGGCGTAAAGGCCGACGCGCGGATCGACCCCGGCGATGATCGAAAAGCCGATCGCCTCGGGAATGAGCGCCAGCGCGACGACGATCCCGGCGAGGACATCGGCGCGCGGCTGGGAAAGCCAGTCGCGGCGAAGCGTGGCGAAGCCTGTCATGAACGTCCTGATCGTTGCCGTGGCGGCGCTGCGCCGCATGGTCCCGAGGATAGGCGTCGGGCTGAGCCACCCGGCGTGCCGGGTCCTTCGAGCGGCGACCTATCGCAAATGTTGCGTTGCGGCGCAAGTTTGCGGCGATGTGGACACCGGGTGATGGCGGCGCGGCCCCACCACCGCCGTTCGCCCTGAGCCTGTCGAAGGGCTGCACTGCCGGTGGCATGGGCACGCCGCCTTACTTTGTATTCGACCATCCATCGTCACCGCGGACTGGTTCCGGGGTCCACCGTGCCGCGTCGACAAACGTTGAAGCGTTTGCGTTCGCACTGGCCGAACGGGTGACCGAGAAGATAGAATAGTGTGCCATGAACGAATCCCCGAAAATATCGAAAACGCTATCCTATTGGCTGCGGCATGCCCCGGAGGCGGGCGGGATGACCCTCGACGGCGTGGGCTGGACGAGCACGGAGGCAGTGCTGGTTGCGCTTCGTGCTGCCGGCTTGCCGGGCACGTCGGAGGATCTGGAGCGCGTGGTCTCGCAGAGCGACAAGAACCGCTTCGAGCTGTCGCCGTCGCGCGAGCGCATCAGGGCACGGCAAGGCCATTCGGTCGATGTCGAAGGCGATTGGCAGGTCGCAACGCCACCGAAATTGCTCTTTCACGGGACGGTAGATCGCTTCCTCGATTCCATCCTGATCGAAGGGCTCGTCGCGAAGGCGCGGCATCACGTCCACCTCTCGCCGGACCTCGAAACGGCGCGCCGGGTCGGCGCCCGTCGCGGCAAGCCCGCGATCCTCGAGATCATGGCCGGCGATCTCGCCGATGCCGGCATGACGTTCTACGTTACCGGGAACGGCGTGTGGTTGACCGACCACGTCCCCGCCACGGCTTTGCGACGGCTGGAATGAATGGTCGGGCGCGGCGCCCGCACCCGAAAGTGTTTGCGGCCATCGCCCGAGAAGACAGGACACCTCCCCGGCGAAGGCCGGGGCCCAAATGCGAAACGGCGATAAGGTGGCGGTGCGGCTGGTTATCGCCGCCATACGAAGCGGGCTGCCAAGGGCCGGTGACCTTTCGTCTCAACGGGCTATGTTGCCGCCTCTGACATCATGGAAACCGGGGGGCGAGATGACGGCACGAAAGCTGAAGCGCGGCCTCGCGATCACCATCCTGCTGTTGCTCTGCGCGCTGACCGGGTCGGTCTATTGGCTGTTCTACGACACTGGCCCGTCGCCGCGCGCACCGTATCGCCTCGATCTGGCGGCGGTCCGCGCCGCTGCGACGCGCATCCCCGGCGCACTGCCCACGCGGATCGAGCTCGAGATCGTCTCGCACGACGCCGTGCCGCGCATCGCGATGGTCGGCCGTAGCGGATGGGGCAAGATCGACCTCGTCCGCGCGAGCTACCGGGTCGTTTTCCCCGTTCGCTCGGTCATCATCGATACCGGCTATGACGAGCAGGCCGCGCGCAGCGTCGGTGCCGACCGCTTCGACCGCGCGGCCTATCGGCGCGTGATGCGCGGGCTCGACGGCGCCAGCCTGATCGTCGTGACGCACGAGCATGGCGATCATCTCGGCGGTGCGCTGACCAGCCCGCATCTCGCGCAGTTCCTTCCCCGGCTGCTGCTGACGCGCGCGCAGGCGGATAGCCGGCAGGCTCCGCCGTGGCTCGCCTCGATCAAGGCGCGACTTCGTCCGTTCGACTATGACGAGATCGACGCCGTCGCCCCGGGCATCGTACTGATCAAGGCGCCAGGACACACGCCGGGTTCGCAGATGGTCTATGTCCGCCGGGCCGACGGCCGCGAATTCCTGTTCATGGGCGACGTCGCCTCGATGCTCGACAATGTCCGCCTCCAGCGCCAGCGCTCGCGCTATGTCACGTCCTTCATCAGCGGCGACGACCGCGCGGCGGTCGCTGCGCAGTTGCAGGCGCTCGACGCGGTGAGCCGGGCGAATCCCGCGCTGATCCTGGTGCCGGGGCATGATGGCAAGACGATCGAGGCGCTGGCGGCGCGGGGGTTGTTGGGCAGACAGTTTCATTTCCAGGAAATGATGTTTCGGTAACCGCCAGTTCCCCGGCGCTCTTGTCTCAGGCGGTTCCGGTGCTCAGCGGCAGGCTCGCATCCACCATTTGCAGGCTAGATACGTGGTTCCCAGCACAAGCGGAAAAGCCAACGCCGCGAAGAACGGCAGGGTGTTCGCATCCGGCGTTGCACCGCAATCGTACTTCCACCTCGGGTCGAAAGGCCAGATGCCCCGAAGCACGGAAATGGTTAAGTACAGGGCCACGAATAAGCCCATCTTTGTCCAGAGCGCGCTCGAACACTTGGCGGCACTCCAGCCGAAAGAGACTCCGACAGCCACGATGACTGTGGCAATGACCATGCTCTGGCGAGAGTAATCGCTGCAGACGATCAAGGGTATCACCGCGCGTCCGAATCCCTTTCGCTTGTTGCTTCATTCTGTCGATGCGGCTTGCAGATTTTATGCACGGAACGTCAGTTTTTGCCTGGCTGTGAACCCATGAACGGGCCGGCAGAATCATAAAATTGCTAGTGGTTCGGGAGATTCTGACATTTGCTCGCGACCTGGCCGAAAGCGGTAGCAAATGTCAGATTTGGACCACTCTCATGATCGCCTGTTCAAGGGCTGAGCGCGCGAAATACTTTCCTGCCTGTTTGGCAGAAATTGGTCGGCCGGGTCTGCGCCCGGGCAGAGTAGGAGGCACGACTTCAAAACGACGGTTGATCATGCTCTGAT
>JBBRSN010000109.1:0-9918 GCA_038245375.1 Sphingomonadales bacterium | reverse complement strand
TCAACAATCGTCGGCTGCTGGAGCCTATCGGCAATATCCCGCCGGTCGAAGCCGAAGAACGATATTACGCCATGCTCGACGACGCGCGCATGGCCGCGTAACTTAAACCAAACAGCCTCCGACAGACCCGGGGCGGTTCAGGTGGGAGACAAATCGATATCTCCTGTAATGGCGGTCGCCGTCTTGCTGAACGCTTGCCAGTGTTCGCTCTTTCCCACAGCCGATAGCGAGCTCGGGCAGAGAGCAGCAACAACGAGGGCGAAAATCGACATCAATCGCATTACGGGCTCCCATGAAGTGATCCGCATTATCTCGTTTAGAAGACGACCGCTATTGGGGCGGTTCCAGCCGGGCAGCTTTCCGTCCCGATACCTGCCGGTCGGCTATCAGGCGGGTCGCGTCGGTCGAAGGCTCCGGAACGGGGAAAAATGGTGGTTAGCTGCCGTCTGCTAGCGCTCGTCAAATGGCCCGAATGATGGGCCCGCGTTTGCAGTCCACAGTTGCCGCGCTTTTCCTGCCGACGTCAAAAACATCTTGATGGGCCACGGGCACAAAACGATCACCACAAAATCTGAAATCCTCTTTATCGCTGCCGCAATAAATATATCGTTCGCAACGAATTAACGGGAAAGTTGTTCGGATTTCCCCGTTTTCGAGATACTGAAACTGGTAATAAGAATCTAACGTCTTAATCGTCGACTCGCCGCATTCAAACCACGAACAGTCTCGTGTTATCCAAACCGAGGTCGCTTCGAAATGACCGTCATATCCCGCGATGTTAAAATTTTTAAGAGCGCTCGACGTAATTTCTCTACTGCAAGATATAGATAAGAAGCAGGCCGAGATTGCTATTAGCAGACGTAACTTTGCTCCGCTTCTGATCATCGCGCCTGCTCCCGTTTTCTGGCTACCATTGCGATACCCAAGCTGCTGCAAATGCGAGGTCTCTTATTGGCGACACAGCTGCCACGATTTAGCAGTTGATCAGCAATCCGAGATCGAAACGCGCGCATGTCCATAGTTTGGCGGATCAGCCCAATGACCGCAACTGGGGCGGCTGCCGTCGGGCCGCTTTGCTCCCCAAAACCTGTCGGTCGGCTTTTAGGCGAGTCGCGTCGATCGATGGCGCCGGAACGGGGAAAAGTGGTGGAAAGCGGTCATCAGCCCTTCCATCTGGAAGTCGCGAAATCGGCACGTCATCGACATCAAGTTCCGGCGAAATTAGCTATCGCAGGAGCGAGGCTTGGAATATGGTGCAACGATGCGACGGCGGCTGTTTTATATAGGTGCTTTAGTCCTTGCTCCGGCGGGACTAAGCGGTGTCGTCGCGAATATCGATAGAGCGCACACCACGATCAGCCAGAGCGACCAAGACTTTTTCTGGCGTGCGAGTGGCGGCGACAGGCAACGTAACGATAAAGCAACGCCCCTCTACTCTGCGATCATTGCGCAAAATGGACCTGAGACGGAACGCCTGCTCACATCGGGTGCGTCGCCAAATCTCCTCCTCTCTGACGAGGGCTGGTCTGTTCTGATGATAGCCTCGGCGCAGAATGACGTGCCGACGATGAGAATGCTCAAAGAGCGCGGCGCAGACCTAAACTACACGATTAGCGATCCGACTGACTTTTCTGCGCTCTCTGTGGCGCTAAACTTCGGAATCCCTCACGAAAATCTCTCAGCATTTAACTACTTGTTAGACGCCGGTGCCGATCTAAACGCGACCTATATTGATCGTGGCAAAGCCGCGCAACGCGATGGAAACGGAGACGCTTTTACGGGGCAGGATATCGCGTGCGAAGCTGCGACTTTAGGGCATTTCGAGATAGTGAACCAACTGCTCGCACGCGGTTACAGTCGCGACTTCGCAGCACTGTTTACGATACTCAAAATTAGAGTTGTTAACCAAAGGTCAGAGTCAGAAAAAGAAAAAGCGCGTAGACTAATTCTTGCGAAGCTTGCGACACCAGAGCAACGGAAGAACATTCCCGCATTGTTGGATGAGCTTAGAAAGCTCGTCGGTAACGAACACCAAATTCCTTGGGACTTTAACTCTCCTCTCAAGAGCCCGGAGCGCGACGCAGACATCATCTCGCTTGAACGAATCATGAAAAGCTGAGGCGTTTAGCGTGATTGCCGAAGGGGCGCCTTTGGTTTCAAGTATGATGGCCGCAATTGGGGCGGTTCCCGCCGGGCAACTTTCCGCCCCACTATCCGCCCGTCGGCTTTCATGCGAGCCCCGTCGCTCGATGGCGCCCGAACGGGGAAACGCGGTGGTTAGCCGTGCGTCCGCCCCTCAAACGGGAGGTCTCAAAAGCTGACTGACTTCCAAGTCGGTCAGGCCACCTTCTCCGATGATATGTTTTGACGTGCTCGCTTCGATCAGCACACCCAATGGAAAGTGAGGAAAGGCCTGCTTCAAACACGCGATTGCGCGGAACTGCGTCATCGCGCCGCCGCCGTAGTCGGCAACCAATCGCAGGGCTTCCACGAGAGGTGTCGCATATCCATGAGACTTTAGGCGCGCCACAATGTCTTCGTCTAACATAGGGACCTGCCACGCGGTTGCCGAAACAGTGCTGGCATATCCGGCGGTGTAGCGAAAGACAGTTATCGGCGCTCTGCGAGGTTCACTCAATGTCTGTTTCTGGGGCGCTTCCTGCACGGCAGGTTTCCCTTTCAGGTCCGTCGTTTGACGTCCAGCGTGAACCCCGGATCAGGGCGCGTGTCCCGGCAAATCAGGAGCGCCGGTTATTGATGAATTCTTGCCCGCCAGCAGCCGAGCCGCCATGCTCTGGCTTTACCGCGCAGCGGTGGAATGCGCGCGGCGTTTGGATCATGCAAACCGGGGGGTAAGATGCTTTTTTCCGATGCGCAGCACGACATCAGGCGGGCTTATGTCGGGGGCGGCCCCGGCGTGCTGGTGTCGGCGCTGATCTGGTTCGTTGCCACGTTCGTCCAGCATGCCCATGGCATCGGCAGCGCCTTCACCGCGCTGTTCTTCGGCGGCATGCTGATCTTTCCCGTCAGCAAGCTGGTGTCACGCTTCGTCTTCGGGCGCACCATCGAGGGGCGGGAGAACCCGCTGGGCATGACCGCGCTGGAAAGCACCGTCGCGATGATCGGCGGGCTGTTCGCCGCCTGGCTGTTCCTGCCGGTGAAACCCGCGCTGGTCTTTCCGCTCGCGGCGATCGCGGTCGGTACGCATTATCTCGTCTTCAGGACGATCTATGGCGACCGCCTGTTTCTCGCACTCGCCGCCATCGTCACCGCGCTCGGCCTGGTCGATATCCTCGTCCTGCCGATCCCTGGCGGCGTGGCCTTGTCGGTCGCGATCACCGAACTCGTGTTCGGCATCGTCCTGACGGCCCGCGCTGCCCGCCCATAGCGCATGGGTGGCGCGGGGCGGCGCACGGGATCAGGTTTCCGGGTCCGCGTGGCACTGCGAATCCGGTGCCTTGGTTGCGGCGCGATAGACACCGTCGCTGACCCGCGCGACCGCCGCCAGCAGGCGCTGCTCGATCATGCGCTGCCAGCCGCCCTTGAGCAGCGTGCTCACCATCAGCCCGCGCGCTCCGCTGAAACCGGTCTGCTCCATCACCATCCGCGTGCTCGTGCCGTGCGGCGTGAGATCGAAGGTGACGACCGTGTCGATGCCGCCGCCCGCCCAGCTGAAGGCCAGTCGCGGCGGCGGATCGATGGGTCCCCCGCGATTCAGCCATGTCGACGAACGGGCTATCGTCGTGCGCATGACGCAACGTACCGCCCGTCACGACCTCGTCGCCACCCTGCGCGCCCGATTCGGCCGAGCGGCGGCCGCTGCGTCGCGTGCCGGTTGGAATTCGGCCCGCTCGGGCACCGCAAAGCGTCCCTATTCGCACAATAATAAATGGTTGAACCCCAAAACTATCTACGAAAAACGCCCCTATTCGTGCATCGCCGCGACCCTGCCGATTACAGTTGTCGCTATCATGGCCGTGTTGGATGCGGCCCGCGCAACATGCCGCCACCTGTCCCCCGCAAGTAACGCGCGAGTAACGGTTCAGCCCCAGCATGGCCTCCAAAAGGGGGCTGTTACTTGCGCTCGCGCGGCGAATATTGGCGACGAATACTTGGCACCCGCTCCCGCTCGATCCAACGCGCGCTGGCCCGCCTCCGGCTCAATAGAAGCGGATATTGCTCAACTGCAGCCACGCCCTGCCGCCCGGGCTGCCCTGCAACCGCACGATCAGCGCACGCAACCGGGCAAGGTCGAGCGGCGCGCCGTCGCCACTCCCGCGAAATGCGCTGAACGGCAGGCGGATCTCGCGCCTGGTCGCGTCGGCACTGAAACCGGCCTTGAAGCGCGCGTCCTCGTCGAGCCCGTAACTGTCGAACAGCAGCGCATAATCGCCCGCGCCGCGCGCATCGAACGCCACGCCGGTAAAGCCGCGCGCATCGGCCAGTTCGATCGCCCCGCGCGTCAGCGGCAGGATCAGCTGCGCGAACGGCCGCGGCCGCGCACCGAGCTGCGCGACCATGAACAGCCGGCGGTCGGCACCCTCGTCGGGGCGCACGACATCGAGATGGCTGTGGTCGACGCCCGGCTCGGTGCTCTCGACCGGCAGGGTGTCGAGATCGGTGCGCCCGTCCGCGCGTACGCCGCTGTCGATCGGGCCGGCCATTTTGTGGACCGGCAGCGGCGTTGGGGCGTCGTTGGCGAGCGATGCGCGCAACGTCGCGAGCGGCGCCTCGCGCCCGCCCACGAACACGCGCCTGACCGTCCACAGGTCGGCGATGCGCTGGTCGGGCCGGCCGCTGTAGAGTACGAGATCCGCGCGCATGCCCGGCGCAATGCGGCCACGGTCCTTGTCTTGCCCGATGATGCCGGCGCTGGTGCGCGTCGCCGCGACCAGCGCCTCGCCTGGCGTGAACCCCAGCCGTGTCAGCCAGGTGATCTCACGCAGCGCGCCGGGGCCATGATAGACCCCCTCGATCCCGGCATCGGTGCCGATCCCGATGCGGATGCCGGCGGCTTTCAGGCGGCGGATATTCTCCCGCATGATCGTCCAGCGCTTGGCTTCATAGGCCGGGATCGGTGCGGTCGGCTTGGCCATGCGCGCGCGCTCGCGCGCCTGTTCGGGCGGGGTGAAGCTGGCCCATTCGCCGGGGTCGAAGCTGCGGTTCTCCTGCGGCTCGAACACCACCAGTGTCGCGATATAGGCGGTGTGGTGCGCCTTCATCAGGCCGATCAATTCGTCGTCGACCAGCGCGTCGCCGACGCCGTGGCCGACCGAATCGACCCCCGCCGCCGCCGCGACCTTGGCGCCTTCCAGCGTCACGGTGTGGGTGATCACCGGGAGCCCGGCCTTGTGCGCATCCTCGACGATTGCCGCCAGCGTCGGCTCGTTCATGCTGTTGAGGTCGGCGTCGCGGCCATAGCGCCAGCCATCGGCGAACACCTTGATCACGTCGGGATGGTAGCGCAGCGCCTGCGCCATCGCGAGATGCGCAGCGCGCGGCGTCGCCACCTGCATCGTGAAGAAATTGCCCCAGCCGAATTCGGTGCCGTGCCCGCCCGGCACGCCGAGCCGGATCGCGAGCTCGAGATGCGGCGCGGGGATGCCGCCCGGCGCGGTCATCGCGCGGATCGGCCGCAGCATCTCGCCCGACACCGAATAGTCGTTCACCGTCGTCACGCCGTTGACGAGATAGCCCGCCCAGCTCTTGGCCATGTCTTCGGGTGCGTCATAGGCCGGGGAGCGAAGATGGGTGTGCAGGTCGTGCAGCCCCGGCGTCAGCGTCAGCCCGCGCGCATCGATCACGCGGCTGCCACGCGGCGCGCGCAGCCGCGTGCCCACCGCGACGATGCGCTCGCCGCGGATCAACACATTCTCGACCACCGCCGGTGCGCCCGTCCCGTCGAACACGCGCGCGCCGCGGATCAGCGTGGCGCGCTTCGGCGCGGCGCTCGCGCCAATCCCGGTCAGCAGGATCGTCGCCGCGAGTGCGGTGCGGAGCATCTTCATGGCAGCGGCTGCTTTTTCATCAGGGTGCGGTCGAGAAAGGCGTCGGCGGCATGATAGCTGGTCAGCCAGTCGGCATAGCGGAAGAAGTCGTGGCGCTCGCCGGGGAAGACCAGCTCGCGGAACGGCACGTGCCGCGCGGTCAGCGCGCGGGCAAGCAGCAGCGACTGGTTGAAATCGACGGCGCGGTCGTCGTCGCCATGGATCAGCAGCACCGGCGAGCGCCAGCCATCGACCGCCCCCATCGGCGAGGATTGCCATTGCAGTTGCCGCGCCTTGGCTTCGTCGTCGGGCGACAAGGTCTTCTCGACCGGGCGGACCATCGTATGGACGCCGTGGAAATCGACCCCGGCAGCGAACAGGTCGCTGTTGCGCGCCAGCGCCAGCGCGGTGAGGTATCCGCCCCAGCTGCCGCCCCAGATGCCGATCCGTGCCGGGTCGACATCGGCCCGCGCGGCCAGCCAGCGCCCGCCGGCGAGCACGTCGCGATATTCGGACGCGCCGGCGCGGGCGATCTCGGGGGCGGCACGGAACGCATGGCCATAGCCCGTGCCGCTGCGGTAATTGACCGACAGCACATCGTACCCCTCGGCCGCGAAATGCTGGTTCAGGATGTAGGCGTTGGAATAATAATACATCGGGTTGAACGCCGGCAGCATCTGCCGCCGCGGTCCGCCATGGACGAAGATCAACGCCGGATGCTTGCCCGCGCCGCGGCCATGGAACAGCTGGCCGTGCACCGTCACGCCGTCGGCGGCGGTGAAGGTCACCGTTTCGGGCGCGACAAACCCCGGCACAGCTGGTGCCGGCCCCAGCGCGGTCAGACGCGAGGTAACCAGTACCGGATGCGCCGGGTGCGTCGCATCGGTGGCGATCGCGGCGAGCGCGTCGCCGGCCAGCGTTGGGACGGACTCGAACCCGGTGCCGCTGCTCAGCTGGGTGGCGCCGCCGCCGGTCAGGTTACGCTGCCAGACATGCCGGCTGTCGAGATTGCCGGCATTGGCGGCATAGAGCAGCGAGCGTCGGTCGGCGCCGAGCGTGAAGGTCTCGACCTCGAAGGCGCCGGGGGTCAGTTCGCGTGGCTCTCCGCCGCCGGCGGCGTCGATCGCATAGGCGTGGACCCAGCCACTGCGCTCCCATGGGAAGACGAGCTTGCCGTCGGCGCTCCACAACAGGTTGCGCCCGCGCGTGCCGTAATATTCGCCGCCGGTGCCGCCCGGCGCGGTCCACAGCGTGCGCGTCGCGCCGGTCGCGGTGTCGGCAACCGCCAGCGACCAGTAACCCGCGCTGTCGGCCGGCACATCCGCCGGTGGATCGACGAAGTGGATGAACGCGATCAGCTTGCCGTCGGGCGAGAAGACCGGGTCGGTGGCAAAACCGAGGCCGGGCTCGATATAGCGCGGTGTGCCCGTCTTGATGTCGAGCAACGTTACAAAGGCGTGATCGTCGCGATCGGTGACGAACAGCAGCGCGCCGCCATCTGGCGACCACGTAATCTCGCCGACGCTGCCCGGCACGACGGCGATCTTGCGCGCACCGCTCGCGCGGTCCCACAGCCAGATCTCGCCCTTGTGGCTGAAGGCGACCAGGTCGCCGCGCGCGGAGAAGGCCGGGGAATGGCCTTCGCCGAGTTTTGTCGCCACGCCACCCGCGACGGGAAGGACGAACAATTCCTGCTTCGGCGTCTCTGCGGCCAGGCCCGTATTGGGCTGTGCCCCATCGGGATATTCGCTGTCGCCGCCGCGAACATAGGCCAGCACGGTGCCGTCATGGCTCAGCGTTACGTCCGACAGCTCGATGCCATCGTCGTCGTTGTACCGGGTGAGCGGGTGGCCCGGCAGCCCGGGGCCGCCGACCCACACGTTGCGTACGCCGGCCTCGTTCTCGATCCAGGCGAAGCGCGTCGCGTCGCGTGCGCCGGTCAGGCCGCTGGCGATGGGGAGCGCGAGGTTGGCGGCGAGATCGTCGGGCGCGGGTTGCGCGTGGAGCGCGACGCCGAACATGAGGGCCGGCACGCACAACGTGAGTTTGAAACCATGTCGGAAGATCATGCCGCAATGCTAGGGGCATGCCCGTCCGGGGCAAGCGCCGATGCCCTTGCCATGCGCGGCAGTTATGGCCGCGCCAACACTCTGAATGTCCGGTCGATGATTGCTCCGGCGGCATTTCGCTCTACCGTTGCGGCCATGGTACGAACCACGCTGCTCCGCCGCATCGCTGCACCGCTCATGCTGCTGGGCACCGCGATGCCGCTCGGCGCGCAGCAGGCGCCGACACTGGCCGACAAGGTCGAAGCAGTGCTCGCCACCGCGCCGCCGGGTACGCGCTTCGGGCTGGTTGTTGTCGGCGAGGATGGCCGCGAGCTGATCGCGATCAACCCCGACCAGCGCTTCATTCCCGCTTCCAATACCAAGATGTTCACCACCGCCACGGCCTTTGCGACCATCGCCGGGCTCGATGCTTCCGATCCCGAAGGCGGCACCGGCGTACGGCTCGAGCATAACGGCCATGGCGCACCCGATGTGGTGATCGAGGGCAGGGGCGATGCGCGGCTGTCGAGCGCACCCGACTGCAAGGTCGATTGCCTTGCCGTCCTCGCCGATGCGGTGGCGGCGAAGACGCGTGTCGTCGGCAACGTCGTCGGCGACGACAGCTGGTTTCCCGATGAGCGCTGGAGCCCCGGGATGAGCTGGAACAACATCCCGACGCGCTCGGGCACCGGCATCTCGGCGCTGACGCTCGACGACAATGAACTCGCCGCGACCGTCACGCCCGGCGCGCCTGGCATGCCGCCACATGTCGAGCTGCCAGCCTATTACACGATCGAGAACCGGGCCGTGACGGTCGCTGCCGGCGAGACGCGCCTCGGCGACGATCGCGACCCCAATGGTTATGTCGTGCGGCTGACCGGCACCATCGCGGCAGGGGCCAAGCCGGAACATGTCAGGTTCGGGATCGACGATCCGGCGCGCTATACCGCGTGGCGCTTTCGCGACCTGCTGGTCGCGCGCGGCGTGCGCGTGACCGGCACGATCGGCGTGCGCCACCGGCCGTTGCTGCCGGCCGACGATCCCGCGAACCGCAAGGGCGCGCCGGCCGCGCGGCCACCGGCGCCCGACGCGTTGACGCGGCTGTCGCCGCCGCCGCTCGCCGAGGATCTGACGATCATCAACAAGATCAGCCAGAACCTCCATGCCGAACTGATGCTGCGCCGCATCGGCCGGCTGAGCGGCGGCGGCTCGATCGCCGACGGGCAGGTCGCGGTGCGCGCGATGCTGGCACAGGCCGGCGTGCCGCGTGCGGCGTTCGATTTCGCCGACGGCTCTGGCATGTCGAGCTATAACCGCATCGCGCCGCGCGGCACGGTGACGATGCTGCGCTGGATCGCGACGCAACCCTGGGGCGCGGCATGGCGCGCCACGCTACCGGTCGGCGGGGAGGGCGGTCTTGCGCGACGCTTCGGCGGCACCGCGCTCGACCACAAGATCTTCGCCAAGACCGGCACGCTCAATGCGACCAATGCGCTGTCGGGCTATCTGATCGCGAAGAGTGGGCGGACGCTGACCTTCTCGATCCTCGCCAACGACGTTCCCGATGGGGCCAGCGCGCTTGAAGCGATGGACAAGGCGATCCTGACGGTGGCGGCGGAGAACTGAGTTTTCTCGTTCCCCGGCGAAGGCCGGGGTCCAGTTGGGAAAGCCGAAGAAACGTCTCGCAACGATTATCACGAACGTCCCCCAACTGGGCCCCGGCCTTCGCCGGGGAACGCAACCGGGTGAAGTCAGATATTTAATACCAGCGGGCGAAAGGACTGACTCTGCGGGGATTCCCAAGAGGTTGATTTTCTGATTCGATGCGGAAGTGTTGGATTGGAGGCGGAGATGTCTGGGATCACGATTACGCGACTGGATAT
>JBBRSN010000108.1:0-9960 GCA_038245375.1 Sphingomonadales bacterium | reverse complement strand
GCCATTGACGGTGGCGATCGCCTGATCGGCGCGGGCTACGGTCTGTGTCGATGACTGCGAGGTCGCCTTGAGCCGGCCATCGATCTGCACCAGCGCGGCGCTGGTTTCCTCGAGGCTGGCGGCATTGCCCTCGGTGCGGCGTGCCAGATCCTCCGACGCCTGCGCGATTTCATTCGATCCAGTGCGGATGTTGGCGGCGCTTTCGGTGACCTGCTGCACGGTAGTGCGCACCTGATCGATCGCGTCGTTGAACCGGTCCTTGAGCAGTGCATAGCCCGACGGGAAGTCGACGGTCACGCGGCTCGTCAGATCCCGATTGCTCAGATCGGTCAGGTTCTCGCCCATCGTGGTGACGACCATCTGCAGTGTCGCGTCGGCCTCCGCCTTGTCGGCATCGGCGACCGCTTTGGCGATCGCGGTTGCCCGGAAAACCAGCACCACTTTCGCCATATCGCCCACTTCGTCACGGCGATCGGCGCCCTTGATGTCGACGTCATTATCGCCCCCGGCCAGTTTTTCCATCGCGGCCTTGAGCATGGCCAATGGCCCCGTGATGCCGATGCGCGAAACCAACAGGCTGGTGCCGATGCTAACGGCCACACCGACTATGCTGAGCGTCAGAAGCCAGAACGACGCCGACTTCGCCGTGGCGGTCAGCGCGGCCGACTGCGCCTCATCTGCCGCGATTATCGCTGCGTTGGACGCTGTGACCCGTTTGGCAAAGGCCGTCACTTTGACATCGGCGTCGGTGAGCAGCGCGGTCGCCTCGGTGTTCTTGTTGGCCAGGCCAAGGCGGATGGCTTGCTGCGCCAGGCCGCGAATCGCATCGAACTGGATTTCAAAATCGCCCACTTCCGCTTTCAGGCTTGGGCGCGCGGCGACCGCCTTGGCGAGCATCTCCCTGCCGGACTCATACGCTTGCTGCGCCGCTGCCGCCCCCTCGCGCGCCTCGCGGCTGGCCCCGTCATGAGTCATTACGCGATAGCCATTGTAAATCATCACTGTACCAGCCCGACTGGCGCGGGAGAGATATAATGGCGCCTTGGCCTCCCCCACCATGACGACGTTGGCATCAGCCTCTGTCGCAAGAGTTCGCGATGCCCATAGGGCGACGGTCACCGTAACCGCGCCGAGCAGCAGCAGCAGCAGCAGGATCTTCGTCGGGATCTTCAGGTTGGCGAGCATGTTCATGAGAACGTCCTGGGAGGAAGAGTGATGGGCAGTTGTGAGAGTAATCAGAAGGCGTTCCGGTCGGCCGACGCGCCGCGATCGGCGGCACCGCCAATCCCGGTGCCCCACGTCACCGGCGGCACTGGTCGCCGGGGCTACCTCTGCTCATCATAGAGGGATATCGCTCACCCGGCGTCCGCCTGCCCTAAAGGGCTACGGCATTCACACCTGGTGGTTGAACGGGAAGGCGACGTCTGATTCCCGATCCTTGAACAGACGAGGATGGGGGGCGGACGCCGGGTCGATTTGGCGATCTGCCAGCCTTCAGGGGAGCGGCCTCAATCGATCAAGGGTAACTCACCGTTACCGGTATCTCGGGCAGCGGAATGAACTCCTTGTCGTCCCCCGGCACGGTCGGAAATTCCCCGGCCTTCCAAGCGCGCTTCGCTTCCTGGATGCGCTCGCGCCGCGACGAGACGAAGTTCCACCACACATGGCGCGGCGTGGTAAAGGCGTCGCCGCCGCACAGCATCGCGCGGCCGCCGTTGGTCGAGGTCAGCGAGGTCGCGACGCCGGGCTTGAGGACATAGAGCGTGTGCAGTTCGAGCGGTACGCCGTCGAGCGTCGCCTCGCCGATCGCGAGGTACACCGCGCGCTCCTCCGCTGCCGCGTCGATCGGCACCGTCGCGCCGGGGTCGAGCATGATGTCGGCATAGATCGTTCCGGCATAGGTGGTGGTCGGCGCGGTCGCGCCCCACAGGCTGCCCATGATGATCCGCGCCCGCGCACCCTGTGCTTCGATCACCGGCAGGTCGGCGCGTCCGACATGCTCGAACGCCGGGTCGATCTCCTCGTTCGCCTCGGGCAGCGCGAGCCAGGTCTGGATGCCCGACAGGTCGGGCCCCTGCGCGCGCTCGCTTTGCGGCGAGCGTTCGGAATGGACGATGCCGTGCCCGGCGGTCATCAGATTGACCGCACCGGGTTCGATCGTCGCCAGCGTGCCGAGCGAATCGCGATGGTCGATCGCGCCGGCGAACAGATAGGTGACGGTGGCGAGGTTGATGTGCGGATGCGGCCGCACGTCGATGCCGCTGCCGACCTCGAGATGCGCCGGCCCCATCTGGTCGAAGAACAGGAACGGCCCGACCATCGTGCGCGGCTTCGACGGCAAGGTGCGGTGGACCTTGAAGCCGCCAAGGTCGTGGGTCGAGGGCGTCAGCGTCTGCAGCACGATATCGTCAAACATGGTCGGCCTCCGCTTGCATGAGGATCGCTGCGATATCCTCCGGAAAGATCGCTTCGTGCCAGCCGCCCAGTTCGTCGCGGTCGAACCAGCGATGCGACTGCATCACGCGCCGTTCGAGTTCGGTATGCGCGCTGGTGTCGAGGTCGAAGCTGGCGGTGCGCACCAGGAAATAACGCTCGTCGGCGATCACCGGCACATCCTCCAGCGTGGTGAAGTGTACCGTGCGGGCATAGACCTCGGCGCCGCACGCCATGTCGAGCCCGGTCTCCTCACGCAGCTCGCGCCGCGCCGCCTCGGCATAGCTTTCGCCCGGGTCGACCGCGCCGCCCGGCGTCGCCCAGAAAGGCGAGCGACCGCCGGCGACGAAGCGGAACAGCAAGACGCGGTCCCGCTCGTCGACCAGCAGGATCCGCGCCGCCGGGCGCTGCGCGCGCGTCATCCCCCGTCGAGCTCGGGATAATGGCGAAAGATGCCATCCTCGCTGAAGCCGAGCCGGCGGTCGCTGGTGAGATAGTCGAGGATCCCGGGCAGCACGCCGACCCGGTCGTGCAGCGCGATCACGCCGGGATAGTCGCGCTCGATCGCCGCCATCTGCTGCGGGAACATGTAGCGCAGCCCCGCGACGAGCTGGAAGAGCGAGGTGTCGGCATGGCTCCAGCGCTCCCCCGCGAGCCAGTCGCCTGTGTTTGCCGTGGTCGTCGCCTCGAAGTAACCGAGGAATTTGGGCATGCGCTGCTCGCGGAACTGCTCCGCGGCGCGCTTCGCCTCGGCCTTCTGGTCTTCGTAATAGTCCGACCCCCCGACCGGATGGTGGACATTATGCGCCTCGGCAACGATGTCGGTGATGGTCAGCTGCAGCTGGTTGACCCAATAGCGCCCCGCCGCGTCGGCCGGCGCCAGCCCGTGCCTGTCGCCGAGATAAAGCAGGATATTGGCGACCTGCGCGATCGTCCCGCCTTCCGCCTCGATATAGGGCGCCGCGAACGGGCCGGTTGCGCCACGCGCTGCCATGTCGGCGATCATCGCCATCGCGCCGCCGTTCCGCGCGCAATCCTCGTACGCGATGCCCGCCGCCTCGAACGCCAGCCGGACGAACTCGCCGCGACCCTGCACCGTCGGCCAATACCACAGATGATAGGGCATCATGACTCTCCCGGCGCCGAGGCGCGAATCGACAGCGCATGGATCCGCGTTGCCAGCAGGTCGGCCAGCGCCTTGTTGACCAGCCGCTGCCGCCCGACGCGATTGACCCCGGCGAACGCCGCGCTCTCCACCGCCACCGCGAAATGCGATTCGCCCGTGCCGGGATCGCCGCCATGCCCGGCATGGAGGTGGCTCTCGTTGATCACCTCCAGCCGCGACGGGGCGAGCGCCGCGCTGAGACGGGCGGTGATGATATCGGCGAGCGGGGCGGTGGCGGGGAGCGTCATCGCGCCTATATAGCGCGCTTTGCCCGGGTTCAGACCCCCTATAAATCAGGTCCGAGCCCTAATTCGGGGAGCCGCGTGGCGCGGGAATACGACAGGAAAGACCGGCCCAATGCGCGCTTCCATGGCCGCATCGAAGGTGCGGGCCGCGCGTGCATGGAACCGGGTTGTCACGAGCCCGGCGAATTCCGCGCGCCTCCGGCCGAGGATGTCGGTTTCGATGGCGAGGGGCCGCGGCCCTATCGCTGGTTCTGCCTCGACCATGTCCGCGCCTTCAACGCGCGCTACAACTTCTTCTCCGGCATGAGCGTCGACGAGATCCATGAAGCGCAGCGCCCGCTCGCCGGCTGGGAACGCGAGACGCGCGCCTTCACCGCCACCAATGGCGACCGCCCGCCGCGCTGGGCCGATTTCAACGACCCGCTCGACGCGATTGCCGGGCGTTTCGGCCGCCGCACCGCGACCGAGCGCAAGGACGGCAAGCCGCTGTCGGGCGAGGATCGCCGCTCGCTCGGCATACTCGGCCTCGAAACCGACGCCGATCGGGCGGCATTGCGGCGGCGCTACAGCGAGCTGGTGCGGCGCTACCACCCCGATCGCAACGGCGGCGACCGCAGCCATGAGGCGATGCTGCAAAAGGTCATCGCCGCCTATCAGCAGCTGCGCAAGGCACCGGCCTTCGCGTAAAGCTATCGTGTTCCTGCGCACGCAGGAACCCAGGGTTCCGAGTGCGGCGCCTGTGGCCCTGGGTTCCTGCGTGCGCAGGAGCACGAAGCGGATACGTCGCCGCCCCGTCCCTTTCACCCCCTTGCCCGGCCGCGCAAAACATCGCAACGCGCACGCCATGCCGCCGATCGCCCTGTTCTACGAACACCCCGCCTGGTTCGCGCCCCTGTTCGCCGCGCTCGACCGGCGCGGCATCGCCCATCGCGACCTCACCCCGGCGGGCAATTGGGACCCGGCCGCGCTGGCCCCGCCGGCGCCTGTGGTGTTCAACCGCATCGCCATGTCGAGCTTCCTGCGCGCCGACGAGCATCCGATCTTCGATGCGATGGCGCGGCTCGATCACTGGCGGCGCGGCGGCGCGCGCGTGCTCAACGGCGCCGATGTCATGGCGATCGACGCTTCCAAGGCGCGCCAGCTCTCGCTCATCGCCGGGCTCGGCCTCGCCATCCCGGCGACGCGCGTCGTCCACCGCGCCGCCGATGTCGCGGCGGCCAGCGAAGCGATCGGCTTCCCGCTGGTGGTCAAGGCCAATATCGGCGGCGCCGGTGCCGGCATCATACGCTTCGATTCGCGCGACGAGCTGTGTGCCGCGATCGCCGATGGCGGCCTGCCGGCCAGCGTCGACGGCGTGCTGCTGGTGCAGGATTATGTGCCCGTCCGCGGCGGCACCATCACCCGCATCGAAACGCTCGACCGCGCCTATCTCTACGCCATCGACATCGCCGGCGGCGGCGCCTTCGATCTCTGCCCGGCCGATGCCTGCATTGTCCCCGGCACCGCCATCACCATGGCCGCGACCACCCCCGCGCCCGACCTCATCGACGCCGCGCAGCGCATCGCCAACGCCGCCGGGCTCGATGTCGGCGGGGTCGAGGTGATGATCGACGATCGCGACGGCACGCCCCGCTTCTACGACATCAACGCCCTGTCCAACTTCGTCGCCAAGCCGCTGGACGTGCTCGGCTGGGACCCGCACGAGCGGCTGGTCGACTATCTCGAAACCGTCATCGAAAAGGCAGGCCACTGATGCGCTACGGGTACTGGATGCCGGTGTTCGGCGGCTGGCTGCGCAACGTCCCCGACGAGCGGATGGATGCCAGCTGGGATTACAGCAAGCGCCTCACGCTCGACGCCGAGCGCTGGGGTTACGACCTCACGCTGATCGCCGAGTTGAACCTCAACGACATCAAGGGCGTCGAACAACCCGCGCTCGATGCCTGGTCGACCGCCGCCGCGCTCGCCGCCGTCACCGAAAAGCTCGAGCTGATGGTCGCGGTCCGCCCCAATTTCCACCACCCGGCGCTGTTCGCGAAAGCGGCGGCCAACATCGATCGCATCTCCGGCGGGCGCCTCTCCTTGAACGTCGTCTCCTCCTGGTGGGCCGACGAGGCGCGGCAATATGGCCTGCAGTTCGACCAGCATGACGATCGCTACGCCCGCACCGCCGAATGGCTGACCGTGGTCGACGGCCTGTGGACGCAGGATCGCTTCAGCTTCGCCGGGGACTATTACACCACCGAGCAGGCGATCTGCGCGCCCAAGCCCGTGCACCGCCCGACCGTCTATGCCGGCGGTGAGAGCGACAAGGCCAAGGCGATGATCGCCGCGCAGTGCGACGCCTATGTCATGCACGGCGACCCGGTCGACGCCATCGCCCCCAAGATCGCCGACATGGCCGCGCGCCGCGCCGCCGCCGGGGGCGCGCCGATGACCTATGGCATGGCCGCCTATGCCATCGTCCGTGACAGCGAGGCCGAGGCGCGGCGCGAGCTCGATCGCATCACCGCCGTCACCGAACTCCCCGCCGGCTACGCCAATTTCGACCAGTGGCTCTCGGGCACCCAGCTCGAGCGCGAGCTCAAGATCCGGGAATATGCCGTGTCGAACCGCGGCCTGCGCCCGAACCTCGTCGGCACGCCCGAACAGCTGCGCCAGCGCATCGCCGATTTCGAGGGCGCCGGGCTCGACCTGTTGCTGCTCCAGATGAGCCCGCAGGCCGAGGAAATGCATCGCTTCGCCGCACAGGTCATGGGCACGGCATAGCTACCCCGACAGCGTAGCATTACCTATAGCCGCAGGTTCAGGGCCGCGTTTCAGTAATGTCTAACAGTCTGTTTGGAAATGCGCGGAAGAGCGCATTTCGAAGGCGGTACCAGCCCGCTCCCCCACCCGACCTCCCAATCAGGATATTCTATAGCAACTATATGATTCTAGTGTGGTTTAAGGATTTGAAATTCGCTCCGCGCCCGCCTCCTAACGTGGCGAATTTCAAATCCACCACACTAGGTCCGTTGACGAATTCGGCGTAGGGCCGCCGCAGGAAGGTAAGACGCGCGAATGATCCGGTTCAATCGCTGGAAACTGATGTCGGACGCGCTCGATCTGCTCGGTCGTGCCGCCTCGATCGATGACGCGCTCGCGATCCTGCGCGAGCACACCCGCGCGCTCGGCGGCGCCGACGGCGTCACGCTGGCGCGCCGCGAGGGCGACGAGGTCGTCTTCGTCGCCGAGGATGCCATCGCGCCGCTCTGGACCGGCCGGCGCTTCCCGATCGCCGACAGCATCTCGGGCCTCGCCATGGTCGAGCGCCGCCCGATCTACGTCCCCGACATCCACGCCGACACGCGCGTGCCGATCCTGCCCTATCACGCCACCTTCGTCGCCAGCCTCGCGGTCTTCCCGCTCGGCCTCGGCGCGCCGATCGCCGCGCTCGGCGTCTATTGGGCGAAGGAACAGCCGGTCGAGCCCGACGCGCTCGCGCTGCTCGATACGCTCGCGCGCTCGGCCAACGCCACCTTCGAACGCCTCGCCGTCGCCGCCGAAATCGCCGACAGCCGCCGCCGCGAGGCGCCCTGCTGAGCGCCACACGCCTGCAACATTGACGATGCGCGCGCATTGCCGCACGCCGGCCGCGAAAGGGAGCGGCGCATGGCAGGTCTGTATTTCGAGCAATTCACCATCGGGCAGCGCTTCGCGCACGAAATCCGCCGCACCGTCACCGACATGGACAACATGCTGTTCTCGTCGCTGACCTTCAACCCGGCCGCGCTGCACATCGACCATGCCTATGCCGCCACCACCGAATTCGGCCGCCCGCTGATGAACTCGCTCTTCACCCTCGGCCTCGTCATCGGGTTGAGCGTGCAGGACACCACCTTCGGCACCACCGTCGCCAATCTCGGCATGACCGAGACGCTGTTCCCCAAGCCCGTCTTCGCCGGCGACACCATCCATGTCGAAACCGAGGTCAAGGCGCTCCGCCCCTCCGCCTCGCGCCCGGGGCAGGGCATCGTGACCTTCGAACATGTCGGCCTCAACCAGCGCGACGAAATCGTCTGCCGCACCACCCGCCAGGCGCTGATGCTGGCGCGGCCGGCGGGGTGAGGCTTCTTCCTCCCTCTCCCCTTGTGGGAGAGGGACGGGGCCCGCGCCGAAGGCGTGGGAAGGGTGAGGGGGATTGACGCGGACGTTGCGTTCCGGACTCCCCCTCATCCGGCGCTACGCGCCACCTTCTCCCACAAGGGGAGAAGGGTTTCAGTGCCTTGTCGCGCGAAGTGCGGATGCAGTTGCCCTCAGGGGAGAATCCCCCTCGATAACGCTGCGGCAACCCCAGCACCTTCTCCGCCACGAACCACAGCATCAGCTGCCCGCTAATCGGCGCCAAAACCCCTACCCGTCACCCCGGACTTGTTCCGGGGTCCACCGTGCCGCGTGAGTAACGGCCGCTTGGTTTGCGGCCCGTTGGATGCCGGAACGAGTCCGGCATGACGAAGGGGTGCGCCCTTCTTGGCCCACCCCCCTCAATAACTCCGCGGCAACCCCAGCACCTTCTCCGCCACGAAACACAATATCAGCTGCTCGGTGATCGGCGCCAGCCGCGTGATCGCCACCTCGCGGTACAGCCGCTCGACATGATATTCGCGCGCATAGCCATAGCCGCCCAGCGTCGCGATCGCCTGCCAGCACGCCTCGTGCCCCGCCCGCGCGCCAAGGAACTTGGCGCTGTTCGCCTCCGCCCCGCACGGCGCCCCGGCATCGTACAGCGCGGCCGCGTGCAGCACCATCAGCCACGCCGCCTCGAGGTACATCCAGCGCTCGGCCAGCGGATGCTGCACGCCCTGGTTCTGCCCGATCGGCCGGTCGAACACCGTGCGGTCGCGCGCATAGTCGGTCGCGCGGCGCAACGCGTCCTGCCCGATGCCTATAGCCTCCGCCGCGATCAATATCCGCTCCGGGTTCAGGCTGTGCAATATCGTCTCGAACCCCGCGCCTTCCGCGCCGATCCGGTCCGCCTCGGGCACGAACAGCCGGTCGATGAACAGCGCGTTCGAATCGACCGCCGCGCGCCCCATCTTGCCGATCCGCCGCACCTCGATCCGCGCCCGGTCGAGATCGGTATAGAACAGCGTAATCCCGTCGGTCGGCCGCGCGCACTCGGCGCGCCGCGTGGTGCGCGTCAGCAGCATGATCTTGCCCGCGACCTGCGCGGTCGATGTCCACACCTTCTGCCCGCTGACCAGATATCCGCCATCGACCTTCTCGGCAAAGGTCGTGATCCGCGTCGTGTCGAGTCCCGCATCGGGCTCGGTAAAGCCGAACGCGACCTGGTCCGCCCCCGCCACCAGCCGCGGGATCCAGCGCGCCTGCTGCTCGGCCGTCCCCGCCACGATGATAGGGTGCGGCCCGAACAGGTTGATGTGGACAGACGACGCCGCCGTCATCCCGCCGCCATGCGAGGCGACCTCGTGCATCATCACCGCCGCCTCGGTCACCCCCAGCCCGGCGCCGCCCTGCGCCACCGGCATGGTGATGCCCAGCCACCCGCCCTCGGCCATCGCGCGGTGGAATTCGGTCGGAAAGGCCCCGTCCGCATCGCGCGCCAGCCAATATGCATCGTCGAACCGCGTCACCACCGCGCGCACGCCCGCGCGGATCGCGGCCAGATCATCGCGCTCGGGGGAGGGGGTCATGGCGGGCTCCTGTGGCGGGTGGCGGTATCTGCCGGGTTTTGGGGGAGGCCGTCACCCCCTAATCCGTCGCTGATCCGGCATTGGTCCGTCATGCCGGGCTCGTTCCGGCATCCACCGTGCCGCGAGCGCTGTAAGCGCTGCGAGCTTTTGTGGTGAGGCGTTTGCTCTCTACGATCGGCACTCGCCAAATATTGATTCGCTCAAAATTAGGGAAGGAGCGGCAGTCCCAATTCCTTTAGGAAGACGTTGTGCTGGTTGGTCGCTGCTTTTATTTCCTTGTCTAAGTGTCTGACCCAAAAGTAAGTTGAGTGATATCAGTCGGTTGCGCTTGACGCGCTGGCGCATGGCTGATTCTGGAGGTTTTGCGAAGAACCGACCGGAGATCAACGATGTGGACCGATACCACTCGCGCTATTCATGC
>JBBRSN010000107.1:0-10630 GCA_038245375.1 Sphingomonadales bacterium | reverse complement strand
TTGGTGGCATCCAGCCGGCTTTGGAGAAATTGCCGCGCATAGGCGGTCTGGCCGAACTTGCGTTCGAGCTGCGACGCGATGAACGCGTCGCCAAAGGCGTTGACGATCCGCGCGGCGCGCGCCGGATCCCTGTCGACGTAAGAAAGGTTGATCAGGCGGCTGCCGACCACCGGGCTGACGGCATAATGCCCCGCAACGACGTTGGTCGCGACGCGCTCGCGCTGATCGAGGCTCATGCGCGCCGGCGCGATACTCGGATCGTTGGCGAGGTTCAGCTGCCGCACGACACGCTCGGTCAGCGAACGGCTCTTGAGCAGGCCATATTGCGTCGCGAGAAACGCCGGGTCGCGCTGCACGATCGGCTGGGTGTCGGCGCGCTGGATCAACTCGGACTGCGGCTGGGTGATTTCGAGCGACGAATAGGCGCGATATAGCGGCGTCGTCATCAGGCTCACGCCGAAGGCGCCGAGCACCGAGACCAGCATGACGGCAAGAATCAGCCACCGCCAGCGGAACAGCACGCGCCACACGTCACGCAGGTTGAACCCGCCCGAATCGCCCTCGAGCGAATCGACGTCGAACATCGTCGGCCCGAGCGAGGGCTGGAGATTCTGACCGATCGGCGCAATCGCGCCGCCCCGGCCACGCTCGGCAATATCGGGTACAGACCCGCTATAATCGTTCATCGAAGTTGAGACCTGATTTTCTAGAAGGGTCGGAACAGCGCGGCGATCGGCAGCGCCTGGATCACGGTCTTGAACGTCTTGCCGACACCATTGCCGTCGACGACGATGATATCGTTGCTGTAGACTTGCGGGTCGGGCATCTTGCCGCGCCGGATATCGGTCAGATCGAACGCAGCCGCCTGGCGCACGCCATCGATCTTGCGGAAAATGACCACGCGTCGCGGGTTGCCGTCATCGGTCACGCCCTTGGCCGTCGCGATCGCCTGGATCAGCGTGGTATCGGCGCCGATGGCGTAGAGGCCCGGCTGCGCGACCGAGCCATCGACCGTGATGCGCTGGCTCTGCGCCGTCTTGAGCACCACCTGGACCTTCGGGTCGCGCAGATAGGTTGCCTGGAGCTTCTGCGTCAGCACCGTCGCGACCTGGTCGCTGGTCTGGCCCTGTACCGCAACGTCACCGACCAGCGGCAGCTTGATACGGCCAACGCTGTCGACGGTGTAGTCGCCGCTGAACTCCGAAACGCCGTAAACCGAGACGTTGAGCACGTCCGCCGGTCCGAGGTGATAATCGTTGCTGGTGGGGATCTCGGTCGGGATATCGGGCTTGGCGAGCGGATCGGTCGCATAGGCAACCGGCCCGCCGCGCGTCGCGCAGCCGGCCAGCGCCATCGCCGCTCCGGCCACCACAACCCATGTCGACAACTGTCGCCACACCTGATTCATCCCGCTGGTACGCATATCACCCTAGCTCCAACACCTCGCCCATGTCCTAGCGACCGCGTCGCATGAATCAAGCAATGATCCCTTTATCGACCATTGTGGCGCTCGCGACGTCATCCGGCTCTTCCTATCATGCCACAAACTCGGCATAGCGCGGGCTCGATGGCATTGGGGGGTGGCATCGGGTTACAGCCGGCGGGGCCAATACGGGGAAGCTATGCGGATCGCCATTTGCACGACACCGTTCGTGCCCAATATTGGCGGCATCGAAAATCTGTCGGAGATGACCGCCGATGCGCTTGGCCGCGGCGGCGACGACGTGACTGTGCTGACGCTGCAGCCGGGCGGCCCGATGCCCGATCGCGCCTATCGCCTGATCCGGCGCCCGAGTTTCGCGGCAGCCTATGCCGTGTGTCGCGGCGCCGATGCGGCGATCATGCCCAATATCGGCCTGAAACTCACGCCGGCGGTCCTCGCTGCCGGGGCACCCTTGTTCGTCTGGCATCAGCATGAGTTTCGCGACCCGAAGATGCCACTGCGCAAGCTGACCATGTCGCAGCATGTGAAACGCCTGCTGATTGAATACCGCGTCCGCGCCAATCTTGGCTGCAGCGATTTCATCACCACCCGCCTGCCCGATCGCCGGCCCAGGCTGACCCTGCCCAATCCCTATGACGCGAAGCTGTTTCATGCCGACACAGGCATCGCCCGTGACCGCGAGCTTGTCGTGGTAGGCCGACTGGTGCCGGAAAAAGGCTGCGACGTCGTGCTGCGCGCCATGGCGCTTCCCGGCGGTCCGCTCGGCGCCGCACGGCTTTCGGTCGTCGGCGACGGCCCCGCCCGTGCGCAGTCCGAGGCACTCGCCGCTTCCCTCGGCATCGCCGACCGGGTCGACTTTCTCGGCGCGCAGACCGGCGATACGCTGCGCCGCACGCTCAACGCCCACCGCGTTATGATCGTGCCATCGGTATGGGCCGAGCCGTTCGGCATCGTTGCGCTGGAGGGCCTGGCGAGCGGCTGTTCGATGGTCGTGTCGGATATCGGCGGCCTTCCCCAGGCGATCGGCGCGTGCGGGCGCACCTTTATCGCGAACGACCCGACAAGCGCGGCCGGCGCGATCGCGGCGGCCCTCGCCGACCCGGTCGATCCCGCGCACCCCGATCGCGTCGCCCACCTTGCCCGCCACACGGCCGAGGCCATCGCGGCGCAGCTGCGATCCATCATCACCGCGTTCGCCACGCGATAGTTCAGGCACGACTTTCAGGGTTGGCGCGGTGCATCGCAACGGATACGAGCATCGCATTCGCCGAGCGTGCCCGGTTCATCCCGGACAGCCAACCGCCACAGCAGAGCGATGATATCCGGCCCCAGTGATCAAGCAGAAAGGCGGCCATGACTTCTGTCGGGCAAACGCGGCGTAATTTCGCAACCACCGTCATCGGGTTCGTGCTGTCGATCGGGATCGGCATCTGGTTCACGCCGTTCCTCGTTCACCAGCTGGGTCCGGCCGCTTATGGCCTGATCCCGCTGGCGACGACGATCGTGTCCTATTTCAGCATCATCACCCAGACGCTGAGTGCCTCGCTCAACCGCAACCTGACCTTCGCGCTGGAACATAACGATCCCGAGCGCGCCAGCGTCGCCTTCGGCTCGGCGCTCGCCGGCGCCGGGGCGCTCGCTTTCCTGCTCGCCGTCCCGCTGGCAGTGGTCGCATGGTTTTCCACCAGCCTGTTCGACGTACCGATCGGCGCGGAAGCGGCGACGCGCCTGCTGTTCGCGTTCGTCGCGGCGGCGTTCGTGCTGTCGGTCCTCTCGACGCCTTTTCAGGGCATCATCTTCAGCCGCAACCGGCTCGACCTCAGCAACATCTCGGCCGTCATCCAGACGATAACCCGCGTCGCGCTGACCATCACGCTGTTCGCCGTCTTCGCCGCCACGGTCGTCAATGCCGCCACCGCAATCCTCGCCAGCGCGATCATCGGTATCGTGTTGAGCATGACCTTCGCCCGACGCGCGGCGCCGCATCTTGCCTTTTTTACCTTCAAATATGAGGCGAACGAGTTCCGCTCGATCTCCGGCATCGCCTCCAAGGTGCTGATCATGCAGATCGGCACGATCCTCGTCGGCAGCTCGGAACTGGTGCTCGCCAACAAGCTTTTCGGCGTCCACCTCGCCGGCCATTATGCCGCCGTCAGCCAATGGTCGCTGTTCCTGCGTAATGGCGCGACCTCGGTCGCCGTGCTGTGCGTGCCCACCATCCTCACGCTCTACGCCCGCGCGCAACCGCGCCAGCTCGTCACCTATACCCGCACAGCGATGAAGTTCATGGCGATCTGCGTCGCCTTGCCGGCGGGTTATCTATGCGGCCTGTCGGACCAGATCCTGCACGTCTGGCTCGGGCCCGATTTCGTCAGCTACTGGCCGCTGATGGTCGTGCAGATCGCACCGATCGCGATCACCTCGACCGTGGTGCCGCTCTACACCATCTCGCTCGCGGCTGACCGGGTCATGCTCTCGGGACTGGTCCAGCTGGTGACCGGCGCGATCGGCGTGGCCATCGCATTGCTGATCGGAGCCCACAGCCCGCTCGGCATTCTCGGCGTGGCGGGCGCGGTCGGCCTCAGCCTGGCAATCAAGGAACTGGTGTTCCTGATCCCCTATGCCGCCAGCAATATCGAGCAACCGCGATCGACCTTCTATTCGCCGGTGCTGGTCGCCATCGGGCTGTTCGGCATTTCCTGCGCCGGCGCGGTCGCGATCGGGAAGCTCTTCGTCTTCCACGACATGCTGGGCCTCGCCCTTGCCGGGTTCAGTCTGGCGATCGGCTATTGCGTCGCTGCATATATGTTTCTCGACCGTGACGAGCGGAACATGGTGCGCGCGTTCATCTGGACGCGAGCGACAAAGCCGATCGGCGCCTGAACCTTACACCGCCGGCGGGATGAGATTCGCCCAGCGCGCCCATTGCGCGGTCAAAGCCATGCCGGCCGCCAGGTCAAAGACCGGCGCATAGCCGAGCTCGGTGCGCGCGCGGTCGATGCGATACTCGGTCGTGCTGGCATAATAATCGACCATCATCGGCGGGATCAGCTCGACCGGCAGTTCCGGCGTGGTCGCCGCGGCAGGCTTTGCCGGCAGCGCATCGCCGGCAGTGCCGGCGCGGCGCTTGCCGATCATCGCATAGGCCGGGCGCACCAGCGGCAGCGCGCCGGCCGCACGCTTGAAGTCAGGGCTGGCTTTCAACGCCGCCAGCCCCTCGCCCACCACCGCACGCATCGCCGCAAGCATGAGCTTGCCCCTGGCGCCGCGCATGTCGGCGCGGCTCATCTCGACGAGCCGTTCGACGCCGAGCATCGCCTCGTAGGATTCGTAGAATTGCCGCCAGGTGACCCTGTCCGGCCCCCTGATGATAAAGGTTTCCGCTACGCCGACCGGGCGTTGCGCGGCGAGCAGGATCGCCTGGATCACGTCGTCGACGTAGGCGGCCGCGCAAACCCCGCGCCCGCCGTCGATCAGCGCCAGGCGCGACGTCTTGAGCAACGCCAGTGGGTAGAGCGTGAACGCCGGCCCATAAGGCCCGTAAATCACCCCGAGCCGCAGCGTCGTCGCGGCGAGGCCGGAGCGGCGATGCTCTTCGGCGATCGCCAGCTCGGCGTCGCGCTTGTCGATCGCATACGGCCATTTCCACATGCGACGGGCGACATAGCTCTCATCGACCTCGGCCGGCGTGTCCGCGCCGAACGAGACGATCGTGCCGAGATTGACGAAATGCTTCACGCCCGCGACACCGGCCGCTGCGGCCAGCGTACGCGTACCCTCGACGGTCACGCGGCGCTGCTCGGCAAGGTCGCCATGCGAACCGAACGCACAGTGGAACACATAGTCCACCCCCTCCAGCGCCGTGTGCATCGCCGCCGCGTCGGTCAGCGAGCCCGTCACGAACTCGGCGCCAGCAGCAGCAGCCCGGTAGGCGCCGCTGCCGGTCGAGGTACCACGCACCAGCGTCCGCACCTTCATGCCGAACTGGCCGATGAGGATTTCGATCAGCCGCCCGCCGATGAAGCCCGTGCCGCCGGTGACAAGGGCGGTCCGCCCTTTCAGCGCCTCGCTCATGCCGCCACCGGCATCGTGATCGGGCGCACCCATGGAAATGACATGGGTCTGGCCCCGGCATAGCAGCGCTCGATCAGCGCGACGATGTCGCGGCCCGCGGCACCGTCGGCCAGCGGGGCACGGCCATCCTGGATCGCACCGGCGAAATCGTCGAGTTGATCGGCCATCAGCTGTGGAAAATCGAACACCGCGTTATCGACGTCGCCGGTCAGCGACAGCGGTCCGCCGCGCGGGATGAGTGTCAGCCCGGCGCCGATCAATGGCGCGATCACCGTCCCGTTGGTGCCTTCGACACGAATCATGTTGTTCAGCGTGACCGTCCGGCTCAACTCGACGAGACCGGTCGCGCCCGACGCCATCGTGCACTCGATCCGGCAATTGCCTTCCAGGCCGAAGGTCGAATCGATCTGGCATTCCAGCGACGCGACGGGCCCGAGCAGCCAGGTGAGCGCGTCGAGGTCATGGCAGCCGTTGCACATCAACACGCCGCCGCCGCTCTCGCGCGCGCTCAGCATATAGAGCGACTGGCCGGCCCAGGCATCGCCGACGCCACTGACGATGTGGATGTGCTCGATCGTCCCGAGCATGCCCGAATCGACCAGTTGCTTGAGGTAGCGCGAGGATGGCGCATAGCGTCGAACCATCGCCACGCCGACCTTGCGCTGTGCCCGGGCCGCCGTCGCCAGCATGGCGTCGCAATCGGCCAGCGTCGTCGCGAGCGGCTTCTCGATCAGGATATGCAGGCCGCGCTCGAGCAGTGTCTCGGTCGCCTGACGGTGGATATGGTGCGGCAGCGCGACGCAAGCCGCGTCGGCATAGTCCGAAGCCGCCGCGATATCGGTCGCGACATGCGGGATACCGAACCGCGTCGCGAGTGCCCGGGCGCGCGCCTCATCGCGATCGATCAGCACGGTGAACTCGACCTTGTCGGCGAGGCGCGCGCCCGGCAAATGGCCTTGCTCGGCGATCGCGCCGCAACCGATCATCGCCATGCGCACGGGATTCATGCGCTTGTTCCGTTCGATATCGACAAGGGATGGACGCGCGGCGAGCACGCGGAAGCAGGATTTTCCACGCGAAGCCCCTTAACGGGCCGCCGATAATTTGCCAGAGGGTTTGCCATCCATTGACCGTCACGCAAATTTGTCGGTTCGGCGGGTCGGTTCGACAGAAGGTCGGTTCGACAACAGATTGAGATCGAAGTGTTTGGAAAATTTCGCCGCAAGGTGCCCGCGCCAGCCATCATCGCCACGCCGAGCGGGCCGGCAGGCGCGCGTGCCTATGCGATCGGCGATGTCCACGGCAGGCTCGACCTGCTTCGCACGCTGCTCGAACAGATCGAGGCCGACAGTCGGGCGAACCCGTGCGAGCGCGAATATATCGTGTTCGTGGGCGACCTGATCGATCGCGGCCCCGACTCGCGCGGCGTGATCGAATTGCTGCTCCGCAGCAAAAAATATCTTCCTCATCCGGTCTTCCTGATGGGCAATCACGAAGAGATGATGCTGCGCGTGCTCGACAAGCCCGACGAGAAGTTTCGCGATTGGCTCACTTTTGGCGGCTATGAGTGCGCGCAGAGCTACGGCGTCGAGGTCGGGCGACTGGCGGCGATGGACGTCGAGCACGCGGCGGCTCTGATCAACGGCGCGATTCCATCCGAGCATCGCGAGTTCATCGCCGGCTTCGCCGACAGCTTTCGCTTTGGCGACTATGTCTTCGTCCATGCCGGCATCCGGCCAGGCGTGCCGCTCGACGAGCAATCGATCCGCGACCTGCGCTGGATTCGCGAGGATTTTCTCGGCAGCACCGTCGCGCACCCGTTCGTCGTCGTGCATGGCCACACCATCACGCCGACGCCCGATGAACAGCCGAACCGCATCGGAATCGACACCGGAGCCTATGCGTCGGGCGTCTTGACTGCGATCTGCATCGAAGGCACGAAGCGAAAATACCTTCAGGCACAGGTCTGAAAGAAACTTTTTACACTTTGTGGTGTTTAGGTCACTCACGCGAAACCGTTGTGCAAGCGCGAGCGTTTTCGGGTGGACAAGGCGCAGGGGGCAAGCTATTTCCCTTCGTGTGAGCCTACTTCGACGCGGTTCAGGAGGAGACTGATAATGAAATTTTCGCGGGTAACCGCCGCCCTTATAGTGGCGAGCCTTTCTGCACCGGCATTTGCGGGTGCTGAGCAGGCGATTGGTAAGCTTACCTCGGCAGATCAGGGCACGTTCGTTGCCCGTGGCGGCAAGCTCGTACCGGCATTCGCCGGTCAGCAGCTGTTCGCTGGCGACCGTATCGTCACGCGTGGCAAGGCAAGCGCCAAGGTTCAGTCGCAGGGCTGCAGCTACACCATCGCGCCGACCTCGATGCTGTCGGTCGCCGGTTGTGGTTCGTCCGCCAAGTCGTTCGCGGCTGGCGGTCAGGACGACACGGGCGGCGGCACGGGCGGCGGTGATGGCTCGAGCGGTTATGTGATCGGCGGCCTTGCGCTGCTGGCCGTTGCCGGTGGTGTCATCGCAGCTACCAGCAACAGCAGCTCGAAGCCGACCAGCCCGTAAGGCGCTACGGCAAATCGATTAGAAAGGGCCGGGCGCAAGCTCGGCCTTTTTTTATGCTCGGTCCCGAAACGGGACGATCAGCATGAAAGTCCTGCAGCGGCGGCTGCCCGGCGCGGTCAGATTGTCGGCGCAAGATACCAGTCGACCGTGGCCGCCAGCCCGGCGGCGAAAGACCAGGTGGCGCGCCAGCCGAGTTCGCCTTCGATGCGCGAAGGGTCGATCGCATAGCGCCGGTCATGACCCGGTCGGTCGGTCACAAAACGAATCAGCTCGCGCCGCCGCAGTCCAGTGATCGGCGCGCGTGAATCGAGCAGATCGCAGATCATCGATACCACCGCGATGTTGCGCCGTTCCTCGCGCCCACCGATCGCATAGCTCCGCCCTGGTATCCCACGCCGGAGAACGAGCTCGAGCGCTCGGGCATGATCCTCGACATGCAGCCAGTCGCGAACATTCTCCCCATCGCCATAGACGGGCAATGCTTCGCCACGCAGCGCCCGCGTGATTGTCAGCGGGATCAGCTTTTCGGCGTGCTGAAACGGCCCATAATTGTTCGAGCAGTTGGTCAACACGACCGGCAGGCCGTAGCTGTGTCCCCAGGCACGCACGAGATGGTCCGCTGCTGCCTTGGAGGCGGCATAGGGCGACGAAGGCTGATAGCGCGATTCCTCATCGAACACGCCCGATTCATAGGGCAGGTCACCGAACACCTCGTCGGTCGAGACATGCAGGAAACGGAAGCGCGCCTGTCCCTCCCCACTCAGGCTACGCCAATGATCGAGCGCCGCTTCGAGCAGATGATAGGTTCCGGTAATGTTGGTCGCGATGAACTGTTCGGCATCGGCGAGCGAGCGATCGACATGACTCTCCGCCGCAAGGTGCATCACGGCATCGACTCGCTCCTCCGCCAGCAGCTTGCCAACAAGCCCACGGTCGCCGATGTCGCCATGGACAAAGCGGTAACGCGGCGCAGCGGCGACGCTGGCGAGCGCCGTCGGCGAGGCGGCGTAGGTCATTTTGTCGAGATTGACGACGCGGGTGCGGCCATCGCCGATCAACAGCCGGCAGACCGCCGAGCCGATGAAGCCGGCACCGCCCGTTACCAGAATCGTCCGCTCGACCGGCACCGCGTTCACGCCGCGGCCGCACACCGGTTGAGATAGGCGGCATAGTCGGTGCTTCCCATCGCGGCAGCGCGCGCGCGCACGGCGGCTCGGTCGAGATATCCCTGGTCCAACGCGATCTCCTCCGGGCAGGCGATCTTGATGCCCTGGCGCCGCTCGATCGCGCGCACGAACGACGATGCGTCGTGCAGGCTGTCATGCGTGCCGGTGTCGAGCCACGCATAACCGCGCCCGAGCTTGACGATGTCAAGCGAATCGGTCGCCATATAGGCCATGAGCAGGTCGACGATCTCGAGTTCGCCGCGCGGCGACGGAGCGAGACGGCGCGCAAGTTCGACGGCGCGCGAATCGCAGAAATACAGCCCGGTCAGCGCCCAGGACGATTCGGGCACCGCCGGCTTTTCCGCGATCGACCGGGCGCGCCCGCTGATATCGAACGTCACCACGCCGTAGCGCTCGGGGTCGTCGACCTGATAGGCGAACACGGTGGCGCGGCCCGCCGCGGCATTCGCCATCGCCGTGCGGCATTTGCGCGCCAGCCCGTCGCCGTGGAAAATGTTGTCGCCGAGAATCATCGCGCACGGCGCACCGGCAAGGAAACGCTCCCCGACCAGGAAGGCCTGCGGCAGTCCACCCGGCTCGGCTTGCTCCTCGTAGGACAGGTTGATCCCGAACGCGGCGCCGTCGCCGAGCAGCAGGCGGAACATCGGCAGGTCGCGCGGGGTCGAGATGATCAGGATGTCGCGGATGCCGGCGAGCATCAGCACCGACAGCGGATAATAGATCATCGGCTTGTCGAACACCGGCAGCAGTTGCTTCGAGATCGCCAACGTCGCCGGATAGAGCCGCGTGCCGCTGCCCCCGGCGAGAATGATACCCTTCATGTGTCCCGGCCCGTCGCTGTCCCGGCCTTTGGGCTAGCGCGGAATGGTTAACGAAGCAGATCGACCGCGAAGGCGCGCACGGCGGGACCGATGTCATCGCGGCCCACCGCCACGGCGAGATTGGCCTGCACGTACCCGGCCTTGTCGCCGCAGTCGTAGCGTTGCCCGTCGAACGTCAGGCCATGGAACGGCTGGTCGCCGATCATTCGCGCCATTGCGTCGGTCAGCTGGATCTCGTTGCCGGCACCCAGTTCCTGCGTCTCGAGCACGCGCATCACCTCGGGCTGGAGAATATAGCGACCGATCACCGCGAGGTTCGAAGGCGCGCTTCCCGCCTTTGGCTTCTCGACCAGGCCCTTGACCTCGGTCAGGGGGCCGTTGCGCGCGCCCGGGGTGATGACGCCATACTTGTCGGTCTGGTCGTCGGCGACGATCTGCGCGCAGATCATGTTGCCGCCGACCTGTTCATAGGCCTTGACCATCTGCTTGAGGCAACCGGGTGCGCCGACCATGAAATCGTCGGCGAGCAGCACCGCGAAGGGTTCG
>JBBRSN010000106.1:0-11024 GCA_038245375.1 Sphingomonadales bacterium | reverse complement strand
GCAACAAATATCCAGTGTCACGGTCAATCGCTCGGAAATTGCTCATTCAACTCGCCTGCCGCCGCTGCATAATCTACCGATTCTACAATCACCAGCAGGACCGATCAAACCCAATCGCGCTAAGTCCGACAGGCTGCTAGGTCCGCAATCTCGTTGGTCAGCGCCGGGCCGCCCGAACCGGAAGCGCGCGCCTCCATGTCGACGCTGAGGCGCGGATAGGCTTTGCGCATCATCTTGACCCAGCCGAGTGTCATTTCATCCATCACGTCGGCACCGACGACATGCAGGTCTTCCTCGGGCTGCACGTCGACCCGGCCCGGAACCCAGACGGGAATGCTGGGATCCGGCTTCAGATTATGTTCGCGTTTGGCATATTTTAGCGCAGCGGCCGGATTGAGGGCGATCGATATCGCACCCAGCGCGATGACCGCTGTGGCGAGCGCGCCGGTTCGGCGCGAGTAGGTCAGTCTGGGCATTAGCGCATTCCTCTCCATGTTATGATGTGCCGGCGCGCATGCCGGCCCTCGCTGGAAAGACTAGGCGCATGCGGCGGCGCGGCAATGCCCCGTGCGCCTTACGGCATCCGTCAAACGGCGTATGGCGCCATCGGGCGTTCGCGGCGTTATCGTTGGCGGCAATGACGAGGGCGAGAGGATGATCGGAAAGCGCGGGATATGCGCAGTCGCGGCAGCGTTGATGCTGGCGGCGGCGGCGCCCCGCGGTTCGCGCACCGGCAGCGCGCCAAAGATCCTCCACGCGCTGGTGCCCACTTGGCTCGCTGCCTTCGCGCACGTCGAGCCGGCAACCGCAATCGTCGTGCCGCAGCCTTACGGTCCGCCGCAGGGCAAGCTCGATCCGGCATTACAGGCCTTTCTCGACGGGCACCACGACTTCGCCTTCCTCACCCGCGACATGGCCGAGGCCGACCTCGCCGCGTTCCGTCGGGCGCATCATGGCGATCCGGTGGTGATCGCGGTTGCCGGCGGGGCGTGGCACCGCTTCGGTTATGTCGATCCGGTGGTGGCGATCGTCAATGCCGCGAATCCGCTGCACACGCTGAGCTTCCGCCAAATCGATGCGCTGCTGTCGGAAACGCGCTGGCGCGGTGGTACCCCACCGATCGATTGGGGCGATCTCGGCCTGCCGGGTTGGCGAGGCAAGGCAATCCATGTCGTTGGTGGCGATGGCTGGGCAGGCGAGGAATCGGCGCGCGCACTTACCCTCAGGCGACGCGTGCTCAGCGTCGGCGGGCATGTCGGGCGGTGGCGGATAGTGCCGGGCTCGGGCGGCGAGGACGAGGTCGTGGCACGGGTCGCGGTCGATGTGCAGGCAATCGGCTTTACCGGTTTCGGGCATGTGTCGGCGAGCGTGCGCACCGTGGCCATTGGTGACGATGGCGGCCGGTCCGTGGCACCGACGCGTAGCTCGATCGCATCGGGCGCCTATCCGCTTGGGCGCACCGTCGATCTGGTGATGGCGAGAGACGCGCGCGGCTGTCTCGACCCGGCCGTGGCGCGCTTCGCAGCGTGGCTGGTCGGGCCCGCCGGGCAGGCAGTAATCCGCCACCAGGCCGTGTTCCTGCCGCTGAACGCGCGACAGCTACACGACGCGCGCCGCATATTGCGCGCGCCGTGCAGGTCATAGTGCGATTGCCGATCAGTCCGGATGCGCGCCCTCGGCGGCGTTTTCGAGGACTGCACCGGTCTTGGCATCGACGCCGACTTCATAGGTCTTTCCGCCGGCCTGAATGTCGAACGAATAGCGCAGGCCACTTCCGCCGGCCTCGCGTTCGAGTTCCTGGTCGGTGATCGTGCCGGGCCGCGCCTTGAGCGCCGTGGCGCGCGCTGCAGCGAGGCTGACTTTCGCCTGGCCGGCATATCGTGCGCCCTTCAGCGCATGCGTGGCCGCAGTGGCGCCGCCAGCGACGACGGCCAGTGCCGCAGCGATGAGCGTGATAGTCCTTTTCATATGACGAATTTCCTCTCGGTAATCCCCCTATGCCACCCGAATAGACCAGGGCAGGTTCGCTCCGCATGGCCACGAGATTGAAAATCGCCAATCCCCGCAAAAGGTTTTCGGCCGCTTGAAGGTTTCCCCTCACGCGGCCGATACCCCCTTTGGTGCGCCGCCAGGGCAGCGGTGCCGGTGCTAGAACTTCACCGAGGCCTGGAC
This sequence comes from Sphingomonadales bacterium, assembly GCA_038245375.1. GTDB lineage: Bacteria > Pseudomonadota > Alphaproteobacteria > Sphingomonadales > Sphingomonadaceae > Sphingomonas. The sequence continues at coordinate 8,852 of JBBRSN010000106.1, read as the reverse complement.
ATAACCCAGTCGGCCGATCGGCCCGTAGGTCGAAACGTCGGCGGTGTTGTCGGTATAGGCCGCGCTCGGCGTGTACACATTGGTCGAGATCGGCGGCATGCGGTTGAACACATTGTTGACCCCGACCGCGATCGAGAAGCCCTTGAGTGCGCCGTCGCGGCCGCGCGCCGTATAGGCGAGGCGCAGGTCGAAGGTGGTGTAGGGTTTGACCCGCCCGGCAAAGGCGGTCGGTGGGGTGCGCCCGGCATTGGTCTGATAGGTGATGCCGCCAGCACCGAGATCGCGCACGGCCGAGATATAGGTGTTGGCGATCGTCAGGTCGAAGTTGTGATAGTTCCAGTTGAGGCTGGTATAGGAGCGGAACTTGGGGAGCGTGCCCTGCACGCCGGTGCCGCCATTGGTCGCGGTGCCGGCATATTCGTAAAAGGCCTGGCTCGGCAGCGCCTGGAACTGGTAGCTGAGAAACACCGCCATGATCGAGTTGAACGAGAAGGTGCCGGTACTTGCGGTGGGGAGGCTGTAGTCGATCGTGCCGTTGAGCGTGCGCACGCGGATGCCGCCGAGATTGGTAAAGCGATCGATGGCATAGACGTTGGCATAATTGGCCGGATCGGCTGCGAGATAGGCGCGCAGGTCGCCCGGGTTGGTGAACGGCGTCGCGCCGGGCAGGCCGGGGAAGTTGCCTTTGGCAATGTTGCCCGCGAACAGCGAGGCCGAGCCGAGCTGGTTCACGTCGAGGAAGATGTTGCTGAAGCCGATCCCGCCGGGAAGCCCGGTTTCCTTGACGAAGGAATAGTCCAGGCCGAGCCGTAGTCGCGGCACGAAGCTCGGCTTGAATACCACGCCGAGCGAATAGGATGTCGCGCGCGCGGGCTGCAGGCCGGGATTGACGCCGTCTTCCACCGGCGAGAGGCCGGCGGGCAGGCCGGGAAAGGCGGCCGGGATGATGCCGGGGCCGGCCTGGCGGAAATTGACCGGGCCATATTCCTGGTAGAGCGGCGGCGCGGTGAACGATTTGGAGAAGGTGCCGCGGATTGTCAGGCCATTGTCGATTGGCTGCCAGAAGAAGCCGATCTTCGGCACGGTCGAATTGCCGGCGTCGCTGTACTTTTCATGCCGCACCGCGCCGATCAGATCAAATTCGTGCAGACCGGGCAGATTGAAGCCGTCGCCTGTGATCGGCACGCGCACCTCGACGAATTCGGACGAGATCGTACGGCTGTTCGGCCCGCGCGATCCGGCCGTCGTGCTGGAGCACTGGACGGGAAAGGGGTCGGCGGACTGGCCGCCATTCCATGAGACCGCATTGGCGGTGAAGCTGCCACCATCGTTGCAGTAATTGGGGTCCGCGTGGACATAGCCATTGGGATCGGTGATGCCATAGAGCGACTCCTTGCGGTAAGCCCCGCCGAACGCGACGGCGAGCTTGCCACCCGGAAGTTCTGCGAGCACGCCGGTGATCTTGCCGTCGAACGAGTCCAGCTTGCTGCCGGCATGGATCTGCTCGGACCCGAAAATATAGCCAAGTGTCGCACGGTTGGGCGTGCGCGACAGCACGTCGAGCGCGGGCACGATAACCGTGCCGCCGGTGGTCGAAAAATTGGCGAACACCTTGCTGAACGCGCCGCCCGCCACGGCATTGCCGCTGGCGTCATAACCTCCGGCGATGGCCGGGGCGAGGTTCGGGGTAAAGATCACATTCTTCTGCAACTGCGTCAGCGTGCTGACGCTGTGGACATACGCCGCCTCCCAATGCCAGGACGGGCCGATCCAGCGGAGCTCGCCCTTGAACCCGGCGGTCAGGCGCAGGCTTTCGGTGTGGTTATAATATTGCTTGGGGTCGGCTGTGCTGCCGAAGGTCACGCCGCCAAGCGCGCCGGCGACGGGGTTGAACGGCGAGTTCTGCGGAAGGGTGACACCCACCGTCACCGGCTTGAACTGGGTGAAGCTGCGATTGTCGGACAGCTGGGCGTCGCCGAAGAACACCAGATCGTCGCCGATCAGCTTCAGGTTGATGCTGGCATCGAATGCCTTTTGCTCCTGCGCAAGCAGCAGCATCTGATATTGCGACAAATCATAAGTGCCGCCGATGCCGGTACCGGCCACCAGGATGTTGCTGTTGGCGGTTGCCGGGCTGGTCTGCGCCGAGGTGGTGGTCGGCGTGTTGATATAGGTGCCGTTGGCGATCAGCGCGGCGAAGTTCGGCGCCGTCGCCAGGATGCCGGTCGGGTTGCGCGAACCCGGTGTCGTGAGGCCAGGCGCGAGCAGGCCGAACTGGCCCCCGGTGACGACGCTGCCCGGCACCGCCGTCGCGGTGCTGTAGAAGGGCGAGGTGAAGCTGCGCTGGTTCTGATAGAGCGGGTCGCTCTTGAGATAGCTGCCGGCGAGCGTGATGTTGAAGCCGTCGGTGAAATTACGCCCGACGACGAAATTGACGGAACGTTCCTTGTAGCCATTGGCGAAGCCGAGCCGACCGTCGATTGACAGCCCTTCATAATCGCTCTTGAGGATGAAGTTGATCACGCCGCCGACCGCATCGGAGCCGTAGATCGCCGAGGCGCCGTCGGTGAGCACCTCGACGCGCTCGATCGCCGCCGCCGGGATCTGTGCGAGGTCGACAAAGACCTTGCCGCCCATGCCGGCAATCGGGTTGACTGCCATGCGCCGGCCGTTGATCAGCACTAGCGTATCGAGGTTGCGCAGCTGCGCCTGCGAACCGCCGGCGGTGTTCTGGTTGGTGTTGTTGGCGTTGCTGTTGCCGGTGTTGCTGCGGCCCGCGAAGGATGGAATCTGCTTGCGCACCAGTTCGAGCACATTGTTGTCGACGCCGCCGCGCTTGATCTCTTCAGCGCCGATCGTCGTGACGGGGACCGCGACCTGGTCGGGCGTGGTCGGCAGCGCCGATCCGGTGACGACGATGTCGGGTGGGCTCGCGGGCGCGGCCTGGTCTTCAGGCGCGGCGGGCGGCGCCGGCGTCGTCTGGGCGTTCGCTGGCAGTGCGAGCAGCATGCCGGAGACAAGCGCGGTCGTTAGCGAAAGCCCGCTGCGAGCCCGCTTCGTTACGTCGGTCATGAGTCCAACCCCTCCTTGGTTGTGGCACCGCGCCGGTGTTTCCCGGCGTCGGGACGTTTTCGCCGCGCCTAGCGCGGTGCGATATCGAACCAGAGCAACTTGCCCATGGCCTTGCTCTCGCCGGGTGAGGCTGCGATCCACAGCCGGCTCCCGTCGACGATGGCTGTCTTGGCGCCCGGGAGCGTGATGACGTGAGCTGCGTCGCGATATTTGTCGGCCCCGTCCTGCTCGACCACGAGGGTATAGCCCTCACCGCCGGCGACGTAGACGCGGCGGTTCGCCGCGTCCCATACCACCTGGTCGGTGCGCTCGGGTGCCTTGAACTCGGCGATGGTAGCCCCGGTGTCGGCGTTGAGGACGAGCAGCTTACCCGGCTTGCGCGTCACCACGAACAGGCGGTGGGTCGCCTCGTCATAGGCCACCGGGGCATTCTGCTCGGCTTCCTTTATGTGCCACTGCGCAGTGACCTTGCCTGTGTTCTTGTCGATCACCGCGAGATAATTCTTGTCGGTGACGTTGATAAAGATGCGCGAGCCGTTCTGCTCGACCGCCAGCGCCTCGACATGGTCGGCATCGAAATGCACCGACTTGAAGATCTTGCCGGTCGCCGGGTCGATCTCGAGCAGGTTGGAATCCTTCTGCGGCACGTCCTTGCCGCCGGTGACGACCCAGAGATGTCGGGTCTGCGCGTCGTAACCGACCGAGTCCGCACCGGCCGGGAGCTTGTACGTGCGCTTGACCCGCAGCGTATCGGCATCGAGCACGGTCGAGGGCTTCTCGCCGTCGATCACCAGCATCTCGTTGGTGTCGGGCATGTACAACAAGCTGTGCGGTGCGCCGTAGCCAGGGAGGCGCTTGAGGATATTGCCCGTCGCGCGGTCGACCACCTCGACCTCATGAAACTCCTCGCCGGCGAGGAAGACCTTGTTGTCTTTCGTGTCGATCGCGAAGTGATCGAAGTCCCCGGTATAGCCGGGGAAGTCGACCGAACCGGCGAGCTTCAAAGGCACCGGGCCAGCGGCGTCGGCGGTGTTGACCGTCGCGGCACCATTGTCGGCCGGGCTCGACTTCGCACAACCGGACAGCGCGAGCGCGCCGATCATGGCGCTGAGCAGAAAATGGGTCTTGAAACGCATGGGAAGCAGTCTCCGAAAAAGGGGCGGCGCCTCAGCGCGTGCGCCTGAACAGCGCGGCGCTGTTCGGGATCTGGCGCGCGATTTCGTCGCGGATCGCACGGCCATGGGCGTGGATCGCGTCCTTGTCGGCGCCATCGTGATAGCTGAACACCAGGCCGAGCGCGCCGATGCGTTTGCCGTGCGCGTCGTTGAGCGGCAGCTCGGTCTCGAAACGGTCATTATCGCCGCCGATCTCGAGATTGGTCGAACCGGCATTGATCACCCGGCCGTCATCCTCATCGGCGAGCTTCCCGAAGCGGCCGATATTTGAGCCGATGATGACGTTCTTTCCGCCGCCTGGGGGGGTGGCATGGATCATCATGACCAGCAGGTCGGGGTGCTTCGCGACGGTGCGCTCGGTGATCTGCTGGGCATAGGTGTTGGGGCCGAACCGGGCGTCATAGGGCCAGGGGTCGGCGGCATTCTTCGCGCTCAGCGTGCCCCGCGCCATTTGCGCTGCGATCCCGTCGGCGATCGCATCGAAGCGCGCCGTCGATGCGCCCTTGGCCGCGTTGAAGGTCACGATGATCGTGCCGATGGCGTGCCCGCTGCTGCTCTTATAGGCTTCACGCACGATATATTGGCGATGACCCGCCGCCCAGCTGCAGCCGACCCGGTCTTCGGCCGCGGCGGGCTTGAACACTTGTGCCGCCGATGCGGTCGAGCCGAATATGATGGTGTCCTTGGCGCCGTCGCGCACGCCGACCACCACGATCGAGGCGATTTGCGGATGAGCGGCCCTGGCCTGCGTGATCATGTGCTGGACATAGGTATGGCCGCCGACCACCGGAGGAATATAATCGTCGGCCCAGGCGATCGTCGCCGTGAGACACGCCGCGCCCAACAAGGCGGCAAACTTACCTGTCATCTTCCTCTCCTGATCGGCGAAGGGTATTTCCCCCTTTCGCCCCTGTCGTGGCTGCGCTCGCACCGGATTGGTGACAAGGACAAACGCACAAGATTAAACTTTATTTATCTGGGCCTTGGGGGGGGCAAACCAAGTCACGCAAAAGCGGCGATTTCATCCGCGCGCGAGTCACGCGGGATGGACCAGACTTAATCTGGCCGGTTCGCCCCGGACGTTGGCCGCGACCGGCGATACGACGACTCGGCAGCCCGGCGCGCCGTCCTCGAAGTGCAACTCCATGCCGTGCAGCCGCGCAATCGCTCCGACCAGCGGCAGGCCAAGGCCGTTGCCCGATGTCTCGCGCGCGCGGTCGCCGCGGTGGAAACGCAGCTTGACGTTCTCGCGCTGCTCGGGCGCGACGCCGCAGCCGGTATCGGCGACGACGATCGCCGCATCGGGCCGCAAGGCGACCGAAACCGCGCCACCGGCGGGGGTGAATTTGATGGCGTTGTCGATCAGATTGCCGACCGCCTCGAACAGCAGGTCCATATCGCCGTTGAGCCAGTGACTCCCGTCGCCTGGGCCGGCGTCGAACGACAAAGTGACGCCCTTGGCGTCAGCGGCAGGTTCGTAATAATCGATCGCGTCGGACACCACCTGGCCGAGGTCGACGTCGCCGAACGAAGCACGCCGCGCGCCGTCCTCGATCTCCGAAATTCGCAGCAGCGCGGCGAAGGTGCGCAGCATCAGCCTCACCTCGGCGATCGCCTCCTCGATCTCGGCGCGACGCTCGGCGGCGGAAAGGTTGCGGCGATTGGCGCGTTCCAGCGCCGCGAGCAGCCGGGTAAGCGGGGTGCGCAGGTCGTGTGCTATGCTGTCGCACACCCCCTTTACCTCGCCCATCAGCCGTTCGATCTGGTCGAGCATCGAATTGACCACACGCACCAGCCGGTCGACATCGTCGTTGGTGCCGCGCGACGGCAGCCGCCCGGCAAGGTCGCCGCGCGTGATGCCCTCGATCGCGCGGATCACCTTGTCCAGCCGGCGCAGCGAGCCGACGCCGATCATCACCCCGCCGGCCACGCCGAGCACCATCATCAGTGCCAATGCGGCCAACGTCGCCTCAAGCAATTCGTGGCGGAATTTCTGTAATTCCTCGATGTTGCGGCTGACCACGACGAAGCTGCCATCGGGCAGGCGGTGCAGGATCGAGCGGTAGAAGGTATGCTCCTGTCGCGTGTTCACCGTCGTCTCGAAGAACGCTTCGTCGTGCGGGCGCGGCTCGGGCAGGCGGCGCAGATTGCCCGCCACCCAGTGGCCCCGCGCGTCGAACAGGCCGAACGGGCGGCGGCCGGTAACGTCATCGACGCTGTGCTGGTCGAGCACCTGCTCGGCCTGGTCACTGGAGCGGTTGTCGAACTTCGTTGCCTCGGCGCGCATCCGTTCGTCGGGGTTACCGGTGAGGAACTCCGAGGCCATGACATAGACGGCACCGACGAAGATCAACGACGCCGAGCCGAACAGCGCGGTGAAGAACAGAGCGAGCCGGAAGCTCGTCGCGCCCCGCAGCTCGCTAAGCCGCAAGGCGATAGCCCTCGCCGCGCACCGTCTCGATTGCCGAGGGCAGCCCTTCGATGTCAAGTTTGCGCCGCAGCTTTGCGACATGCACGTCGATCACATTGGTGCGTTCGTCATAATGGTAGCCCCAGATTTGCTCAAAGATCATCGCTCGCGTCAGCGCGCGGCCGGGATTGTGCATAAAATGCTTGAGCAGCATGTACTCGCGCGGCAGCAGTTCGATCGGCCTTCCCGCGCGGCGCACCGAGCGCGTGATCAGGTCCATGTGCAGATCGCCGACCAGCAGCTCGATTTCCTGTCGGCCAACGCCTGTCGAGGGCCGTCGAGTGAGTGCATCGACCCTTGCGGTCAGCTCGAGAAAGTCGAACGGCTTGGTCAAATAATCGTCGCCGCCTGCACGCAGGCCGCGCACCTTGTCGGTTACTGCGGACAGCGCGCTGAGGATCAGCACGGGAGTGGTAACACCATTGCCGCGCAACGCCGCAAGAACCTCGAGCCCCTCTATTCCGCCCGGAAGCATCCGGTCGAGGATGATCGCGTCGTAACTGGTCGCGCGCGCCTTTTGCAGTGCCTCGATACCCGTCGCAGCATGAGCGGTCCGCAGCCCGTGATCCACGAGCGCGGCGACGATCTCGCGCGCGGTTCGGGCGTCATCCTCGATGATAAGGATGTCTGTCATCGGCGACCCTGGGGACAAGGGCTGTCCCGGCCTGGGCGTTGCGGCGGATGAAGCATTTTGAGCGCTTGACACGAGTGCATATGCGGTGACCTCTGGATGTACGTCCCACGATAACCACCCAGGGGCAATCCGACGTTTGGCGGAGTGTCCTTAAAGGCTGTTGTTGAACCAATCCTGCGCAGATCCGGATCCCGGTGGCGACTATCGCGACAACGGTTAGGCCCGGCACGGTATCAATCCACGTTCGGCGGCTCGGTTGCTTGCGAGCGCGACCACTCATGGACAGCATCGGGGTCACGCCGTTGAAACCTTCGCCAAACAGAGCGACGATAATGACGGTCGGGGGCGGCGACCCCTAATAAGAAGAGTTGAGCCTTCGGCCATTCACCGTTTCAGCAGCAGCAATCCGGGCCAGCCAACGGGAATTATTACGTTAATATGCGGTCCGTCGGGGATTTCCAATCCTCTTCAATCTCCGGTAGCATCTGAGCGGGCATAAGCGCTGGTGGCATGACGATCGCGCCGGAGTGGCGCCGGTCTTGCCGGAAATGGCTTACGAGCCGTTTACCGAGAGGGGCAGTAGCTTGCGTCCACGCGGGATACAAACCCGGCGCTCAAGAAAGCCCGGCTCCGAACCGGGAGGATAATGATCGTGGTAGCGCTGAGCCCGTCGCTTTACTGGCAACAGGCGCGGACGCAACTCCCTGCGCAATCGCAGTTTGGACCGTTCCCACCCTTTCACTGATCGCCGAGACGAGTTTCGCCCGGTCGTTGGTGAAGATCGTCGCCGTCTCCCTGGCGCGCGAAATCCCGACATAGAAGGATTTCTGATCGACCAGATTGGTGGCGCGGCTGTCGGCATGGATGATGACATGATCGGCCGTACGACCTTGGGCGGCGAAGGCGGTGTCGACATAGGCGTGGGCAATGTGCTGGTCCCGGGCAGAATCGAGCCTCAGAGTCTGGGTCTGGCCCCGCGCATTGCGCACGATGGCCGTCCGGGCCTGCTCGTCGATCGTGGTCACCTCGCCACGCGCGCCGTTGATGCGGCCCGCCTCACGGTCATTGCGCGTAAAGCGGATGCTGTCACCGGTCTTGAGCTCCAGCGGTCGCGGTGTGAACGTCTGCACGTGGCCCACGCCCCATTGCCGCAAACGCCAGTCGACCGCGCGCCCGTCTTCCGATGTGAGGGCGATGGCAGCTTTGGCTGGGTCGATGCTTTCCACGCGATAAGCTTCGCCGCGCGCGACGCCCTTGTCGGCATAGTCGCGGATGAAGCGGACAACATCGCCCTTGTCATAGCTCAGCGGATCGCGGACTTCAGCGCGGGTCAGCCCCTTGTTGACAAGGCTCTCCATCGTGACGGCGGGGCCGGCGAGCGCGCCGGATCGGGTGAGCGCCTGGCGGATGCCGGCGGTGAGCACATCGCGCCCCTCGCGCGACGGCTCGACCACCAGGGTGCGGGCGCGGCCGGCCTTGTCGAGGCCGGCATATTGCTGGG
>JBBRSN010000105.1:0-11045 GCA_038245375.1 Sphingomonadales bacterium | reverse complement strand
CTAAGGAGAAATGCCATGGCGATGACGCTCGAGGCAATCGAAGCGCGGTTGCAGCGGGTCGAGGACGAACTTGCCATCGCCGCGCTCGTCCAGGCGTATAGCTTTGCGATGGACAATCGCGATCTCACCTGGGCGCTCGACCTGTTCGTCGAGGATGGCCGGTTCCGCTCTGCCGACGGCGTGATGGATGCGCGCGGGCATGACGCCATCGCCGCGCAATATCGCGGCCGTTATGCCGCGCTCGACTTCAACCTGCACGTGACCCACGACCGGACGCTTGCGTTCGAAAGCCCCCACGACGCGACCGGCATGGTATCGGGACATGCCGAGCTGGTCCGCCATGGCGAGACGATGGTCGCGGCAATGCGCTACCATGATCGCTACCGCCGCGGCGCCGATGGCCGGTGGCGCTTCGCCGACCGCTGCCTGCACTTCTTCTATTATCTGCCGGTCACCGACTATGTCGCAGCGCTGAAGCAACGCGACCGCATGCGCGCCTATGGCGAACCGCACGACGCCGAGCTTCCTGAAGGGGCGTGGCGCTAGGCCATTTCGCGGATCGGATCGATGCCGTCCCATTGTTCGGCCGCCCGCCGCACCGCGCCGAAGAAGCGGCGGATGGTGTCGTTGTCGGGCAGGATTTCGACCATATGGCCGGTCGCCGGCGACGTATCGACATAAGCAAAGTCGGCATCCCCGAACCGTCCGGTGCTGCCGACCGCGAAGCCGAGCGCCAAATAGCGTTCAACCTCCTTGCCGACATCGGGCACGATCACCGCGACGTGATGAAAACCCTCGACGCCGGGCGCGTAGAGATCGCGGTAAACCGACGGCGTATCGTCATGCTGTTCGACCAGCTCGATCTGAACCTCGCCCGCCTGGGTCAGCGCAAGCGAGAAGTCGGTGCGCATCGCCAGCCCGCGATGGCAGGGATCGGCCAGCTTGATATGGCGGTTGAACATGAACGGGCCGCAGCCATAGGCCCGGCTGAAACGGCGCACGGCGGCATCGAGATCGGTGACCACCCAGGCCATCTGGACGATCGAGCTGCCCGGCAGGATCATAGCGCCTCCGGTGCTTCGATCAGCGCGACGAGCGCCATCATGAAGCGCCCGGCATCGGCACCGTCGATCGCGCGGTGATCGCAGCTGAGCGACAGGTGCAGCATCGGGACGATCCGGATCGCACCGTCATCGGCAATCGGCTCCGGCCGCGCGGCGCCGACCGCGAGGATCGCACCGTGCGGCGGATTTATGATCGCATCGAACTGCTCGACGCCGAACATGCCGAGGTTGGAGAGGCTGAAACTGCCCCCTTCAAACTCTTCCTGCTTCAGCCGCCCGGCTCGCGCTCGCGTGCCCAAATCGCGCATCACTGCGGCGATCTCGGCAACGCTGCGCTGTTCGGCCGCGGCGACGATCGGCGTGATCAGGCCACCATCGGTTGCCACGGCCACCGCGATATCGGCGCCCGGCAGCCGATGGATATCGTCGCCATGGACCTGGATGTTGAGCGCGGGCACCTGGCGCAACGCGAGCGCACAGGCACGGATCAGATAGTCGTTGAGGCTCGGCCGGGGATCTGCCGCCGCGCGCAACACCATCAGCCGATCGGCGCGGACCCGTTGCCGCACGTAGAAATGCGGAATCGTCGATTTGGACAGTGTCAGCCGACGCGCGATCGTCCGGCGCATCTTCGACATCGGCTCGACCACGATCTCGCCCACGACCTTTAACATGGCGGCTGGCGCGAGCGCGGCGGCGGCCAGCACATCGGCCTTACAGATGCGCCCGCGCGGGCCGGTGCCCGTCAGCCCGGTGAGGTCGACCCCGTGCATCGCCGCCAGCCGCCGCGCCATCGGCGACGCGAACGAGCCGGCAGGCTGGGTCAGTTCGAACGGCCCGTTCAGCGAAATGGTCGGGGCCTGGCGCGTTGCCTGATGAACGTCCTGGAGCGAAATCCGCCCGCCCCGCCCGGTCCCGGTGATCGACGCGATATCGACTCCGGCCTCACTCGCGGCCGCATAGGCCGCTGGACTGATCATGCGGCTGTCGGGGGCAGGCTTAGTCACCTCGGCGGGTAGCGGCGCAGCAGGCTCGGCATCATCGCTGTCGCCAAAGCTCGTATCGGCCGCCCTGAAGCTACCCACAAACGCCTCGATCGCTGCCGGATCGGCACCCGGGTCGCCGAGCACCGCCAGCAGCGCCCCGACCGGGTGCGTCTCCCCTGCACGCGCAATCAACCGGACAAAGCAGCCCTCGGTCTCGGCCTCGATCTCGTTGGTGATCTTGTCGGTCTCGATTAGCGTCAGCACGGTACCGCGCTCAAAGCGCGCGCCTTCCTCCACCATCCATTCGGCAACGGTGCCTTCGCTCATTTCGATGCCCCATTTGGGCATGGTAAACGCTGTAAGATTGGCCATGGTCCGCACCTACCGGAAGGCCAGCGTACGACGTACCGCCGCTTCGATCCCGATCGGCGACGGCAGCCACGCCTTTTCAAGCTCGCGCGCGAACGGGATGGGGCTGTGCGGTGCGGTGACCATTTCCGGCGGCGCCTTGAGCGACGTGAACGCCCGCGACGCAACCAAACCGGCAATATCCGAGGCCAGGCTGCATCGGGGCGAACTCTCGTCGACGATCACCACGCGACCGGTTGCCTCGACCGAGTCGAGGATCGCTTCGTCGTCCATCGGGCTGGTCGTGCGCAGGTCGATGACGTCGCAGCCGATGCCGTCCGCTGCCAGCTTGTCGGCAGCGCGCTCGGAAAAACTCACCATCCGCCCGCAGGTGACGATCGTGACATCGCCGCCTTCGCGCACCATCCTCGCCTGGCCAAAGGGGATGCGGTAATCCTCATCGGGCACCTCACCCTTGGCCCCGAACAATGCCTTGTGCTCGAAGAACATCACCGGGTCATCGCCGCGCAGCGCCTCGGTCAGCAACCCCTTGGCGTCGGCCGGCGTCGTCGGGAGAACGACCTTCAATCCCGGGATCGCGGTGAGCATCGCATAGACCGACTGGCTGTGCTGCGCCGCAGCGTTCATGCCCGCGCCGTAGATCAGCCGCACGACGGCCGGGCAATTGGTCTTGCCGCCGAACATGTAGCGAAACTTGGCCATCTGGTTCCACAGCTGGTCGAGGCTGACGCCCACGAAATCGGCAAACATCAGCTCGGCGATCGGGCGCTTGCCGGCGAGCGCCAGACCAGCCGCGGCACCGACGATCGCACTTTCCGAAATTGGCGTGTCGATCACGCGGTCGGGGCCGAACTTTGCGTAGAGCCCGCCAGTCGCCCCCCAGATGCCGCCGATCGCCTCCGGCCCACCCGCCGTGCCGTTGCCGCCGACAATGTCCTCGCCGAGCACGACAACGTCGGGATTGCGCTCCATTTCGGCATGGATGGTGCGATTGATCGCCTCGCGGATCGTCATCACAGTCATGGTCCGCGCTTCCTCAATATTCCGCATAGACGTCGGTGGTGACGGTCGCCGGATCGGGCGGCGGAGCCGCCTTGGCCTCGGCCGTCGCGGTGTCGATCAGGGCGGCAACCTCGGCGTCGACCGCATCGAGTTCGGCGACGGTGAGCAGCCCGGCCTCGCCGACGCGCGTCCGAAACGCCTTCAGACAGTCGCGATCGAGGCGAATTCGGTCGAGTTCGCCGACGCCGCGATAGCGCTGCGGGTCGCCCTCGAAATGGCCGTAGAAGCGCTCGGTATCCAGCTCGATCGCCGCCGGACCGTGACCGGCGCGGACGTAGTCGAGCAGCTCGCGCATCGTGTCATAGGTATCGAAGAAGTCGCAGCCATTGGCTCGCCACACCCGCATGCCGAAGGCTTCGGCGCGGCTGGCGATGTCGCGGCTGGTACCGACCGCATAATCGACGCCGGTATGCTCAGAATAATGGTTGTTCTCGAAAACGAAGATACACGGCGCCTTGGTGACGACCGCCATGTTCATCGCTTCGAAGGTCGTCCCCTGGTTGCACGCGCCATCACCCGAAAAAGCGATCGCCACCTTGCCCTGCCCGTCGATCTTGGCCGAGAGCGCCGCACCCACCGCCTGCGGGGCGCCCGCACCGACGATGCCGTTCGCGCCGAGCATGCCGACCGACAGGTCGGCGATATGCATCGAACCCGACTTGCCGTTGCACAAACCACCTGCGCGGCCGAAAATCTCTTTCATCATGCCCTTCACGTCGCACCCCTTGGCAATGCAATGGCCATGGCCGCGGTGCGTCGAGACGATGAAGTCGTCATCGGCGAGATGTTCACACACGCCGACGGCGGCCGCCTCCTGACCGCAATAAAGGTGCGTGAAGCCGGCGATCTCGCCGGTCTTGATCTCCTCGTGAAGGCGTTCCTCGAACGCCCGGATCACAGCCATCTGGCGATAGGCGCGCAACAACTGATCGCGGCTCAACTGCACTATAGGTCCCCTGGCTGCTTGCCGTGCGCGCCGTAGATGAACTGGTCGAGCACATGGTGGAAATGTCGGATGCGCAATTCCTGGCGGTTGAGCCACAGCCCCTTGAAGGCGCTGGATTGCATGCCCTTTTGCACGGTCGGCAGATTGAACGCGTCCTGATCGAGTACCTGACCGATCGACTTGTCGCCGTGCTTGAAATGCTGGTGCCGAACGCGTTCGGGCCACTCGGCGCCCGCGGGCACAAGCTCGAACATCCACAGATCATACAACATTTTGTTGGGATCGGAGGGATGCGGGCGCTGCCGGAACATCATGATGTCTTCGGCATGGATGTTCATCGAGACGTTCGGGAATATTGAGTAGTGGTAATCGTCGGTCAGTTGATCGTCGTTGAGGTCGGAAAAGTCCTTGCCCTGGGCGAGCGCATGCTGCCGAATGAAGCGCTGCAGATCGTGTCGGATGTCGGACACCCGTCCTTCATATTCGGCCGGGTCCATACCGGCCTTGCGCATCATATGGTCGATCGCCGGGGGGATCGCCGACGGCAGTGCCACGCGCGGGCTGACCGTGGCGAACGGGACCAGATAGCGCGAATGCTTGTCGTAGCAATCGATCTGGACGTTCACGTCGTCGAGATACCATTGGAGTTGCGGATGGATGCCCTGGACATGGTAGTTCTCGTGGAACGCGTCGACCGACGTCTTCCAATTGCACTCCCATTCGACGGTGATGTCGCGCGTCCACGCCATCCGTTCGAAATGATAGGGATCGAGGTGCGCCGGGATCATTCCGAGATAATCGGCCAGCGGCGCGACATCGGGGTTGAGCGAAAACCACACGAACCCGCCCCATTCGTCGCAGGGCAATGCCGGCAGCCGTCCCTCGGGCGGAGCCCCTTGCGGAAAGCTCGCGAGATCGGGAACGCGCGTGATCGTGCCGTCGAGCCCATAGGCCCAGTGATGATACATGCAGCGGAAATCGTCGGTATTGCCCATACCTTCGGGGCGGAGACGATTGCCGCGATGCAGGCAGACATTGGGGAAGGCGCGAAGCGAAGCGTCGGGCTGGCGCACGATCAGTACCGATTCCCGCCCGATATCGGTGCAGATATAGTCGCCGGGTTGCTTCAGGTCGTCTGACCGGCCACCGAGCAGCCAGACCTTGGTCCACACCCGATCCCATTCCATCGCCATGAAATCTGCGGAAAAATAGCGCGCGACCGGGATGAGATCATGACCTAGATCGGGATCATCGGCCTTTTCGGCCGGCGTTCCGTTGGGCCAGTCCTGCGGATTGACGCGGATAATGTCGACCTGGCGTTTGACGTCCATTGCTCGTGGCCCGCCCGTCAGAAATGGGTGCGGTTGGTGTAGCCGCCATCGACCACCAGATGCGATCCGTTGCACCAGCTTGCCGCCGGGCTCGCCAGGAAGGCAATTGCGCGGGCGATTTCCTCGGGCGTGCCCAACCGACCGAGCGGCTGCTGGCGCAGCGTGCTCGCGTAGAACTTCTCCATCGTACCCTTGATCATGTCCCAGTTACCCCCCTCGAACTCGACCGGGCCGGGGGACACGACATTGACGCGGATGCCATCCTTGCCATGCGCCAGTGCAAGCTGCTTGCCCCAGGTAACGAGCGAGGCCTTCATCGCATTATACGCCTGCGGGCCGCCCATTGCCTCACCGGCTGAGGTCGTCGCAATCAGCACAATCGATCCGGTCTGGCGTTCGGCCATCCCTGGCAGCACCGCCTCGACCGCCCGCACGGGGCCCAGGACGTCCACCTCGAACGCATTGTGCCAATATTTCTCGCTACCGATGCCGCCACCAGACGACGAGATCGGGATCAGGATATCGCAGCCCCCCAACTGCTCGATCGCGTCGGCCAGCCACGCCTTGTAGGCGTCTTCCTTTTTCACATTGACCGCCGAGCCGATGACCTTGGTGCCATATTTGCGCAGATTGGCAACGGCATCCTTGACGCCATCCTCAGACCGCGCGGTAATCGCCAGATCACATCCCTCCCGCGCCAGAATCTCCGCGACAGCCATGCCGATACCGCGCGCGGCACCGACGACGATCGCCTTCTTGCCCGTCAAACCGAGGTCCACCCTAGCTCTCCTATGCTCGACTGAGTTCATGGCTTCGCGGCAGCCGCCCGAGCTGCGCGCCGCCACTGACCTGCATGATCTCGCCGGTCATGAAACAATCGGGCGTGCTGAGCCAGGCGACGGCGGCAGCCACCTGCGCCGGTGTGGCGAGCGCGCCCAGCGGGCTTTCTGCGCGATAGAGGTCGAGGAAATATTGATCTTCCAGAAATCCCGCCGTCATCGGCGTCTTGGAAAAGCCTGGCGCGACGGCGTTCACCCGGATGCCCCGTGGCCCGAACTCTAGCGCAGCGACACGCACCAGTTGATTGAGCGCCGCCTTGGCCGAACTATATGCCGCCAGACCGACGCCCGCTATCGATGCGGTCAACGACGAGAACAGCACGATCGATCCGCCCTGCGGCATTGCCCGACAAGCGTGCTTCAGAAAGGAGAAGTTGCCCGTGACATGGATCGCGAACTGCTCCTCGACCTGCGCCGACGTACTTCGCGCAATCGAAAAGGCCGTGCTGGTGCCAGATGCATTGACCGCGATGTCGAGCGGCCCGGCCGCCGCCATCAGCGCCTGGACCTGGCCGTCATCGGTGATGTCGCAGGCGATCGCCGTACCGCCAATATCCGACGCCAGCGCTTCGAGCGGCGCGATCCGGCGACCGGCGACCACGACATGCGCGCCGCGCGCGGCCAGCAGACGGGCCACTGCCTCGCCGAGCCCCCCTTCGCTCGATGCACCCAACACCAGCGCACGCTGTCGATCCTCGCCCATGAGCCCTCACTGAACCAATTCTCGCCGGGTCGCAATAAAAACAATCATGATTGCTTTTTATGGGCTGATCACGAGTGCGTTGTCGATCATGATCTCCGTCCCGTTCACGAAGCGCGATTCATCGGATGCGAGGTAGAGGACGAGTGCGGCGACATCCTTCGGCGCCCCGACCGCACCGGCCGGCAACACGCCGTCGGGCACCGCGTTCTCAGCCCCCTCGCGCCCTTCGGCAAACTGGATCATCGGTGTCTCGATCGACGCGGGATGGACCGAATTGCACCGGATGCCATAGCCCTTGGCCTGGCAATGGATCGCGATCGATTTCGTCATCGCCCGCACCGCGCCCTTGGCTGCGGAATAGGCGAAAAACACCGGATAGCCGAGATGGCTTGCCGTCGACGACATGTTGATGATCGATCCGCCCCCCGATCGCGCCATCAGCGGGATCGCATGCTTGCAGCCCAGAAAGACGCCTTCGGACATCACGGCATTGGCCTTGCGGAACTGTTCGAGCGTGGTCTCCTCGGGATCGGCGACGACGACGATACCGGCATTGTTGACCAGGATGTGGAGCCCGCCGAACCGCGCCTCGGTCGCCGTAATCACCCGCTGCCAGTCCGCCTCGCTCGAGACGTCGTGCTGAACAGTGATCGCGTTCTCGCCAATTTCGTCGGCCACCGCCTGCGCCGTCACGGCATTGATATCGCTGACGACGACCATCGCCCCCTCGGCCGCCAGCATCAGGCAATCTGCCCTGCCGAGCCCTGATCCGCCGCCAGTGACCAGCGCGACCTTCCCAGCTACCCTTCCCAATGCTCGACTCCCTGCTTATTATTTATTCGCGATAAGGCGCCGCTATCGGTTGCCTGTCAAAGCAAAAACAATCATGATTGTCTTTTATTCACGGAGGCCCCGGATTGGATGGCCGTTAGCGCAGCACAATCTACCAGGCTCAACGCCGGCAACGTACCCACGCTTCAGGCGTCGAAAAGCGCGGCAACGCGGTCGCGACTGATCGAAGCGACGATCCGCTGCATCGTCAAGCACGGCTATGCGCGCACCACCACGCCGCGCGTCGCGGACGAGGCGGGGATGTCACGCGGGGCGATGCTGCATCATTTCGAGAATGGCAGTGCCCTCATGCAGGCGGCGATCGCCGAACTGCATGAGAAGCGCCTCCAGGCGTTCCGGCGCAGCGCGGGATCGACCGTCCACGATGTTCACAATCTGGTGCGCGCCTATTGGAAGCAGGTGTCGAGCCAGACCTTCACCGCGTTCCACGAACTCGCCATCGCCGCGCGCACCGACCCGGACCTTGCCAACATCCTGGTCCCCGCCCAGGAGGACTTCCGAAACCGCTGGTACAAGCAGGCCATCGAGCTCTTTCCCGAATGGCAGGGTGATCGCGCACGTTTCGATCTTGCGCTGGCGCTGTCGCAGAACGTCCTTGAGGGGATGGCGATCAATCGTCTGACCCATGGCATCGACGATGCGATGGTTGAGCCGATCCTGTGCGATCTCGAACGGCAAATCGAGGCGCTGAAACCAGCGGCATCGTCAGCCTAGGCGGAATGGCCCGCTTCCTCATCCCGCGCACCCCAGGCGATCGCCCGGCGCAGCAGTTCGTAGAAGATCGGGTAGTTCCAGCTACCGCGCTCCGGATGCGGATTGAACGGCCTGATCGGCGCGAGATCATAATGGCCGCGACAATGGCCCAGCGTGAGATAGAGCACCGACCCGCGCCCGAGCCGGCGTTCGTAGAGCACCGGCACCTGCGCCTCGTCCCATTCGCGATCGACGAATTCCGGGCAGCTGCCCGTGAAGCTGGTGTGCATGAGCACATCGATCGGCGCGGTCGGGCGCACCAGATAGAGCTCGTCGATCGTGTTGAAGGCCCGCAGCCCGCGCGTCATCACATGGTCGTCGCGGGTGATGTGCACCTTGTACGCGCCGATCGGCGGATGCGCCGCGAATCGGGTTCCGAGCAGCTCCATGAAGCCCGGCGCATCGTCGGGCGTGGCCACGGTGCCGTTCTCAAGAAACCGCAACAGCGAGTTTGTCCCGTGGAGCGCCAGCCAGCGCCCGCCGCGCTCGAGGAAGGCCGCGAGTGCCGCGACCTCATCGGCGCCGGGCGCGAGGTCACAGGTGTAGGTGATCAGAAAATCGGCATTGGCGAGGTGCCCGGTCGACGCATAGTCGGCGGCGACGCTGGTCCGGATAGCAGGCTTCTCGGCGAGCAGCTTCAGCAACTCGAGCCGCGCAAAATCGATATCGTGATATTTCCCGGCGGCCACCACGTGAACGTGCGTCATGATCGGTGCTCGTGGATTGAGGGTCGACCGACCCGGTTAGGACAAGGCATTCAATGAACACCCAAGTGGCGGACCATCGATGAGCGGTCAAGCGACCGGGCCGCTGGCCGGGGTCAGGGTCCTCGATCTCACCAGCGTGCTGATGGGCCCCTATGCGACGCAGATCTTCGCGGATCTCGGCGCGGACGTGGTCAAGATCGAAAGCCCCGAAGGCGATACGACGCGTCGCCTCCCGCCCGTGCTCGCCCCCGGTCAGGGAGCGATGTTCGTCAATATCAACCGTGGCAAACGCAGCATCGCGATCGATCTGAAGACTGCTGCAGGGCGCGACGTCGTGTTGCGCCTGGCCGCGACGGCGGACGTGTTCATCCACTCGATGCGCGGGGCCGCGATCGAGCGGCTGGGACTTAATTATGCGGCACTCAAGGATGCCAATCCGCGAATCATCTACGCCAATCTCTACGGTTTTGGCCGCGGCGGTCCCTATGCGGATTTCCCCGCTTATGACGATATCGTCCAGGCCGCTTCGGGGCTGGCATCGCTGCAGGGTCGACTGACCGGCGGCGACCCCGGTTATGTCGCGAGCGCGGTCGCCGACAAGGTTGCCGGACTGACCGGGACCTATGCGGTGATCGCGGCGCTGTTCGCGCGCGAACGCAGCGGCAAGGGGCAGGAAATCGAGGTTCCGATGTTCGAGACGATGGCGTCCTTCGTCATGGCCGAGCATCTCTGTGGCGCGGTGACCGAGCCGCCCAGCGGCCCGGCGGAATATCCCCGCGTCACCGCCCCCGATCGGCGCCCCTATCGCACGCGCGACGGCCATATTGGCCTGATGATCTACAACGACAAGCAATGGCGCAGCTTCTTTGCCCTGATCGGCGATCCCGACTGGTCGCGCGATCCGATGTACGCGTCGATGACGAGCCGAACGGACAATATCGGCACGGTGCTTGGTCGGCTCGGCGACGTGATCGCCACGCGGACGACCGATGAATGGATGGAAGCGTTTCGCGAGGCAGAAATCCCCGCGATGCCGATCTTGTCGACCAGCGATCTGCTTGACGATCCGCATCTTGCGGCTACCGGATTCTGGCATCGCGCCGACAGCGCACTCGGCCCGGTCCGCATGCCGGGCGTTCCGACGCGCTTTTCCGAAACGCCCGGCGCGGTCGGCGATATCGGCCCGACGCTAGGTGCCCACAACCATGAGGTGCTGGCAGAAGCCGGCTACACGGAGTGCGAGATCGCCACGCTGGAAGGGTCGGGCGCCCTGCGCGCTGTGCCGGGTTAGGCCCAATGCCGTTCATTTAATAATTTTGATGGTTTTCAGAATATCGAGAGGCGGCTGGGGTCGATCGGATTTTCGGCGGACAGGGAAATTGCTCATCTTTCGTTTGACACCGCGTTTGTTACGGCGGTGCCGCCTGGGCGGG
>JBBRSN010000104.1:0-11364 GCA_038245375.1 Sphingomonadales bacterium | reverse complement strand
GCGGTCGCCAAGTGATTGAAAACTGGCGCACCCGACAGGATTCGAACCTGTGGCCTCTGCCTTCGGAGTGAGCAGGATTGCTGTTTTGACGTCCACCAGTGTCCACTCACATCCATAGAAAACAAAGACTTAGCTGAATTCGATTGTCCTTGTCCGGGGTCGTACAGAGGGGTATATTTGACGTATATTTGACAAGTTTTCGAGCCTAAGATGTCGAAAAACCTCACAGAAACGCCGATTACGACGCGCGCTGCGCGGGCTTATTTGACGCCTGGGACCTATTGGCGGCTGCTCGATCCCGACGTTCACTTGGGGTACCGCAAGGCCAAACGT
Organism: Sphingomonadales bacterium; assembly: GCA_038245375.1. GTDB lineage: Bacteria > Pseudomonadota > Alphaproteobacteria > Sphingomonadales > Sphingomonadaceae > Sphingomonas. Next base: position 11,031 of record JBBRSN010000104.1, on the reverse strand, counting down.
GGTGGTCGCTGGCTTGTGCGCGCCTATGATGGCCAAGGCGGATATCAACAGCAGACCATCGGCACCGCGGACGATGTGATCCCCGAGGGCAACCTCGATTTCGACGCCGCCTGCAAAGTTGCCCGGAGCACGATTGTGGCTGACAGGCGAGCAGCTGCCGCCGAAGCCGCCGGGCCGGTAGTGACGGTGCGGCTGGCAATCGAACGCTATGTCGCTCGGCGAAATGCGCGAGCGAGCGCTCGCGCGGGAAGGGCGGTTAAGTCGGACGCGGAATCAAGGCTCGATGTTCATGTCTTATCCGATGCAGGACTGGCCGACACGCCCCTTCACGCCCTGTCGGAGGAAACACTGCGGCATTGGCGCGACAGTCTCTGCAGCGGCAAGGCGACGACGCGGCAACGCCTCGTAGCTGACTTCAAGGCAGCGCTGAACCGCGCGGCGGAGGATGGGCGAAGGATCCTGCCGTCCGATCTTCCGGTGATTATCAAGTATGGATTGAGAGCGCCGGAGCACGATCTGGCGGCGCCAGTGGCGCCAGTTGCGCGCGACAATCAGATCCTCAGTGACAACGAAGTGCGCTGGATCGTCCAGGCTTCGCGACAGATAGATATCGAACAGGGTTGGGATGGCGACCTTTACCGCATGATGATCGTCCTCGCAGCAACGGGCGCGCGGTTCAGCCAGGTCCGGCGGCTCGCCGTGCATGATCTGCAGCTTATCGCCTCGCGACTGATGATCCCATCGAGCGCCAAAGGGCGCAAAAAGGAAGCGCGGTACATTCCCGTGCCTGTCGGAGCGGACGTGTTGGAAGCGCTCAGGCCAGTCTCTGCTGGTCGGGGGAAAGCAGAACCGTTGCTTGAGCGGTGGCACCACGTTCAGAGCGGGCGGGGCAAATGGAAACGTGAAATGCGACGTCCGTGGCGTGCCTCTTATGAGATCACGAAGGTATTCCAGGAGGTTGCTTCGTTAGCCGGAGTACCCGGCCTGAGCGCTTATTGTCTTCGCCATTCGTCGATAATCCGTCATCTGAGGGTCGGCACGCCGATTCGACTCGTTGCAGCGCTGCACGACACTAGTGTGGAGATGATCGAGAAACACTATAGCCACTGGATCGCCGACGGCCTCGAAGAGATCGCTGCGCGGGCGGTCGTGCCGCTCCTTCCGGCCGATCCCGGCGAGGCAACGGTTTTGCCGTTCCCTGCGCCAATGGTCAGAGACGTTGCCTAGATCTCAAAAACGGGTGCTGTCAGTCTAATGCGAACGTGTCTCCACACGCTGGAGGTCATTCTTCAGGTCGCACCTCAGGCCATGAGGGATTGCACTCTGCCAACGCTGTGGATCGGCGCCGAAATTGGGACCCCGGAAGATTTTCGCCAAGTTATTGATTTCGCGTAGAGGTTTTGCAAAGCCAGGGGTCCCGATCGGCGCCTGTCGGGACCCCTTCATAAGGCGTACTTTCCGAAGGAATACAGGTAGTTGCCTTGCTCAAAGCGGGGTCCCGTTTTCGACGCCGATCCACAACCCATGCTGGAAAGCTTCTGCAACCGCCCGGCCCGGAGCGATTGCTGGAAAGGATCGCGGCCCCTCGAAAGCTCCTGCGCTCGGCAGCCGCAACCATGTAGCGAAGATGCCGGAGTTCCATCCCGTTCACGCCTCATTCCGTCATACGGCGCGGCGGAGGATCGGACGTTCGTCGATGATTGATCAACGCGAGGTCGATCGCGGCCTGAGATCTCGCTCGCAGGAGCAAGCCGAGCATTTCCAAATCATTCATCAGGTTTACTGGATCCTTGTCGCGCGCGGCCCGCAGGGTCTCCTTGAGCCAGGCACTCATTCCCGGGTGGTCGAGCACCCATTCGATCTGCTCGTCAGCCTCCCGCAGCGGATCATCGGTCGGCGCGGCCATCCCCATCTGAACGTCCTTTCCTGTACTAGGTTATGGATTGCAGTCCGGGCATTGTCCCGGATCTGCGCTTGTGACTACCACCGCTCGCTCCACCCGGTGGCCGCACGATGGGCAGGACAGCACGTCCGCCCTGACCGCCTGCGACGGTCCGCCACACCACGAACAGGGCAGCCCCGAGAGGCGTTCGCTGATCGCGAACCCCGGCGCCGCGCACTTGGGGCACGGACTTCGGAATTTGCGCACCAGGTCCAGTGTCGCGCCCTTGATCGCCCGCATGCGCGTGGGGTTGCGGTGCGCCCGCATGTCGGTCTCGACGAAAGCCATACCGCACATCCCGATCACGTGGGTCACGGCGTTCGCGAGGTCCTCCGGCGTCTGGATGTCCTTGATCAGCGCGCGAGCTGGCGCTGGCTGACCGTCGGTGACGCCCATGACGATCACGCCGTGCTCAGGGAACCCCGCGCAGTCCCCGAATGCACGCGCCCCAGACACGTCCGACACAACCTCATGGCTGAAGTTGGTGGTCGGACTCGCATGATGACCGATCAGTTCGAGGCCGGCGGCGCGGTCGGCCAGAACGACGATCTCACGGGCGAGAGGGAGGAATGGAATATAGGGATGCGGGCCGAAACTGCCTTCGCTCGCCAGGGCGACGGTGGCTTCGGGCGCCTGTGCGAATGCCGCCGCGATCTTGGCGCGCGCGGCGTCGAGTTGCGAACCGGTCCTTTCGACGTCCCGGCTGAAGGTTCCGAACCGGTCGGTATCGATGCCGCGGCTCACCGTGACGCGCAGACCGAGCGCGCGCTCCAGCAGTGGCGCGATCACCCGTTGCTTGCCGTGCATCGTCGCGAGCACCGCCGGATCGTCCTGATATGGCCGGGACGCGGTGGGCATCGCTAGAAATATCCCTCGCGCTTCTTCTGCTCCAGCGAGCCCCCGTCCTCGCCGTCGCCGATCCGGCCCTGACGCTCCGACCCCGTCGCGGCCAGGGTTTCGCGCACCACGGCCGGGAGGTCGGTCGCCTCAGACTCGACGGCGGCCGTGACCGGCCAGCAGCCGAGCGTCCGAAAGCGCACCGTCCTGGTTTCGGCTGTCTCGCCGGTGCGGAAGCGCATGCGAGGTTCGTCATCGACGACGATCAACCCGCCGCCTCTAGTCACGACCGGACGGGGCGCCGCGAAGTAGAGCGGCGCGAGCGCGATGTCGTGCGTCAACGCGTAGGTCCAGACGTCGGTCTCGGTCCAGTTAGACAACGGGAAGACGCGCGCCGACTGATCCTTGCTGAGCCGGGTGTTGTAGATGTTCCAGAGTTCGGGCCGCTGCTGGCGAGGTTCCCAGACATGCCCCTTGCCCCGAACCGAGAACACACGCTCCTTCGCCCGCGACTTCTCCTCGTCGCGGCGGGCGCCGCCGAAGACGATGTCATAGCCGCCCCCGTCGAGCGCGGCCTTGAGCGGCTCGGTTCGCATCGCGAGCGTGTAGTGATCGCCGTGATCGAAGGGATTGAGCCCGGCGGCGCGCCCCTTCTCATTGGCATGAACGATCAGCTCGAACCCGTGGTCGCGCGCGAACGCGTCACGGAAGTCGAGGAGCGACCGGAACTCCCAAGTCGAATCGATATGAAGCAGCGGGACGGGCGGCCGGCCGGGGTAGAAGGCGCGCAACGCGAGGTGGGCGAGCACGGTCGAATCCTTGCCCGCCGAAAACAGCATCACCGGCTTGCGGGCGTCGGCCACCGCTTCGCGCAGGATGTGGATCGCCTCGGATTCGAGCCGTTCGAGATGGGAGAGCCTGGCCGTCATGCGGCGGCTTTCCATTTGAGATCACCGGCATAGCGGCGGATCGTACGGCCGTCGTCATCGATGCGGAACAGATTCACCCAGCCGTTATCGACGAGCTGCCGAACGCCCGGGTGCTTCCCGATGACCGCGTCCAGCGCGTCCTCGGGCGCTTCGATGAAGACATTGAGCCGCAGCGGCTCGTGGACGAAGCGCGCGCCGTCATGCACAGACTGCCAGGGCAATCCCACCTTGAGATCGCCGGAATTGCCCTCCAGCACCCCCAATTGCCCGACGACGTTGTGAAGCACCTTGTTGCCGCTGCCGAAGGCGCGGTTGTTCACCGTCGAGCCATAATATTGCAGGTTGATCCAGCTGGCGACGACCATCGGCGCGGTCATGATCAGGTCGAGCACGCCGAACCCGCCGTCCTTGCGCCACTCATAATCATGGAGGAAAGCGCGGCCGCCGAGATCGAGCCCGCGCGTCCGGGTGCGCGGCGCGGCGATGAAGGCGGCGTTGCCCGCAAGCCCCCATTCGGGACGGACCTGCGCCCAGTCGCGGCTGCGCGCCTTCACCGCGTGATCGACGTCTGCAGTCTTTTCGATCCCGAGCAGCAGCGCGCGTTCGGCGCGCGCCAGCGACGAAGCCTTGGCGAGCGTCATACGCAGAGCGGCCAGATCAGGGGCGTGGGATGCGGGGACCTCACCGGCATCGAAGATGCGAACCTCGTCGGTCGTCGTGTCGTGCAGGCAGCCCAGGAACCAGGTGTCCTGGGGGATAGCGATCCCCTTCTCGGCGAGGCCGGTGCGCACGCGCGCATCGTTGAGGATGGCGGCGGCGACGCGCGCGTTGGCCTCGCCGGTGTGTCCGCCGCACGCGCCGCAATCGAGCCCGGACGCATGCGGATTGTTAACCGTCGTGCTGCCGTGCCCGGTGAGCAAGACCAGCCGCGCGAAGTCCTGCGTCATCGACATCGCGCGCAACACCGCCTCGGCCATGGCGAAGCGCTGGGCGTCGTCGAAGCCGGTGAGCCGGCCGCTCACGGTGCGCGGCTCCAGGCGCGGCCCGATCCGGCCGATGACGCTCTCGTCGAGGCCGTCTGTGTTGGGGTCGGTGACGGTGCGGGTCAGCCGCGCGCTATCGCCGACGAGCTTGCCCGCGAACAACAACCCCGCCGTCTCGACATAGGTGAAGGACGACACCGCCGACAGCTTGAACGCCTTCCAGGCCTTGGCCGCGCGGCGGCGCAGCAGGCGCAGGTTGAGGATCTGCGCCTCCTCGGGTTCGGACGCGCCAGCGACCGCCTCGCACACAATGAAGGCCGGCTTCAGCAGCACCGGACATTGCGCGCCGCCAGTGTCGCGACCGATCGGCACATACTCGATCGGGAAGCCGAAGAAGCCGGCGAAGCCGATCGTCTCGGCGTCCGGACAGACCGTCTCGAGCGCGCGCCGATAAACCTCGGAACGCACGTCGATGCAGAACGCCGCCTGGTACGCCTTGCGCGCGCCCTCGAGTGTTGGCTGGGACACCGCGAGGTGATGCGAGAGCCGCGCCAGCAATTGCCGCTGGTAGGCTGCCTCATAGGCCTCGTGCAGGACGAGATCGAGCGCGAGCTCGGGATCGTCTCCGAGCCGCTCGTCGTCGGGAAAGGTCGAGGCATCCGCCATCGCCTTCGCCCAGGCCGCGGCGAACGCCGGGTCCGCCCGTTCAAGGAACAGCGCGTAGCCCCAGACAAGGCGGATCGCGAGCAGCTCGACCAGCGTGTCGTCGTCACGCCCATAGAGCGCGTTGTCCCAGACGCGGTAGCGCGCATAGGCGGCCCAGCCGCCGATATCGATCAGCGCGCGGTGCAGATAGTCCTCGACCGCGCGATCGGGGACGCCGAGCGCTTGCACGACCGCGACGATCGCCTCGCGCGGGTCGTCGGGCATGGCGGCGACGGCCCTGCGGAAGCCCTTGATCCCCATCGTCTCGGGATTGCGGTCGAACCGCATCGCCGCGCGCCAGGCGGCATAAGGCGGGAGCGCGCGCGCCGGCAGCTTCCAGGCGGCCTGGCCTTCGTCGAAATAGGCCGCGCACCATTTCGAGATCTCGTCGATCATGAACGCCGTGCGCGAGGCCTGGCGATCCCCCGCCGCCAAACCATCGAGAACTTCGGCGACCGTCGCGACCACCGCTTTCGGCCTCGTCGAAACGGGGTCGCGCGCAGCCGCTAGGCGCAGCGCAGCGGCATCGCTCGCCAGCGCTGCATGGCCGGCCATCGCCGCGATCGCCGCCCCCAGATCGCGATCCTCGATCCGACCGGCAGCGATCGCCTCACGGTAAAAGGCGCGCGGCATCAGCATGTCGATGCCGGCGACACGGCGCAGCGTCGCGCACGTCGCCGCGAAGCTCTGGTCGCTGAAGCCGAGGAACGGGTTGACCGCGACGAAGTGCTTCAACGGCCACAAGGGTGCGATCCTGTTGCACGCGCGGTCGATGGCGGCGTCAATCACCCGCAATTGCGGGCCGGTCGGTGGCTGCGGAGCAGGCACCGGGCTCGGCGGCTCGATCGTGAGGGCGACGGCATGGCTCATGACGAAACTCCGCTGGCGGGGATGGCGGGGATGGGCGCGCTCGCGTGAGGCGGTGGGTTGGGCCAGAACCGCAGCACCAACCGGTTGGCGAGTGTGTTGACATAGAGGCCGTTGGCCAGATGGACGTAGAGCGCCTGCCAACGCGGCGCGTCGGCCTTGCCCGGCAACACGCTCTGGACGACGGTGACCGCCGCGAAGGCTAGCACGACCAGAGCGACGATGACGAGATCGAGCGGCCCACGCAGCGCCTGCACCGGCGGCAGCGACCCGGCGAGCACATGCTCCACCGTCCATTGCAGACCGAAATAGGCGAACGACACCCCGACCGCGAGCGCGGCCGTCCGCCCGACGACGTACGGGCTCGGCCGCTCATCGAACGCCTGGGTGATGAGGTGGGCGAGCCCCAGCATCACCACCGCGCCGAGCGCGAATACGCCGGGCTGGGCGGTGATCGTCGCCCCGAACACGGTGCCCACGACTAGCGCAGTCGCCAGCACCAGGCCGACGATCATCGCCATGCGGGCCGGGTGCGGCCGTCCGCCGGGGCTCGGCGACCACGACGCGCGCGCCAGGTCGATGACGCTGCCCGACGAGAGGAAGGCGTGCGCCTTGTAGAGCGAATGGGCGACGATGTGCAGCAGCGCGGCGGCGAACGCGCCGAGGCCGCATTGCAGCATCATGAAGCCCATCTGCGCGATGGTGGAATAGGCCAGTGAAACCTTGACGCTGGTCTGGGTAAGCATGACGACAGACCCGAACAGCGCGGTGACGCCGCCGACAATGACCAGCACTTCCATCGATGGCGCCGAAAGCGAAATGACGTCAGCGAAGCGCAGCACGAGAAAACCGCCGGCGTTGATCACGCCGGCATGGAGCAGCGCCGACACCGGCGTCGGCGTCTCCATCACTTCGGTGAGCCAGCCATGAAGCGGGAACTGCGCCGATTTGAGCAGAGCGGCGACGACCAGCAGCACCGCGACCGCATGGATTGCAGCTGGAATGTCCCCGCCGACGCGGATCGCCTCGGCACCGGCGAAGAGGACCGCATAGTCGAGACTGCCGAAGGCCTGGTGGAGCAGCATCATCGCCACGATCAGGCAGAGATCACCGAGACGGCTGGCGAGAAATTTCTTGCGCGCCGCGAACACAGCCGCCTGCCGCTCGGGATAGAATAACAGAAGCTTGTTGAGCCCAAGACTGGTCGCGATCCAGGCCAACGCGAACTGGAACAGATTGCCTGAGACGATGAGTAGCAGTACCGCCGCGAGCGTCAGGCACAGCCACTTGGTGAAGCGGGCCTGCCCGCGGTCGCCGTCGAGATAGTTGCGGCTATATAGGACGACGATCAGGAAGACGAAAGCGACGAGCGCGAACATGATCGCGGCCAAGCTATCGACGTAGAATCCCACGCCGACGCCTGCGACTCCGATCGTGCCTGTCGCCAGCGGGCCCTTGACCGCGACGCCGACGCCCGTGGCCATAGCCAGCGCCAGCACGAAGCCCGCGATCAACGCGGCGCCCCCGCCGACTCGGCGCTGACCCGATCTAGCGCTGCCGGCCGCCAATCCAGCGGCTGCGAGCGCACACGGTCCGAGAGCGAGGCACCAGGTTAGGGTCGGCGTCATGGTCGTCTCCAGCGAGAAGCGACCCATCAATTAACGCCACGCGCAGGTTCTTAATAATACAAAGATTGCGACAGATCGTTCGTTTCTATATAATCGCGCAATGGCGAACCTGAACTATCACCACTTGCGCTATTTCTGGGCCATCGCTCATGAAGGCAGTCTCACTCGCGCCGCTGAGCGGCTCAACCTCTCGCAATCGGCGCTTTCGGTGCAGCTCGGTAAGCTCGAACTGCAGCTCGGACATCCGTTGTTCGACCGGGCCGGCAAGCGCCTCATCCTCACCGAGGCCGGTCGGATCGCGCTCGACTATGCAGACACCGTGTTCCAGGCCGGCGATGAGCTGGTGAGCACGATGGAAGGGCGTCCGGTGGATCGGCGGCAGGCGTTCCGAGTGGGCGCATTGACGACGCTCTCGCGCAACTTCCAGCTGGAGTTCCTGAGCCCGCTCGTCGGCCGGGCCGATGTCGAACTGATCATCCGCTCGGGCACCATGCGCGATCTCCTCGCCCAACTGGAGGCCCATGCGATCGATGTCGTGCTCGCCAACAGCGCCCCGCAGCACGATGCGCGCTCCGATCTTCGCAGCCACCTGCTCGCTCAGCAGCCGGTCGCGCTGGTCAGACGGCCCGGTGTCGAACCTTTTGTGTTCCGCTTCCCGGAAGACCTGCGCTCGCAGCCGATCCTGCTACCGAGCCTCGACAGTGAAATCCGCGTTGGGTTTGATCGGATCCTCGAACTCGCCGGCGTGCGCCCAATCATTTTTGCCGAAGTGGACGACATGGCGATGTTGCGACTTCTTGCCCGTGACAGCGACGGTCTAGCGCTCGTGCCGCCAATCGTCGTGCGCGACGAACTAGCCTCCGGCCTGCTCGTCGAGGTCTGTCCGATACCGAACCTCAGCGAGACGTTCTACGCGATCACGCAGAAGCGCCGCTTCCCCAACCCCCTGCTCGGGGAGCTGCTCCTGCACGCGGCGAACGGGAAATGATCCGGCGTTTGGCCCGTTCTTCCTATTCCGCGGTTAGGCTTCAGCTTGGCCAGGTTTTTGGATGCAGCGCCAGGATTTCTCCGGCGAGTATAGCGACCCGCGAATGACGACATGCGGCGGCGGTCCGTCGTCCGCAAGCGCCACCTCCAGTGTGGATCGGCGTCGAAAACGGGACCCCGCTTTGAGCAAGGCAACTACCTGTATTCCTTTGGAAAGTACGCCTTATGAAGGGGTCCCGATAGGCGCCGATCGGGACCCCTGGCTTTGCAAAACCTCTAGGCGAAATCAATAACTTGGCGAAAATCTACCGGGGTCCCAATTTCGGCGCCGATCCACATTCCACCGGCGTGCACGGACCCGACGTGACTGTGAGAAAACCGCTCAGGGGCAAATGCTCGAACGAAATTCTGAAGAGGCGGCGCTTCCTGCGCCGATCCACAGCGATGTAGCGCGCGCTGGACAGCCCATTCATCATTTTGTGCGAGCAAAGTGACGCCGATGAGGTGTGGATGATGGCATCTTCGGCGAAAGATGGGCAGAAACTGAGGCATGACGAAATGAGCGCCGTCGCGCGAATTTTGCCCTAACCGGCCAGCTGTTGCGCTACTTCGGGGGAATAACCCAGACCTGTCAGCACGGCGACGCCGTCCGCGCCGGGTGTGGGGAGGGTGGTGCCACCGACGTCGCGTTCGAACGCCATGGCGACCGGCAGGACCGGGAGCAGGGTGGTTTCGCCGGTCGATAGTGTGACCTGCTCCAGCCCGTGCGAGGCGAGCAGATGGGGATCGCTGTCCATGTCCTCGGGCCGGCCGATCGGGGCAAACGGCAAGCCCGATCCTTCGAGCCGCGCGATCACCTCGTCGCGTGTGAAGGTCGCGAACAGCGCACGGATTTCGGGCAGGATGCGGTCGCGGGCGCGGACCCGGTCGTTGTTCTTGCGGATGCTCTGATCGGCCCACAGCGCGTCGAGCCCGAACAACGCGCAGAACTTCTCCCATAGCGCATCGGTGACCACGCCGATGAACACCGGCTGGTCCTTCGTCTCGAACACGTCATAGATCGCCCAGGCCGAGACGCGCGCCGGCATCGGCGCGGCGGCGGTGCCGGTCACCGCCTTTTGCGCCATATGCTGGCCGACCAGATAAACCGTGGTTTCGAACAGCGAGGCCTGCACCTTCTGCCCCGTGCCGGTGCGGTGGCGCTGCTCGATCGCGGCGAGAATGGCGATGACCCCGAACATGCCGCCGGTAACGTCGATCACGCTGGAGCCGGCGCGCAGCGGGCGGCCGGGCGGGCCGGTCATATAGGCCAGCCCGCCCATCATCTGCGCCACCTCGTCGAGCGCGGTGCGGTTCTCGTATGGGCCGGGCAGAAAGCCTTTGAGCGAGCAATAGATCAGCCGCGGAGTGGCGGTGGCGAGCGCGTCATAGCCGAGCCCGAGCCGGTCGAGCGCGCCGGGGCGGAAGTTCTCGATCAATATGTCGGACGATGCCGCGAGCTTGCGCGCCGCCTCGAGCCCGTCGGGCGATTTGAGGTCGAGCGCGAGGCTCGCCTTGTGACGGTTGTACATCGGGAAAGACCCCGCGCCCGAGCCGATCAGGCTGCGGGTATGGTCGCCGCCCTTGGGTTCGACCCGCACCACCTCGGCGCCAAGTCCGGCGAGGATCGCGCCCGCTGCGGGACCCATCACCATATGGGTAAACTCAACCACCTTGAGGCCGGTGAGCGGCATGTCGCTGCTCATGCGGCGCGTGCCTCAAGACCGAGCGGAAGGCCCGCATCGGGGGTAAAGCCGTAGAGTGGCTCGCCCGGTAGTGCCGCTGCCAATATCGCGCGCACCTTGAGCAGCGCAGGCACATCGATGCCGGTGTCGCAGCCCATGGCGTGGAGCATAAACGCCAGATCCTCGGTGACAATGTTGCCCGACGCGCCCGGCGCGAACGGGCACCCGCCAAGGCCACCGAGCGAGGCATCGAAGGTCGTGATGCCTTCCTCCAGCCCGGCGACCACATTGGCAAGGCCGAGGCCGCGCGTGTTGTGGAGATGGAGCGTGGTGAGCAGGTCGCTGCCGACCGCCGCCCTGACCTTGCGCACCAGCCGGCGGATTTGCGCCGGGTCGGCATAGCCGGTGGTGTCGCTGAGGCTCAATTCG
>JBBRSN010000103.1:0-11772 GCA_038245375.1 Sphingomonadales bacterium | reverse complement strand
GCCCGCCTGCGCAGCTTCGCCGCCAATATCCTGCGCTTCAATCAGAAACGTTCAATCCGCCAGGACCGCTACGCCAACGCCCTCGGCGGCTTCAGTCAAATCGCCAAAATGGCCTATATATGAGAGAACTGAACAGCCCTGGCTATCAGCCGCGGCACCGGCAGCACAAGCTGCGGCTGCCGATGGCCCTTTGCCCGCCACGGTGCCCGAAGCGGGCGACCGCACGCGCGAGCAGAAGCGCTTCGACCGCTACGACAAGGACCGCAACGGCCAGGTCACGCGTGAGGAGTATCTCGCCCAGCGGCGCAAGGCCTATGCCAAGCTCGATATCAATCATGACGGCATGCTGTCGTTCGACGAATGGGCGGTGAAGGCTGAAACCAAATTCGCCGGCGCCGACGCCGACAAGTCCGGCGCGATGACCCCGACCGAATTCGCCGCAACCGCCGTCAAGCGCACGACGCGTCCGCGGCCGAAGTGCCGCAATACCGATCCCGCGCCTGCTCCGGCCGATGCGAGCGAGGATAGCTGATCAGGCAGCCAACCACTGCTCAAGCGCGGCGCGGGCGCGGTCGGTGTACATCTTCTTGCGATCAGCCTTTTTGGTGCGGCCCTCGATCGGTGGGAACAGGCCGAAATTGACGTTCATCGGCTGATAGGTCGCCGCCTCGGCCGCACCGGTGATGTGGTGCAGCAGCGCGCCGAACGCGGTTTCGACCGGCGGCGGTGCGAGCGTCTCGCCGCGCAGCTCGGCGGCAGCGAAACGGCCGGCAAGCAAGCCGATCGCGGCGCTTTCGATATAACCCTCACAGCCGGTGATCTGGCCGGCGAAGCGGATGTTGGGCTTCGACTTCAACCGCAAGGTCGGGTCGAGCAGTTCGGGCGAGCGGATGAAGGTGTTGCGGTGCAGCCCGCCGAGCCGCGCGAACTCGGCCTTTTCCAGCCCCGGTATGGTGCGGAACAGTCGCACCTGGTCGGCATGTTTGAGCTTGGTCTGGAAGCCGACGATATTCCACAAGGTGCCCTGCGCATTGTCCTGGCGCAGCTGCACCACGGCATGCGGCCAGCGCCCGGTGCGCGGGTCATCGAGCCCGACCGGTTTCATCGGCCCGAAGCGCAGCGTGTCGAACCCGCGCTCGGCCATTACCTCGATCGGCATGCACCCTTCGAAATAGGGCGTGTCACGCTCCCATTCCTTGAACTCGGTCTTCTCGCCCTCGATCAGCCCGGTGTGGAAGGCGAGATACTCCTCCTTCGACAGCGCGCAGTTGATGTAGTCCTTGCCCTCGCCCTTGTTCCAGCGCGACTGGAACCACGCCGTCTCCATGTCGATGCTGTCGAAATAGACGATCGGCGCGATCGCGTCGAAAAAGGCGAGCGCGTCGGCCCCCGTCGCGGCGCCGATGCTGGCGGCGAGGGGGGCGGCGGTCAGCGGCCCCGTCGCGATGATCGCGAGCCCGGCGTCGGGCAGCGTATCGACGCGCTCGCGGACGATGGTGATGTTCGGATGCGCGCTGAGCGCGGCCGTGACGCCTGCCGAGAAGCCATCGCGATCGACCGCCAGCGCCGAGCCCGCCGGCACGCGGTGGATGTCGCCCTCGCGCAGGATGAGCGAGCCGAGCGCGCGCATCTCGGCATGGAGCAGGCCGACGGCGTTGCTCGTCGCGTCGTCCGACCTGAAGCTGTTGGAGCAGACCAGTTCGGCGAGTCCGTCGGTATGGTGCGCCGGCGTCATCTCGCCAGAGCCGCGCATTTCGGACAGGCGGACCTTGAAACCTGCCTCGGCCAGCTGCCAGGCGGCTTCCGAGCCGGCGAGGCCGCCGCCGATGATGTGAATGTCATGTGTCATGGCGGGCTGATAGCGCCGCAAGTGGGTGCTGACAAAGGTCGTGCACGTTATTCACATCCGTTTCGGCGCAAGCGGCTTGAGGCCGTGGCCCTGGCGAGTATGAGAAGCGCATGGCGACCATTTTGATGCACCCCGCGACTCCCGAAGCACAGACCCTCCCGCAGAATGTCGAGGCGGAAGCGGCGATGCTCGGCGCGATGATGATCGACAACCGGCTCGCCGACGATCTGCTCGACAAGCTCGAGCCCGACCACTTCTTCGAGCCGGTCCATGGCCGCATCTTCAGCGCGATCAAGACGCTGCGCTCGAACGACATGCTGGCGACCCCGGTGACCTTGCGGCCGATGTTCGAGGCCGATGAGGGGATGAAGGAGCTCGGCGGCCCGAGCTACCTCGCCCAGCTGACCGGGTCGGGCGCCGGGCTGATCGGCGCGCGGCAGTTCGCGCAGCAGATCTACGATCTCGCCATGCTGCGCACGCTGGTGACGGTCGGGCGCGGGCTGGTCGACCGCGCGATGGATACCTCGGAAGAGGTCAATCCGCGCGCGCAGATCGAGGCCGCCGAGGAGGAGCTGTTCAAGGTCGCGGCCGATGGCGGCACCGAGAGCGCGATCAAGACCTTCGCCCAGGCCACGACCATGGCGGTCAAGCTGGCGCAGCGCGCGCTCAATTCGGGCGGCAATTTGTCGGGCATTACGACGGGTCTCGACTCGGTCAATGCCAAGATCGGCGGCATGCACCACAGCGATCTGATGATCCTCGCCGGGCGCCCCGGCATGGGCAAGACCTCGCTCGCCACCAACATCGCGTTCAACGCCGCGCAGCGCTGGATGCGCGACATGCGCGACGGCATCGCGCCGTCTGAATCGGTCGGCGCCAAGGTCGCGTTCTTCAGCCTCGAAATGTCGGCTGACCAGCTGGCGACGCGTATCCTGTCGGAACAGGCGCGGATCTCGTCCGAGGCGTTGCGCATGGGCAAGATCAGCCGCGCCGAGTTCAACCAGCTCGCCGCCGCCGCCGCCGACCTCGAAAACCTGCCGCTGTTCATTGATGACACCGCCGGCCTCACGATCGGCGCGCTGCACACGCGGATGCGCCGGCTGCAGCGTCGCCACAATAACGAGATCGGGCTGGTGGTGATCGATTATCTCCAGCTGCTGACGGGGTCGGCCAAGGCGTCGAGCGACGGCCGCGTGCAGGAAATCTCCGAGATCAGCCGCGGCCTGAAGACGCTGGCCAAGGACATGAACGTCCCGGTGATGGCACTGTCGCAGCTCAGTCGCGCGGTCGAGCAGCGCGAGGACAAGCGCCCGCAGCTGTCGGATCTGCGCGAATCGGGTTCGATCGAGCAGGACGCCGACATCGTGATGTTCGTCTATCGCGAGGATTATTACGTCGCGGCGAAGGAGCCCAAGCGCCCGGTCGAAGGCGACAGCGCCAAGATCTTCGAGGATCACGCGCAATGGGCGACCGACATGGAGCGCGTGTTCGGCCTCGCCGAACTGATCATCGCCAAGCAGCGCCACGGCGCTACCGGCAAGGTGATCCTCAAGTTCGAGCCGAGCGTGACGCGCTTCTCGGATTTCGTTGGTTATTGATGTCGGCGCCGTATTTGATCGCCGATCCGACATCCGTCGAGAGTGTCGGGTTCCAGCGCGCGTGGGTTTGACAAAAAAGCGTTTTGAACCGGTCCCCTTCCCATCCTCGATGGGGAGGGGACCGGTTCAAGATCAGTACCGAGCAATTCGGTGGCGAGGAAGTCGCGCTCGGCTGCCTCGCCAAGGCCTATGCGCAGCGTGACCTGCTGGCCGCGATCAGCGCGGTCGAGGCGGTGCTCGACGGGCGTCCGCCGAAGCGGCTGCCGGGCGGGTTCCGGCTGTTGGCGCGGCCGGAGGCGGCGTGAGGGGTTAGCCTCCCTGCGGGATTGGGTCGCCACCAACCTGGTTGTGCAGGGTAGATAACGTAAAAGATCTTTGAAAAGTGGGCGTTTATCCCCCGTCGTCGGTGAAAGGATGAGTGTTGAGAATAGCCCGATGCTCATCAGCTTTACGGTCAGCCCATCCCGGTGACAATTCACCGAGAAGTTCTTCTTGTTTCGAAAAAAGCATCCGTCGAAAATCTTGATTGGATGCGCGGTTCCTGGTTTCGAAGGACGACGCCACCGTAAAGGTGACACTATCGAACACCCAATAGAGCAATTCATCTAGATCATTCGTTTTCCGACGTTCGAACTCGATGCCCCGCTCTTCAATGATGAAGTAGTAGGCCTTGTCCACCTCAACGTATGGCGATCCATCGCCGCGCGGCGCACCCGCGATGACGAAATTCCGTATGCCAAGGTGCTCAGCGAGTTCCTTGGCTTTCGCCCTCACAGTTGCAAGACCAAGTAGAGGCGGTGTTTCGAAGCTCATCCGCTCATATTAGCGTCGAGCGTGATGTCCGCAACCTGATCGCTGGCTGGCGCAACGCAAATTGGCGAAAGCACTCATCTTCTCCTCGGATCGCCCCTCCTAAAGTTTCCCCTCCACCGCATCGTGAAACTTGCGGATCCCCGTCTCCAGCGTGCCGAGCGTGATGCGGTCGAGCGCGCCCGACTCCAGGCCTTGCTGCCCGAGTGCCGCCGCGCGGAAATCCTCGTTGGCGAAGACGCCGCCGTCGAGCAGCGCCCAGCTGCGTTCCCAATGGTCGCGTGCCTTGTCGGTCGCGGGCGCCTCGGGGATGAGCATGAAATCCTCGACCAGCACGCGGTTCGCGGCCTGCGGCATCATCACCATCAGATTCATGTAGTCGGGGCTGACGATCAGCACGGTGCCGGGGAACAGCTGGTAGGTGTAGGTGATTGCGCCGCGCAGCGCCGGCCAGTCGGCGCCGTCGATCGCGGCGAGCGCTGCGGCGCGGCCGACGGCCGAGCGCTGATGCGGGCCGATCGCGTCGGCGGTGTTGACGCCGTCCTTGAAGAACGGCCCGATCGTCGCGGCGTGGAGGCGCTGGACGTGATAGCTTTCGAGGAAGGCGTCCATGATCAGCTTCCAGTTCGCCGGCACGTCGTGCGTGCGGCGGCGGAAGAGATGCTGGCGCGGCATTGCGAAGGCCTCGAAATCGGGGCCGAGCGCCTCGGCCTCGCTGAAGTCCGCCGCTTCGTCGAACGAGAACCAGATCAGCCCGCCCGCCTCGCGTGTCGGCAGCCGCTTGAGGGCGAAGTCGGCCTTGTCGAGCCCGGGGAAGCTGTCGGCGCGCGGCAGCGCGGCGAGGTTGCCGTCGAGCGTGTAGCTCCAGGCATGATAGGGGCAGATCAGCCGCGGCGCGCAGACCGGCTCGCTGCCCTCGACCAGCCGCGTGCCGCGGTGGCGGCAGACGTTGAGGAAGACCTGCGCGTTGCCCTCGTGGTCGCGTGCGATCAGCAGCGGCTTGCCGAATCCGTCATGCGGCACCGCCATGTTCGGTTCGGGCAGCAGCGCGGAGGGCGCGATGACCAGCGGCACGCGCGCGAAGATCCGTTCCTGCTCGGCGCGATGGCGCGCCGGGTCGGTATAGGCGGCGGCATCGACATGGGTGATGGTCGCCGGTTTCGGCGCGCCATCGGCGATGAGCTGACGGGCCAGTTCGAGCTGGCCGTGGGTCGGAGCGTTCATGGGCACTAGGCATAGCGCAGAACGGCCGAGGGTCACACCCCACTACTGGCAATGGTCGTGATCGCCCTGAGCAGGCCGCAGGCGAGGAGCGCCGCGCAGACGCGTAGCCGAGGCTACGCGCAAGCAAGCGACGCGGCCAGCGGCCTGCTCAGGGCGACCGCTTCGCGGCGGGCGCCTTTTGGCGCACAGCGGCGTCGCGCGTCGGTCACGATGGAGATTCCATCGCTCCCTCCTTGCTCCTAGCCGTGCGCCAAAATCCGCTCCGTCACGGCCGTTGCCAGTAGTGGGGTGTGACCCTAATCTCACGGAAGAATATACGGGGGTTCGGGGTGGCTGAAGCGCGTCCAAAGGGGTTCAAATTGCTGGCGGCGGCGCTGGGCACGCGCAAGTCGGCGTCGATGCTGGCGTTCGCCTTCTCGTCGGGGCTGCCGTTTGCGCTGCTCGTCGGCACGCTGACGGCGTGGCTGGGCGAGATGAAGGTCAATCTCGCGACGATCGGCGTGCTGTCCTGGGTCGGGCTGACCTATGCCTTCAAATTCCTGTGGTCGCCGCTGGTCGACCGGCTCGAACTGCCGCTGCTCAACCGGTTCGGGCGGCGCAAGAGCTGGATCATGCTGTGCCAGGCGCTGATGATCGTCGGGCTGATCGGTCTCGTCGTCACCGACCCGACGGTGCACATCGCGCGCTTCGCGCTGTTCGCCTTTGTCGGCGCGATCGGCTCGGCGACGCAGGATGTCGCGGTCGATGGCTGGCGGATCGATGTTGCCGACGAGCAGGCGCCGATCGAGCTGCTCTCGGCGATCTACCAGCTCGGCTATCGCACCGCGAGCATCGTCGGCGGCGCCGGCGCACTGTTCATGGCGGCGCGGATGAGCTGGCCGATGGTCTATCTCGTCATGGCGGTGCTGATGGGCGTGCTGCTCGCCATCACCTTTACCGCGCCCGACACCGACCGGCCGCCGCGCGCGGTGGTCGAGGTGCTGGCCGAGCCCGGCGAGGTCAACCCGAAGGTGCGCGCCGGTGCCCTGCTGATCGTCGGCGGCGCCTGGGCCTGGGCGATCGTGACGATCGTGCTGTTCATGTTCGGCATGCTGGCCGAGCGGCCAGCCGGCGCCAAGCCGCCCTCGGTCGGCGATTTCCTCAAATATCGCGGCCCGATCATCGTCATCGCGACGGTGCTGGTGCCGCTGGCGATCGCCGCCGCGATCAACTGGCTCAAGGCGCATGGCCGCGAGGTCCAGCATGCGGTCGACCCGACCCGCAACCGCGGGCGCACGGCGGCGAACCATCTTTACGGCGCGCTGGTCGCGCCGCTCGTCGACCTGACCGCGCGGCTGCGCTGGGGCGTTCTGATCGTGATCGGCCTGATCCTGACCTATGCGCTGTGCTACAATATCTGGGCGTCGTTCGCTTACCCCTTCTACCTCGATTTCATGCATTATTCGAAGGACGAGGTGGCGTTCGCGTCGAAGGTGTTCGGCATCATCATGTCGATCGTCGGGGTCAGCATCGGCGGCTATCTGTTCCTGCGCATCGGGCGTTTCCCGACCGTGCTGATCGGCGCGGCGATGCCGATCTTCGGCAATTTTCTCTATGCCGACCTCGCCGAGGGCGGCGCGCATATCGATATCGTGCTCCACCTGTTCCGGCTCGACCTGCTCGCCCAGTGGTTCGGCAGCGACGAGCGCATGGCGCGGCTGCTGCTGACGATCTGCTACGAGAATATCTCGACCGGTCTTGCCGGGGCGGCCTTCGTCGCCTTCGTCTCGGGCATCGTCAGCAAGAAGTTCGCGGCGGTGCAATATGCGCTGCTGTCGTCGCTGACTTTCCTGATCGGCTCGCTCGGCAAGGGCTTTGCCGGCGAGATGATCGACAAATATGGCTATGCCACGGTGTTCCGCGAGGTCGCGGTGGTCGGGCTGCTGGCGATCCTGTTCGTGCTGCTCGAATGGTGGCGGTCGGCAACCATCGCGCGGCGTGCCGAAGCCGGTGGCACCGGGCAGCCGGCATGATCGTCTACATCGCGCTGCTGCTGGTGCAGATCGCCTGCATCGTCGATGTGATCCGCAACGGCCGCAACCAGTTGTGGATCATGGCGCTGATCTTCCTGCCGGTCGCCAGCACGGTCGCCTATGTGATCGTCGAGGTCCTGCCGGGGATGAAGGGCAACCGCCATGTCCGCACGGTGCAGGCCAAGGCGGTCGCCGCGATCGACCCCGAGCGCGAGGTTCGCGCGGCGCGCAGCGCGCTCGACCTCGCCGACACCGTCGCCAACCGCATCCGGCTGGCCGACAATCTGTCGGCGCTCGGCAAATTTGGCGAGGCGCTGCCGCTCTATCGCGAGGCGGTGGCGATGGGGCCGCTCGACCTGCGCACCGGCGAGAAGCTCGCCCGCGCCGAATTCGAGACCGGCGACGCCGAAGGTGCGCTTGCCACGCTCGACGGCAATCGTCCGGCGACCGCGCAGAGCGACCGCGACCGCCAGGCATTGCTGCGTGCGCGTATCCTCGAGCAACTCGAGCGCAAGGACGAGGCGCTCGCGGTCTATGCCGGTATCGTGACGCGCTACCCGGGCGAGGAAGTGCGCTGTCGCTACGCTGCGCTGCTGATCGAGCAGGGCTGGGACAGGAAGGCGCTGGCGGTGCTGGAGGAGGTCGAGTCGCGGATGAAGCGGCTCGACCGCCAGCAGCGTGCCGCCGAGGCCGACATGTATCGCTGGGCGATGGAGCGGTTGGCGACGCTGCGCGGGGCGCACGCCTAGCGCAGCGAGAAATGCGCCGCTTGCGCCAGGAAGACGGCAAGTATCGCGCAACATGAGCTTATGATGCCGGCAAGCATCGGCGGGATTTTGCGAGCCGATGGGGTGCGCTTTTCGGGGAGGCTTCCCACCGGGAATTTCAAGATGTCCCGCAATAGCAGCGGCAAATTCCAGCAGAGCGCTACGTGAGCAGCAAACCGTAAGGCGGCGACACGCGACCTCGCGTGAAGAAATAGTGGCATCGCATTATGCGAATAGCCTGCATTTTTTCTTCAATTTTATTACCGATCAGCGCAACAGGAATCGCGGCGCTCCAACAGCACGCGCTGTGCCTTGTACCTACGATGGGAAAGAGCCGGCCACGCGAGTCGGGGAGCGGGGCGGCGTGGATTATGGAGCGGTGGCGCGGTTGTTGAATCATGCCCAATCCCAGTCGGGATGACTCTTTTTGAAGCCCCTCCCCTTCAGGGGAGGGGTTGGGGGTGGGGGCCTCTCCCCGAGCGCGCGTTTGCGGCACTGCCCCACCCCAACCCAGCGTCAGGTCGGTCATGCCCCCGGCATGACCTAAACCGTGCGGGGCACGGTTTACCTGACGCTCCTGAAGGGGAGGGGCTCAAGAAGAGTCATGCTGTCCAGGATCTTGTACTGGATAGTCTCAAGGCAGATGGGGTCGGAATTTGCCAGACGTTGTCGCCGCTATCCCGCGATCGGTCGCCCGCCATCGGCGAACGCGGCCGCCACTGCCATCACGCAGGCAAAGACGCCGTCGGCATGGCGGATGCCGAGCAGGTCGGCGAGCAGCAGACGGGCGCTGTCGGGCGCGGTTTCGGCGCGGGCGAGGACGGTGAGCACGGCATGTTCGGCGTGCGTCGTGCGCAGGCAGCGATCGAAATCGGCACCACCGCGCTGGTGGCCAGATCGGCCATCATCGCGCGCATCAGGATCAGCGGGCGGCTAAATCCCGCGCCGAAGCTCGCCAGCATCGCCTGCGCGGCGGCGGCATCGTCGAGGCCGTGCGCACCGAGGCGACGAAAGGCGAACAGCGCGAGCCGCGCGCCCGGCGTCGCGGGCATCGCATGCGGTGTGGCGGAAAGGGCGATCGGGGCGTCGGTCATGCTGGGCTCCAGTGTATGCCGGCATGCTGCGACAATATGCTATTGCAAGTCAATCGCAATTAACCCGCCGGGGTCAATCTGCGTTAACGACGCGGCAAATGCGGGTTCGGCTGGCTTTTTGCCGCGCGACGCACCATATGAGCCGCAACACATTCCCGCGACGGCGCCGACCGACGATGGCCGCGCCCGCTCAATTTTCTCAAAGACTGGATTTAAGTGACTCCCAACAAAGAACTCCTGTTCGTCGCACTCGGCGGATCGGGCGAGATCGGCATGAACGTCAATCTCTATGGCTGTAACGGCAAATGGCTGATGGTCGATTGCGGCATCACCTTCGCCGACACCAATTATCCCGGCATCGACGTCATCCTGCCCGACCTCTCCTTTATCGAGGAGCGGCTCGACGACCTGGTCGGCATCGTGCTGACGCACGGCCATGAAGACCATATCGGCGCGCTGCCATACCTTGCCGAGGACCTCGGCGTACCGCTTTACGCGACGCCGTTCACCGCTGGGCTGATACGCGGCAAGCTGGAAGAAGAAGGCAACGAGAAGCGCGTCACGCTGCGCGTCGTCAAGCCCGGCCAGCGGATCGATGTCGGCCCGTTCGGGATCGATTTCGTGCCGCTGTCGCACTCGATTCCCGAAGCCAACGCGCTGCTGATCCACACCCCGCATGGCCGCATCTTCCACACCGGTGACTGGAAGCTCGACGAGATGCCGGTGCTCGGTGCGCCGTCGTCGCCGGCGCAGCTGAGCGCGATCGGCGACCAGGGCATCCTGGCGCTGGTGTGCGACTCGACCAACGTCTTCAACCCCGACGCCTCGGGCTCGGAGAACGACGTGCGGTCGGGCCTGACCGAGGTCGTCACCGAGGCAAAGAACCGCGTGCTGGTCACGACCTTCGCATCGAACGCCGCGCGGCTCCACACGCTGGGCGAGGTCGCCAAGACGACCGGCCGCGCCTTGTGCATTACCGGCCGCTCGCTCGACCGTATCCTCAAGGTCGCGCGCGCAACGGGCTATCTCAAGGATTTCCCCGAGACGATCGATCCCGACGCCGCGATGCGCCTGCCGCGCGACAAGGTGATGATCGTGGCGACCGGCGGGCAGGGCGAGGCGCGGGCCGCGCTGGCGCGCGTCGCCGACGGCGCGCACCCGATCCGCCTCGACAGCGGCGATACGGTGGTGTTCTCGTCGAAGCAGATCCCCGGCAACGAGGTGGCGATCGGCCGGATCCAGAACCAACTCGCCGCGCGCGGGGTGGAGATGATCACCGAACGCCAGGCGCATGTCCATGTCTCGGGCCATCCCGGTCGCCCCGAACTGGCCAAGATGTATGGCTGGCTGCGCCCTGAGGTGCTGATGCCGGTGCATGGCGAAATGCGTCACCTGATGGAGCAGGCGCGTTACGGCTTGTCGCTCGGCATCCCGCGTGCGCAGGTGCAGACCAATGGCGATATCATCCGCCTCGCGCCGGGCGCACCGACCAAGGTTGGCAACGCCCAGGTCGGGCGGCTGGTGCTCGACGGCGATGTCATTCTGCCGGGCGACGGCTCGACGATCAACGAGCGGCGCAAGCTGGCGCTCAACGGCCAGATCTCGGTCGCGGTGGCGATCGGCGCGCGCGGCCTGATCGGCGCGCCGCAGCTGCGGCTGCAGGGCATCCCGGTCGAGGAGGATCGTGAGCCGTTCATCGGCGAGGCGCTCGAGGCGGTGACCGCCGCGGCGCGCGGCAAGGGGCGCGATCGCGACCGGCTGCGCGAGGATATCCGGCTGGCGGTACGGCGCGTCGCGACGCGCTGGACCGGCAAGAAGCCGATCGTCGATGTGTTGTTGATCGAGGCGTAAGGCGATGATGAAGTGGACGTCCGGGCTGGCCATCTACTTTCTGTTCTGGGCGATGTCGGTGTTCCTGGTGCTGCCCTTCGGGGTGCGCACCGCCGACGAGGCCGGGGTCCCCAAGGTGCCCGGCCAGGCCGACAGCGCACCGCACGAGTTCCGCCCCGGGCGCATCGCGATCCGCGTGACGGTGGTGGCGACGATCCTGTGGCTCGTCTTCCAGCTCAACTATATCGAAGGCTGGATCACGCCGCAGACCTTCGACATCGGGAATAGCTGGAACAGCTATTAGTGCTTAAAATCACGCGCCTGGTGTCCGCTGGCTGATCGGCCGGGAAGCATCAGGGCGAGCCGTTTCGCTGCCGACGTCTTGATTGGGTCGCCTGAAAGTGGCCAAACCGGAAACGGGATGAAAAGCGGCCGGTCGGCAAGCGCCCCAAAGCACGAAGCCGCTGCGCGGCAGTGGTGTTGGTGGTGAGGTAGCGCGGCGGCGCTGAGGTTTGGCCCTGCGGGGGCGGTAGCGGACGATGGAGTTCCTTCAACGAGAGGAACTCGACCATGGCGACTCAACCGATC
>JBBRSN010000102.1:0-11933 GCA_038245375.1 Sphingomonadales bacterium | reverse complement strand
GCTGACACCGCGCACCCAGACCCTCGCGCGATAGAAAGGTTTGTCTGGCGAACTTGCCGATGACAGGCGGCTAATGCTCTTGCGCTGCTTCTTCCGCGATTGCCGTGTCGATGTCTCGCACGAATTGCGCCGACGAGGAGACACACCATCTCGTCGTCGATGTCTCGCCATTTTTCCTGTATTCTGCATCATATTGTGCGAAATTCGTCTCGATATAGCCGACCAGGGTCCTGACGACCCAACTATCGCCATGCTCGGCCAACTTTGCCTGGGCTGCGCGCAGGTTGCGCAGTATCGCCTCCCTGCCTAGCGTGTAGTCGTCCTTGGCGGGCGCCTTTTTCGGTTCCACCTTGGCGCTGCCGCTGGCGCCCGAAGCGATGGGGCTTTTCGCTTTTGGCGTGCTGGAGACGGACACCGGTACGGCATGCGCCACGGGCGCCGGCGACGTGGTGATCTTCGGCGCGCTATCGATCGCGGCGCCGGGCTTCGGCAGCGGGCGGTGCGGCGGGACGATGGGCTTGGGCGCGCTCATCGCGCCGGGGCTGTGCGACACCGCCTTTATGCCCGGCGGTGACGATGTCGGCGGGATCACGGCATGCGAAGGCGGAACCTGTCCCGCGCGGGTCATCGGGTCCATCGGCGCGTTGCTGTTCGATTCGACGCTGACCGGTATGCTCGCCTTGGGGGTCGGCCGCAGCATCGCGCGATAATCCGGCACCGCCGAACTGGGCACGCTGCTCATGCTCACCGACTTGGGCTCGACCTTCTTCAACTTCGCCGCCTGCGAACCGATGCTGCTCAAATCCGGCGCGTGCATCGGAGCGGCGCCGATGCGGGCGGCGATATTGGGAACGACGCTGGTCTGGTCCGGCCGAAGCTTCAATTCCTGGTCGGCGGCCCATTTGATCAAATAATAATGCTCGGCGATCGGGTTCTCGGCCGAAACGGCCATGATCGTCGAGCTTGGTGCCTTCTCATAGTCGCGGATCGCGCCATTGACCTCGACGACGCCATATTCGTCGACATTGCCGAGCATGTGCCCGACCTCATGCGCGACATTGGTGGTGTCATGCGCCCCCCAGTTGGTCATGTCGGAGGTCCCGAAATGCGCACGGCCACCCGACTTGAGTGCGCTTTTGGAGTGGACCGCGGTGACGGCATAATGCTCGCCGGCGTCGACCTTCACGAGATTGACGAAAATCGGGTAGTTCTTGTCGCCCGCCTTGATCATGAAGCGGTCGCTCCATTTCTCGGAGACTTTTGGCGCCCAGACACTGGCGAACAATTCGTCTGGAATGTCGGACCTGATGCGGATCGTGACCTGGACCGTATTCCCGACGATCTCGACGTCAAATTTCGAATCCCACCCGAATTCCGTGCCCGACAGAGCGCCTTTGCCCGTGTCCTTGATCAGCTTCTGCTTGCGTGGGACGTTGACGCTGAGGAGTTGTGCCACCGGCGCCGAACTTCGCCCGGCTCTCTGCCGCACGGACCTCCCGTTTCCAGCGGCCGGTTTGGCGACGAGGTCCGCCGCGATGTGCCGCTGCAGCGCGCGGGCGCCCATCACATCTGCCTCCTGTTCAAGGCCCCTGTCGTCGTTGATCGGAACGCTGGCGTGCATCTGCATGGTCGGCCGCACACGGCCTTGCGCCTGCTGGACGACGTGCCATGCCTCGTGCGGGAGGTGTCGCTCCTGGCCGGGTGCGAGGTGGATGTCGCTGCCCTGCGCATAGGCGTGGGCATTGAGTTGTGCCGGCTTGGGCGAATTGCGGTGAACGCGGACATGGTCGAGCGACATGCCCGACATCGCCTCGACGCCAGCCTTGAGCGTGTCCGACATGCCCGTTCGGTTCGGCGCCATCGTTGCGAGACGCTGCACCACCGGCGCTTCGTTGAGCGCGGCGGACAATGTCGCCAGCGCCTCGCCGGCCGGCCCGGCCGCCGCGCGCTGGGCGGTGGCGGCATCAGGTGCCGCAGGCGGTCGCTGCCGGGGCATGTGCTGGCTCATGCCGAAAAAGCTATCATTTCGCTTGTGGTCCGTCATGCGGAGATGACTGTTGTTTCGGTGCAATCGCCGGTCACGTGGCACTGGCGCGGTGGCGTTGACAGCGCCGACCCGTACGACCGATAGCGCGGCATGACCGCCTCTCCGCCACTGATCGCCGGTATCGAACTGGGCGGTACCAAGTGCATCTGCATCCTGGCGACCGGCCCCGACGATATTCGCGACGAGCTCCGCATCCCGACCACCACGCCGTCCGAGACGCTGGTTGCGATCGAGGCGGTGCTCGGTCGGTGGCGCGGTTATCAAGCGCTGGGCATCGCCAGCTTCGGCCCGGTCTCGATCGACCGCCAGGCGTCGGACTATGGCGCGATCACGGCGACCACCAAGCCCGGCTGGTCGCACACCGATGTCGCGCGCCGCCTCGCTGCGGTCGCGGGCGTACCGACCGGCTTCAACAGTGATGTCGCCGGCGCCGCGCTCGGCGAGGGCCGCTGGGGCGCGGCGCACGATGTCGCGGACCATGCCTACATCACCGTCGGCACGGGGATCGGCGTCGGCCTGGTGCTCGGCAACGCGCCGGTCGAGGGCCTGACTCATGCCGAGCTCGGCCATGTTCGGCCGGTGCGGCTGCACGACGACGACTGGCCGGGCTCCTGTTCCTTCCACGGCGATTGCGCGGAAGGGCTCGCCGCGGGCAGCGCGATCCGCGCGCGGACCGGCCGCAGTGCCGACCAACTCGCCGAAGGCGATCCCGTATGGGACGGGGTCGCGCATGTCCTCGCCCAACTGATCCACACCCTGGTCCTCACCGGCATCCCGCGTCGGGTGGTGATGGGTGGCGGTGTGATGACCGGTGTCCCGCATCTCTTCCCGCGCATCCGCCGCAAGTTGCTCGACAGCCTTGGCGGTTATGGCGCAACCGGGCTGATCGAACCGGTCGAGCGGTTCGTCGTGCCGGCGGCGCTGGGCAATAATGCCGGACCGCTGGGGGCAATCGAGCTCGGCAACCGTGCGCTGGTGGCCGTGGCGCGGTAATACCGTTTACGGCGTCTTAACCGCGTCCGCTTACGCCGTGGCAACGGGCTGAGGTGCCCCAATGACGAGCTACGGCGGTGCAAGACATGCGAATTCTTATCGTCGATGACGAACCCGGCATGCACGATTCCTACCGGCGTTGTTTTGCGTCGACGGGAAGCGGGGAGGGTGCCGCGCTCGACGCGATGGCCGCGGCGTTGTTCGACGATGCCCCCGTGCCGACCGACCAGGCGGCCGCCTTCGCGCTGACCCATGCCATGCAGGGTCTCGACGGCGTCGCTGCGGTGGCGAAAGCGATCGCCGATGGCGATCCGTTCGCGGTGGCCTTCATCGACGTGCGCATGCCGCCGGGGATCGACGGCAAGGAAACCGCGATGCGCATCCGTGCGCTCGATCCCGCCATCAACCTTGTCATGGTCACCGGTTTTTCCGACTTCTCGCCGATCGAGATCAGCAAGGCGGCTGGCCCGGCCGACAAGATCTTCTACATCGCCAAGCCGTTCGAGGTCGCCGAGGTGACCCAGATGGCGGCCGCGCTGACCCATCGCTGGCAGGTCGATCGCGAACTGGCCGAGGCGCGTGCTGCGCTCGCCGCGCAGATCGTCCAGCTCGAGGAGCAGGGCGCCGAACTTGCCGCGAACGAGAGCAAGGCGATGCATATCGCCACGCATGATTCACTGACCGAAGCGCCCAATCGCCTCGCTTTCCTCCGCGCGCTGACCGATTTCGCGCGTGGCCAGAGCGGTTTTGCCACCGCGATGCTCGATCTCGATCGCTTCAAGCTGGTCAACGACACGCTCGGCCATCTCGCCGGCGACGAGTTGATCCGCCAGGTCTGCGCGTTGCTCGAGCGCGCGGTGCCTGAGGGCGGGATGATCGCTCGGCTCGGCGGCGACGAATTCGGCATCCTGTTCGAATCCCCCGGCGAGGAAGCCGCGACGATGGCGCTCGATCGCATCCTGTTCGGTTGTTCGACGCATCTGCGCATCTTTGGCCACCCGGTCGAGACCGCCTCGTCGCTCGGCTTCGTCTATGCCGCGGCCGGAGGCGAGCGCGATCCGATCGACCTGATGCGCCGCGCTGATCTCGCGCTCAACGATGCCAAGCAAAATGGTCGTGGCATCATCCGGGTGTTCGACGAGAGCATGGACGAATCGATCCGCTTCCGCCGCCGCATCGAGGGCGGACTGTCGCAGGCGATCGAACGCGGCGAGCTCAGCCTGGTCTACCAGCCGATCATCGCGCGCGAGCAACTCGAGGTCGTCGGTTTCGAGGCGCTGGTGCGCTGGAACACCGATGAATTCGGGCCTGTCAGCCCGGCGCTGTTCATCCCGATCGCCGAGGAATCGAACCTGATCCACGAACTCGGCGACTGGATTCTCGACCAGTCGCTGAGCGTGCTCAAGGACTGGCCGGGGCAATATGTCTCGGTCAATTTCTCGCCGCGCCAGTTCCGCCGGCAGAATTTCGTCGGCCATGTCCTCGAATGCGTCCAGCGCGCCGGGGTGGAGCCGCACCGCGTCCAGATCGAGATCACCGAAACCGCGATCTTCGACGATGCCGATCGCGCCGCCGACACGCTCTACAAGTTGCGCCAGATGGGTTTCCGCATCGCGCTCGACGATTTCGGCACCGGTTATTCCAGCCTTTACAATATCCGCAAGTTCGCACTCGACAGCCTCAAGATCGACCGCAGCTTCATCGACGGCATGGGCCGCGAGCGCGAGAGCGCGGCGATCGTCCATTCGATCATCCATCTCGGTCGCGCGCTCGGCCTCGGGGTGATCGCCGAAGGCGTCGAGACCGAGGCACAATTGCAGGCGCTGCGCGTCGCCGGCGCGTCGCATCTCCAGGGTTATCTCTTCTCGCGCCCGGTCGCGCCCGATATCGCGGTCGAGATCGCGCAGCGCCGCTTCATGGTCGATCCGTTGGCCGGCGCGGACGAATCCGACGAACAGTCGGGTAACGGGCAGGCGGGCAACGGGCAGGCGGGCAACGGGACGTACGGCTGATGGCCCGCGCCGCCCGCGCCGCGTCCGGCCGGATCGCGGCGCTGCGCAATCCCAGGTCGCTCGGCGCCAAGCTCGTCCTGATCCTGACCGCTGTCGGACTGGCGGGCTCCATCGCCATCACCCTGCTGCTCGCCAGCGTGATCACGCCGAGCTTCAACCAGCTCGAGGCCAAGTCGGTCGCCGCGCATGTCGAGCGCACGCGCGCCGCGCTGGGTGAATATGCCAGCAAGGTCGAAAGCGCGGTGCGCGACTATGGCGACTGGAATGCCAGCTACGATTACATGGCGCACCAGACCGCGGCGTTCGAGCAGGAGAGCTTCTCACCGCTTGCCATGGTCAATCTCGACGTCAACGGCATGGCCTATGTCGGCAATGACGGGCGCATCGTCATCGCACGCTGGCGCGATCACACCGCCGATGCCGACAATGCCGCGCTGCGCCGCGCGTTCGTCGAACAGATCGGGCGCACCGATTTCAGCCAGCTGCTAAAGGGCCGCAATTCGGCGCATTTCTTCGTCCGGCTCGGGCCGGTCGTCGCGGCGGTCGGCGTCGCGCAGGTGCGGCGCAGCGACGGCACCGGCACGCCGCGCGGGCTGGTGCTGATGGCGCGGCAGATCACTTCGCGGCAATTGTCCGACCTGTTGCAGCTCACCGCGCGGCTCGATCTCGATCGCGCCGCAGATGGCGATGTCATCACGCCCGGGCGCTCGACAATGCGCATCGCGGTGCCGATCATGGGCGCCGATGGTCATGCCGTTGCCAGCGCCGCGTTCAGTGTTCCGCGCGACGTCTCGACGCTCGGACGACGCATGCTGCTGCTCGCCGTTGCCGGGTCGACGCTGCTGCTGCTGGTCGTGCTCCTGTTCCTGCGCCGGATGATCGATCGCCAGGTGCTGCGCCCGCTCGCGCGCGTCGAAAGCCATATGCAGATCGTGCGCGCCTCGGGCTCGCTCGGCCTGCTCGATGACGAGGTGCGGCAGGACGAGATCGGCTCGCTCGGGCGCAGCTTCAACTCGATGCTGCGCCAGCTGAAGGACCTGCGCGAGCAGGTCGAGGTGCAGAGCTTCGCGCTCGGCCGCAGCGAGAGCGCGGTCGCGGTGATGCACAATGTCCGCAACGCGCTCAACCCGATCAGCACGATCCTCAGCCAGGGGATCGCCCAGCCGCCACCGGTCGACCGCGCGATCCTCGATCGCGCCATGGGCGAACTGGCGCAGGATGAACTACCCGCGCCGCGTCGCGCCAAGCTGCTGGCCTTCGTCGCCGCCGCGATCGAGGCCGAGGCACGCGACCGCGCGACCCGCCGCGAGCAATTGCAGGTCGGCCGCGAGGCGATGAGCCAGGTGCTCGACATCATTGGCGGGCAGCAACAGGCGGCGCACGAGCGCCCCGAACTCGCCGCCTGTGACGTCACCGACATCATCGCCCGCAACGCGACGATCGCGCGCTATTCCGGTGGCGTCTCGATCGCCTTCAGCTTCCCGTCGCGGCCGTGCCGCGTGATGGCCAGCCGCGTGATCCTCAGCCAGGTGATCGGCAACATCTTCTCCAACGCCGCCGAGGCGATCACGGCGACCGGCGCGCAGAGCGGCAGCATCACCGTGACGATCGAGGAACGTGATGGACGCGCGCGCATCGCGATCCGCGACGATGGCGAAGGCTTCACGCCTGACCAGATGCCCGAGCTGTTCCAGCGCGGCTTCTCGACCCGCGCGCACAAGTCCGGCGGGCTCGGCCTGCACTGGTGCGCCAATTCGATGGGCGCGATGCACGGCGACATGCGGCTCGAAAGCGAGGGCAAGGGCAGGGGCGCGGTGGCGATCCTGACGCTGGCGCTGGCCGAAGCGGCGGGGCAGGTGATGGCGGCCTGAGGCGGCACGCACGAGGCCGCACGATTGATATATTCCAGCTGGAAGGGGCTGCGGCTTGCCCACTTCAGCGATGGTTGCCATGCCGTAATTGATTGCAAGTCAGAAACGTTACGCTGGAGTATATTGCCCACAACGCTACCTTCCGGCTGACGATGCAGAACGCTCGATCAAAGCCTCGGATCAAACATCTAATACCAGCTTTTCAGCCAAACCCAATTCGTCCAGCTATTGTCCTTCGGCAGCGGCTGCGCCGAAATGACGGGGTAGAAATAGATAAACATCCCGGCAGCGGCGACCGTGAACCATCCCAGCAACCGTCGCCCGCGCTCGCCGAACGAGGTGAAGAACGCCCCCAGCACGAGGCACAGCCAGATCGCCGAAAGATTGTAATAATAGGAAAACTCAACCTCCTTGGGGATAAGGATCCATATCGCGAGCGAGAAGATATAGAGCCCGAGCGCATATTTTAGCGCGACCGACACCTTACTCACCCAGCGGCTCGCAAGCGCCGCGATAGCGACGAGGCCTCCCCAATAGATTACCGGGTTTCCGACGAGTAAAACGGCGCGATACGAATCGCCGTAGGCCTGAAACAGGTACCAGATCGGGCGCAGCATGAGTGGCCACTGCCACCAGACGCTCTGGTACGGGTGCGACGACATATGGCCCCGTTGAACATCGAACATCTCGATCTGGAAACCGAGCAGACTACCCAGCGTCATCGGCTGTTTCAGGTAGAAGAATGCGGGCCAGAAGGTAATAAAATAGGCCAACGCGCACAGCAGGGCGAGTTTCACCGTATCCGGCAAGACGCGGTCGATCAGCCCCGCCGCTTCGCCTCCGCCGTCGCGCCATTTCACCCAGCCAAGCCACCCCAGGAACAACGCGACATAGGGTATCGCCAGCCATTTGGCGCCGACCGCCAATCCGAGCGCGATCGCGCCGGCCACCTCCCACGCCGTCGCGTGCGTCCGACCCGGCTGCCGCGAGTGGATGAAACATCCCAGGCCCAGCAGGATGCCGAGCGTCATCGGCATCTCGAGCATGGCGATGCGCGCCTGGATGAAGTGGGTCTGGTTGAAGACGAGCAGCAAGGCGGTCAAGACGGCGGCGCGCAGGTCGCGAAGCAGCATGAGCGCGACCCAGAAGAAGGCGGCGACCGCCAGGGCGCCCAGCAGCGCGCTCGGCAGGCGCCAGCCAAGGCTATTGTCCCCGAAGACGAGCATGCCCGCTGCGATCAGGGTTTTGGAGAATAGTGGGTGTTCGATGTTGACCGGGCCGCTGCGGGCGAGCAGCGCGCGTGCGGCAGGGACATAGTGCGTCTCATCGAAATAGGGCGCCGCCGGGAACCCGATATTGTAACAGAATAACGCCAGGCTGCCCAAGCCAAGCGCCACAGCGCAGAGCCACGCTGCGCCGGGTATCCTCATGGCCTTTAGTTCTCCCATCGAATTCATGTCTCCATCTGGCCCGGCTTTGGTCGTCACCGTCCCGTCAGAAGGCGCTCGTGACGCCGATTTCCACGCGGCTGCGGGAGAATTTGTAGAGCGAAATCGAACTGTCGTTGCGTGTGTACGTGTATGAGATGCGCGGGGTAAGGCCGTGGATGTCGATCCGACGGTTCAGCAGCGTGATCTGCCCGCTATATTGATGGTCGACGCGGGTGGCATTGAACGCGGCGAGTGGGGCGTCATAGCCGATACGGGTGTAACTTGGGGAAAGGCCCACGGTGATGCCACCGGCGATCTCGCGGACATAGGCCATGCCAAACTGGTAGGAGTGATTGGAATAGGGCGGGATCCGCGCGCCCAGTCGCCCGAACTGGACCGTGGCGCGAACGAAGCTGGCCGGCGTTGGGATGTAGAAATAGTTGAACGCGACATTGCCGCCGTAACCGCTCTGATCGGGGTTTGCGGCATATTGGAGGTGGACCAGATTGACGGCAGCACCCAGCCCCATGCGCGTGTTGAGGAAATAGGTCGCGTCGACGCTCCCCCCGGCCATGTTGGTATAAACCCGGTCGCCATACCAACGTCGACCGACGTTCCCCAGCAAGTTGAATTCCCACCGGCGCAGGTTGAGCCGCGGGCCGGCATAGAGACCAAGCGTCATGTCGTCGAAGTCAGTCCTGCGATATTGCGCGCGGTGGAGCTGCGTCCCAACCCGGAATTTCAAAGTCTTCGACAGGCGAGGTGCCCATTCCGCGCTGCCATCCAATACGACGCCGATCCCGCTATTCGCCTTGGCATTTTGCGACAGTTGGAAGGGCAACCCGTATAGCGAAACCGTGTCCGTCGCCGGGCCGGCGTTGAGGTTGGTGTCGGGCGCGAGCGCCAGCGAGAAACCGAAAGTGAATGTCTTGCGACCCCGGATTGCGAACAGATAATTGTCGACATTCTTGAGTACCGTCGGCGGCAATTTACCGGCGCGGGCAAAGCGGAACTGTCGCTCGGCATTGGCATAATCGCCGCTTTCGAAGAACGTTCGCCCGAGCTCGAGCCGAACCCTGACCGCGTTGGGCTCGTCCACGAGGATGCGATGGAAGCGCTTGATCGCGCTTTCATAATCCTTGTCCTGACGGTCGAGCAGGGCGAGTAGGAACTGGGTTTGACTGTCGCGCGGCCGGATTTGTTCCAGCTCGGCCAATTTTGCGCGAGCTTCGTCGAGGCGCCCGGCGGCGATCATTTGCTCGGCCGCATTGACGTTGTTCGTAAATGCCAGATCAGCCGGATCGGGCGCCGCCGTGTCTGGCGCGCCAGCCAGCGCCCCCGCTCCCTGGGGAGCGGCAAGCAGAAGCAGGAAGGGAATCAAACTGGAAGCCTCGGTCAATGTCGCCAGATCCAGGCGGCGGCGGGATCACCCGCCGCCGCCAGAGTTCAATGGACGGACCGGCGATAATGGGCAAGCGCCGCCTCGCCTTCCTTGCGCATCAACGCGAAATCGGGCGGAAGATATCCGATCATGCCGTAGTCGACCCGCATCAGCCCGGCATCATCGACCGTGACGGCCCCGGCGTAGCGCGGATCGGCCATCAGGTCTTGCGCCATCACCCCGGTGAAACGGTGCGCGCCACCACGATATCGCCATGTGTAAAGCAAGAGGCCGTTCGGCAAATTGCCAATCGCCTGGACATCGACTTTCAGGCGCCGATCAGAGGGCGCCGCCTGCTTTGCGCCGAAGGAGCCCATCAGCGTCGTGTTGTTGGCGCCGCCCGCAAGGTTGAACACGCCCGCCACCTCGTTCGCCGCGGGGCCATAGAAGCCGCCCTTCAGCGTACCCGTCGCCCCGGCAATATCGAATGCGGTCCCCGCGCTGCCCGTCACATTAGCGGTGCCGGCAAAGGTCGAACCGCTGATCGTGGCGGAAAGACCGATATCGTTGATCGTGCCGAGAAGGGTCGTTGCCCCGTTGACGTCATAGGCCGCGATCCCGGTGATCGATCCGGTGACATTCCCCGCGGCAAAATTCGCGGTCAGACTGGAAGTGCCGTAAAATTCGGCGGTGTTATGGCTGTTGTTCGCGACGGGCTGGACCACGAAGCCAGCCGCTCCGCCGGTATAGGTCGCCGTCCCGGTCGTCGGCATGGACACCGTCAGTGCCTGACCGGGCTGGGCGCCGGCAAATGTGCCGGCATAGGCCGGCGTGCAGGTCGAGTTATTGTCGCACGGGCTGACACTCCATACGCCAAAGGCCGAATATTGCAGGCCCGCAACCGCCGCGAAGCCCTGGAAAGAGCCGCCGCCGCCTGTCGTGACTGCGGGATCGGTGCTGCTCGCGATGGTATAATCGCCATTGATGACACCGGTCTGGCCAACCTTGGTGTTGTTGGTGTTGTATTTGTTGTTGCCAGCAAATGTCGTCACGATCACGCCGCCCGGCGTGGTGTAGCTGGTATTGCCCGTGAAGCCTGGGGGAGTGGAGTCTACGGTGATCGAGGTGGTTGCGATCGCGCCATGCAGACCGGCTGACGGCGTCGCGGCGAGGTTCCCTAGCGTGCCACTGAGCGAAGCGGATTCGGTGAACACAGCAGCCGTTGGTCCCGCCCGCTTGGCCCCGAACGAACCCAACAATTGCGTGCTGTTGGATCCACCGGTGAGATAGAACACGCCGGAGGTTTCATCGGCGGTCGGGCCGTAGAACCCGCCCGATACGCTGCCGGTGGCGCCGGCGATGTCGAACGCGCTTCCGGCGGTGCCGGTGACGCTTGCATTGCCGGCATAAGCGGAACCGCTGATCGTTGCGCTGAGACCGATGCTGTTGATCGTGCCCAGGAGCGTCTGGCCGGAACCGCCATTGTTCACGCTATAGGCATTGATACCGGTGATCGAACCCGACAGGGCGTTGGTCGCGAAGTTGGCTGTCATATTGACGTCGCCGTAGAACTGCGCGGCGTTGTTGGAATTGATGGCGGCTGGCTGAACCACATAGCCGACCGCGCCACCCGAATAGGTGGCGGTACCGGTCGTCGGCATCGTCGCGGTCTCGGAGACGCCCGGCTGGCCGCCGGCGATCGTCCCTGCGTAAACCGGGTTGCAACTGGCGTTGACGGCGCAGGGATTCAGCGACCACAGGCCGAAGTCGGCATATTGCAACCCAACCACTGCGCGATATGCTTCGAACGAACCGCTACCCGCTGTCGTCGTTATGGCAGGGTCGGTACTGCTGGTGATGGAATAATCGCCGGCAATAACGCCGGTCTTCCCGAGCTTTGTCGCTGACGTAGTATAGGCATTCGAGCCGCCACCCATGACGTCGACCACACCACCGGATGTGGTGAAAGCGGTCGTTGAGGTGAAATGGTCAGGGGTAGAGTCCGGCGTGACGGTGGTCGTCACTTGATGGCCGTGCAGACTCGTATTCACAGCCGCCACGAACCCGGCGCCTGACAAGCTGACTGATGCAACCTCCGTTCGGGAAATCGAAGTCAAGCTGGTCGGCGTCGGCGTCGGCGTTGGTGTGGGCGTCGGCGTTGGTGTGGGCGTCGGCGTTGGTGTGGGCGTCGGCGTGGGC
>JBBRSN010000101.1:0-11937 GCA_038245375.1 Sphingomonadales bacterium | reverse complement strand
TTCGCCAGCACATCGTTGTTCCAGAAGCGCACCACGCGATAGCCCTCACCCTCGAGGAATCGCGTGCGCGTTGCGTCATACCTTTCTGCTTCGGCATGCTGGCCGCCATCGACTTCGACGATCAGCCGTGCAGCGTGCGAGCAGAAATCGGCAAAGTACCGACCCATCGGGACCTGGAAACGGAATTTCACGTGCGGGAACGCCTCGCGCAGTGCGCGCCATAGCCTCGCCTCGACGTCGGTGGCGTTGCGGCGCAGTGCCCGCGAACGCGCGACGGTGTTGGCTGGGAGGAGTTGGCGTCTGGTCAGGCCTTGCGCATTCCCCCTCACCTTCCCACGCTTCGCGTGGGCCCCTTCCTCTCCCACAAGGGGAGAGGAGATTGGGTGCGATTCCTCGTTTCCCTCTCCCCTTGTGGGAGAGGGAGGGAGACCCGCAGGGTCGGAAGGGTGAGGGGGACTTGCTAGCGCCACCTCACTGGCACGCCAGACACTCGTCGTAATCGCGCGATTCGACTTCGAATTTGGGCGCGTCGATGGTGTTGTCGCTCTCGACGCCGCCGGCGAAGCCGGCGCGCTGCACCGATTTCGAGCGGAGGTAATAAAGCGACTTGATGCCCAGTTCCCAGGCGCGGAAATGGAGCATCAGCAGGTCCCATTTCTCGACATCGGCCGGGATGAACAGGTTCAGGGACTGCGCCTGATCGATATAGGGTGCGCGGTCGCCGGCAAGCTCGAGGATCCAGCGCTGGTCGATCTCGAAGCTGGTCTTGAAGCAGTCCTTTTCCTCCTGGGTGAGGAAATCGAGCTGCTGGACCGAACCGCCCTGTTCGAGGATCGAGTTCCACACCGCGTCGCTGTTCTTCGATTTCTCGATCAGCAGCTTTTCGAGATAGGGGTTCTTGATCGACCATGAGCCGCTGAGCGTCTTGTGGGTGTAGATGTTGGCCGGGATCGGCTCGATGCACGCGCTGGTGCCGCCGGCGATGATGCTGATCGACGCGGTCGGCGCGATCGCCATCTTGCAGCTGAAGCGCTCCATCACGCCCATGTCGGCGGCGTCGGGGCAGGGGCCGCGCTCGACCGCGAGCTGCATCGAGGCCTCGTCGACCTGGCCCTTGATGTGCTTGAACATGCGCATGTTCCAGCTCTTGGCCATGGCGCCCTCGAATGGCAGGCCGCGCGCCTGCAGGAAGCTGTGGAAGCCCATCACGCCGAGGCCGACCGAACGCTCGCGCATCGCCGAATAGGCGGCATGCTCCATGCCCGGCTCGGCGCGGTCGATGAAATCCTGCAGGACATTGTCGAGGAACCGCATGATGTCCTCGATAAAGCCCTTCTCGTCCTTCCACTGGTCCCAGGTTTCGAGGTTCAAGGACGACAGGCAGCATACCGCGGTGCGATCGTTGCCGAGATGGTCCTTGCCGGTCGGCAAGGTGATTTCGGAGCACAGGTTCGAGGTCGAGACCTTGAGGCCGAGGTCGCGATGATGCTTGGGCATCGCCTTGTTCACATGGTCGGCGAAGACGATGTACGGCTCGCCGGTGGCGAGACGGGTCTCGACCAGCTTCTGGAACAGCGAGCGGGCATCGACCGTGGCGCGGGCGCTGCCGTCCTTGGGGCTGGTCAGCGTCCATTCGGCGCCCGCGCGGACCGCTTCCATGAAGGCGTCGGTGATCAGCACGCCGTGGTGCAGGTTCAGCGCCTTGCGATTGAAGTCGCCCGAGGGTTTGCGGATTTCGAGGAACTCCTCGATCTCGGGGTGCGAGACGTCGAGATAGACCGCCGCCGAACCGCGCCGCAGGCTGCCCTGGCTGATCGCGAGGGTGAGCGAATCCATCACGCGGACGAACGGGATGATCCCGCTGGTCTTGCCGTTGAGGCCGACCGGCTCGCCGATGCCGCGGACATTGCCCCAATAGGTGCCGATGCCGCCGCCGCGCGAGGCGAGCCAGACATTCTCGTTCCAGGTATCGACGATGCCGTTGAGGCTGTCGGGCACCGAGTTGAGGAAGCACGAGATGGGCAGGCCCCGGCCGGTGCCGCCGTTCGACAGCACGGGCGTGGCGGGCATGAACCACAGCCGCGAGATATAGTCGTAGAGGCGCTGCGCATGCGCGGCGTCATCCGCGTAGGCCGAGGCGACGCGGACGAACAGGTCCTGGAACTTCTCGCCGGGCAGCAGATAGCGGTCGGACAGCGTGTCCTTGCCGAAATCGGTGAGCAGCGCGTCGCGCGAATGGTCGACCTCGACCGGATAGAGCTGCGCCTTCACTTCCTTCGAATCGCCGCGCTTCGCGAGCTTGCGCTTCGCGCCATGATCGCTCGAGTCGGCGCCGCTGGTCGCGGCATCGCTCTTGTCCTTCGCCGCCGGAGCGGGGGCCGTGCTCGCCTGGACGGCGTCGGTCGCATCGCTGGCCATGTTCACATTCGCTTCCTGACTGTCCCTGAAATCCATACGCCTGCCGCCCTTTTTCGACACCGGTCCCGCGACCCGTGTTCCCCGTCCGTTCGAATCGGGGGCGAACCCCCATGATATCATTGCGGGCGCCCCAGCGGAGAGCGAAATCTGCCCTCCCCCGCGCGAAAGATGCGCAGGTGGTGCAGTGCCGCAATATGGTGTTGCGGAGATCGCTCTACCAGTTCTTGGGTTCGCCCCCGAACTCAACCCCTACAGATTGTGCCCGATCGCCGCGCGACGCAAGACGGTAAATGACTCTTTCATGACTCGGTTCGTCGCTATTTTGACTCGCTTCATGGCATCTGCCGATATGGTGCAGTGCCGCGACGCGTGGACTTAAGCGGGGTCCGTGAAAGGCAAGGGAACGAACAGGGAACAAAAAATATTTATGACAGGAAGTTCACCGTCCGGTGGTGGTTATCGGCGCGGCGATCGCGGCTCAGCGCGACGGCGCGCCGAACGCGTCGGCCAGCGCGGTGAGGCTGTCGACCTGATGGTCC
The DNA here is from genome assembly GCA_038245375.1 of Sphingomonadales bacterium. Lineage (GTDB taxonomy): Bacteria > Pseudomonadota > Alphaproteobacteria > Sphingomonadales > Sphingomonadaceae > Sphingomonas. Next base: position 8,980 of record JBBRSN010000101.1, on the reverse strand, counting down.
CAGGCCTGCGCCGCGGCGCGATCGGGCGCGGGGCGGCCACCATATTCCAGCGGCCGCGCGACATGGGCGGTGGCGAGGCCGCAGGCCCGCGCGGCGGCGAGGTCGCTGTGATGCGCGGCGACGAGGCAGAGTTCGGCCGGGGCGATGCCCAGGATGTCGGCGGTGCCGAGATAGGCCTGGGGCAGCGGCTTGTAATGGCCGGTCGACTCGGCGCCGAGGATCGCATCCCAGGGCAGGCCGGCGCGGCGCGCCATGGCGAGCGACAGCGCGGTATTGGCGTTCGACAGGGTGACGATCGGCAGCACCGCCTTGAGCCGGGTAAGCCCGGCGACCGCATCGGGCCACGGATCGAGCCGGCGCCAGGCATGAGCGGCGTCGGCGAGTGCGTCTTCGGCGATCGACGCCGGGGCAATGGCGTGGCGCGCCAGCAGCGTTTCGAGCGTCTCGCGGTTGAGAATGTCGAGGCGGGTATAGGGGCGCCGGCCGCTGCGGCATTCCTCCATCGCCGGCTGGTACAGGCCGCGCCATTCGTCTGCGAAGGCGGCGGGGTCGATATCGGGCCTGCCGAGTCGCGCAAGGAACGGGGCCATTTCGCGGGCGATGCCGCTGCGCCAGTCGACCACCGTGCCGAAGACGTCGAAGGCGAGCGCGCGGATCTGCATGCCGGTTCCCTCCATTCCTGCTTCCCCGGCGAAGGCCGGGGCCGAGTTGGGATTGGTATGGTAACGTAGCGCAGCCCGCTTTCAAGCGCGTCTTCCAACTGGACCCCGGCCTTCGCCGGGGAGCATCATTGCACCGGCGCCACCGGCAGTGTCACCACCGCCGCCAGCCCGCGGCCCGGCGCTTCACCGAGCGCCAGCGACCCGCCATGCAACTCGGCCAGTTCGCGGGCGATCGACAGGCCGAAACCATGGCCATCGCCCGATTCGTCGAGTCGGCGGCCCGGCTCGACCGCGGTGGCGCGCGCCGGTTCGGGGATGCCGGGGCCGTCATCGGCGATCGTGATGGTCGCGGTGGCACCGGCGGCGGTCGCGGTCAGGCGAAGCGTCTGTGTCGCCCAGCGCCAGCCATTGTCGAGCAGATTGCCGAGCAACTCGTCGAGATCCTGCGCGTCGATCGCCAGCACCAGGTCGGGCGGCACATCGGCGGTGAAGGCGATGCCGCGATCGGCGTGGATCCGTGCCAGCGCGGCGGCGAGCGCCGCGACTGCGGGGGCGAGCGTGGTGCGCTGGCGGGTCGCGCCGCCCGGCACCCCGGCGCGGGCGCGGCCGAGATGGTGGCGGATCGCGCCGTCGATCCGCGCGACCTCGGCGGCAAGGCTGCCATCCGGGTCGCGCCCGGGCTCACGCAACGCCACCGCCAGCGTCGCGAGCGGGGTCTTGAGGCCGTGCGCGAGGTTGGCGACATGGCCGCGCGCGCTGGCGAGTTGCGCGGCATTCTGGTCGAGCAGCGCGTTGAGCTCGGTGGCAAGCGGGGCGAGCTCGGTCGGCTGGTCGTCGGGCAGGCGCTGTGCGGCGCCGGCGCGGATCGCGGCGATCGATTCGCGCAACCGGCCGAGCGGGCGCAGGCCGAGCCGCAATTGCACCAGCGTGGCCAGCGCCAGCGCCACGCCGAGCAGCGCGAGCGAGCCGAGCAGCGGCGGCATCGCGGCGCGGATCGGCCGCGCGACGATGCTGCGCGGCGCGGCGGCGACGATCGTCGCCGGGCCGGCGTCGGTCGCGATGGTCAGCAGCCTGGCATGGCGGATGCGGCCGTTGGTGCCATGGAGGTCGAACGGGCGCGGGCCGGTGCGGAAATGATGGTCGCCTTCGTCCTCGCGGCCATGGTCGCGCAGGCGGGGCGGTGGCGCCGGGAGCAACTCCTCGCCCTCGGCCTGGGGCGGTACGGGTGAGGTAAGCGCGCCGTGCGGCGCGGTAATGCGCCAGCCCCAGCCCGAATCGGGATCGTCATAAGGCGCGGCGACCGGCGCGCGGGCCGGGTCGATACTGCCGTCGGGGCGCACCGCGGTGGCGAGCAGCGCGATCTGTGCGTCGAGCCGGTCATCGAGCCCGGCGGTGACGAAGCGCTCGAGGATCGTGCCGATCGCGAAAGCGGCGAAAACCAGCGCGGCGAGCGTCGCGACGAGCGACAGCAGCACCAGCCGGCCATAGAGCGAGCGCGGCAGCAGCTTCATGATGCCGCGCCGTCGGTGAGCCGGTAGCCGCGCCCGCGCACCGTCTCGATCATCGTCGCGCCGATCTTGCGGCGCAGCCGGCCGATGATCACCTCGAGCGAGTTGGAATCGGGGTCGGTGTCGGTCTCGTAGACGCGCTCGAGCAGGTCGAGCCGGTCGATCACCACGCCCTTGCGCAGCATCAGCGCCGACAGCACGCGCCATTCGAACGCGGTAAGCCGCAAGGGAAGGCCGTCGAGTTCGAACTGGCCGGTCTGCGCGTCGAGCGCCAGCGCGCCGCAGGTGATGATCGCGGCGGCATGGCCGGCGGCGCGGCGGACCAGCGCGCGCAGCCGCATGACCAGTTCCTCGACACGGAACGGCTTGGTGAGATAATCGTCGGCGCCGGCGCGGAAACCCTCGACCTTGTCCGACCAGCCGTCGCGCGCGGTGAGGATCAGCACCGGCAGGTCGCGCCCGGCGGCGCGCCATTCGCGCAGTACCGTGATCCCCGGCTTCAGCGGCAGGCCGAGATCGAGCACCGCCGCATCATAGCGCCCGGTATCGCCGAGATGCGCGCCGTCCTCGCCATTGGCGGCGAGGTCGACCGCGAAATGCTCGCGGCGCAGCGCCTTGGCGATGCCCTCGGCCAGCGCCTTGTCGTCCTCGACCAGCAGGATCCGCATCGTGTCGCCTTCTACTCCTCGCCGGTCGGTTAGGGTGCCGCGCTAAACCGAAACTGAACGGCCGGGTTCAGCGCGCGTCGGCGCGGCGAGCGTAGAGGAGGGGGGACGACAAGCAAAGGAGAAGCAAGATGGTCGATATGAGCAAGTTGATGTCACGCCGGGCGACGCTCGGCCTGGGCGGCGCGGCGCTGCTGGTGCTGGGTGCGGCGGGCGGCGGCGCGGTGGCGCACATGGCGCGGCCACCGGTCGAAATGGCGCCGGCCAATGCGGTGGCGATTTCGTCGCTGGCGCAACGCGCGGGGATCGTCACGGTCAAGGGGCGCGTTGCCGAGGTCTATGGCGACCGCTTCGTCATCGCCGATGCCAGCGGGCGGACGATGGTCGATGCCGGGCGCGCCGGCCGCGACGTGCAGGCGGGTGCGCCGGTGACGGTGCAGGGCCGGTACGACAATGGCCAGCTGCGCGCCTCGTTCATGGTCGACCGGAATGGCATGGTCGAGCCGGTTGGGCCGCGCCACGGCCGGCGCTTCGAGCATCGTGGCCCGGAGGGTCGCGACGGCCCGGAAGGGCGTGGTGGCCATGACGGCCGCGAGGGTGCGGATCGTGACGGCCCGCCGCCGGCGCCTGGCTGTGGTCCGGCAGCGCCGGGCGTTGCACCGCAGCCAGCGGTTCCCGCCGCCAAGTGACGGGCACGACATCACCGCCCGGCAGCAGTGCCGGGCGGTGGTGTCAGCCGGCCTTGCGTGCCGGGTTCGCGACCGTTGCCGGGTTGAGCCGTTCCATGTTGAAGGTCTGGGCGAATTCGAGACCGGCCTTGCCGTCAGCCGCCCAGCGCAGCTTGGCGGGGAACATCTGGTCCTCGAGCAGTTCGATCATGATATCGACGTCCTGCGCGTCGCCGCTGATCTCGATCCCGTCGATCATCGCGCCGGTCGACGACATGTTGCGGATGCGAACCTCGCCCTCGGCACCGCCGGCGGCGATCCGGGCGGTGCGCAGCATCATCGTGCGCGGCGCGCGGCTGACGCTGTAGCCGGTCGCGGTCGCCAGCCCGCCATTGGCGACGAGTTGCTGTGCGACATCGGCGGCGCGTGCCGGCTTGCCATAGACATAGCCCTGGATGTGGCTGCAGCCGAGTTCGCGGATCAGCGCGATCTCGTCATGTACCTCGACCCCTTCGGCGGTGGTCTCCATGCCGAGCGTGTCGGCGAGCGTGACGATCGCCTTGATGATCGCGGCGTTGCGGTTGCCGGCGATCGCCGCGCCCTTGACGAAGCTCTGGTCGATCTTGATCTTGTCGAACGGCGCCTTTTTCAGATAGCCGAGCGACGAATAGCCGGTGCCGAAATCGTCGAGCGCGAGGCGCACGCCGACGCCCTTGAGCATCTTGAACATGTTTTCCGACGAGGCATTGTCGTCGAGGAACACGCCTTCGGTGATCTCCAGCTCAAGCCGGCCCGGCGACAGGCCAGCGCGGGCCAGCGCGTTGGTCACGATCGCCGGCAGGCTGGGATTGGCGAACTGGATCGGCGAAACATTGACCGCGACCCGCACCTCTCTCGGCCAGTTGATCGCTTCCATGCACGCCGTGCGCAGCACCCACTCGCCGATCGCCTCGATCAGCCCGCAATCCTCGGCGACGGGGATGAACTCGCTCGGCGACACCGCGCCGCGCGTCGGGTGGTTCCAGCGCACCAGCGCCTCGTAGCCGACGATGCGCTCGCTCGTGGTGCTGACCACGGGCTGGTAGGCGACGTAGAGCTGGTCCTGCGTCAGAGCCTGACGGAGATCGTCCTCGAGCTCCTTGCGGCTCTGCGCGCCGACCAGCAGTTCCTCGCGGAAGAAGCGGTGGATGCCGCGACCGTCGGCCTTGGCGGCATAAAGCGCGAGGTCGGCGTTGCGCACGAGCTTCTCGGCACCCTCGCCATGTTCGGGGGCGATGGCGATGCCGATCGAGCAGCCGATGGTGATCGACGAGCCGTCGATGAAATAGGGCTGGGAGAGCGCGGCGATGACGTCGGTCGCCAGCGCGGCGAGGCGGTCGCGTTGCGCCAGGCCGGGCAGGATGACCTCGAACTCGTCGCCGCCGAGCCGGCCGACGAGGCCGGCCTCGCCGATGCTGCGCTGCAGCCGCTGCGCGACCTGTTTCAACAGGCTGTCGCCGGTCTGGTGACCGAGCGTATCGTTGACCGCCTTGAAGCGATCGAGGTCGAGCAGGAACAGCGCCGAGGCACGGTGCGCGCCGCCCGGCTGGTGCAGCGTCTGGTCGAGCGACATGCGCATGCGCTGGCGGTTGGCGAGGCCGGTCAGGCCGTCGAACAATGCCAGGCGGGTGATCTCGGCGTCGGCGCGGCGACGCTCGGTCAGGTCGCTGCCCGAGCCGATGAAACCCTGGAAACGACCGAGATCGTCGGCGATCGGCCGGCCCGAGATCGACCACCAGCGTTCCAGCTTGCTCGCGCTCGCGGGGCGCACCGAATAGTTCGAAAAGGCGGTGCGTGACGACAGGTGAAACGCGAGCGTGCGTTCGGTTTCGGGCATTACGCTGTCGACGCGGAACAGCGCGGTGAGCACTTCGCCGATCGCTGGCGTGTCGGGCAGGTCGAGCTCGGTGGCGACTTTGTCCGAGAGGTAGGACACCCGACCCTCGCTGTCGGTCTGCCAGAACCAGCCGGTCGAATGCGATTCGAACTCGGCAATGAGGCGGGTCGCCATGCGACCCTGCATCTGCGACCGGTCGCGGTTGCGGGCATTGGCGTCGTCGAGCCTGGCGACGCGATAGGTAGCGAGCGCAAAGCAAAGCAACGACGTCACGCCGACGCCGCAGACCAGGCCCGGCCCGGCCTGGACGCCGATCGTGGCGACCAGCGCGGTGGCGAAGCCCAGCGTCGCGGCACGGACCGGATGCAGCGCGACGACGGTGATGATGATCGTGCCGAACACCGCGACGAAGGTTGCCAGACGATAGTTGCCGCTCGGGAAGCCGGCGGTGATCGATAGCAGCGAGAGCAGGCCGACGGCGATACCGGCGGCCGACAGTGCCGCGAGCCGAACCTTGGCTTGTGGCGACCAGCGTTCGGTAAAGGGCAGTTTGAGCGCGACGAGAACGACCAGCCCGAATGCGGCGATCAGCCCGCCATGGAGCATGACGCGGGCGAAGATATCGGGACGACCGAGCGATCGCGCGACCTGGGCGACGAGCCCCGCGGTCGACGCCAGCGCGAGGAAGGCGAGCGGCCAGGCGGCGGACAGTTGGCGAATCTGGTCGCGCAGCGTCTCGTCATGCGCTTCCGCCATGATCGCGCCAGACACGAGGTCGTCGCGCAGACAGCCAGCGGCACCGGCAAGGGCACGAAAAGGGTGGAGCGAGGAGATCACGCCATGGGTTTAGCAGAGCTTCCTTGCTGAAAGGTTTGCCGGGCATGGTGAAAAAAGCATTGCCGCCTACTCAATCCGGGTGATCGTACCGCCGATAGCCCTCCCATTGCCATGGCAGCCCGATCGGCCCGAGCAGTATGCGGAAGGTCAGCGCGCGCCAGCGCGGATCGTCGGCGAGGTCGGCATAATCGGGATAGTCGGTCAGCGGTTTGGACAGATAGGTCGCGATCGGGCGGTCGAGATCGACGCGATGTTCATCGACCAGCTGCATGACGAACCAGGCAAAGGTCGCCTTGGTCAGCGATGCGCCGTACATCACCGTATCGGGGGTCAACGGCAGCTCGCGGGCAACGTCGCGCTTGCCGTAGCTGCGCAGGAAGACGACGCGGCCATCCCGAATCAGGGCGACGCCGCGGTCGCCCCGAGCAGGGTGAGGGTCAGCGCGGCGATCCTGAACATCCATCGACTCCCCTTTGCGTCGATGAAACGTCATTCGCCATGCCGCGGTCAAGCAGTGGCGAAAGTCGCGACGGCTGGTTATGGGCTGCGCCATGAGCACCATCATTCGCACCGCCGACCTGATCGAGAGCGTCGCCGACGCGCTGCAGTTCATCTCCTACTACCACCCGATGGATTATATCCGCGCGCTGGGCGTCGCCTATGAGGCCGAGCAGGGCCCGGCGGCGAAGGACGCGATCGCGCAGATCCTGACCAACAGCCGGATGTGCGCCGAGGGACACCGGCCGATCTGCCAGGACACCGGCATCGTCAACGTGTTCGTCGCATGGGGCATGGATTGCAGGCTCGACGATACGTCACGATCACTTCAGGACGTGGTCGATGAGGGTGTGCGGCTCGCCTATCTCAACCCCGAGAACAAGCTGCGTGCCTCGGTGCTGACCGATCCGGCCTTCACGCGGCGCAACACCAGGGACAATACGCCGTGCGTCCTGCACGTCGATCTCGTGCCCGGCGACCGGGTGCAGATCGACGTCGCGGCGAAGGGCGGCGGCAGCGAGAACAAGTCGAAGTTCAAGATGATGAACCCGAGCGACTCGATCGTCGACTGGGTGCTCGAGATGCTGCCGCAAATGGGCGCCGGCTGGTGTCCGCCGGGCATGCTCGGCATCGGCATCGGCGGCACGGCGGAGCATTGCGTGCTGCTCGCCAAGCAGGCGCTGATGGAACAGATCGACATGGGCGCGCTCAAGGGGCGCGGGCCGCAGAATGATATCGAGGCGCTGCGCATCGAGATCTTCGACAAGGTCAACGCGCTCGGCATCGGCGCGCAGGGGCTCGGCGGGCTGTCGACGATCCTCGACGTCAAGATCATGGATGCGCCGTGCCATGCCGCCGGCAAGCCGGTGGCGATGATCCCCAATTGCGCCGCGACGCGCCACGCGCATTTCACGCTCGACGGATCCGGCCCGGCCTATCTCGAGGCGCCGAAGCTCGACGAGTGGCCCGACGTCAACTGGACGCCCGACAAGGCGGCAATCCGCGTCGATCTCGACACGCTGACGCCCGAGATGGTGCAAGGTTGGAAGCAGGGCGACCGGCTGCTGCTCAACGGCAAGATGCTGACCGGCCGCGATGCCGCGCACAAGCGCATCAAGGACATGCTCGATCGCGGCGAGGAACTGCCGGTCGATTTCAACGGCCGCGTGATCTATTATGTCGGCCCGGTCGACCCGGTCGGCGAGGAAGTGGTCGGCCCGGCCGGCCCGACCACGGCGACGCGGATGGACAGCTTCACGCGCATGATGCTCGGCCAGGGTCTGCTGGCGATGGTCGGCAAGGCCGAGCGCGGCCCGGATGCCACCAAGGCGATCGCCGAGGGCAAGAGCGCCTATCTGATGGCGGTCGGCGGCGCGGCCTATCTCGTCGCGCGCGCGATCAAGGGCTCCAAGGTCGTCGGTTTCGCCGATCTCGGGATGGAGGCGATCTATGAATTCGAGGTCAGCGACTTCCCGGTGACCGTGGCGGTCGATAGCGAAGGCGCGAACGTCCACCAGCTTGCGCCACTGGTATGGAAAGAGAAGATCGCGCGGGAGAAGTTGCTGGCCTGAGGCGAGGGCGCGCGCGATCGGGTCTTGCGCGCCATCATCAGCGCTTGTCGGGATGAGGGTGCGGACTTCCCCTCCACCGCCTTCGGCGGTCCCCCTCCCCATCTGCGATGGGGAGGAAATGGGGGGCATCGTTCACGGTTGCACCTCTGATTCAGCGCGATAAACTTGTCTGAGATGCTGGCCTGATCTTTCCTCCCCATCGCAGATGGGGAGGGGGACCGCGAAGTGGTGGAGGGGAAATGCCACCAACGCGACGGATGGTGGAACGCGCGAGGTCGCTGCGGCGGGCGAAGACGGCGCCGGAGGTGCATCTTTGGCAATGGCTGCGGACACGGCCCGGCGGGTACAAGTTCCGGCACCAGCATCCGGCGGGGCCGTATGTGTTCGATTTCTACTGCGCCACGGTGAGGCTGGTAATCGAGGTCGATGGCGAGGCGCATTCGCGTGGGGATCGGCCGGAGCGCGATGACGCGCGTGATGCGTGGTGTGCGGAGCAGGGCATGCGGGTGATGAGGATCGCCGCGCTTGATGTGATGCGGGACCTGGATGCGGTTTCGCGCGGAATTATGAGCGCCTGCGGGGAGGAGGGTACGGATTTCCCCTCCACCGCCTTCGGCGGTCCCCCTCCCCATGCCGCGCATGGGGAGGAATAGGTTGGACTATTTCACCGCCGCCACGATCGGCAGCAACACCGC
>JBBRSN010000100.1:0-12936 GCA_038245375.1 Sphingomonadales bacterium | reverse complement strand
GGATGTCGCTGAGGATCGCGAAATCCTTGCCTTCGAGGATCAGGCCCATCGCGATGCCCGAGACCGGGCGCGTCAGCGGCACGCCGGCATCCATCATCGACAGCGAACCGCCGCACACCGTCGCCATCGACGACGAGCCATTGCTCTCCGTGATGTCGGACAGGACGCGGATCGTGTACGGGAACTCTTCCTTGGTCGGCAGCACGGGGTGCAGCGCGCGCCAGGCGAGCTTGCCGTGGCCGATTTCGCGACGCCCCGGGGCGCCGAAGCGACCCACTTCACCGACCGAGTAAGGCGGGAAGTTATAGTGCAGCATGAAGTGCTCGTAGTTGAGCCCGTTCAGACCGTCGATCATCTGCTCGGCGTCGCGCGTGCCGAGCGTGGTGGTGCAGATCGACTGCGTCTCGCCACGCGTGAACAGCGCCGAGCCGTGCGCGCGCGGCAGGAAGTGCACCATCGCCTCGATCGGACGGATCTGCGTGGTGGTGCGGCCGTCGATGCGCTGGCCGTCCTTGAGGATGGCGCCGCGAACGATCTCGGCTTCCAGCTTCTTCATCAGCTTGCCGGCAGCCATCTGGTCCTGCGGGGCGGCATCGGCGAACGCCGCCTTGCCCTTGGCGCGTGCCTCGTTGAGCAGGCCCGAACGCTTGGACTTGTCGGTTACCTTGTAGGCGGCGGCGATGTCCTTGCCGATCAGCTTCTTGAGCTTGTCCTTGGCGGCCGTCAGGTCGGCCTGGGCGGCCATTTCCCACGGATCCTTGGCGGCCTTCTCGGCCAGATCGATGATCGCGTTGACCGCCTCGCGGCACGCCTTGTGCGCGAACTGCACCGCGCCGAGCATGACCTCTTCCGAAAGCTCCTTGGCTTCGGATTCGACCATCATCACGGCATTGCCGGTGGCGGCGACGATGAGGTCGAGCTCGCCGCCCTTGATCTGCTCGTTGGTCGGGTTGAGGATGTACTCGCCATCGACATAACCGACGCGCGCGGCGCCGATCGGGCCCATGAACGGCACGCCCGAAATGGTCAGTGCGGCGGACGCCGCGACCATCGCCAGTACGTCCGGCTCATTCTCGCCGTCATAGCTGAGCACCTGGCAGATCACGTTGATTTCGTTGTAGAAACCTTCCGGGAACAGCGGGCGGATCGGGCGATCGATCAGGCGGCTGGTCAGCGTTTCCTTTTCGGTCGCGCCGCGCTCGCGCTTGAAGAAGCCGCCGGGGATGCGGCCGGCCGCGCTGTACTTTTCCTGATAATGGACGGTGAGCGGGAAGAAATCCTGCCCTTCCTTGACCGAGCGTGCGGCCGTCACGGCGCACAGCACCACGGTCTCGCCGAGTGTCGCCATCACGGCGCCGTCAGCCTGGCGGGCAACGCGGCCCGTTTCCAGCGTGAGGGTCTGGCCGCCCCACTGGATGTCTACTTTCTTGGTGTCGAACATTTGTTTTCCTTAACACCGGCCGCCCAATGCGTGCCGGGGCCTATGCGAGCCATCAGCGGCTCTTTCGTTACCTTCCCAACCCGTTCGGGCTGAGCCTGTCGAAGCCTCGTTCTTTCTTGCTTCTTCCGGATTGAAGAAGTGCAGCCCTTCGACAAGCTCGGGGCGAACGGGGAAGGTTTTGGCCGGAGGGCGGGCCGAATTGCCCGTACCCCGGATAGTGAAACGGCGCCCGTCAAGGCGCCGTCCCGTGTTACTTGCGAAGGCCGAGCTTCGCGATGATCGCGGTGTAGCGCTCGCCGTCCTTGTGACGGAGGTAATCGAGCAGGCTGCGGCGCTTGTTGACGAGCATCAGCAGACCGCGACGCGAATGGTTGTCCTTCGCGTGGATCTTGAAATGCTCGGTGAGGTTGCGGATGCGCTCGGTGAGGATCGCGACCTGCACTTCGGGCGAACCGGTGTCGCCGTCGATACGGCCATGTTCCTTGACGAGCGCGTCCTTGCGCTCCTGCGAAATCGTCATGCTATTCGTTCCTCGACATCACATTACAGGTTGAAGCCGCGCACCACGGAGACGTTGCCGTCCCGAACCTCCGCGAGAGCGACCGGAACATCGTCCAGCGTCGCGAAGCAGAGGCCATCGTGCGAAGCGATCCCGATCAGAACCCGCCCCTGTCGGAGCAGCCCTGCCTGTTCGGGGGTGAGGGATAGAGCCGGGATGTCGTCCAGCCCCGCCCTCAACGGCAGAAGTAGGTGTTCAAGCTCGCGCGCCATAGCGGCTTCGGCCAATTTGTCCAGCGATATCGCGTTTTCGAGGCCGAACGGCCCGGCCTTCGTCCGCCGCAACATGGTGACGTGCCCCACCGTCCCCAGCGCCAGCGCGATGTCGCGCGCGAGACTGCGGATATAGGTACCCTTGGAGACATGGGCGGTGAGAGTGGCTTCCTCCAACTCCTCCCCTCCTTCAAATTCCTCCCCGGAACGGGGAGGGAGACCACGAAGTGGTGGAGGGGCTTGGAGCACGAAGCCCGTGCCGCGCGCTCCAAGCCCCTCCACCTCCGGTTTCGCCGGCGGTCCCCCTCCCCGTTCCGGGGAGGTATTGAGCGAACGAACCGTCACCGCACGCGTCGCCAACGCCACCTCTTCCCCGGCCCGCGCCAGGTCATAGGCCCGCGCGCCATCGACCTTCAGCGCGGAATAGGCCGGCGGCACCTGTTCGATCGGCCCGGTGAACTGCGCAAGCACCGCTTCCAGCGCCGCCGCCGTCGGCCGCACGTCGCTGGTCGCAATCACCACCCCTTCGCCATCCAGCGTGTCGGTCTGCTCACCGAAGCGGATCGTGAAGTCGTAGACCTTGTCGCTGTCGAGCATCCGCCCGGCGAGCTTGGTCGCCTCGCCCAGCGCGATCGGCAGCACGCCGGTGGCGAGCGGATCGAGCGTGCCGCCATGGCCGACCTTGTACTTGCCATAGCCGCCGGTGCGGAGCGCGCGCTTGACCGCTGACACCGCCTGGGTCGAGCCGAGCCCGAGCGGCTTGTCGAGGATGATCCAGCCATGCATCGCGCGGCGCTTAAGGCGCGCGACGCCGCGCGGCCAGCCTCAATGCTTGTGGCTGGCCATTTTCGGCGGCGGTGCGCTGGTCGTCAGCGTGTCGATCTTGCAGCGCTCGCCACCGACCAGCAGCGTACCGGTCGAATCGAGCGTGTCGCCGCCGAAGCGCGTGTCGACGCCGAGCCGCGTCGCGAACGGCAGGCCGGTGCACGGGCCGAGCACGCGGGCATAATACCAGCGGCGATGCTGGTCCTGCAGGTAGACGCCGCGATCGCTGTCGGCTTCGAAATTATAGATCTGCCCGAAGCGCACGAACGGAATACTCGCGGGCTTGCCGACCTCGGGCGCGGGGGCGGGCGTTTGCGCTTGCGCCGTCGCGGCGAACACCGTCAACGGTATCGCGATCAGAGGGTATTTCATCATGACCTTTTCCTCATGCCCCGCCGTTTCGCTACCCTAACCGCGCGCGCCTGAATTCAGGATGAAGCGCTCATAACAAGGCGCCCGCGGCGCCGAGGAACAGCTCTTGCACGCCATCGGCAACCGGGCCGATGACCTGCGCCACGACATCGGCGCTCGGCGCAATCGTCGGCAGGACGACGAGAAGCCCGATCATGATCACAAAGCCGTAACGGCCCAGTTTCGCATAGGAAGCGGCAAGCGAGCGCGGCAGAACCGCCGCGACGACATGGCCGCCATCGAACGGCGGGAGCGGCAACATGTTGAAGATCGCCAGAAAGACGTTGATGGTCAGAAAGTTGGACAGATTCTCCAAGAGAAACCGAACCACACCGGCCTGTGGCACGACGTTGCCAAGCGACATCAAGGCAAGGGTGAACACCAGCGCCGCGACGAAGCCGAGCAGCAGATTGCTCGCCGGCCCGGCCATCGCCACCAGCGCCATGTCGAGTTGCGGGTTGCGCATCCGCGAGGGGATTACCGGCACCGGCTTGGCCCAGCCGAAGATCGGCGCATGGGCGATCGCCAGCATCAGCGGCACGATCACCGTGCCGAGCGGGTCGACATGGCGGATCGGATTGAGCGTCAGCCGCCCGAGCCGGTGGGCGGTGCGATCGCCCAGCAGCCAGGCGACATAGCCGTGCGCGACCTCGTGGAAGACGATCGCGATGACCAGCGGAATCACCCACACCGCGATCTGGTACAAGACATTGTCGGGGCTCATCGCGTTGCCGCCTCATCCAGTGCCGCGGTGAAGTGGCGGCGGCACAGCGCGATGTAGCGGTCGTTGCCGCCGATCTCGGTCTGCGCGCCCTGCGCCACGGCGCGGCCCTGGGCATCGACGCGCAGGTTCATCGTCGCCTTGCGCCCGCATTCGCACACCGATTTCAACTCGACCAGCGAATCGGCGATGGCGAGAAGTCGCGCCGAGCCGGGGAACAGCGCGCCTTGAAAATCGGTGCGCAGACCATAAGCGAGCACCGGAATACCGTCGCTGTCGGCGAGCCTCGCCAACTGATCGACCTGCCCGGCGGTGAGAAACTGCGCCTCGTCGACCAGCACGCAGGCCGGCTTGACGTGGCTGGCGCGCACGATCGTGGCGATGTCGGTGTCGGGCCCGAACCTGATCGCGTCATGCTCCAGCCCGATCCGCGACGATATCGTCCCCGCCGCAAAGCGATCGTCGATCGCGGCGGTGAACAGCATCGTCTTCATGCCGCGCTCGCGATAGTTGAAATCGGCCTGCAACAGCGTGGTCGATTTTCCTGCGTTCATCGAGGCGTAGTAGAAATAGAGCTTGGCCATAGTGTCGGGACTACCGAAAAATGGTCGCGAATCTAGGCTTCACTCGGCGTCGCCGCCGCCCAGATCCTGCGCCACGTGCGGGTCGCGCAGCAGCGTGTCGATGTGGCTGCCCTCGTCGAAGCTCTCGTCGCCGAGAAACTTGAGTTTTGCGGCATATTTCAGGTTCACGCGCCGCGCGACCTCGCGCTGGAGATAGGCGGTGTGGGTGCGCATCGCCTTGAGGACCTTTTCCTCGTCGGCGCCGAGCAGCGGCTTGGCGAACACCGTGGCGTGGCGCAGGTCGGGCGACATGCGCACTTCGGTGATGGTCACGAGATGGCTAGCGAGCGTCTCGTCATGCACGTCGCCGCGCGCGAGAAGGTCCGACAGCGCGTGGCGCACCTGTTCGCCCACGCGCAGGCTGCGGACGGACTTGGACTCGGGCGTGTCGGTTCTCTTCATAATGCCAAGCCCCTCTCCCCGCCGGGGAGAGGGTACCTCGTCACAGCGTACGTTCGCGCAACTCGACCTCGAAGGTTTCGAGGAAGTCGCCCGGCTTGATGTCGACGAAGTTCTGCGTGAAGGTCACGCCGCACTCGAGGCCGGCGCGCACTTCGGCGACATCGTCCTTGAAGCGACGCAACGATGCGATCTCACCCTGGTAGATGATGACATCGTCGCGCGTGATACGTGCCTTGAGCGCCTTGCGGATGGTGCCCTCGGTGACCAGCAGCCCGGCCGCCTTGCCGTGCTTGCCGGCGGAGAACACCTCGCGGATTTCGGCGCGGCCGACGACCGTTTCGAACGCTTCCGGCCCGAGCTCGCCCGCCATGCCGGCGCGGATCTCGTCGATCAGGTCGTAGATCACGTCATAATATTTGAACGCGACCTTCTGCCGCTCGGCGATCTCGCGCGCCTTGGCATTGGCGCGGACGTTGAAGCCGATGATCGGCGCGCCCGAGGCACCCGCCAGCGTCACGTCGCTCTCGGTGATGCCGCCAACGCCCGAATGCAGCACGCGGGCCTTGATGTCGGCGGTCGAGATCTTGTTGATCGACGCGACGATCGCCTCGACCGACCCTTGCGTGTCGGCCTTGACCACCAGCGGATACTCGATCGCCTGCTTGTCCTTGAGCGCAGAGAACATGCTCTCGAGGCTGGCCGGTACCGACGTGGTGCGCTTCTGCGTCATGACGCCCTGGCGATAGGCGGCGACCTCGCGGGCACGCGCCTCGTTCTCGACGACCGACAGCGGGTCGCCGGCACGCGGTACGCCCGACAGGCCGAGCACCTCGACCGGCATCGACGGTCCGGCTTCCTTGATCTGCTGGCCCTTGTCGTTGACCATCGCGCGGACCTTGCCGCTCTCGGCGCCGACGACGAACACGTCGCCGACCCGGAGCGTCCCGCGGCTGACCAGCACGGTCGCGACGGGGCCACGGCCCTTGTCGAGCTTGGCCTCGATCACCGTGCCCTCGGCCATGCGGTCGGGGTTGGCGCCGAGATCGAGCAATTCGGCCTGGAGCTGGATCTTCTCGACCAGTTCGTCGAGCCCGGTCTTCTTGAGCGCGGAGACGAGCACGTCCTGCACGTCGCCCGACATCTCCTCGACCACGACCTCATGCTCGAGCAGGCGTTCGCGGATCTTCTGCGGATTGGCGCCTTCCTTGTCGACCTTGTTGATCGCCACGATCATCGGCACGCCGGCCGCCTTGGTGTGGTTGATCGCCTCGATCGTCTGCGGCATCAAACCGTCGTCCGCCGCGACCACGATCACGACGATGTCGGTGACGTTGGCGCCGCGCGCACGCATTTCGGTGAACGCTTCATGGCCCGGCGTGTCGAGGAAGGTGATCTTCGACTTGTCCTTCAGCGTGACCTGATAGGCACCGATATGCTGGGTGATGCCACCGGCCTCGCCCGATGCGACATCGGTGCCGCGCAGCGCGTCGAGCAGCGAGGTCTTGCCGTGGTCGACATGCCCCATGATCGTGACGACCGGCGGTCGTGGCTGCAGCGTTTCCTCGGCATCGACATCGGTCTCGACCACGAGGTCGATATCGGAGTCGCTGACGCGGGTGATGTTGTGGCCGAATTCGGTCACCAGCAGCTCGGCGGTGTCCTGGTCGATCGTCGCGTTGATCGTGACGGGCATGCCCATCTTGAACAAGGCCTTGACCAGGTCTGCGCCCTTTTCGGCCATGCGATTGGCGAGTTCCTGCACGGTGATCGCTTCCGGCACGACGACGTCGCGGACCTGCTTGGCCTGTGCCTCGCGCGGGCCGCCCATGCGGCGATGTTCCTTTTCGCGCGCACGCTTCAGGGCGGCGAGCGAACGGGCGCGTGCGCCCTCGTCGGCGCCGAGCGCGCGATTGACGGTTAGCTTGCCCGACTGGCGACGATCGTCGCCCTTGCGGTCGCGCTGCTGCGGACGCGGCGGCTCGCTGCCGGCCGGACGACGCGCTACGGCGCCTGATGCGGCCGATCCGGCGCTCGGGGCCGTGCCGGTGCCAGACGCCGATGCCGCCGGAGCGGCGGGCGCCGCGGCAGGGCGCGGTGCGGGCCGTTCGGGGCGCGCGACGGGCGTGAAGCGGCGTGGCGCGGGCATCGACGGGTCGAGCTCGATGCTGACCGGTGCTGCCGGGACCGGCGCGGACCGGGGCGCCGGTGGTGCGGCAGGCGCTGGCGCCGGCGGCGGCGCGGCGACGGGCGCCGCGGCGACGGGTGCCGCTGCAGCGGGAGGGGCAACGGCAGGTGCCGGCGCGATGGGCGCGACGGGTTCGGGCGGCGCTTCGGCGGCCTGGGCGCGCTCCTCGGCGCGACGGCGATCTTCCTCGGCGGACTCGACACGCTCGCGCTCTTCGCGGCGACGCGATTCCTCGAGCGCGTTCATGCGCGACTCATCGGCCTCGCGCAGCAGCTTGGCTTGCAGCTCCTGACGCGACAGCAGCGAATTGCCGGGCGACTGCGCCGGTGTGCGCGGCGGCTCTGGCGCACGCGCCTGCGGCGCCGGTGCGGCCTCGACGGGGGCGGGTGCCTCGGTGGTCGCGCCACCGGGGCCGAGGATGCGGCGACGCTTCACCTCGACCACGACGGTGTTCGACCGCCCGTGGCTGAAGCTCTGCTTCACCTTGCCGGTCTCGACGGTGCGCTTCAGCCCCAGCGGCGCGCGCATGCCCAGTTTCGGCTTTTCGTTGTCGGTATCGCTCACTCGTGTTCCTCGTCGATCAAAGTCTTGCCGGCCCGTTCCGTCCCGCTGGTGCGGGACGCCGATGCGCCCTGCGAGGCGGTTTCGCAAGGCTCGGGGTCCGGGTCGGGGCCGATAAAGTGCAGCCACCGGGTGAGCGCTTCGCGCACCCGTGCAGCGGCGTGGGGGTCCGTCAGGCCTACATGTACCACATTTTCGCGGCCCAACGCCAAGGACAATATGGTGCGGGGCAACGGGATTACCAATCCCCGCAAATCCTCGCCTTCGCGATCGCTGCCGACGCGCCATGCCTGGTCGAGCTTGCGGTTGCCGTCGATGCCGGCATCGGCGGCGTGGAGCAGCAGATGGAGCTTGCCCGAGCGTGCGGCGTCCGAGATGCGATCGGAGCCGGTCAGCACGATGCCCGAGCGTGCTTCGAGCCCGAGCCGGTCGAGCATCGCTCGCTCCAGCGCACCGGCGATCAATGCCGGCAGGTCGGCCGGAATAGTCGTCGCCTCGCCCTTGAAGGCGCGGCCGAGCGCGCCCTTGAGCTTGCCCTTGGCGATCGCGCTTTCGAGCGCGGCGCGGTTGACGCCGATCCATGCGCCGCGGCCCGGCGCCTTGGCGCGCACATCGGGATGCACCGTGCCGTCGGGCGCCAGCGCGAGGCGGATCAGTGCGTCACGCGGCGCGGCGTCACGCGTGAGGATGCAGGTGCGCTCGGGATCAGCCATGCCACACCCCCGTCGCTGCGACGTTGTGCCGAAGACAAGCCCGCTGCTGGACCTGACGCGAGAGGCCTGGAGCGCTGGTCGTGCGGCCCCGTGGACCCCGGAACAAGTCCGGGGTGACGGACGGGGGATGATTCTCCATCGAGCGGCACGCGATTCTCCCTGCCGCCGTCCCCGTGGCAGGGACTTCGGCAGGGAATTTCGCTATTTTCTCGTGTCCAACGGAGTCGGATGTGATGCGTTTCATCCCGACGGCAAAGCATGATTCGATGCGCCGTTGAATCATCCCGTCGCGCCGGGTGCTGCGCACGCGCCGGCGCTCTCCCCGGGACGAGCCCGGGGTGACGGCGGATTGTTGCGGTGCTGGTGAGGCTAAGGGGTCATTGTGAGGATTCCGCATGCGCGTCCTCCCCGGTGGTCGCTTCGTCGGTGAACCAGTGCGCGCGCGCCGCCATGATGATCTCGTTGCCCTGTACTTCGCTCAGGCCGTACTCGCCGAGCACCCCGCCCTTGTGCTCGGGACGCTTGGGGGCATCCTCGGCGCGACGGCGCGGCTCCTGGCGCTTCTTTTCGATCAGCTCGTCGGTCGCCAGATCGGCGAGGTCGTCGAGCGTCTTGATCCCGGCCTTGCCCAGCGTGACCAGCATCGCCTCGGTCAGATAGGGCATGGTCGCGAGATCGTCCTCGACGCCAAGCCCGCGGCGTTCCTCGCGATTGGCCTGCTCCTTGCGATCGAGCGCCTCGGCGGCACGGTTCTGCAGTTCGGCAGCGAGATCCTCGTCAAAGCCTTCGATGCCGGCGATCTCGTCGACCTCGACATAGGCGACCTCTTCGAGGCTGCCGAACCCTTCCGCGACGAGCAGCTGGGCGAGCGTCTCGTCGACGTCGAGCTCGTTCTGGAACAGCTCAGAGCGCTCGACGAATTCCTTCTGGCGCTTCTCCGAGGCATCGGCCTCGGTAAGGATGTCGATCGCCTTGCCGGTCAGCTGCGAGGCGAGGCGGACGTTCTGGCCGCGACGACCGATCGCCAGCGACAGCTGGTCGTCGGGCACCACCACCTCGATGCGATCCTCTTCCTCGTCGATCACGACGCGGCTGACCGAGGCCGGCTGCAGCGCGTTGACGACGAAGGTCGCGGTGTCGGGCGACCACGGGATGATGTCGATCTTCTCGCCCTGCATTTCCTGGACGACCGCCTGGACGCGGCTGCCCTTCATGCCGACGCAGGCGCCGACCGGGTCGATGCTCGAATCGTGGCTGATGACGCCGATCTTGGCGCGCGAACCCGGGTCACGGGCCGCCGCCTTGATCTCGATGATGCCGTCGTAGATTTCCGGCACTTCCTGCGCGAACAGCTTCTTCATGAAATCGGGGTGGGCGCGGCTGAGGAAGATCTGCGGCCCGCGATTCTCGCGACGGACGTTGAGGATCAGCGAACGGATGCGGTCGTTGACGCGCACTACTTCGCGCGGGATCTGCGCGTCGCGGCGGATAACGCCCTCGGCGCGACCGAGATCGACGACGACATGGCCGAACTCGACCCGCTTGACGACGCCGGTGATGATCTCGCCCATGCGATCCTTGAATTCTTCATACTGGCGCTCGCGCTCGGCATCGCGGACCTTCTGGAAGATCACCTGCTTGGCGGCCTGGGCGGCGATGCGGCCGAACTCGATCGGCGGCAGCGGGTCGACGATATAGTCGCCGACCACGGCACCGGCCTGGAGCTTCTGCGCTTCCTTCAGATTGACCTGCTTGAAATAGTCATCGACCGCCTCGACCACCTCGACGACGCGCCACAGACGGAGGTCGCCGGTCGTCGGGTCGAGCTTGGCGCGGATGTCGTTCTCGGCGCCGTAGCGCGCGCGGGCGGCGCGCTGGATCGCGTCTTCCATCGCTTCGATGACGATGCCCTTGTCGATCATCTTCTCGGTCGCGACGGCGTTGGCGATCGCGATCAGCTCGGCGCGGTTGGCGGTAACGGCAGTGGCCATCAAATCTCTTCCTCGGTCTCGAATTCGTCGGTGCCCTCGGCGGGCATGTCGGTGTAGGTAAGCTCGTCGGCGCCGGCCGGCGAAAGCGGCGCGGTGGCGGCGAGCAGCTTGTTGGTGATCAGCAGCTTGGCGTCGGCGACCTGGTCGAAGCCGATCGTCATGCGCTCATGCTTGCGCACGTCGATCATGATGCGGTCCCCATCGAGCCCGGCGAGATCGCCGGTCAGCTGCTTGCGACCATCGATCGGCGCGGTCAGATTGATGCGCGCCTCGTGCCCGACCCAGTCGGCGAAATCGCCAAGTCTGGTCAAGGGACGATCGATGCCGGGCGAACTGACCTCGAGGCGATATTCATGCTCGATCGGATCGATTTCGTCGAACTTGTCGGAGATGCGCCGCGACAGTTCGGCGCAATCGTCGATCGTCAGCTGCCGCGTCGCGGGCCGCTCGGCCATGATCTGCAGCGTCTGGTCACCGGCGCCGCCGAACATCTTCACGCGCACGAGATCGAACCCCAAAGCCTCGGCTTCGGGTGCGATCAGTGCGGTCAGTGCGGCGATATCCGCCATCAATGTTCCAGCCATGAGGGTTCGGCGCCGGAACCGGGTGGCTCCAGCCTCTTCATCTGGCGATGTAGAGAGTGAGCGCGATATAAGCCGGTTGCGTCGGCGTGGCAAGCGGGCAACCTTGCGTGACTTCCGGGCGTTCGAACAGGCGCATCTGATGACGGAGAATGCCATGCGTGCCTGCCTGCTGACGACCGCGATCATGCTCGCCGGCACGGCCTGTTCGGCTGCACCGCAGGCGGGCGGGCAGAAGGGTAACGCAAACCCCGTGCCGCTGACGAAGCTGCCGCGCAACGCGCCGGACAACGCCATCGCCAATGTCCCGGCGACGACCGGCCGGGCCAATTTGCCGGACAGCGCGCCGCCCTTCAGGCTGACCCAGATCGGACAATATGACGGGCCCTTCGCGATGGCATTCCTGCCGCGTGGTGACCTGTTGGTGACCGAGAAAGCGGGGAAGCTCAAGCTGCGCACGACGGGCGGCGTGGTTGCCGATATCGGGGGAGTGCCGAAGGTGGCGGTAGGCGGCCAGGGTGGCCTGCTCGATGTCGCCGCCGCTCCCGACTTTATGCAGAGTCGGGCGATCTATCTCAGCTATGCGGAGCCCGGCGCCGGTGGCAGCGCCCTGGCCTTGGCCCGTGCGACCCTCGAGATCGAAGATGAATGCGTGGCGGCACCTTGCCCGGTGCACGTTGCGCGGTTGACCGGCCTGAAGGTGATCTGGCGGTCGGGTTCGAGCGGGATCGGCGGGCAGTTCGGCGCCAACATCCTGTTCGCGCCCGACGGCAAGTCGCTGTTCCTGTCATCGGGCGAGCGGCAGCGCTTCACCCCGGCGCAGGACCCCGATCAGGCGCTCGGCAAGATCCTGCACCTCACGCTCGACGGCAAGCCGGCGCCGGGCAACCCGATGGCCTCGGCGGGTGGGGTCAAGGCGGCGACGTGGAGCACGGGCCACCGCAACCCCTATGGCATGGTGTTCACGCCCGACGGCCGGTTGTGGGAGGAAGAAATGGGCCCGCGCGGCGGGGACGAGCTCAACCTGATCCTGCCGGGCCGGAATTATGGCTGGCCGATCGTGTCGAACGGCGAGAATTACAGCGGCCAGCCGATTCCCGATCATCCCAGCCGGCCCGATCTGGAGGGGCCGAAACTGTGGTGGAACCCGTCGATTTCGCCGGGCGGGATGATCGTCTATTCGGGGTCGATGTTCCCGGCCTGGCGCGGCTCGCTGCTGATCGCGGCGCTGGGCGGCGAGGCGATCGTGCGCGTCACGCTCGATGGCGACAAGGCAACGCCGGTCGCGCAGTGGGGGGTGGGATTCCGCGTCCGCGATCTGGCGCAGGCGCCCGATGGTGCGGTGTGGCTGATCGAGGATGGCGAGCGTGGCAGCGGCGGGAGGCTGTTCCGGCTGACGCCGAAGTGATGAGCTAAAAATTCCTCCCCGGCACGGGGAGGGGGCCCATTTGCTACTTCAGCAAATGGTGGAGGGGGTGAGCCACAAGCGATACGCGCGCGGCACGCCCCCTCCACCACGTCGCTTCGCGTCGCGGTCCCCCTCCCCGTTCCGGGGAGGTTTTTTACCCCCGTAATACCAACGGCCTTAAAGATCGACCTGTGCCCAGCTTCGGGTTGTTATGGAAGCGACGCGGGCGGTGTCGTTGGCAAAGAAATTCCATGCGTCGCAACATGTCGAGACGATATGATCATAGTCATCGAAGACGGTGTT
>JBBRSN010000099.1:0-13435 GCA_038245375.1 Sphingomonadales bacterium | reverse complement strand
CTGTCGATCAACGCGATCGCGACGGCGCTGCGGAATTCGGGGTGATTAATACCTCCCCGGAACGGGGAGGGGGACCGCGACGCGAAGCGGCGTGGTGGAGGGGGCGTGCCGTAGGCGAGGCGTTTGCGGCACGCCCCCTCCACCATGCTTCGCATGGTCCCCCTCCCCGTTCCGGGGAGGTATTTTTAGGACCTGAACGGCGCCGCAATCTCGTCGCGGACGCGGTGCAGGCGGCCGGACGCGCGGTCGAGCATGGCCCAGGTCGTCACCGCCTCGACCTTCACCTTGCCATCGGCGCCGGTGAAGCGGACATGGCGATCGAAGCGCGCGCCCTTGGGCGGATCGGGCACCCATGTTTCGCCCGTCACCGTTTCGCCAGCGGCTACATTGCCGCGATAGTCGATCTCGTGCCGCGTCACGACCCAGACATAGGCGGCCTGATGCTCGGCCGGCGCGACCGCCGCCCAGTGCGCGACGGCGATGTCCTGGATCCACCGCACCCACACCGCATTGTTGACGTGGCCGAGCTCGTCGATGTCGGCGTCGGTCGCGGTGATCGCGATGGTGAAGCGGGTCACCCCGCCACGCCGAGCTGCCACAGCACGAAGGCGTGCTCCTCCGCCGCCTCGCGCAGCGACTCGAAGCGACCCGACTTGCCACCATGGCCGGCGCCCATGTTGGTCTTCAGGAGCAGCAGATTATCGTCGGTCCTGGTCGCGCGCAGCTTCGCGGCCCATTTCGCCGGCTCCCAATAGGTCACGCGCGGGTCGTTGAGCCCGCCCGAGATGAACAGCGGCGGATAGGCCTGGGCCGTGACCTGATCATAGGGCGAGTAGGAGCGGATCAGCGCGAACGCCGCCTTGTCCTCGATCGGGTTGCCCCATTCGGGCCATTCGCCCGGGGTCAGCGGCAGATCGGCATCGAGCATGGTGTTGAGCACGTCGACGAACGGCACGTCGGCGATAACGGCGCCCCACAGTTCGGGATCGCTGTTGACCACGGCGCCCATCAACTCGCCGCCGGCCGAACGCCCGGCAATCGCAATTCGCCCGGCCGAGGTCCAGTTGTCGGCGATCAGGCCCTTCGCCACATCGACGAAATCGTTGAAGCTGTTGGTGCGCTTTTCCAGCTTGCCGTCGAGATACCATTGCTGGCCAAGATCGTCGCCGCCGCGGATATGCGCGATGGCATAGGCGAAGCCGCGATCGAGCAGGCTCAGCCGCCCGGTCGAGAAGCCCGGCGGGATGGCATAGCCATAGGCGCCATAGGCGTAGAGAAAGAGCGGCGCCGAGCCGTCGCGCGGGAAATCCTTCGGATAGACGATCGACACCGGCACCTCGGTGCCGTCGCGCGCGGTGATCTTGAGGCGCTCGGTGCGGTATTTAGCGGCATCATAGCCCGAAGGGATTTCCTGGACCTTCAGGACCTCAAGCTCGCCGGTCTCGACGGTATAGTCATATTCGGTGCCCGGCGTGACCATCGATTCATAACCGACGCGCAGCACCTGCATGTCATATTCGGGGTTGTTGCCGAGCCCGGCATCGTAGCTCGCCTCGGGAAAGACGATGCGCTGCGGGGCGATATGCTGGTCGTAGCGGTGGATCTCGATCTGATCGAGCCCGTCCTCGCGGCCATCGACGATGAAGAAGTCCTGGAAGCACTCGACGCCGGTCATGTAGAAATGGCGCGACGGGCCGATCAGCTCGGTCCAATCGCCCGGCGCGGTGACGGGTGCGGTACACAGCCGGAAATTCGGGTCGGTATCGTTGGTGTGGATGAACAACGTGCCGTCATGGTCGTCGACATCATATTCGCGGCCGACCTGGCGCGGCGCGACAAGCAACGGCACGGCGAGCGGATCGCTCGCCGGCAGCAGCCATACCTCGCTGGTGACGTGATCGCCGCTGGCGATGACGATCCATTGCCGCGAACTGGTTTCCGAGACGCCGACGCGGAAGCCCTCATCGGCCTCCCTGAACAGCTCGATATCATCGGCGATCGCCGTGCCGAGGCGGTGGAAGCGGGCATTGTCGGTGCGCCACTGCTCATTGGCGAGGCCGTAGAGGAAGCCCGAATCATCCGCCGCCCAGACGATTTCTGACAGCATGCCGGGGATGACATCGGGAAGGTGCTCGCCGGTGGCAAGATTCTTGACGCGGACCTCGAAGCGTTCCGAGCCATTGTCGTCGATGGCATAGGCCATCAGCCGTCCGTCATTGCTGACCGACAGCGCGCCGAGACGGAAATATTCCTTGCCCTCGGCCAGCGCGGGTTCGTCGAGGATCAGCTGGTCGTCGCCGCCGGCGACGGGCTTGCGCCACCATTTGCGGTACTCGCCCCCGGTCTCGAACGCGGTCCAGTAGAGCCAGTCGCCATCCTTCTGGGGAACCGAGCTGTCGTCTTCCTTGATGCGGCCCTTCATCTCTTCGTAGAGCGCATCGACCAGCGGCTTGTGCGGCGCCATCACGGTCTCGAAATAGGCGTTCTCCGCCGCGAGATAGGCCAGCACGTCCTTGTCGGTGACCTCGGGATAACCGGCGTCCTTGAGCCAGGCCCAGGGATCATCGATGGTGATGCCGTGGGTGGTGAAGCTATGCGGGCGCGTTTCGGCGATGGGCGGCTGCAGGGTGTCGTTCATCCTGGGACCCTAGGCGGAGGGATCGACCGAAGTCGAGACATGCCTGCCGAATTTCAGTCGCGCGCGAGCTGTTCCTGCCAGGCGCGATAATAGTCGCCCAGCTTGGTCGCATCGGAGCCGACGGTGTCGAGGCCGGCGAGAAAGGCGTCATGCGCGCGGCGCAGGACGTCGGGGTGGCGCGAACGGGCGAGCACGGCGTTGTAGGTCAGCGCGAGGTTGTAATCGGTCGTCGCGAGATCCCAGTTGGTGCAGATCAGCGAGCGGCTTGCCGACAGGTTGCCCGAGCAGGAGAAGGTCTGCACGCGCGACGCGGCACGCGGATCGGGCAGCGCCGGATCGAACGCCGCCGTGACGGGTGCCTCGCTGGATGAACCGCCGCTGCCGCCGGCGAAGAGACCGCCGGTCCAGTGGCGCACATTGCCGCTGAGTTCGAGCGCCGCCGCGCGCGGGCTGCCTGGCGTCGGCTCTGCGCGATCCTCGCCCACCGGCCGCGGCTTCGATCCGGGCGATAGCAGCCACGCGCCGCCAACGACGACGAAGGCGCCGATCAGGCCAAGACCGCCAATGCCGACGAGGATGCCGCGCACGGCACCGCCGCGGCTCGCCTTGAGCGGGCAGCGCTGCGACGAGCAGCGCACCAGGGTGGGCTTGCTGATGTCACGCTTGCAATAGTCGCATTCGGACTGTGCCATGCCGCGACTTGTGCCAAAACAGGGTTAAGACTCTATTTCGTACACGAAACCACTGGACATGCAGATGAATTACCGGTCCGCGCGGTGAATCAGGGGAGGCTGACGCGCGCGGACAGGCTGACGCCAGCGATATTCAGCGCGATACCGACGCCGCGCCCCGCCAGCGGCGCATGGCACGCAGGGGCAAGGAACGTGCCGGCACAGGTGAAACCGCCGATCATCGTCAGCACCACGGCAACCCGGCCAAAACGGACCCGCGCGGTCGGCCGGTTCCCGGGAGCCCGAAGATTCATGGCCGCACCATCGGCGCGGCCGCGCCCTTGAAGGCGGGTAGCGAAACCCCGGTACCGAACAAGACCATCATCAAGCCGCCGAAGATCTGATCGGTCGCCGCCAGCCCGGCGAGGCTTGCCACCATCAGCACCACCCCGGCGATGGTCATCGCGACACTCCCGACGCGAAAGCTGCGACGACGCAGCGCGGGCTGGCGAATGACGGCGCCGGTCAGGATTCCTGCAAGTCCCAGCGCGGCAAGCAGTCCGACGGCGATCGTTACCAACAATGTTCCCGACATCAGTCAATCTCCCGGTCGTACCAACGATACGTGTCCATGACATTTAGTCATGTACACCTTACTTCATATTGTGTCAAGCGACGCTGACTTTCCCAATGTCATCACGGGCGATCCATCCTGCGTTTCGGCCCGACGGCAGCGTGCCGCAGAAGCCGGGGCGATGCCCCCACCCCTTGCCCCGGCGCCTTTCCGGTCGCAAATGCACCGTAACAGATGGCCTGTTGCCAGTGCCGCCACCCGAGGAGCAGAGCAATGTCTACCCATGCCGCCCGCCTCGCTGCCCTGCGCGAGCAGCTCAAGCGTGACCGGCTCGATGGTTTCGTCGTCCCGCTGACCGACGAGCATATGTCCGAATATGTTGGGGCATATGCGCAAAGGCTCGCCTGGCTGACCGGCTTCCAGGGCTCGGCCGGGTCGGCGGCGGTGCTGCCCGAGGAGGCGGCGATCTTCACCGACGGGCGCTACACGCTGCAGGTGCGCGAGCAGGTCGATGGCGACCATTGGGCCTATGTCGACGTGCCGGCGACCAGCGTCGCGTCATGGCTTGGCGACCATGCGCCGCAGGGCGGGCGAATCGGCTATGACCCGTGGCTGCACACCCGCGCCTGGGTCGATGAGGCGAGCAGGGCGCTGGCCGAGCGTGGCGCCGTGCTGGTCGCGGTCGATACCAACCCGGTCGATGCGGTGTGGCCCGACCGCCCGGCTCCGTCCGATGCGCGGCTGACCGTGCAGGACGACGAGCGCGCCGGGCAGGGCTCGGCCGAGAAGCGCGCGGCGATTGCCGACTGGCTCGCGGCCCGCAAGGCCGATGCGGTCGTGCTGTCGGCACTCGATTCGATCGCCTGGACGCTCAACGTGCGGGGCGGCGATGTTGTGCACACCCCGGTCGCCCTGGCCTATGTCGTGGTCGACGCAGACGGCACCGCCGAAGTGTTCGTCGCGCCGGAGAAGATGAGCGAGGCGGTGGCGCAGCATCTCGGCAATGCCGTGAAGGTGCGCGACCGGTCCGAATTCGCCGGCGCGCTCGGCCATTATGCCGGCAAGCGCGTCGCGGTCGACCCCGAGCGCGCGGTTGCAGCGATCTTCGGCGCGCTCGAGGATGGCGGCGCGACGGTGCTTTCCTTGCGCGACCCGACCGTGCTGGCCAAGGCGATGAAGAACCCGGCCGAGATCGCCGGCCACAAGGCGGCGAGCGCGCGCGACGGCGCGGCGCTGGCACGGTTCCTCAAATGGGTCGAGGTCGAGGCACCAAAGGGCGGGCTGACCGAATTGTCGTGCGTCGCCAGGCTGCAGGAATTCCGCGAGGCGACCGGCGTGCTCAAGGATACATCGTTCGACACGATCTCGGCGACCGGCGCGCATGGCGCGAGCCCGCATTATCATTCGACCCCCGAATCGAACGCGCCGCTGCTGCCGGGCCAGCTCTATCTGGTCGATTCGGGCGGACAATATGCCGACGGCACGACCGACGTGACCCGCGTCCTGCCGGTCGGCGAGCCGAGCGACGAGATGCGCGACCGCTTCACCCGCGTGCTCAAGGGCCATATCGGGCTGGCGACGGCGATCTTCCCCGAAGGCACCAATGGCGGGCAGCTCGATTCGTTCGCGCGCCGGCCATTATGGGAAGCGGGGCTCGATTTCGCGCATGGCACCGGCCACGGCGTCGGTGCCTATCTGGCGGTGCATGAGGGGCCGCAGCGCATCGCCAAGCCCAATTATCCCGGCGGCGGCCCGTCCGAGCCGTTGCGCGCCGGCATGATCATCTCGAACGAGCCGGGTTATTACAAGGCCGGCGAATATGGCATCCGGATCGAGAATCTGGTCCTCGTCGTCGAACGCGACATCGCTGGCGGCGACGCGCCGATGCTGGCGTTCGAGACGCTGACCTTCGCGCCGATCGAGCGATCGCTGATCGTGCCGGGGCTGCTGACCCAGACCGAGCGGCGCTGGCTCGACGCCTATCACGCGCAGGTACTCGACGTGCTCGGGCCGCAGCTCGACGCGAGCGAGCGGACGTGGCTGCTGGAGAAGTGCGCGCCGATCGGCGGCTAGGTCTTTTCGCCAGCCGGCGGCGGCGGCGCTGCATCGTGCACCTCCCGCGCCTGCGCCTTGCGACGCCGGAGATTTTCGCGCAGCGCCGCAGCGAGCCGGGCGGCCTTTTCGTCCTTGCTGTCCACGAAGCCGCTCTATTCCCCGGCACCGTGCCTTGACAATCCCGGCGCCCTCGTCTCTTAGGCGCGCTCTTCCTGCGGGCGCCCGGCGCGCCGGTGCGGAGCATGCTGCCGTAGCTCAGTGGTAGAGCGCATCCTTGGTAAGGCTGAGGTCGTGAGTTCAATCCTCACCGGCAGCACCAGCATTCTCCTTGTTTTTCAAGGAGTTGCCCGAAAAAAATACAGTAATGGGGTGATTACGCGATAAGGCCGTTGGTCTGACGTAATCACCCCGTCACGCAAGTTTTGGATACCGCTTCCAAGAAACGGCGGCTTTCCAATGCCTTGCCGCCGAAATGTGAGTGCCAGCCAGCACATGCCCTGGCGCGGGTGTCTGTACGGAGGTGGTCCAGCACCACGTTCCCGGCGAACTGCGGGGAAACAAGCGATTGCAGAGCTTTTCTCCGTCGGCAGCAATAGTGTGTGGCTGAACGGGCAAGGACAACAGCAGGCGCTCCGCGACGTCTTCGATCAATATCTGCTTCACGCTTTCGGCATGCTCGCACGGGCCCAACCTCAAATCCCGCATGTCACCGCCGACGTCAGCGATCGCTTCGCGCGGCAATATCTCCGCGATGTGGAAGATCGGGCTCGCAGAATTTGCGCCGAATTGGTGTACGGCGACGAAGCCCTGCGTCACGATCCCGGACTCGCGCAGACGCTCGACGCCGAGCATTGCGATCCATTTTCCAAGGATGACGATAATCGGGAGGCACCGCGCCGGACAGCCGTGGATTGATTCGCGTGTTGCCGGCGATTGAACGGCGAAATGCCTTGGCTGCACGCCTTGCCGTGTCATCCCACGATGCCGTGAGGGGATGGCCTTCCCCTACCGACGAGCCGGAGAGTCTCGCCGGCCCCCTTCTCGGGGGCGATCCCCCGCAACGCCCCCGAGAGGTAGAGTCTGGCCCGGCCGGGCCGTGACGGGTTGAAGGGATCGGGAGAGGCCCGAGTCCGGCTCGTCGCGGAGAACCGCGATGGCGCACGCTCTCGCCAACCACCCGGAAACCGTCCTGGCGGACGTCTACCGGGAAATCACAAATGTCGTACTGACCGATCTGAAGGCCGGCCGCGTTCCCTGGGTCCAGCCCTGGACTATGGACGGCGCATTACCCTGTCTGCCGCACAATCCTGTCACGGGGCGAACCTATGCCGGTGTCAACATACTCGCCCTGTGGCGCGCCAGCGCAGAGCATGGGTTCGTATCACAGGCGTGGCTAACATCGGATCAGATTCGCGGGGCAGGCGGCACTGTCCGACGGGGTGAAACCGGTACGGTCGCTTACGCGGGCCGCTTTTCGGCCGGCTCGGCGCTGGCGCGTGCCGGCGAACCCGACATCCACGGCAGCCCGATCGGCCTGCTTGGTCGCTTCAGTCTGTTCAACGTCGCGCAATGCCGCGGACTTCCCGACCACCTCTCAAGCGGTCCCGCGCCATGTGCCGACCGCGACATCGAGGAAGAATTCCATGAGCTGATCGCCGCGACCGGAATGGATTACGAACTTGGCGGCGTGAGGACATTCTACTTGGCGTCGCGCGACATCTTCATTCTCTCGGACTGGCGGAGCGCTGCCCGCAAACATGACTTCCATCGCGACTGGTTGCACGAGCTGATTCGCGCGACAGGCCATCCGTCCCGCCTGAATCGCGACGTTCCTGACGTCTGCGGTCACTCCGGTCATGGATTCGAGGATCTGGTCGCCGAGCTTGGCTGTGCCTTTGTTTGCGCGGTCCTCGGCATCGAGCCAGCCCTTAGCCATCCGGATTATGTCGACGCGTGGATCGAGATCCTGCGCGGCGACGACCTAGCCTTCGCCCGCGCCGCGAGCGCCGCCACGACAGCGCTCGACTACCTCCTCGCCCTGCGCGACGCCCAGACGGCCGCGTTCGACCGACTCGAGGCGGAATATGCTGAAGCTGAACGCGCGCTGGCGGCGCGCGACGCGCAGGTGCGGCTGTGCGGACGGCGGCAGGAGAGGGAGAGATGGGCCTTCGGCTCCGCGACGGGTTCGAGACCGGGAGAGAGTCTCCTGGCGGCCCGTCAAGGAGGCATCCCATGACGACCCTTTCCATCGCCAACTCCCGCACCAGAGGTTCCGGTCCGGTTCCAGCCGCCGGCTACAAGGTCGACATCTCGCGAGGCGAGCGGATCGGCCGCGTCTCGTCCGAATGGTTCTCGCGGCCCGACGACGAGCGTTATTTGTCCCTTAGCGCTCTGTATCGCGCGGTGCGCGCCCGCGCCGAGCGGGCGACCGCCCGCACGGTCGAGACCCGCGAAATCCGCGTCGAGGCACGCCGCGGCGATCCCGAGCGCCTCTCCCTCATCGTCCCCGGGCGCGACCAGCCGATCGCGCCGACCCATTGGTCGTTCGGCCAGCTGTGCGGCCTGGTCGGCGCGCCGGCGGGCTATCTGCGGCAACTGCCCGCGCCGCTGGCCGGCATCAACATGCAGCACGGACTGCACGCCCACCGGGCCGAGCTGGTCAAGACGCTCGAGGCGGATGACGGCCGCGTTGAACTGCGCGCCGTGACCGGACCCGATTATGGCCGCATCTGGGATCATGAACTCGTCGCGGCGGTCATGAAGATCGCCGGCGACGGCATCGGCGATACGCGCTGGAAGGTGCCGGGCCTGCTCGACTGGTCGACCATGACCCATAACCCGTTTGTCGAGGTCACCAGGGATACGACCACGCTCTATGCGAGCGACCGCGACGTCTTTCTCTTCCTGGTCGATGATGCCCATCCGATCGAAGCCGGCCGCCTGCCCAACGGCGACCCCGACCTCTTTTTCCGGGGCTTCTATTGCTGGAACAGCGAGGTCGGCTCGAAGACCCTCGGCATGGCGTCCTTCTATCTTCGCGCCGTCTGCATGAACCGCAACATCTGGGGTGCGGAAGGGTTCGAGGAGATCAGCATCCGCCACAGCAAGTTCGCCGCGAACAGGTTCGCACACGAAGCGGCACCTGCGCTCGAGCGCTTCGCGACTTCGTCGCCCGCGCCGTTCATGGCCGGCATCAAGGCGGCGCGAGAACGGATTGTCGCCCGCAAGGACGAGGACCGGAAGGTCTTTCTGCGCCGGCACGGTTATTCGCGCACCGATACCGAGAAGGTGATCGCCACCGTCCTCGCCGAGGAGGGTCGGCCGCCCGAGTCGGTCTTCGACTTCGTTCAGGGACTGACGGCGCTTGCCCGCTCCCGACCACATCAGGACGCGCGGCTTGAGCTCGAAGGGAAGGCCGCAAGGCTGCTGGCCTCCGTGCAGTGAAATCCGGCGCGGAGTCCTGACCGCTGTCCCGGCTCCGCATCGACCAGGCGCAGCCCTCCTCCTCCCAGAGGAAGAGGGCTGCGCCCCGCTTCGTGACGGGTTGAGGGTCGAGAGAGAGTCTCCCGGCCGCCCGTTATGGAGAATGACCATGACCCAAGTTCGCAAGATCGTCCTGAGTGGATCGCGCGACATTCCCTTCAACCTGCTGGTGCTGAGCCAGGCCAATGTCCGGCGCGTGAAGGCCGGCGTCTCGATCGACGCCCTTGCCGCAGACATTGCCCGCCGCGGCCTGCTCCAGAGTCTCACCGTCCGGCCGCAGCGGGGTGCGGACGGTGTCGATACCGGCATGTTCGAGGTGCCGGCCGGCGGACGTCGCTTCAGGGCGCTCCAATCCCTGGTCAAGGCGAAGCGGATGACGAAGACGCAAGCCGTGCCGTGCATCGTGCGCGACGATGCCGAGGTCTCGGCCGAGGAGGACTCGCTCGCCGAGAACACCCACCGCGAGGCGCTTCATCCGCTCGATCAGTTCCGGGCGATGCAGACGCTGGTCGCGAAGGGCGACGACATCGAGACGATCGCCGCCACGTTCATGACCACGCCGGCGGTCGTACGGCAGCGCCTGAAACTGGCGTCGGTCTCGCCCGCCCTGCACGAAATCTATGCCGATGACGGCATGACCCTGGACCAGCTCATGGCCTTTTCGGTGAGCGACGATCACGCTCGTCAAGAGCAATTGTGGGAGCTGCTCGCCCACAGCCACAACAAATCGCCGACGTTCATCCGGCAGCGGCTGACCGAGGATACGGTCCGTGCGTCCGATCGGCGGGCGCGGTTCATCGGCATCGACACCTATGTCGAGTCGGGCGGCTGCGTGCTGCGCGACCTGTTCGAGGCGGACAATGGCGGCTGGCTTCAGGATGCGGCGCTGCTCGACCGATTGGTCGTCGAGAAGCTCCAGGCCGAAGCCGACCAGATTCGGGCCGAAGGGTGGAAGTGGATCGCGGTCGCGGTCGATTTTCCCTACAGGCATCTCGACGGGCTTCGCGAGCTCGACAGCTTGCCCGCGGTGCTGACCGAGGACGAGGACGCCCGGGCCGAAGCACTCAAGGATGAGGCCGACGCGATCGAGGCGGAATATGAGAATGTCCGAGATCTGCCCGATGAAGTGGAAAAGCGCATCACCGCGCTCGACGAGGAACTGGCGGGACTGCTCGAACGCCCGCCGGTGTTCGACCTCTCCGAAATGACCATCGCCGGCGCGTTCATCAGCCTGGAGATGGACGGCACGCTGTGCGTCGAACGTGGCTGGGTGCGACCGGAAGACGAGCCCGTCATCGTGGATGAAGCCACCGATATGGCGTTCATTGGTCCGCGGCAGCCGGAAGACAGGGCGCCGGAACCAGTCGCCGATACTGGCGAGAACGACGGCCCGGAAGCCGGTGAGGATGAGGACGATGTCATCAAGCCCTTGCCCGACCGCCTGATCTGCGAGCTGACGGCGCACCGGACGCTTGCCTTGCGGGACGCGTTCGCCGTCAATCCCTCGATCGCATTCGCGGCTGTTCTTCACGCGATGGTGCTGTCGATCTTCTATTATGCCAGCCGGGAATCCTGCCTTGGGATCTCGGTCAATCGCGCAACCTTCCCGCATCAGGCGCCCGGGATGAAGGACAGCCCATCCGCGACGTCGATCGCCGCGCGGCACAAGCTGTGGGAAGATCGGCTGCCGGCCTCGGACAAGGACCTGTGGGACGCACTGGCGTTGCTCGATGGGGACGAACAGGCCGCGCTGTTCGCGCATTGCGCGGCTTACGGCGTCAACGCGCTCTGGGAACCGACCAACCGCTATGACGGTCGGGTTTCGGCCCACGCCGTCGAGCGCCGGCTCGAGCACAGCCATGTCCTGGCACGCGCTGTCGAGCTCGATATGGTGGCGGCGGGCTGGACGCCCACGGTCGATAATTATCTCGGCCGCGTCACCAAGCCGCGCATCCTGATGGCCGTCTCTGAAGCAAAGGGCGACCAGACCGCCGGCCTGATCGACCATCTGAAGAAGGGCGACATGGCCCGCGAGGCCGAGCGCCTGCTCGAGGATTCGGGCTGGCTGCCCGAGCCGTTGCGCACGCCCGTCATCGAGACGGGCGAAGGGGCGACGGCCGACCTGTTGGATGGCTCTGAGGTGATCGTCGAAGTGCTTCCTGCGTTCCTCGAGGGCGGGGATGAGGCGAATTTACCGGGCGCCGGGGACGACGAGTCCGGTAGCTTCGCCATCGCGGCGGAATAGCGCGCTTCCTTCGGTGGGGCCGGTTCGGGTCGCTCCGCCATTCTTTTTCGAGACTTTTCGAGAGCCCGGCCATCGCGCCGGGCTCTCGTCCGGACCGCCGATGGTCGCCTGGTGGCGGTCCGAGGCCGCGTGAGCGCGGCCGGCCAGAGCGAGAGCGAGGCCCGGAAAGGAGCGAGCCTGCCCGGGTGAGAGAGAGCGACCGGGGCTGGCGATGCCCTCCCTCGCTGCTCCGGAGACCTCCCTTGAACGATCCCATCACACCCGCCGGCTTCACCGCGCCGTTGCCCGTCGCTCCGAGTTTCGCACGCGCCGCCGACGCACTGGTCGCCGCTGCCCGCATCATCCTCCCCGATCTCGAGCTTGGCCGCGCGGTCCGCGCGCCCGGCCTGCGCGCCGCGATGGAGTCCGCCTTTGGCGGCTCCGACGCCGACGGCGCGTGGGACTGGAAGGCCGCCTATGACGCTTGCGAGGCGGCGCAAATCCTGTTCTTCCGCAAATACGCAAAAGCGCTGTTCCGTAAATCCGCATCGCCGGCAGCGACTCTCGCGATGGTCGAGAAGGTGGCCGCGCTGCTGCCGACCCACACGCGCCGCTCCGAGACGAGCCAGGCGCTCCAGCAGTTCAGCACGCCGGCCGGCTTGGCTTTCATCACAGCGTTCGCGGCCTCGATCCGGCCCGGCGAACTCGTGCTCGAGCCCTCGGCCGGGTCGGGGCTTCTTGCGGTTCATGCCGAAGCTGCGGGCGGCAGGCTCGCGCTCAACGAACTGGGTGAGACCCGCGCCGAGTTGCTCGCGCGCCTGTTCGAGGGTTCCACGGTCACGCGCTACGACGCCGCCCAGATCCACGATTATCTGGATCCTGCGATTGCGCCCAGCGTGGTGCTGATGAATCCGCCCTTCTCCGCCGTCGCCCATGTTGGCAGAGCGATGAAGGATGCGGCGCTCAGGCACATCACCTCTGCACTGGCACGCCTCGCGCCTGGCGGCCGGCTCGTCGCAATTACCGGCGCCGGCTGCTCGCCCCATGCGCCGGCCTGGCTCGATGCCTTCACCGCGCTCCAGAAAAGCGGGCGGGTCATATTCTCCGCTGCGATCGATGGCCGGGTCTATGCCAAACATGGCACGACGATCGACACAAGACTGACTGTCATCGATCGTGTGCCGGCCGCGGATCCCGCCGCCTTCCCCGTGTCACCGGGTGTCGCGCCGGACCTTGCGACATTACTGGGCTGGGTGCGCGATCTCGTGCCGCCGCGAGATCCGACGCCGGCGCCCTCGGGCAACGCACTGCCGATCAGGCCATCCGCCCTTCCCGTCTCGCATGCGCTCAAGCCGCTGAGGATCAGCCCCACGCCGGCCAAGGCGCCGTTGCCCGCACCGGAGCTGATCGAGCTGGCCTATGATGTCGTCGACTGGACGCCGGCCAGGTCAGGCCGCCTCACAGATGCGATCTATGAGCCCTATGCGCTCCAGTCATTGTGCATCGCCAATGCGAAGCCGCATCCAACGCCGCTCGTCCAGTCCGCGGCGATGGCTTCAGTCGCGCCGCCCAAACCCTCTTACCGGCCCCATCTCCCCGAGAGTCTCGTCACCGACGGCCTTCTGTCCGATGCCCAGCTCGAGTCCGTCAGTAAGTATCCCCCGGCAAAGCCGGGGGCTTTATGATGTGAGCCGCTCAAAGCGGCTGGACCAGGCCGCTAACGCGGCCTGACGGATGGGAACCGCCTGAAGGCGGTCAGCGCCACAGGCTCAACTGATCGAGCCGGGCAT
>JBBRSN010000098.1:0-14367 GCA_038245375.1 Sphingomonadales bacterium | reverse complement strand
GCCTACCCGACCCAGACCGAAATGAGCGCGGTCGAGGCGGGCATGGATCCGCCGGTGGTGTCACGTCGCCGGCGGACGAGCAAGATCGCCGCACCGCCCTCTTCCGGCGACCGCTCAGCCGCCGATCAGGACCATGGCTAGAAGACATCTGTCGCCATCATCCCCAGTCCGTCAGGGCAAAGTCAGCCCGCTCTAGCCTTCAAGATTGTCCGGTTCGCGCACGAACAGGCCCTTGATGCGCTTCCACGCCGCCGCCGCGCCGATCGCAATGAGAATGAACAGCTTCTTGCCGAAGCCGAGCATGATCGCGAGGATGCCGAGTTTCTTGACGGCGACTGCGCCGACGCCGGCGGCGACAAGGCCGGCCAGGCCATATTCCGCCGTCTTGTCGACCG
Organism: Sphingomonadales bacterium; assembly: GCA_038245375.1. Lineage (GTDB taxonomy): Bacteria > Pseudomonadota > Alphaproteobacteria > Sphingomonadales > Sphingomonadaceae > Sphingomonas. Next base: position 13,972 of record JBBRSN010000098.1, on the reverse strand, counting down.
ACTTGTCGTAGTCGGCATAGGTCGCGCCCTTTTCGAAGGCGGCCGCCTTGCCGAGGTCGGCGGCGGCAGTGCGGACCTCGGCAAGGTGCGGCATGTCCCAGACCATGTTGAGGCTGAGCACGCCGTGCCGACCGAGCGAACGGACGTCGTAGTTGAGGCCGTCGGTCGTCGTATCGCTCGACTTGAGATCGCGCGCCCAGATCAGCGAATGGCTCGCCTTGTCATAGGACGGCTGCTGCGCCCAACCGACGACACGCAATTCGGGATAGCCATTCTTCTTGCGCTCCTCGTTATCGGCTGCCTCGCCTTCACGCAGGTCGCTGAGCACCTTGTCGTAATCCTGGCTGCTCGCGTCGGTGTCGGGAACGTAGCCACTGTCCTGATAGGTGACGATCGCACCCCAGCCGTTTTCGACCACCGACTTGTCGGCCGGCAGGACCATGCCGAGCACGTTGCTGACGGCACTTGATGGATTGCCCCATATCTCGGTCAACACCCGCTTCGCTTCGGCGGGGCCGATGAAATAATAACGCGTGCCGAGGTGCATCACGGCATGCGCGGCGGGAATCGTCACATCGCCGGTCTGCTTGTGCAGGTTCTTCACGAACGCAATCAATTCACGCGACGGTCCGGCATCGCTGCTGTTCTGCGCCACGCCCGGCGCCGCAACGGTCGCCACGACGAACGCCAGCGCGCTCGCCATCATCCTGAACTTCATATGTCCTAAGCCCCCGATTCGGCGAGACAAACGCCGTGTCGCTCAAGGAACCCTCAAATCCCGCCCTCGTCAAGCGACAGCAGGGTCGCGTTGCCACCAGCACTGGTCGTGTCGATCGACACCGCGCGCTCCGCGACGAAACGGTGGAGGTAATGCGGCCCACCCGCCTTGGGCCCGGTGCCCGACAGGCCCTCGCCGCCGAACGGCTGCGACCCGACCACCGCACCAATCATTGCGCGGTTGATATAGAGATTGCCGACCGCGGCTTCGCTTTCGGCCAGCTCCGCAGCGCGCGCGATGCGGCTATGCAGTCCCATGGTCAGGCCGTAACCCTTGGCGTTGATCGCCGCGATCGTCTCGGACAGCTTCCCCGACGGCCAGGTCGCGACATGCAGCACGGGGCCGAACCATTCGGCGTCGAGCTGGTCGATCGAATCGATACGGATCAATGTCGGCGGGACGAACAGGCCGCTCGCAGGCGCGGCGATCGTCTTGACGATGTGCGCCTCCATCCGCGCGCGATAGGCCATCAACTTGTCATAGGCCGCCTGGTCGATCACCGGGCCGATATCTGTTTCGGGGTCGCCCGGATCGCCGAGCGTGAGCAGGTCCATCGCACCCGACAGCATCTCGATGACATTGTCGGCGATCTCTTCCTGCAACAGCAAAAGCCGTAGCGCGGAACAGCGCTGTCCGGCCGAGCGGAAGGCGGAGGTCACGACATCGACGACGACCTGTTCGGGCAGCGCGGTCGAATCGACGATCATCGCATTGATCCCGCCGGTCTCGGCGATCAGCGGCACGAGCGGGCGGCTTTCATCCTCGAGCAGCGAGCGCGCGATCTTGCGTGCGGTGCCGGTCGATCCGGTGAAGGCGACACCGACGATGCGCCGATCCGCCGTCAGCACCGCGCCAACCTCGGGGCCGCCGGGCACGAGGATCAGCGCATCCTCGGGCACGCCGGCCTGGTGCGCGAGCGCAACCGCCGCGGCGGCGATGCGCGGCGTCTGCGGTGCGGGCTTGGCGACGACGGTGTTGCCGGCGACCAGCGCCGCGACGCATTGGCCGAGAAAGATTGCCAGCGGGAAATTCCACGGCGCGATCGTCGCCCATACGCCGCGCCCGACAAGGTGCAGCATGTTGCGCTCGCCGGTCGGGCCGGGCAGTTCGATCGGCTGCAGGCCGAGCCGCGCCTGATGCGCGTAGTAGCGGCAAAAATCCGTCGCCTCGCGGACCTCGCCGATCGCGTCGGGAATGCTCTTGAAGGCTTCCTGGACGCAGATCGCCATCAACTGCTCACGATTTTCCTCCAACAGGTCGCTTAGCCGGTCGAGGCAGGCGGCGCGTGCTTCGACCGACATAGCGGACCAGCCCGGAAAGGCAGCAGCCGCGCGGCCAATCGCCGCGCCGACATCGACCGCCGCCGATTCGCCCACCGGCACGAGCGGCGCATTCACCGCTGCCGCCGTCGCGCCCAGTAACGCGGGATCGCTCAGGTCGATTCCCGCGCTGTTGCGACGCTCGGCGCCGAACAGATCGATCGGCAGCGGAATCCCCGGATGGCGGGTACCCCCGACATCGGCAATCCGCGACACCGGATCGGCAAGGATCTCAGCCTCGCTCAGCCGCTCGTCGGCCAGTTGGTGCACGAAGCTCGAATTGGCGCCATTTTCCAGCAACCGCCGCACGAGATAGGCGAGCAGGTCGCGGTGTCCGCCGACCGGCGCATAGACGCGGCAATGATAGCCCTGCTCGCGCACGAGCCGCTCGTACAAGCCGTCACCCATGCCGTGCAGGCGCTGGAACTCGAAATCGCGGCTGTTGCCCGCCCATTCGAGAATCGTCGCCACCGTCAGCGCATTGTGGCTGGCAAAGGCCGGGCGGATATTCTTCGCGTCGAGCATGTCGCGGACCACGGCAAGATACGACACGTCGGTCGCCGCCTTGCGCGTAAACAGCGGATAATCGCTCAGCCCCTCGACCTGGGTGCGCTTGATCTCGCTGTCCCAATAGGCACCCTTGACCAGTCGCACGTTCATCACCCGGTCGAGCGCATCGGCCCAGGCGACCACCGGCCGGGCGCGCTTGCCATAGGCCTGCACCGCCATGCCAAAGCCTTCCCAGCCCTTGAGGCTGGGCAAGGCCGCGACAGCACCGATGATGTCGAGGCTCATCTCGAGCCGTTCGCTCTCCTCGGCATCGACGGTCAGTGCGATGCCCTTGTTTGCCGCCTGTACGGCCAGCGCCTCGAGCATCCCGGTCAGCGCCGGGACGCAGTGGCGCCATTGCGCGACCTCGTAACGCGGATGGAGCGCGGAGAGCTTGACCGAGATCGAATGACCGGCGGCCGGGTCCCGACCCACCGTGTCGACCGCGTCGACATAGGCCTGAAAATAGCGCTCGGCATCCGCGCTCGTCCGCGCCGCCTCGCCCAGCATGTCGAAACTCGCGGTAAAGCCCTTGTGCTCGGGGCGGCGCATGCGCTTCGCCGCCTCATCGATGGTGCGACCCATCACGAAGATCTCGCCCATCATGCGCATCGCCGCGCCGACCGCCTGGCGCACGAAGGGCTCGCCGGCGCGGCTGATCAGCCGGCGCAACGAGCCGCCTTCCTCGCCGACCAGCACGCGGCCGACGACCAGACCCCAGGTCGCCGAATTGACCAGCAGCGAGTTGGATTTGCCGGTGTGCGAGCGCCAGTCGGCATCACCGATCTTGTCGGCGATCAGCATATCGGCGGTCGCGGGATCGGGCACGCGCAGAAATGCCTCTGCCAGACTCAGCAGCGCGACGCCTTCGGATGAATTGAGGCGATATTCCTGGAGGAACTGGTTGACCCAGCCCTTGCCCTGCGCCGCGCGCAGATCGGCGAGCAGGCCGAGCGCATGGTCGAGCACGCGGCGGCGCGATTCGGGGGTCAGCGCGGCACGGTCGAGCAGTGGTTTTAGAACATCGGGTTCGCTGGCCCGGTAGAGCAATTTCATGGAAGCACGTGCGGTCGCCGCGATATCTGCCGTCATATTCCTGTTTCCGGTCGGGGTGAGGCTTGCGCGTCCGCAGCCTCAAAGCCTAAGGGGTTTGCGCGCGCTATGCGCCAAAGTCGTATCGAGGGAAACCATGCCGACGATCACCGCCCAGCAACGCGCCGCGCAAGTCGGCAGCGAGACCGTTTCAGACTGGGTGACGGTCAGCCAGGAGATGATCGACAAGTTTGCCGATGCGACCGGCGACCACCAGTTCATCCATGTGAACCCGGAAATGGCGAAGATGACGCCGTTCGGCGGCACCATCGCGCACGGATTTTTGACGCTGTCGCTGATGCCCCTGCTGTCGTCCAAGGTGCCCGACGCGCCGCAGATCGAAGGCGTCAAGATGGGCGTCAACTATGGCGGCAACAAGGTTCGTTTCCTTCAGCCGGTACGCTCCGGCAAGCGCGTGCGCGGCCGCTTCAAGCTGCTCGAATTCGTCGAAAAGCGCCCCGGCCAGTGGCAGCAGACCGTCGAGTTCACCGTCGAGATCGAGGGCGAGGACAAACCCGCTATGATCGCCGAATGGATCAGCCAGATTTTCGTTTGATGTAATTCCCCCTCCCGCTTGCGGGAGGGGTCAGGGGAGGCCCGGGGCGCCACGCCCGGAACATGCCTCCCCTCCCCCAGCCCCTCCCGCCGGCGGGAGGGGAGCCAAAAGGAGAAGTTTCCATGCGTTCCGCCGTCATCGTTTCCACCGCCCGCACCCCGATCGGCCGCGCCTATCGCGGTGCCTTCAACAACCTGCCGTCACCGTCGCTCGGCGCGCACGCCATTCGCGCCGCGGTCGAACGTGCCGGGATCGACGGCGCGGAAGTGCAGGACGTCGTGTTCGGCGCGGCGCTCCAGCAAGGCTCGCAGGCCGGCAACATCGCGCGCACCGCGCTGCTCCGCGCCGGGCTGCCGGTGTCGGTCGGCGGCATGTCGGTCGACCGCCAGTGCGCCTCGGGCCTGATGGCGATCGCCACGGCGGCGAAGCAGATCGTCGTCGACAATATGGACATCACCGTCGGCGGCGGGCTCGACAGCATCAGCCTGGTGCAGACGCCCAAGATGAACGTCGCACCCGATCCCGAGCTGATCGCGATGCACAAGAACATCTACATGCCGATGCTGCAGACCGCCGAGGTGGTTGCCGCGCGCTATGGCATCAGCCGCGACGCGATGGACGAATATGCCTTCCAGTCGCAGCAGCGCACCGCCGCCGGCCAGGCCGCGGGCAAGTTCGACGACGAGATCGTGCCGGTGACGGCGACGATGGCGGTGACCGACAAGGAAACCAAGGAGGTCTCCTACAAGGAGGTCACGCTGTCGAAGGACGAGGGCAACCGCGCCGACACCACGCTGGCAGGGCTCCAGTCGCTCAAGCCGGTACTCGGCCCCGACATGACGATCACCGCCGGCAATGCCAGCCAGCTGTCGGACGGCTCCTCGGCGAGCGTGCTGATGGAGGAATCGGTTGCTTCGAAGCGCGGGCTCACCCCGCTCGGGCGCTATGTCGGCATGGCGATTGCCGGCACCGAGCCCGACGAAATGGGCATCGGCCCGGTCTTCGCCATCCCCAAGCTGCTCGAGCGCTTCAACCTAAAGATGGACGATATCGGCCTGTGGGAGCTGAACGAGGCGTTCGCGGTGCAGGTGCTGTATTGCCGCGACAAGCTCGGCATCCCCAACGAACTGCTCAACGTCAATGGCGGCGCGATCTCGATCGGCCACCCATACGGCATGTCCGGCGCGCGCATGACCGGCCATGCGCTGATCGAGGGCAAGCGCCGCGGCGCCAAATATGTCGTGATCACGATGTGCATTGGCGGCGGTCAGGGCGCTGCGGGCTTGTTCGAGGTTCTCTGATCCCACAAGTCATCAAAGGGGGCGCCGTGCTGATGCCCGGCGCCCTTTTTCATGCCTGTTGCAGCACGGCTCGATCCAGAGATGCGCGTTCGGGGGGATATTGCACCGCCCCCAAGGCGTGACGCCCTCGCCGCGCGGCAGATTCCCGGCGCGCGCCCCGATTGTACAGATCGCGAGTCATGGGCACCGCCGATTGACCGACCAGCGCTTTGCGTGTCTGATCGTCGAATGGCCAGCCCGTTAAATCGGATCCACCCGGCTTATCGTACCAGCCGCAGGGAATATTGGCTTGCGTGCGCGATTTATTGCGCGTCGGTTCTTGCGCTCATTGCCGTCACCATCCTTACCGGCGACGCGCCGGGGACTTTTCTTGTCGACCCGATTGCGCTGCTCTCGCTATTGCTCACTTGCGTGTTGGTCTGTGTGACTATCCGGCGGTTGCGGGACGCGGCCGTGAGCACCTGGTGGGTGTTGCTGTTCTTCTTCCCGATGATCTTCAACTGGCCCCTGTTGCAGATCAAGGTGGATTTGCCCGATCTCACGAACCTGTCGCAATCCTCGGTATCGTTCGATTTTGCAGACGTTCGAAATCTGATCGCCTTCGTTCCGATCCTAATCGGCCTGTTGAAGCGCACCGCGCCAATCGCTGGCCAAATAATCTGAGTGATCGTAGCGCGACGGAAACCTCTGCCGCGTTGGTCGTTATGTCCCTCGAACCCGAGGAGAGACGGCATGGCCGACACCAACGACATCAAACGCACCCTGTGGAAGAAGATGGCGGCGAGTCCGTTCGTCATGGTCGGGCTGGCTGACGGATCGGCGCATAGCGAGCCGCTGACCGCCCAACTCGACGAGGATCAGGTCGACACGCTGTTTTTCTTCACCGGCAAGGACAACCGGCTTGCCGCCGGCGGCAAGGTGATGGCGCAGTTCGTGTCCAAGGGGCATGACTTCTTTGCCTGCCTGTCGGGCACGATCGCGCGCGACAACGATTTCGCGCTGATCGACAAATTGTGGAGCAAGCAGGTCGAGGCGTGGTTTCCCGGCGGCAAGAACGACCCGAATCTCGCGCTGCTCCGCCTCGACATCGCCAGTGCCGAGCTGTGGGAAGCCGATGTGAGCCTGACCGGCAAGGTCAAGATGCTGTTCGGCGCCAAGATCAACCCGAGCGAGGAAGGCAGCCATGCCAGGGTAGAGACCACGGCTGCGTGAACCGCTGCCCCCTCCCGCATAAGGGAGGGGGATAGCCTCAGGCGTGCGTCGCGATCCATTGCTCGACGACCGGCGCGATGATGTTGCGCCACTTGCTGCCGTTGAAGATGCCATAATGGCCGGCACCGTCCGCCATCAGATAGCGCTTCTCGCTGTCGGGCAAATTGGTTGCGAGCGTCAGCGCCGCTTTGGTCTGGCCGAGGCCGGAAATATCGTCGCGCTCGCCTTCGACCGCCAACAGCGCGATGTCGGTGATTGCCCCGGCGTCGACCACGCGTCCGCGATGTTCCATCGTGCCCTTGGGCAGCGCATGGTCCTGGAACACAACGTCGATCGTCTGGAGGTAGAATTCGGCGGTCATGTCGCAGACCGAGCGATATTCCTCGTAGAATTCCTTGGTCGCATCGGCGCTTTCGCCGTCGCCCTCGACGAGGTGTTTGAACATCTCGTAATGCGACATCATGTGGTTGCCGAGGTTCATCGACATGAACCCGGCCAGTTGCAGGAAGCCGGGATAGACGCGGCGCCCGGCGCCGGGATAATTTCCCGGGATCGTCGCGATGACATTCTGCTCGAACCACGCATGCGGCCGCTCGGTCGCCAGCGTGTTGACCGCGGTTGGCGCCTCGCGCGTGTCGATCGGCCCGCCCATCAGCGTCAGCGTCGCGGGACGATGCGGGTTCTTGTCGGCGCTCATCAGCGCCGCAGCGGCGTAGCACGGCACCGAAGGCTGGCACACCGCGAGCATATGCGGGCGGCTACCGTAACCGGCCTTGCCGATCGTCTCGAGGAACTCGATGACATAATCGACATAGTCGTCGAGATCGAATTTGCCGTCGCTCAACGGCACCTGCTTGGCATCGCGCCAGTCGGTGATGTAGACATCAGCGCCCGGCAGCATCCGTTCGACCGTGCCGCGCAGCAGCGTGGCGAAATGCCCCGACATCGGCGCGACGATCAGCAGCTTGGGGCCACCCGGCGCACCGACTTTTCGGAAATGCTTGAGCTGGCCGAACGGCTTGCGCAGCGCGACCTCCTCGATGACGGCGACATCGCGGTCGCCGACCAGCACATGGTCGATATCGAAGGCCGGCTTGCCACGTGGCGCGGACGCATGCGCGAACACCTCGAGCGCCGAGGCGAGCACGGGGCCGCCGCCGAAATAGGCGAACGGGTTGGCTGGGTTGTTGAGCATTCCGGCACTGAAATTTGCCAGCGCGCTGGCACCGGCCAGCATCGAGCGCTGCAACTCATAGGCGTTATAAAGCATGGATACCGGTTTTCCGAAAAAGCGTCGTTTGCCCAACCTAATGCAATCGGTGTGCGATGCAACATAATGCCATTATAGGTCGATTGGGTTAAATAGATGGATTGGGCCAAGGCGTGTTGAGGCCCGCCCCCTCGCCTGCTAGGCGCTGCGCATGGCCGAAACCGTACCTGCGTCGCCGCCCGTCCCTGCGCCAAAGCGCAGTCTCAGCAATCTGCGCATGGTGTGGGATGCGGCGAGGCATTACCCGCGCCAGATCGCTTTCGCCTGGCTGTCGCTGATCGTCACGTCGGTCGCTACGCTGACCATCCCTTGGGGATTCCAGAAGGTCATCGATCACGGCTTCGGCCATGGAAGCAACGGCTCGGTGGCACCGTGGTTCCACCTTTTGCTCGGCGTCGTGATGATCCTCGCGCTGGCGACGGCGGTGCGTTTCTATTTCGTGTCATGGCTCGGCGAGCGCGTCGTCGCCGATATTCGCGGCCGGGTGCAGAGTCATTTGCTGACGCTGGCTCCCCGTTTCTTCGAGGATAACCGCCCCTCCGAACTCGCTTCGCGCATGACCTCCGATACCGGGCTGATCGAGCAGGTCGTCGGGACGACGGTGTCCGTCGCGCTGCGTAACACCTTCACCGGCATCGGCGGGCTGATCTACCTGTTCACGCTGTCACCCAAACTCGCTGGGCTGCTCGCGCTGGGCATCCCGGTGGTCATCATGCCGATCGTCGTGCTCGGTCGTCGCGTGCGCAATTACTCGCGGACCTCGCAGGACCGTGTCGCCGATGTCGGCTCGATCGCCGTCGAGACGCTCGGCGCGATGAAAATCGTCCAGGCGTTCGGCCAGGAAGAGCGGGAAGCGGTGCGCTTCCGCGTGGCAGTCGATGCTACCTTTGCCGCCGCCAAACGCCGCATTCGGCTGCGCGCGATGATGACCGCGCTGGTCATCGGCCTGATCTTCGGGTCGATCACCATGGTGGTATGGGAAGGCGTGATCGACGTTCAGGCGGGCCGCATGACCGGCGGCTCAATCTTCGCCTTCGTGCTTACAGGGGGCTTCGTCGCCAGCGCGTTCGGCTCACTGACCGAAGTCTATGGCGACCTGCTGCGCGGCGCGGGTGCCGCCGGCCGGCTCGCCGAGTTGTTGCGCGAGGTACCGGAGATCCGCGCGCCCGCCAGCCCCACCGCCTTGCCCGTCCCGGCGCGCGGCGCGATCGCCTTCGAGCATGTCGAGTTCCGCTATCCCAGCCGGCCCGACGCCGCCGCGCTACATGATTTCACGCTGTCGGTCGCGCCGGGCGAGACGGTCGCGGTGGTCGGCCCATCGGGTGCGGGCAAGACGACGCTGTTCCAGCTGATCCAGCGCTTCTACGATCCGCAATCCGGTCGCATCCTGATCGACGGCGTGCCGCTGCCCGATGCCGACCCGGCCGCGATTCGCCAGCGCATCGCGATGGTGCCGCAGGAAACCGTGATCTTCGGCGCCTCGGCACGCGACAATCTGCGCTATGGCGATTGGGCGGCGAGCGACGAGCGGCTGTGGGCGGCGGCCGAGGCGGCCAATGCCGCCGAGTTCCTGCGCAAGCTTCCGGAAGGGCTCGACACCTTTCTCGGCGAGAGCGGCGCACGCCTGTCGGGCGGCCAACGCCAGCGCGTCGCCATCGCCCGCGCGCTGCTGCGCGATGCGCCGATCCTGCTGCTCGACGAAGCGACCAGCGCGCTCGACGCGGAGAGCGAGCAGCTCGTCCAGCAGGCGCTCGACCGGCTGATGGAAAACCGCACGACGCTGGTTATCGCGCACCGCCTCGCCACCGTGCGCGCGGCCGGGCGGATCATCGTCATGAACGAGGGCAAGATCGTCGAGAGCGGCACGCACCAGACGCTGATCGGCGACAGCGGGCTCTATGCCCGGCTGGCGAGTTTGCAGTTCAACGAAGCGGCGTAATTAACTTCTCCCCTCCCGCTTGCCGGAGAGCTCGGGGGAGGGCATTGTCAGCGCGCCACGAGAGTAGGATAGGCCCTCCCCTAACCCCTCCCGCAGGCGGGAGGGGAATATAATGGCCCGCGAGTTCGACATCATCGTCTATGGCGCCACCGGCTTCACCGGGCGGCTGGTCGCGGAATATCTCGTCCAGACCGGCGCACCGCGCTGGGCGATGGCCGGGCGTTCGCTGACCAAGCTGCAGGAGGTGCGCAGCGAAATCGGCGCACCGGCCGACACGCCGCTGATCGCCGCCAATGCCGACGACCCCGCCAGCCTGACCGCGATGTGCGAACGCGCCACCGTCATCATCTCGACCGTCGGGCCCTACCAGCTCTACGGCAACGACCTGGTTGCCGCCTGCGCCGCGACGGGCACCGCCTATGTCGACCTGTGCGGCGAGCCGGCCTGGATGCGCCACATGATCGACGCGCATCAGGAAGCAGCCAAGGCAAGCGGCGCGCGCATCGTCTTTTCGTGCGGCTTCGACTCGATTCCGTTCGATCTCGGCGTGCTCGCCCTGCAGAACGCCGCGAAAGTGAAGTTCGGCAAGCCCGCGCCGCGCGTCAAGTGCCGCGTGCGCAAGATGCAGGGCGGCTTTTCCGGCGGCACCGCGGCGAGCTTGAAGGCGACGCTGGCGGCAGCGGCGAAGCACCCCTCGATCCTCGGTCTGCTGGTCAATCCTTTCGCCCTGGCGCCCGGTTTCGACGGTCCGAGCCAGCCCAAGGGCCTGCTGCCCGAATATGACCGATCCATCGAGGCGTGGGTCGCACCGTTCATCATGGCGCCGATCAACACCAAGAACGTCCACCGCACCAACTTCCTGCTCGGCCACCCGTACGGCACCGACTTTGTCTATGACGAGATGATCGTCGCCGGGCTCGGCGACATCGGCAAGGCCGCCGCCGAGGCAATCGCGAAGATCAACCCGCTGGCCAGCGACAAGGGGCCCAAGCCCGGCGAAGGCCCGTCGAAGGAAGAGCGCGACAACGGCTTTTACGACATATTGTTCATCGGCGAGATGCCCGATGGCGGCCGCGTCGAGGCGGTCGTCACCGGCGACCGCGACCCCGGCTATGGCTCGACCAGCAAGATGATTGCCGAGACCGCCTTGTGCCTCGTCCATGACGTCGCCGGCGAAGGCGGCATATGGACGCCGGGCGCGCTGATGGGCGACGTGCTGATCAAGCGGCTCGAGGCCAATGCCGGGCTGAGTTTTCGCGCCGGCTGACGCGTTTCCCCGCCGGGCAAGCTCAGTGAAGCAGCAGGCCACCGCGGTAGAACAGCATCGCCAGCAGCGCGAGGGCGATCGCGACGAAGAACGAGATCGGCGCGGCTCTCCTTTCCCACGCCGCCGCGCGCGCGTGATAGGCCCTGACATCGAGATAGAAGCGATCGGGCGTCGCCTCCACCACGCTGCCACGCCGGCGCAGGCGCGCGAACAGCCAGTGTTCGAACTTGCCGACCGGCCGGTACGGCACCGCGCTCGTCGGCGACAGCGCCCCGCGCGTCACCAGTTGATCGGCGACACGGTCGCGCACGCGGATCGTGATCGGGCCGTTCAGCGCTTGCGACCCTGATGGCGGATATTGGCCGGTCGCCCGCGCCGTTTGATCTCGCGGTGCGGCTTCTTGCCCGGCATCGGCCGCCCGCGGCTTGCCGGCGCGTCGACCAGTTCGAAGCGCAACGCGCCGGTTACCGGATTGGCCTCGGCCAGCCGCAGCTCGAGCCGCTGGCCCAGCGCGAACTCGGTGCCGCTATTCTCACCGGTCAGCGTGCGTGCGCCCTCGTCGAAACGAAAATATTCGGTGCCGAGGTCGCGCACCGGCAACAGGCCATCGCCACCCACCCCTTCGACCGTCGCGAAGACGCCGAAATTGACCACGCCGGTGATCCGCGCCGCGACCGTCTCGCCGATCCGTTCGGCAAGGAAGGCTGCGACATAGCGGTCGATCGTATCGCGCTCGGCCTCCATTGCGCGGCGTTCGAGCGTCGAGATGCTCTGGCCGATCTGCTCCATCGCCGCCGCCTCGCTTGGGCTCAATCCGCCCGGGCCGAGATTATACGCCGCGACCAGCGAGCGGTGGACGAGCAGATCGGCATAGCGCCGGATCGGCGAGGTAAAGTGCCCATAGCTGCCCAGCGCGAGCCCGAAATGGCCGGCATTGACCGGCGCGTAATAGGCCTGGGTCTGCGTGCGCAGCACCTGCTCCATCACCTGCGGGCGGAAATCGACCTCGCCGATACGGTCGAGGATATGGTTGAAGGTCCCCGGACGGATCACCTGGCCGAGCGCGAACTCGACCCCGAAGGTGGCGAGATAATCCTTCAACGCGACCAGCTTCTCGCGGCTCGGCGGTTCGTGCACGCGATACATCACCGGCGCCTTCTTCGCCTCGAGCGCCTTGGCCGCCGCGACATTGGCCGCGATCATATAGTCCTCGATCAGCTTGTGCGCGTCGAGCCGCTCGCGCGGCGCCACCGACATGATGCGCCCCTTCTCGTCAAGCACCACGCGGCGCTCGGGGAGGTCGAGGTCGAGCGGCGCACGCGCCTCGCGCGCCTTGTACAGCGCGCGCCAGCATGCCCAGAGCGGCTTCAGCGCCGTGTCGGTCAGCGGGTGCTCGATCGTCCCGTCGATCGCCGCCTGCGCATCCTCATAGGCGATGTTCGCCGCAATCCGCACCACCGCGCGCGTGAAACGCCAGCTCTGCAACGCGCCGCTCTTGCTGATCCGCAGATGGCACACCAGCGCCGCGCGGTCGGCACCCTGCTTGAGCGAGCAGACATCGGCCGAGAGGATCTCGGGCAGCATCGGCACGACGCGATCGGGGAAATAGACGCTGTTGCCGCGCCGCCGCGCATCCTTGTCGATCGCCGAGCCCGGGCGGACATAGAAGCTGACATCGGCGATCGCGACGATCGCCTTCCACCCGCCGTCATTAGCCGGATCGTCATCGGGCGCCGCCCACACCGCGTCGTCATGGTCGCGCGCATCGGCCGGGTCGATCGCGACGATCGGGATATGCGTCAGGTCCTCACGGCCCTCGCCAAGCGGCTGCTTCGCCACCTGCTCCGCTTCCTCGATCGTCTCGGGCGCGAACACGTCGGGGATACCGAGCTTGTGGATCGCGATCAGCGAGAAGCTGCGCGGCGCGAACGGATCGCCGAGCCGTTCGGTCACGCGCACGGTGATGCGCGGTGGCCGCCCGGCTTTCTCCGCCAGCACCAGATCGCCCGGTTCCGCGCCGCCCGCGTCGGAGACCTGGAAATCGCGCCGCTCGCGCTTCTCGACGCCCTGCAGCCACAGCCGCCCACCTTCTTCATGCAGCACGCCGAGCACCAGTTCCTCGCCACGCGCGAGTTGCTTCATCGGGTGTGCGACCCAGCCCTTACCGGCCTCCTCGGTGCGCGCGAGGATGCGGTCGCCGACGCCAAGACTGCCAGACTTGCGCTCGCGCACGCGCAGCCGCGGCGCCGGTGTATCGGCTTCCCAGCGCTCGGGCGTCGCCCAGATCGTGCCGCTGTCGTCGGCATCGACGATCCGCAGCACCGTAACCTTGGGCAGGCCGCCGAGCTTGTGGAAGGCGCGGCCGGCGGCGCCGTCGATCAACCCCTCATCGGCCATGTCCTTGAGCAACGCCTTGAGCGCGATCTTCTCCTGCGCGGTCAGCCCGAACGCGCGCGCGATCTCGCGCTTTCCGGCGGGCAGGTCGGACGAGACGATGAAGTCGAGAATCTGCTGCCGGGTAGGCAGGCCGGCGGGGGGGCGTTTGGGCATCACCCAGCGATACGCGCCGGGTGCGCGAATGTCATTCCCGCCCACAAGAGAAAGGGGCGCGGCGCCCGTCGCGCCACGCCCCCTGCCCTCATTCTCGAACCGGTCAGAACTTGCCGCGGATCGTCACGCCATAGGTGCG
>JBBRSN010000097.1:0-14919 GCA_038245375.1 Sphingomonadales bacterium | reverse complement strand
CTAGCGCGCCAGCGTCGGGAAGCCTGCCTTGAACGCGGCGACCTTGGGCTTGTCCCAATGGACGATGTACGGATGGTACGGGTTCCGGTCGTAGAAATTCTGGTGATAGGCCTCGGCCGGGAAGAAATTGCCCGTCTCCAGCCTGGTCACGATCGGTGCGGGGAAGGCATGGGCCTGGCCGAGCTGGGCGATATAGGCGGCAGCCACTGCGCGCTGCGCCGGACTCTGCGGGAAGATCGCCGAGCGATAGCTCGTGCCGCTGTCGGGTCCCTGGCGATTGAGCTCGGTCGGGTTGTGCGCGATCGAGAAATAGACCCGCAGCAGTGTCGCGTAGCTGATCTGAGCGGGATCGTAGACGACGCGAATCGCCTCGGCATGGTTGGTCGTCTCGCTCGACACCTGATCATAGGTCGCGGTGTCGCGGGTGCCGCCGGCATAGCCTGCGGTAACCGATTTTACGCCCTTCACATGCTCGAACACCGCCTCCATGCCCCAGAAACAGCCGCCCGCCAGTATGGCGACCTGTGGCGTGGCGGTGCGTGCCACATCATGCGCGGCAACCGGGATCGGCACGGCGCGTTCGGCCTGCGCCGCGCCACCGAGCAACGCAAAGGCGCCGATGGCGATGGTGGCAGTGGCGAGCAATGCTGGCTTGATCATGACGGACTCCGATGGCGCAACGAGCTAGGTTGCCCTGGTTCGTTCACGCGACGCGAAAAGTTACAGGCCGCGATGGACCGCAGCGATGGGATGCGTCGGCGCCGAAGCCGCGCTGGCCGGATGGAAGGTGGCGACACCGAGCCCGCCGAGGGCAAAGCCGCCCATCAAACACCAGGTGAAGCTGGAGCGCAGAATAGCGCGCATGGTGTGTGTCCTTCTTGTTCTTGCTGTCACGCGACAAATCGGGTCGCGCGGCGGATCGACAAGACAAGTTTTGCTTGGCGAGGCTGAACCCAGCCTGTCCGATGCCGCGTTCTAACGTACGGCTGAGCACGCCGCCTGGATGCGTTCGCAGGCTTCGCGGAGCAGTTCGTCGGAGGTCGCGTAGCTGATGCGCATCGCCGGCGAGAGGCCGAACGCCGAACCCTGCACCACCGCGACGCGGGCATCATCGAGCAGATAGGCGGCGAACGCCTCGTCCGAGTCGATCAGCTTGCCCTTGGGGGTGGTCTTGCCGATCAGCCCCGACAGCTCGGGATAGACATAGAAGGCGCCCTCGGGCCGCGGGCAGGTGATGCCGCTCGCCTGGTTGAGCATCGACACGACGAGATCGCGGCGCGACTGGAACGCGGCGGCGCGCTCGGCGAGGAAGCTCTGGTCGCCATTGAGCGCGGCCACGGCGGCGGCCTGGGCGATCGAGCAGGGGTTGCTGGTCGACTGCGACTGCAGCTTCGCCATCGCCTTGATCAGCCACGATGCGCCACCGGCAAAGCCGATGCGCCAGCCGGTCATGGCATAGGCCTTGGAGCAGCCGTTGACGGTCAGCGTGCGCTCGTAGAGCGACGGGCAAACCTGGGCGATGGTGGCAAATTCGAAGCCGTCATAGATGATATGCTCGTACATATCGTCGGCGAAGATCCAGACATGCGGGTGGCGTTCGAGCACCTCGCCCAATGCCTTGAGTTCGGCGACCGAATAGGCTGCGCCGGTCGGGTTGGACGGCGAATTGAGGATCACCCATTTTGTGCGCGGGGTGATTGCCGTCTCGAGCTGTGACGGGTTGAGCTTGTAGTTCTGCTCGGGACCGGCGGGGACGAACACCGGCGTGCCACCGGCGAACAGCACGACGTCGGGATAGCTCACCCAATAGGGCGCGGGCACGATCACTTCGTCACCGGCATCGACCGTTGCGACGATCGCGTTGAACAGCGTGTGCTTGCCGCCGACGTTCACGGTGATCTGGTCGGTGGTGTAAGCGAGGCCGTTGTCGCGCTGGAACTTGGCGACGATCGCCTGCTTCAGCTCGGGCGTACCGTCGACATTGGTGTATTTGGTCTTGCCGTCGCGAATCGCCTGGATCGCGGCTTCCTTGACGAAATCGGGCGTGTCGAAATCGGGCTCGCCAGCGCCGAGACCGATGACGTCGATGCCCGCGCGCTTCAACTCCAGCGTCCGCGTGGTGATCGCGAGGGTCGGCGAAGGCTTGATGCGGGCAAGCGCGGCGGACGGGTGCATGATGGGGCCCTTCGGTTCAGGAAGCGGCGGCGCTATAGCTCGCTTTCCTTCGCATCCGCAACAATCGCCGGGATCAATCCGCGCAGCGCATTGCCGATGAAGAATTCACCGGCGAGATCGGCCGGCGTCAACTCGCCCTCGACCGCCCGCCCGGCGTCGATCAGCTCGGCCCGCAGCACGCCGGGCAGCAACCCGCGCGACAGCGGCGGCGTAACCAGCGTGCCTTCACGCGCGACGAACAGCGAGGTGAAACTGCCCTCGGTGAGATAACCGTGCGGATCGACGAAGATCGCCTCGAATGCGCCGCTTGCCGTCCGGGCGGTGTCGTAAAAGGCGCGGTCGCTGGTTTTGTGGCGCAGCCTGAAATCACGCGCCGCGACGGGTAGCGGGACGACCGCCACGGGGACCGCGCCGGCCGGCGCCGCGGGTAGCGGGGAAACCTCGATCGCCACCGCACCCGAAGTTGCCAGCACCAGTCGGATCCGCCGCGCCGTGCGCAAGCGGAAGGTCGCGGCCTGCAATTCATTGCGGGCATCGTGGCGATCGAAGGTGAAGCCCAGTGCGTCGGCGCTCGCCTTCATTCGCGCGAGATGGCGTTCGAGGCGCGGAATGCCGGCCTCGGGATCGAACGCCATCGTCTCGATCAGGTCGAAGCGACGCTGGCCGGCGGTGACGAACGCGCCCTTTGCGGCGCACTCGGCCCATTCCTCACCGGCGGTTGAATCGGCGACGATGCCCGAACCGAGCCCGAGCGACGCGGTGCCGTCGGTGATCGCCAGCGTTCGAATCGCTACGTTGAACATCGCATCGCCATCGGCGTCGATCCGCCCGATCGACCCTGTGTAGAGGCCGCGTGGCGCCGCCTCGACCTCGGCGATCACCTCCATCGCGCGCGATTTGGGCGCGCCGGTGATCGATCCGCACGGGAACAGCGCCGCGATCACGTCGATCGCATCGCGGCCGGGATCGAGTGTGGCGGTCACGGTCGAGGTCATTTGCAGCACCGTCGGATAGGTCTCGACCGCGAACAGCGTCGGTACCGCGACGCTACCGGGCACCGCAATGCGCGACAGGTCGTTGCGCATCAGGTCGACGATCATCAGATTCTCGGCACGCTGCTTGGCATCGCCGGCGAGAGCCGCCGCCAAGGCTCGATTCTCTTCCGGCGTCGCGCCGCGCGGCGCGGTGCCCTTCATGGGCCGGCAGGTCAGTCGGTCGTCTTCCAGCGCGAAGAACAGTTCGGGCGACAGCGACAGGAAGGTGCGCGCGCCGGTCGCCACGATTGCACCATAGCCGGCGTGCGATGCGGCGCGCAGCCGGGCGTAGAGCGCGAGCGGATCGCCCTGCATCGCTACGGCGGCGCGATAGGTCAGATTGGCCTGGTAGATATCGCCTGCCTCGATCAGCGCCTCGACGCGCGCCAGGCGCGAATCATAGGTCGCGCGATCGATCGCCGGGCGTGGCGCGCCGGCCCAGGCGCCGGCCGGATCGGGCAGCAATGCCAGCACGGCGTCGGGCGCGATCTGATCGAAGCGGTCGAACATGCCGAACCACAGGACGGGGCCCTCGCCCGGCAGCACGGGCGCGCGCGGCTGCAGCGCCGCGCCCGCCTCATAGGTCAGGTAGCCAGCGGCATGCAGGCCGTCGCAGCGTGCGGCGCGCAGCGCCGCCAGCGCGGCGGGAACGTCCGCCGGCGTATCCGCGACAATCACGCGCAGCGGCGCACGATAAAGCCGCGCCGGCGATCCGCCGGGCCGGGCATCGTCGAGCAGGATGAAAGGCTGGGTCTCGGCGGCGAGCATCGTCATGCCAGATGCGCTGGCAAGGGGGTGCTCGGCAACCCCCGGCTTGCCCGCTATCGACCAGCCGCCTATCTCGCGACTATGGCAAACCCTCCCTTGCGCGCCGCGATCGTTCCGGTCACTCCGCTTCAGCAGAATTGCAGCCTGATCTGGTGCACCGCGACGATGCGCGGCGCGTTCGTCGATCCCGGCGGAGATCTGCCGCGACTCAAGGCGGCGGCGGCGCAGCATGAAGTGACGATCGAGAAGATTATCCTCACCCATGGGCACATCGACCATTGCGGTGAGGCCAAGCCGCTCGCCGACGAACTTGGTGTGCCGATCGAGGGGCCGCACGAGGCCGACCGCTTCTGGATCGCACGACTCGACGAGGATGGACGCCAGTACGGCATCACCGGCGTACCGTTCGAACCCGACCGCTGGCTGGTCGAGGGCGACACGGTGACGGTCGGAAACCTGACGCTCGACGTGTACCACACGCCGGGGCACACCCCGGGCCATGTGGTTTTCCACCACCCGGCGTCGAAGCTGGCGCTGGTCGGCGACGTGCTGTTCGCCGGTTCGATCGGGCGCACCGACTTCCCGCTCGGCAGTCACCCGCAACTGCTCGACTCGATCGTCACCAAGCTCTGGCCGCTCGGCAACGAGACGGTGTTCATTCCCGGTCACGGGCCGACGAGCAATTTCGGGCACGAACGCGACACCAACATGTTCGTCAGCGACCGCGCGATGGCAGCATAGCCGGACGCGCCTAGCCGATCGTCACGGTCACCGGGTCCGAGGCGATGCCGTTCACCACGACGACGAGCGTGGTCGCGCCGATCTCGGCGCTCGCCGGCACGTCGAAATGAGTCGTGACCGGGGTCGCACCGGTCGCCACCCCCATCGAACTGTGATGGTGGGTCCGGGCGTAGACGACATGCCCTGATGCATTGTTGGTGAGTCGCGCGAGCGGATAGTTGGTCGCGGCGCTGAGCTCGTCGCCATAGGCTGCGCCCTCGCTCAGTCCGTTGAGTTGCAGGCCGGTCAGGCTGTAGCTCTGGCCACGCGTGAGGCTGGTCGGTACGCTGGCGATCGTCGGCCGCCATGCCGCGAGCGCGCTGCCCAGCGGCGTGTAGAGGCGGGCCATGACGTTGAGCGTCGGCGTCAGCACCAGCACCTGTCCGGACGGCAGCGGCAGCAAAAATGCCGGGACGCCACTGCCGGGATTGTTCGGGCCGTTGGCCGTCTTGCGCAGCGTCGCGCCGTCGAATTCGTACAGCGCGCCGCTCACGCCGGCGACCAGGACATTGCCGTTGGGCAGCAGCGCCGCGGACGAATCGCCGGCATCTTCCCCGGCGGGGAAATCCGGGCCCGCCTGCCACGATCCGGCGACGCCCGACGTCGCGCCCGGCCGGTAGATCGCGCTGTGGGCGATTTGGCCCGGCGCGGCCGAGCCCGTCGCGAACACCGATCCATCGGGGCGGAGCAACGCCGGCCCGATTTCGCCGGGGGGGAAATAGACACCGGCTGGCGCCGGCCCGTACGTCACGCCGCCAACGACCTGAAGCGGCGCCGGACCATAGCCGAGACTGGCCGGTCCGGGTGTCGGGGAGGTAAGGGAAACCGGAGTCGGGCCATCCGAAATCCAGCTGTTCGACGCCGGCACGAAATGCTCCGACTGCGGTGTGGTTACCATGTCGACGACGAGCAGGTTGCCGCCGGGCAACAGCGTGAACCCCTCTTCGGAAAAATTGTCGCTCTTGCCGGTCGCGGGGATCGACGACCATGTCAGCGTCGCCGGGTCGAGCGACCACATCGCTTTGCTCAGCTTGCTCCCGAAGATGAAGCGCCCGTCCGGCAGGATGCTCGACGGCACGTCGCCGATATAATCCTGACCGGGCGGTGGTGCGATCATCGCCCAGCTGTTGGTGACGGGGTCGAACACCGCCGACATGTTGGTCAGCGACGTCGGCCCGAAGCTGTAATTGTCCTGGTTATACTCGCCGCCGACGAACAGCACACGGCCGTCGGCGAGCACCGCCTCGGCCGAGGCATAGGGCGCATAGCCGGCCGGCGGCGCGGCCAGGTGCGTCCAGATGCCGGCGGCATAATTGCCGCTGGCATCGGGCGTCAGCCGGTAGAAATCGGCTGCGCTCGCGCCCGGTATATTCGCCGGGTTGGCCTGGACCATCACCGATCCGTCGGTCAGCAACAGCGCGAGCAGCACGCCGACCGGTGGCTGGTTGGCCAATGCCTGGAGCGTCGCGCTCGGGGTCGGCGTCGGGGTCGGGGTTGGCGCCGGGCTCGGCGTGGGGGTCGGGCTTGAGCCGGCACCCCCGCCGCCGCACCCGGACAAGGCGAGCGCAACGAGCAACATCGCAGAGACGCTCCCGGCAAGACGCCGTCTGGTCATGGCAAAGTCGCTCCTCGCCGTGTCGCCGCCCGGCTCGATTTCGCCGGGCGGTGGCAGTTTACCCTATCCCTGTGCCGGAACCGTCGTCAGTTCGATCGTCTTCGGCGCGTGACGCATCGCGATCAAGGGCAGCGCAACGGCATAGAGGCCGAGGCCGAGTAGCAGCAGGAACGTCGCTGCCGTGCCGAAACTGCGGCCGCCGCGTACGCCGTCCATGCCGAGGCCGTGCGCGACGCGCGCCACCAGCAGCAGCGCGCCGGCGATCCACAGCCAGATCGACGTGCCACTGGCCAGTTCGATCAGCCCGATCAGAATCAGGATGAAGGGCGTATATTCGGTGAAATTGGCCTGCGCACGCATCCGCGCGATCAGCGTCATGTCGCCGCCGTCGCCGATGCTGACCTTGGCCGCGCGGCGCGCGCCGCCGGTACGCAGCGCCAGCCAGAAGGCGATCAGCGCGCTTCCGCCGGCCGCCATCAGCGTGACCGGCAACATGATTCCGTCCATGACATCCCCCTGGTTCGTTTCGTCCGCGCTTCGTGCCAGTCGCGACGCCGGGTTGCAACGCCCGCGCGAATCGCTATAGGCGCCAAGCTTCGCGATGCGTCCGGCCGCTGGTGCCAACCGTGGCCGGCCAACCGTCGGTTGCGTGGCCGTGTTACCGGGCTTGTCGCAACTATCGATCTGACAAAAGGTTTTCGCCGAAATGGCCGTTCCGAAAAGAAAGACTACGCCGTCCAAGCGCGGCATGCGTCGCGCTCATGACTCGCTCACCGTTGCCGCGTTCCAGGAATGCCCGAATTGTGGCGAGCTGAAGCGCCCGCACAATCTGTGCGCGTCCTGCGGCCATTATAACGGCCGCGAGATCGTCTCGGTCGAAGGCTGAGCACGACAGCGCAGGAGCAGGTGGCCAGCGTGTCTGACAGCTCCTGGATCGCAGTCGACGCCATGGGTGGCGATGAGGGGCTGGCAGTGATGCTCGCCGGGGTCGCACGTGCGCGGCGTCGGTTCGAGAACATGCGCTTCTTCCTTGTCGGCGACGAGGCGGCGATCGGCGAGGGGTTGAAGCTTCACCCCAATCTCAGCGCGCATTCCGAGATCGTCCACGCACCCGGACGGGTCGGCTCGAGCGAGAAGCCGGGCCAGGCGCTCAGGCGCGCCAAGACGACATCGATGGGCATCGCCATCGACCTGGTCAAGCAGGGCCGCGCGGCCGCCGCGGTCTCGTCGGGCAATACCGGCGCGCTGATGGCGATGGCCAAGGTATCGCTGCGCACCATGCCCGGGATCGATCGGCCGGCGCTTGCCGGGTTGATGCCGTCGCTCGGCCCCAACGACACCGTGGTGCTCGATCTCGGCGCCAACACCGAATGCGATGCACGCAACCTGACGCAATTCGCGGTGATGGGCGCGGCCTATGCGCGCACCACGCTCGATCTTGCCTCACCCCGCGTCGCGTTGCTCAACATCGGCAGCGAGGACCAGAAGGGTACCGAGCAGATTCGCGGTGCGGCGCAGGCGCTCAAGGCCGCGACGCACCTGCCGATGACCTTTGTCGGCTATATAGAGGGTGACAAATTATCGCGCGGCGATGTCGATGTGATCGTGTGCGACGGCTTTTCGGGCAACATCGCGCTCAAGACCGCGGAGGGGACGGCGCGCTTTGTCGCCGATCTGCTCAAGCGCGCCTTCGCCAGTTCGATCCGGTCGAAGGTCGGGTTTCTCATCTCGCGTCCGGCGACTGAACTGCTGCGCCACCATCTTGATCCCAACAATCACAACGGCGCGGTCTTCCTTGGCCTCAACGGCCTGGTGGTGAAGAGTCATGGCGGTGCCAACGAGATCGGCGTCGCCACCGCGATCGCCGCCGCCGCCAAGATGGTCAGCGACGATCTGACGCGGAAGATCAGCGAGGATCTGCGGAAGATCGACGCGCTCGCCGCCGCCATCGTCCCGCCTGCAGGAGCACCGGCCGCATGATCCGCAGCGTGATTGCCGGTACCGGTTCCGCCTTGCCCCTGCACCGCGTGTCGAATGCCGAACTCGCCGAGCGGGTCGACACCACCGACGAATGGATCGTCGAGCGCACCGGGATTCGGTTTCGCTACATTGCCGGCCCTGACGAAACGACCGCGACGCTCGCCGCCGCTGCCTGCCGCGCCGCACTCGCCGCCGCCGGGCGCGACGCCAGCGAGATCGACCTGATCGTCCTCGCCACCGCGACGCCCGACCAGACCTTTCCTGCCAGCGCGACCAAGGTACAGGCGATGCTCGGCATCGACGATTGTGTCGCGTTCGACATTGCGGCGGTATGCTCTGGATTCCTCTATGCGCTCCAGGTAGCCGACAGCATGATCCGCGCCGGCAGCGCACGTCGCGCGCTGGTGATCGGTGCCGAGACCTTCAGCCGGCTGCTCGACTGGGAAGACCGCACCACCTGCGTGCTGTTCGGCGACGGTGCCGGCGCGATCGTGCTCGAAGGCGAAGCCGACAGCGCGCGCGGCGTTCTCGCGATGCGGCTCCACGCTGATGGCCGTCACAACGAGCTGCTCTATGTCGATGGTGGCCCGTCGACCACCGGCACGGTCGGCAAGGTGCGTATGAAGGGCCGTGAGGTGTTCCGCCACGCGGTCGTCAATCTGGCGAGCGTGATGGGCGAGGCGCTCGACGCCGCCGGTCTCGTGTCCGGCGATGTCGACTGGGTCGTGCCGCACCAGGCGAATGCGCGCATCCTCGATGCGACCGCCCGGAAGCTCGGCCTTGCGCCCGAAAAGGTCGTGGTGACGGTCGATCAGCATGCCAATACCTCCGCTGCGTCGGTCCCGCTGGCACTCGATACGGCGGTGCGTGATGGTCGCATCAAGCGCGGCGACCTGATCGTGCTCGAGGCGATGGGCGGCGGGTTCACCTGGGGCGCGGCGGTGGTGCGCTTCTGATCGCGCGACGGCTGGCCGGGTCAAAGTCGTGCTTTCTCCCCCAAAAGGCTTAGGCCGTATGTTACAGACCAGTAACAAAGCTCTTTCGACTCGCCCGATCATTGTGTTAGACAGAGTTTCTGCCACCTAGGAGGGGGAAGCCGATGGTGCCTGCGGGAACATTAACACGAGCCGACCTCGCTGAGGCGTTGCACCATCAGGTCGGCCTGTCGCGGGCCGACTCCGCCAAGCTGGTCGAGCAGGTTCTCGACCGTATGTGCGAGGCGCTCGCCAAGGGCGAGAATGTGAAGATATCGGGCTTCGGTACCTTCGTGCTGCGCGACAAGGGCGAGCGGATCGGGCGCAACCCGAAAACGGGTGTCGAGGTGCCAATCGCACCGCGCCGTGTGCTCACCTTCCGCGCGAGCCAGATGATGCGCGATCGCATCGTCAGCGCCGGCTGATCCCCGCCATGGCGGCCGCTTCCGACAAGGCGGCGGGTGCGTTCCGCACGATCGGCGAGCTGTCGCGCGAAACCGGGCTGCCGCAGCACATCCTGCGCTATTGGGAAACGCGTTTCCCGCAGCTGCGCCCGCTACAACGGGCCGGCAACCGCCGCTATTATCGGCCCGAGGATGTCGCGCTCGTGCTGCGCATCAATGCGATGCTGAACCACGAGGGTTATACCATCCGCGGCGTGCAGAAATTGCTGTCGAGCGAACGCAAGCGCGGCGCCCCGGCGGTCGATCTCGGTGTGCTGCAGGCACTGCGCGACCAACTGGCGCACGCGCTGAGCGAGGACACCAGCTAGAGCGTGATGCGAAAAAGTGGGAACCGGTTTTCGCAATAAATCACGCGACAACAAAGAATTATAGAGCGGGATCCAATTCAGTTTAATCGCATCGCGCTCTAGGCTGTCACGGCGACGGGCGCGGTGCCGCGTCCTTCACACCTTCGATGCAGGCGAGCGCCGCCGCGTCGATCGCGGTGGCCGCGCCGCGTAGTGCATAGACATCGGCAAAGGGCTCGCCACTGCGCGCCAGCGTCTCGACGCTCATGCTGCGCCCGGCGCGGATCGCGACGACGATCGCCGCATCGGTGCGCGCGTCGGGCGCCCAGGCGTCCGCGCCGCCGGCCACCAGCTCGAAACGTCGCTCACCGACCGACAGCGTCACCCGCGCGCGTGCATCGCGCTCGCGGCTGAGGCGAACGTGAAGCTGGTTGCGGGCGCCCTGCCCAGGCCAGGTCGCGATGCTGGCGAATGGCCGCCCCGCCCCACCTGCCTGGGCCGGCTGGGCGATCGCATAGCACCGCGCCGGACTGGGGTCGGCGAACGCGCCCCAGCTGCCGAATATACCAAGCGATTCGCGCGCGGCGACCGGCGTCGCAAGCAGCGCCAACAGCACGACCAGCCGCTTCATGCGCGCAGGCCGCCGCGTCCGTTATGGACGATGTGTTCGACGCCACCGGCGATCATCACCACCGATCCTTGCGGCAGGTTGGGGGCTGCGGGCGCGTCATAGCCCGGCACATCGTGCGCGCCGGTCATCACGCCGCGCAGCACGCGGCTGGAAATGCCGTGCATGATCACGAGGCGATCGCCGGCATCGTCATCGGTGTCGTCGAGCCAGGTCGAAACACGCGCGGCGATCGCCGGATAGGATTCTCCGTCCGGGGCCGGCGTCAGCAGCCCGAACGCGTGATCGAAGACCGGGCCGACCTCGGCGGTGACGTCGGCATAATAGCGCCCGCCCCAGCCCCCCATGCCGATTTCGACCAGGCGGGGGTCGGTGCGGGCGGCGTGCCAGTCGAGTTCGAGATGCTCGGCGATCACGGCGAGCGTCTGCAGGGCGCGGCCGGTCGGCGAGGCCCACATCGTCAGTCTCGGCCCGGCGCCCAGTTCGGCACGCAGCGCCGCGCCCATTTCTTCGGCCTGGGCGAAGCCCGTCCGGGTAAGCGGGGTATGGACATGGTCGCCCTGCAAGCGGCCGGCGGCGTTGAACACCGTCTCGCCGTGGCGGGCGATGAAGTCGCGCCCGCGGCGCTCGGTACTGGCTCGCGCCTTGGTATTCATTGCCGCCGTTTCAACTGCCTGTGGCGCAATTGCAACGCCTTTCCTCGTTGTCTCGGGTTCATGAAACTTGCCGCGAAACCGCGCATTCAACGCCTCCCGGGTTCGAGTCCACCCGGGCAGTAGATGAATGGAGTTTTGGTTATGCGTACGCTTATTCTCACCGCCGCCGTATCGGCGATTGCGCTCGGTGCCGCTGCCCCCGCTTTCGCGCAGGATCGCGATCCCTTCACCGGCCCGCGCGTCGGCGTGCTGCTCGGCTATGACCGGATGCAGGCCGGCAGCAGCCAGAGTTCGTCGATCAGCGACCACAATGCTGCCGAGGGTCTGACCTATGGCGGCGATGTCGGCTATGATGTCGCGCTCGGCGGCATCGTGCTCGGCGCCGAGGGCGAAGTCTCCGGGTCGACCGCGAAGGTGAGCAACAATCCGGTCGCCGCCGCGTCGCTCGGCTATGGCCGCGTCAAGGCCGGCCGCGATCTGTATCTCGGCGCCCGTGCCGGTATCCGCGCGGGAC
Organism: Sphingomonadales bacterium; assembly: GCA_038245375.1. Classification (GTDB taxonomy): domain Bacteria; phylum Pseudomonadota; class Alphaproteobacteria; order Sphingomonadales; family Sphingomonadaceae; genus Sphingomonas. Next base: position 3,044 of record JBBRSN010000097.1, on the reverse strand, counting down.
ACAATACGCTGGTCTATGCCAAGGGCGGCTACAGCAACCAGCGGCTCGACCTTACGGCCAATGACGGCACCACCACCACTGCCCAGCATTTCAACCTCGACGGCTGGCGCGTCGGCGCGGGTGTCGAGCAGTCGATCGGCCGCAACACCTATGCCAAGATCGAGTATCGCTATTCGAACTACAACAATGCGCGGCTCGAATATGCCAGCGGCGCCAACACCAACAATTTCAGCGTCGACACGGACCGTCACCAGGTCGTCGCCGGGGTTGGCTTCCGCTTCTGATCATTGCTGCTGAATCTGTCCGCTTTGGAGGCGGTTCAGCCAGCGAATAGCTGACAAATAGAGGGCTGGAGCGCTTGCTCCGGCCCTTTTTGTCGTTAAGGAAAGGACACGGCGGATTGCCCCCAGCGCTCGGCGCTGGCGGGAAGGAAACGGGGCTGGCCCCGGGGGACAGGAAATGAAGGCGACGATCGAACGCGCAACCCTCCTCAAGGGGCTGAGCCACGTCCAGTCCGTGGTGGAGCGGCGCAACACCATCCCGATCCTGTCCAACGTGCTGATCGAGGCGACCGCCGAGGGCACGCTCAAGCTGATGGCGACCGACCTCGACCTGCAGATCAACGAGAGCGTCGCCGCTGCGGTCGATCAGCCCGGCGCGACCACGGTGTCGGCACACACATTGTTCGACATCGCGCGCAAGTTGCCCGAGGGCAGCCAGGTCCAGCTGGCCGCCGCCGATGGCAAGATGACGATCATGGCCGGGCGCGCGCGCTTCCAGCTCGGTACACTGCCGCGCGACGATTTCCCGGTGATCGCCGAGGGCGAGTTGCCAGTGTCGTTCGAACTGCCCGCCGACACCTTGAAGCAGATCATCGACAAGACGCGCTTCGCCATCTCGACCGAAGAGACGCGCTATTATCTCAACGGTATCTTCTGGCACGTGTCCGACGATCCGTTGCCGGTGCTCAAGGCCGCAGCGACCGATGGCCACCGCCTCGCCCGCGTGACCATCGCGCGCCCCGATGGCGCCGAGAGCATGCCCGACGTGATCATTCCGCGGAAGTGCGTCGCCGAACTCCGCAAGCTGCTCGACGAGATCGACGGCTCGGTCGGCGTGTCGCTGTCGCCGACCAAGATCCGCTTCGATCTCGGCCAGGCGCTGCTCACCTCCAAGCTGATCGACGGTACCTTCCCGGATTACAGCCGCGTCATCCCGACCGGTAACGACAAGATCCTCAGGATCGATCCGCGCAGCTTCGAGGAAGGCGTCGACCGCGTCTCGACCATCGCCACCGAGAAGACCCGCGCGGTCAAGATGGCGCTCGATCGCGACAAGATCACGCTGTCGGTGACCAGCCCGGAAAATGGCACCGCCGCCGAGGAAGTGTCGGGCGAATATACCGCGCCGGGCTTCGAAATCGGCTTCAACAGCCGCTATCTGCTCGACATTCTCGGCCAGATCGAGGGCGACGTGGTCGAGGTTCACCTCGCCGACGCCGCCGCCCCGACGCTGATCCGCGAGAATGACAAGAGCGCCGCGCTTTACGTATTGATGCCGATGCGGGTGTGATGCCCGGGCGCCGCGCGCTGCGGCGCTGGCTCTGCTGTTGCTGACCATCGATTTTCGCGGGCATGGTGAATCGGCACGTGCGTCGCACAGCTTCAGCCTGTTCGAGACGCGCGCCGCGACAGCGGCGGCATTTTTGCGACAGATGGCCGGCAGCAGGTGACGATCGCACCATGACCATTTTCCGGCATCCGGGTCGGTGAAGATGACCGTCCTGTCGTATGTTGCGGGATTAAGCCGTTGCTGGCAGATAACCCAGGATCCGGCCCAGTGAACGCCAGTCGATAGGACAGCAGAGCAATATGGCGGGGGTGAAGGCGGGCACAGTGGCGGCAGGACCAAGGGATCCGAATCGTCGCTTTGGGCTGAGCCTCGCCGCCCTGTGCGGCGTCCTGGCAATCGCACCGCTGTTGCGTTCGGGCACGCCGCGCTACCTGCCGCTGTGCCTCGCTCTCCTCGTGTTGACGTTATCGCTGCTGCGTCCGCAATGGCTGGATGCGGTCCGCCTGGGCACCAACTGGGTCAGCACCCGGATACAGAAGGTGATGAGCCCGATCTTCCTGGCGCTGATCTATTTCGCCATTTTCGTCCCCGGCAGCTTCGTGATCCGCGCCGTCTTCCGGATCGATCTGCTTCGCCTGCGTGCGGATCGCGTAGCGGAAAGCTACTGGATCAAGCGCGATTCCCGTGCCGAACCCACCGCCGGTATGGAAAATCAGTACTAGGAGCATGAGCATCCGGATCGTCGGCCTGTCCGCCTTCTACCACAACAGCGCCGCCGCGATCATCGAGGACGGCCGCGTCGTGGCAGCGGCCGAAGAAGAGCGCTTTTCGCGGATCAAGCATGACGCCGCCTTCCCGGCTAATGCCTTGCGTTATTGCCTCGACCAGGCGGGATGCCGCGGCAGCGACATCGATTTCGTCGTTTATTACGACAAGCCTTTTCTGAAGTTCGAACGTCTGCTGCACACCTATCTCGCCACGGCGCCGCGCGGATTCACCTCATTCCGCACCGCGATCCCGACGTGGCTGCGCGAGAAGCTGTTCCAGAAGACCAGCATCGGAACGGCGCTGGACGCGATCGATCCGGGGCTGGGCGGCACGACGCGGCTGCTCTTTTCGGAGCACCATCTCAGCCACGCCGCCTCGGCCTTTTATCCCTCGCCGTTCGAGGAGGCGGCGATCCTGACGATGGATGGCGTCGGCGAATGGACGACGACGTCGCAAGGGCTGGGCAAGGGCGCGTCGATCGAAATATTGCGGGAAATCCGCTTTCCGCATTCGCTCGGACTGCTCTATTCGGCCTTCACGACCTATTGCGGCTTCAGGGTAAATTCCGGGGAATACAAGCTCATGGGGTTGGCACCCTATGGCACGCCACGGTATCGCGATCTGATCCTCGACAATCTGCTCGACCTCAAGGCCGATGGCTCGTTCTGGCTCGACCAATCCTATTTCGATTATTGCACCGGCCT
>JBBRSN010000096.1:0-14967 GCA_038245375.1 Sphingomonadales bacterium | reverse complement strand
TGAACCGCCCCGGGTCTGTCGGAGGCTATTTGGTTTAAGTTACGCGGCCATGCGCGTTTCGTCGAGCATGACGTAATATCGTTCTTCGGCTTCGGCTGGCGGGATATTGCCGATAGGCTCCAGCAGTCGCCGATTGTTGAACCAGTCGACCCATTCCAGCGTCGCGAACTCGACGGCCTCGAAGTTTCGCCAAGGACCGCGCCGATGGATGACCTCCGCCTTGTAAAGGCCATTGATGGTCTCGGCCAAAGCGTTGTCATAGCTGTCGCCGACGCTGCCGACCGAGGGCTCGATCCCGGCTTCAGCCAGGCGTTCGGTATATTTTATAGACACATATTGCGACCCGCGATCACTGTGGTGAACGAGGCCGCCGCGATGTACCGGCCGGCGATCGTGAAGCGCCTGTTCGAGCGCATCCAGCACGAAGCTGGCTCTCCGCATCGGTCGGAAGGTGCGTGCGGCGCGCAAACCCCTCAACACAATCAGCTTGTCGCAGCAAAGGCACATCCCGTCTAATTGGTGCGGAACATGCCGTGAAGGCCCATGCCAGCCCACGTGAATCCTGCTCAATTTATTGGCCTTTTGCACCAACAGAGTATATGAAACCCAGCAATAACAAGCCTATAGATGAAGGTTGGAATCCTGTCTCCGGATGCGCCGCTTCACTAGCAGGCTGTTGAAAAACCGATGGCGTAGCAAGCAAAGACGTGATTCACTCGGCGGCGATCATCGTCGAGGGAAGCGGATGCGCGGGACGGATAAGCGTTCAGGAGAGCTCTTTTCCTATGTGGATCTGGAGCAGCGGGTTCGGGCCGATCATCCGTTACGAGCGATCCGGGCGGTAGCCAACGAGGCGCTGCAGGCTCTCTCGGCCGAGTTCTCGATGCTCTATTCCGGACTGGGGCGGCCGTCGATCTCGCCGGAGATGCTGCTGCGGGCGATGCTGCTGCAAGCCTTTTACTCGGTACGCTCGGAGCGCCAGTTGAGGGAGCGGCTGGAGTTCGATCTGCTGTTTCGCTGGTTCGTCGGTCTTGGTGTCGATGAGCCGGTGTGGGACCACTCCACCTTCTCGAAGAACCGGGACCGGCTGCTTGACGGTGACATTGCTGCGCAGTTCCTGTCGGCGATCCTTGACCAGCCGCGCGTTCGGCGCCTGCTGTCGAGCGAGCATTTCAGCGTCGATGGCACACTGGTTGAAGCGTGGGCGAGCATGAAGAGCTTTCGCCCGAGAGACGATACTGATCCACCTGACGGCGATGGCGGGCGCAACGCGCCGGCTGATTTTCGCGGCGAGAAGCGCTCCAACGCCACGCACGCCAGCACCACCGATCCCGATGCCATGCTCTACCGCAAGGGACCGGGCATGGAGGCAAGACTATGCTTCATCGGCCATGGGTTGATGGAGAACCGGTCAGGTCTGCTGGTCGACGCCCGGCTCACGCGCGTGTCGGGGCACGCCGAGCGGCTGGCAGCGCTCGAGATGATCGAGCCCCGTGCCGATCGACCACGCGCCATCACGCTGGGTGCCGACCGCGGCTATGATGCTGCCGATTTCGTCGAGGAACTTCGCACGCTCAACGTCCGGCCGCATGTCGCGCAGAATGTCAGTCGCCGTCGTTCCGCGATCGACCGGCGCACCACGAGGCACGCGAGCTACGCCGCCAGCCTGCGTGCCCGCAAGCGGATCGAGGAGGCGTTCGGCTGGATCAAGACGGTCGCAGGGCTTCGACGAACCAAGCTGCGCGGACTGGAGAAGGTCGATTGGTCCTTCACCTTCGCCGCAGCCGCCTACAACCTGATCCGGCTACCCCGCCTGTTCGCCTGCGAGGCGCTGTGATGGCGCGCAGGCCCGCCTTTGCAAAAGCCTTCATTGGAGGCTGGCGCATTGTCGAGATGGACCAGTGGGACAACGATTATCTCGACCTCGTCGAGCCCGCCTTCATCAGCTTCGGCACCGAGGACGGAGCTTTCGCGTTCGGCGCGGTGAAGGGCTGGCTCGATGTTCGCTACGGCGCCCGCGACGGCAGCGCCTGTGCCGAGTTCAGTTGGGAGGGCATGAACGACGCCGATCAAGCATCGGGGCGCGGCTGGGTAGCCCTCGGAACCGCTGGCCGCCTCGTCGGTCACCTCTTCATCCACAACAGCGACGATTCCGGCTTCGTCGCCGAACCCGACTGAGTTCTTCAAGAGCCTGCTAAGGGTCAGGGTGCTTTTCAAGGTCATGGCCTCACGATGGTATTCGGGGCGGGCGTCTCGATGTGCGGAACACGTCAGATTTCTCCGCGTCAGCCGATTGAACGAGATCGCTGACACCACCGTCCTTGGAGGCGACATCACCGGCGCTTAGCGCGACGGCGATCTGGAAAGAGCTTAGGCGGCGAGCGTGGTTACTTCCGCTCAACAGTGAATTACGCAGAGAAATCTTGCAAACCGGGCCGCTCCACATAATGAGTCTAGCGCCAATATTGCCGGGTTATGCACAGCCGCTCGGCTATACCGATCTCGGCCTATGTGCATCGACGCTTCAAGCTCGACCGCAAGCGGCCAGAACCGGCGCGCACCGCGCCCGCCGTCTCATCGTGACATCAGAGTCGTGGCGCTGTCGGGGCCGAGGGCGGTGTTCCAGCGCTTGAGAAAATAGCGCCGGGTCAGTGCATCGCGATCGACCAGCAAGGCCGGTCCGACGCGGATCGCGCGGAGCGGCACGCCGGGCGACGACAGGCCTTCGGGGATCGGCACGTCCGACCGCACCGAGGGCATCGACCGTGCCGCAAGGAATTGCTGTCCGCGCCGCGAGAGCAGGAAATCGATGAACAGCGGGGCCGCCGCCGGATGCGGTGCCGCCGCCGGGATCAGCGCGATGCGCGACATCACCAGCGTGTAGTCGCGCGGCAGCACCATGCCGAGATCGGGGTTGTGGCGCACCTCATCACGGGCATAGGAGCCGATGATATTGTAACCGAGCGCGAGTTTCCCGGTCTTGACATCGGCCATCAGCGGCTCGGCATTGTCGTAGAGCTTGACCTGGTTGACGCCCAGCGCTCGGACCAGCCGCCAGATGTCGTGCGTCGCCTGCTGATCCTGCATCAGATAGAGATAGCCCACCGCCGAGGTCTGTACATTATAGGTGGCGATACGCCCACGCAGCGCCGGGGGGCGTCCCTCCAGCAGGCGGGTCAGCGCGGCGCGGGTGGTCGGTGCGGCTGCGTCAGCGATCAGCGTGCGGTTGTAGATCATCACGATCGGCTCGGCGGTAACGCCCCAGGCCTGGTTCTTCCAGTTGGCCCAGCCGGGGAGCGCCTTTGCCTCGGGCGAGTCATAGCTTTGCGCATAGCCGTCATTGGTCAGCTTGATCTGAAGGTCCATCGCCGAGGACCACAGGAAATCGGGCGTCTCCTTTCCCTTAGCCACAGCATCGAGAAAGCGGTCGTTGAGCATCCGCGCCGACATCTCGACATAGGTCACGGTCAGCGCGGGATGGGCGTGGCGGAAGGCGTCGAGCAGCGGCTGGGTCTTGACCTTGTCGGTCGCCGACCAGATCAGCAGGTGGTGCTCGCCATCGGCCTGGCGAAGGACCTCACCATAGCTGCGCGGATAGCCCGGCGGGATGCGGGGATCGGGCTTGGCGCAGCCGACTAGCGACGGCAGCGCCACCAGCGCGACGGCGAGGAACATCAACATTTCGCGCGCTGCCGGCAACTTCTTCCTTCCCCCGCGCCACGCGCTCAATCTGGTCAGCGCGGCTTTTCTGCCCCTATAAGCTCCGCGTCAATGTGCGGGGTCGATCGTGGCGCGAATCCTGTTGGTCGAGGATGACCCATCGCTGGCCCGCGGGCTCAGCGCGACACTCAAGGCGTCGGGCTATGCCGTCGATGTCGCCGAGGATGGCGAAGCCGCGCTGGCACTGGCGCGCGAGGAGCCGTTCGCGCTGATCACGCTCGACCTCGGCTTGCCCGACATGTCGGGGCTGGTCGTGCTGCAGCGCCTGCGCCGCGAGGGGTTCAAGACGCCGATCCTGATCCTGACCGCGCGCGACGCGATCGAGGACCGGGTCGCCGGGCTCGACCAGGGCGCCGACGATTATCTGCTCAAGCCGTTCGAGCCGAGCGAGCTCGAGGCGCGCATCCGCGCCCTGCTGCGCCGCGCCCAGGGCGAGGCGTCGCCGGTCATCACCATCGGTGCGTTGAGCGTCGACGCGGCGCGGGCCGTGGCGATGGTCGGTGAGCGCACGCTCGACCTCAGGCGCCGCGAATGGACCGTGCTGGAACGGCTCGTTGCGCGCGTCGGCAAGGTCGTCGCCAAGGACCGGCTGGCCGGCGAGATCTTCGGGTTCGACGAACCGGTCGGGCCCAATGCGGTAGAGGTCTATGTCGCGCGGTTGCGCCGCAAGCTCGGCCCCGACGGTCCGGAAATCCGCACGATCCGTGGGCTCGGCTATATGCTCGTGGCGCCGTGATGCTCGCCGCGCTGTGGGACCGCGCCGGCGGTTCGCTCACCGCGCGTTTGCTGCGCGGCATGGTATTGCCGATGGCGGGGCTCGCGCTGCTGCTTGGTATTGGTGGCGCGCTGGCGATCCGCAGCGCGGTCGAGACGGTCAATGATCGCATCCTCGGCGCGGCGTCGCGCGCCATCGCCGAATCGCTGACCGTCGAGGATGGCGAGATCGCGCTCAACCTGTCTCCCGCGATCTTCGGGATGATCGAGGATACGGCCGCCGACCTGGGCCGGGTGATGACGCGCTTCTCCCGGCTCGATCGCGGCGCGCCGCGCGAGGGCAGCGGGCTCGGCCTGTCGATCGCGGAGGCGCTGGCGCAAGCGATCGGTGCGGAGCTAACCCTCGACGCCGCAAGCAATGGCCGCGGGCTGCTCGCGCGTGTCCGCTTCCCGCGCGAGGCGCCGATCCCTGACAGCATCGTGACAGCTTCGCCGGTTACCACGACCCCAGAGTAGAGCCGGATCGCAGTGGCCGGCCGCGGATTGGGAGAGGTTTCGGTGCGAAAGCTATTATCGTCTACGGCCTGTGCGGCTGTTCTGATGGGGTGCACCGCCGCCAGCGACAATGTCACGGCGGCCAACACCGCCGATGCGGCGAGCGTCACCGCCTTCACCATCGCCAAGGTATCGCTGCCCGGTGAGGGTCGCGGCGATTATCTGACCGTCGATAGCGAAAAGCGGCGGCTCTACGTCACGCATAGCAGTGTCGTGCACATCCTAGACCTCGACACGCTGAGGCCGATCGCCACGGTCACCGGCCTGAAGGCGGCGCACGGCGTCGCGCTGGCCGCCGGCCATGGCTTCGTTTCGGACGGCGACCAGAACGGCGTGGTCGAGTTCGACCCGGCGACGGGCGCGAAGATCAAGCTGATCCCGACCGGCAAGAAGCCCGACAGCATTCTGCACGACGGTGCGTCGGGGATGATCTGGGCGTTCGACGGTGATTCGGAGGAAATCAGCGTGATCGATCCGGCCAGGGGCGTGGTGATCAAGACGATCAAGCTGCCCAATGGCCCGGAATTCTCGCAGACCGACAATCAGGGCAAGATCTGGGTCAACATGGAGGAAGGCAACGACATCGGCGTGATCGATGCGAGAACGATGGCACTGACCGGCACCATCCCTTTGCCGGGCTGCGACGGCCCCGCGCCGCTCGCCTTCGATCCGGTCAATCGCGTCCTGTTCAGCGGCTGCGGCAACAAGGTGATGACGGTGACCGACGCCGATACGGGGACGGTGCTGACCAGAGTTGCGATCGGCGACGGCCCCGACGGCATCACCTTCGATCCTGTCCGCAAGCGCGTCTATGTCGCCAATCGCGATGGCGGCTGGACGATCGTCGACCAGCTGGACAAGGCACATTACAGCGTCAACCAGACGCTCGAGATCGACGAATATACCAAGACGGTGACGCTCGATCCCAGGACCCACCGCGTCTTCTCGTCGACGGCCGATCTGGTCTGGCCGCCCGCCGTGCCGGGCAAGAAACACCTGCCCAACGCCAGATCGGGCAGTTTCCGCCTGATAGTGGTTTCCGAAAAATAAGGCGGCGAGGCGGGCGACGGCACACGCGCCCGACTTCCCCCACGGGAGAGAGACTATGGCGATCGAAGCGATCGACGAAACCCACACGGTCGATGGCGAGGCTGGCCCGACGGGCTGGTGGCGGATCATGGACACCAGGATCGGCATCGTTCCCGTGCCGGTATTCATCGCCATCGTCTTGCTGATCGGCGCCTATATCGCCAGGGGCAAAGTACCGTCGGACCTGACCACCAACATTCTGATCCTGGCGGCGGGGGGCTTCGCCTGCGCCGAGGCCGGCAAGCACATTCCAGGCCTCAGGAAAGTTGGCGCAGCGGCGATCCTTGCCACCTTCGTTCCGTCGCTGCTGGTCTATCTCGGTGTCATCCCCAGGTCGCTGAAGGATTCGATCACGAGTTTCACCGACCAGAGCAATTTCCTCTATTTGTTCATCGGCTCGATCATCGTTGGCAGCATTCTCGGCATGGATCGCAGGATGTTGATCGGCGGCTTCCTCAAGATCCTGGTGCCGATCCTCAGCGGCTCAATTGCCGCCGCGGTGGTCGGCTGCTCGGTCGGCACCGCTCTCGGCATGGGGTTGAAGCATACCGCGTTCATGATCGTCGTGCCGGTGCTCGGCGGTGGCGTCGGCGAAGGCGCGATCCCGCTGTCGATCGGCTATGCTGCCTTGGGCGGCGGCGCGCAGGGCGACCTGCTCGCCGAGATCCTGCCGGCGGTGATGTTCGGCAGCCTTGCGGCAATCCTGCTTGCCGGCGGCTTGAACCTTTATGGCAAGCGTCGCCCCGATTTGACCGGGGAGGGTCAATTGCAGCCCGGCGAGCATGACGTGGCGCTGACCGGGAAGGAAGCGCCGCGGTTTGTGCCCGATCTGCAAACCATCGGCGGCGCCGTGGTGCTGGCGATGACACTCTACGTCATTGGCGCGCTGGTGCAGGATTTGACCAAATTCCCGGGGCCGGTGACGATGCTGTTCCTCGCGGTGGCGCTCAAGCTCGGCAGGCTCGTCTCGCCGCGGCTCGAGCAGGGTGCCTACCGCAACTACCAGTTCTTTGCCGCGCTGGTGACCTATCCGCTGCTGTTCGCGATCGGCGTTGCCAAGACGCCGTGGGAAAAGCTGATGAGCGCCTTCAACCTGCCCGAGATCGTCACGATCATGGCGACGGTGGTGGCGCTGGTCGTGACGGGGTTCTTCACCGGACGGCTGGTCAATATCCATCCGATCGAATCCGCCATCGTTACCGCCTGTCGCGCCAGCCAGGGCGGTACCGGCGACGTTGCCATCCTCAGCGCCTCCAACCGCATGGTGCTGATGCCGTTCGCGCAGGTCGCGACGCGCATCGGCGGCGCGTTGACCGTCACGCTGGCACTGGCCATCTTCGCGAAGTTCGGAGGGTAAGGACGGGTTATCGCTTGTCGTGGCACCGGCGTGACCCGCATCGCGGCCGCCTTTATCCTGGTCGGCTCCGGGCTTTCGCTCGGTGGCGCCGAAGGTGCCGGTCGGCGCTATGGCGACACGCTGCTCGCCGAGGCTGCGCACCGTAGCGGTGCAGCGCTGCATATCGAGGCGCGTGGCAAGGAGGGCGCGCCGCTCGCGATCGGCGCGCCGGTGACGGGTGGCGTGACCGTACCTCTGGCCGATGCGATGGGCCACACGATCGGCACGTTGACGGCCGCGCCCGGCGCCCGCGCTGCTGGCATCGCCGCGTGGCTGTCGCGGCGGATATATGTCGTTGGCAATCTCGCCGAGCCCGACCCATTCGTCGCGGGCGCGGTTCACTCCCCCCGCGCCGACGCACTGGTCGAAGAGATGCGGGCACGCTTTCCCGCCCTGGTGACGCTGGCGCTTCACGTCGCGCCGCCGGGCGGCGGAAACATCATCGCCGCATCGAGCTTCGGGCGGATCGGCAAGCGAGGTGATAATGACGACCGACATGTCGAGCGGGATGGTGCGGTGTTGCGTGAGGTGACTGACGGCGGGATGCGTCTGGCCGTGGAATTGCCGCTGCTCGATGGCACCGGCCACAGCATCGGCGCGCTGAGCACCAGCTTCGCAGTGCCGGCGGGAAGTGACCCGCAGGCGGGTTATGCCCGCGCCGTCGCCGTGCGTGATACGCTGGCGCAGCTCATTCAGTCGCGCGCGATTTTGTTCGCGGGTTGAAGCGGGCGACAGCTTCGCGACAGCCTGGCGCGGTAAACCGACCTCACGCGGAAAAAAGCGTGAGGGAGAGGATGATGATCAGAAAGACAATGCTGGCGCTCGCGCTTTCGGCAGGCGCCTTGACAGCGACCATGGCCGCTGCCGCCGACAACAAGAATTGGACCCCGCCGGCGCAGAAGATCTACGCACAGATGCTGTCCGATCAGACGATGAAGGCGCATCCGGAATTGCTCAGCGTCACACTGCACGGCGTGCCGCCCGGGATGGCCGACGCCTATACGATGTTCGCCGGTTCCTATCCGGATCGCCTCGGCAATGCCGACGATCCCGACGATATCGACGTCTCGAAAAAAGGCATCACGATCGTCGATCCGCGCTGGCACCGAAACAAGGACACCGCGCCGAAGTTCGTCGTACTGATGCCGATGCGTGACGTGCACGGCAACAATATCGGCCTGGTCGTCTATGCCTTCAAGGTACCGGTCGCGGGCAATCAGTACGAGCGCACCCTTTACACCAAGGCACTCGACATGCGCGATGCGCTGGCGCGGCGCATCCCGAGCTACGAATCCTTGTTCGCCCCGGCGAAATGAGCGACCCGGAGCGCCCCGCTGCGCGCGGCAGGGCGCCCCATCTTCGGCAACGATGTCGCCGGCTATCACAGTGCGCGGCCGGGTTATCCGGCCGCGCACTACCGGATGATGACCGCGCGCCTGTCGGCGCTCGACGCGATTGCAGAGATCGGCCCGGGTACCGGCCTCGCCACCGAAGCGCTCGCGGCGTTCAAGCCACGGCGCTTCGTCGCGTTCGAGCCCGATCCCGTACTCACGGCGCATCTGCGGACGCGCTTCGCTGAGCTCGACGTGATCAATGACGATTTCTGCGCGGCCGACGTCGCCGGCGGGTTCGACCCGATCGCCTCGGCGTCGTCGTTCCACTGGCTCGATCCCGAGATCGCGCTGCCCAAGGCAAGAGCCTTGCTGAGGCCCGGCGGCCGCCCGGCGATCTGTTGGAACGTCTATCGCCAGAAGGGCATTGGCGATCCGTTCGCCGAGGCCGTGGCGCCGTTGCTCGCCGATATCGAGCTGCCGCCATCGGAGGCGGCCGAGAGGCATTATTCGCTCGACATCGACCTGCATCGCGGACGGCCGGAAGCGGCCGGGTTCGGCGCGGTAGAGAATCATGCTTTCGCCGCGAGCGCGTGTTAAGCGCCGACCACGCGCGCGCTCTCTCCGCCAGCTTCTCACCGGTGGGGCCGCTGCCGTTGGCACCCCGCGATGCGCTGCTCGATGCGATCACCGCGCTCGTCACCGACAAGTTCGGTAGCGCGGCACCGAGCTTGCTGCTTTCCCCCCATCGATCTGGCGACGGCGTCGGCGTGACAGCGCGGTGACAGCTTCACGCGCGTAGCAACATGGCACGAGACGATGCCACAGAGCACGCCCGTCGAGAGGAGCAGGGCATATGGGCGGATTTTCCGCTGTGGCATCGATATGGCGTCGCACCGTCTTCGCCGCGCTGAGCGTCGCGATGATCGCACAGCCGCTTTCGGCGCAACCCGTCACGCCACCTTCGGTGGCCACGCCGCCGTCGCGCCCTCACATGAACCGGCTCACGCTGATCGTGCCGGGGGCAGTCGGCGGTGGCTGGGACATTACCGCCAAGGCAATGAAAGTCGCCCTCGAACATGAGGGACTGGTCGGCCAGGTGTCGATCCTGCGTTATCCCGGTGCCGGCGGACTGATCGGCCTGTCGCAATTCGTCGCGCATGATCGCGGCAGTGACGACATCCTGCTGATCGGCGGGTTGGTAATGCTCGGCGCGTCGCTGCGCGACGAGGCTGCGGTTACGATGCGCGATGTGACGCCGATCGCACGGCTGACCGGCGAATGGGAGCTCTTCGCTGCGCCCATTACCTCATCCGTGCACAGCATCGCCGATATCCGCGCGACCATGCGGCTCGACCCGGCCAAGCTGCGCTGGGTCGGCGGTGCGCTGGGCGGGCCTGACCAGGGGGTGGTCTACGCGCTCGGCGCGCGGCTCGGTGTGTCGCCCGACGATATCGAATATTATGCCCGTGCCGGAGGGCGCCGGGTGACCGAATCGTTGCTCGAAGGCCGTGGCGATGTCGGGGTGAGCGGCTATGCCGAATTCGGCCCCGCCCTGGCGAATCACGCGCTCAAGGTGTTGGCTGTCGCCGCGCCGCATCGTTTCGCCGGCGTCGACGCGCCGACGCTGCGTGAGCTCGGCATCGACACGACGATGATGAACTGGCGCACAGTGTTCGCCGCCCCAGGCATCAGTGCAGCGCAGCAGGACCGGCTCGCCGCGATCGTGGCGGCGATGGCCCATTCGCCGAGCTGGCATGCACAACTCGGCGCCCAGCGTTGGACCGACGGCTATCTCGACGGCATGCCGTTGTTGCAGTTCATCGACCGCGAGGAGACTCGCTGGGCCGACGTGATCAATCCCCCGCGTCGCGGTGACGATTTCGCATTCGAGCAAGGCGGCTGGCGGTCGCTGCGCGCCAACATGATCATAGGCCTTGCGGCGCTGGTCGTGCTGCTCGGTGTCGGCGCATGGATGACGCTCGGTCTGCGCCGCCGTGGTCGGATGACCCGCGAACTCGAAAGGCGCTGCGACGCGCTGTCCGCGCAACTCGACCTCGCCCCGGCTTCGGCCGGTGCCGCGGTCAAGACCGTGATCGACGGCGATTTTCAGGAGTGGCGACTGTCGGAGGCAGAGAACGACATCGCCTGGTTCATGCTGCGTGGCCTGCCGCTGCGCGAGATCGCCGATGTGCGTGGCACCAGCGAGCGTACCGTGCGGCAACAGGCGCAGGCGATCTATCGCAAGGCCGGGCTCGACGGGCGCTCAGACCTGGCCGGCCGCGTGCTCGAGCGGTTCATTTGAGTGATTAGGCCATTGGACGGATCGACCGCGCCGGTGCCGGGGGAAAGATGGCGCGATGCTCGCGCCACCCTCCTATCGCCCGCCGCCGACGCCGTACCGTCGCGCGATCATCTGCGGGATCCAGCTCTCGCTCGCGACGATCGCGGTCTTGGCATTGCCGGTTGCGGCGGTGCCGCGCTATCGCACCAGCGCGCCCGCTCTGGTCGGCGAATTGCGCATCGCAGGGTCGCGGTTGCTCGATGGTCCGGTGGCGCGCTCGGTGGCGATCTTTCACCGCGAGCATCCCACAGTGCGCGTTTGTGTGGCACTGGCGGGATCGAGCGCCGCGACGGATGCGATGGAGCGGGGACGCGCGGATGTTGCACCCCAGACGCATGTCTTGATGCCGGACGAGCAGGCACTGTTTCCATCGCGCGCCGCGCCGCACGGGATCGCGCTCGGGGTCGGACGACGCTACCGTGTCGCGACCGGCGAAGTGGTGGGCGAGACGCCGATCTATCTCTATCTCAACCATCCGCCCCACCGGCCGGCCAGCGCTACTTCGCTCGAACTGGCGCGGATCGCATCCAGCGCCGAGGGCGCGGGGCGTGTGCGGGTCAGCCTGTTCGAGGCACTGACGCATCGCTCGGACCTATCCATCACCGACTGAACGGGGCGCATCGTGGCGCCCGCAGGGGAGCCAGCATATGATGTTCACGCGCATTCCTTTCACCGCAATGGCGGCGACAGCGCTGATCGCCGCCGCCGCCGCTTCGGCGCAGTCCATGCCGCCGGTAAAGCCGGGCACCGTGACCTGGTCGGCGCCCACTGCGGTCGAGGTCCATCCGCAGAGCGATGCGGAAAAGAAGGCCGGCATGTTCTCCGGCCGCACCCTGCCCGACCCCGAACTGCTCCAGCCGAGCCTCGATCCGGCCCTGCCGCATTACGCCTCGACCCGGGGGTACCGGATCAGGCATGCCTATCGCGCTGGCTGCTCCGACGTGCTGCCCGGCCTGGTCGCCGATTGGGTCGCCGCCTTCCGCAAATATCAACCGGGCTTTCAGCTCACCTGCCAACACCCACTGGCCGGCAGCCTCGGCGCGCTGGAGTTGATCAAGGGCAATCTCGACCTGGTGTTCGTGTCGCGCGAGCTGAAGCCGAGCGATATCTCCGGCTTCCGAGACAAGTTCGGCTATGATCCGCTGTCGGTGCCGATATCGGGCGGGACCTGGCGGCATTTCGGTTTCCTCGATGCGCTGGCGATCATGGTCAATCCGGCTAATCCGGTGAGGCAGCTGAGCTTCCGGCAACTCGACGCGGCCTTTTCGCGCACCCATTGGCGCGGCGGCGAGACGCCGAAGACCTGGGGGGATCTCGGCGTGACCGGTGAATATGCCAGCCACCCGATCCATCTCTACGGGATCAAACCATGGAACGGCTTCGAGGAATTCGTCCGCCAGCGAATGCTCTCGACTCCAGGTCATCGCGGCGAATGGAACGACGCGACGATCCATTATGACGAGACCTTCTTCGCGATCGCGCGGCGCGTCGCCGCCGACCCAGATGCGCTCGGCTATACCGGGCTGTCGGCGATCGATTCCGAGATCAAGATCGTACCGGTCAGCGTCGATGGCAGGCCGGCTTTGTCGCCGAGCTATGAGAATGTCGCGTCGGCGGCCTATCCGCTGTCGCGGCTGGTCTATCTCAACACCAATGCGAAATCAGGCGCGGCGCTCGACCCGGCGCTGCACGAATTCCTCCGCTTCGTGCTCAGCCGCGAGGGCCAGGCGGTGGTGCGCGAGCAGGGTATCTACCTGCCGCTTCGCGGTTTCCAGACCGCCGCCAGCCTAGCGCAGATCGACCGCTGATCATGGTGCGCCGATCGCTGCTCGCGCTCGGCGCGCTGCTGTCAATTAGCGCTGCGCCGGCACCGCGCGTTATCCGTATCGTCGGCTATAACGACATGCGCGAGATGCTGACGGCGATCGCGCCGCGCGTCGAGGCGCTGCACCCCGATGTGAGGATCATACTCGACCTCCCCGCGACCAGGGCTGCGCCGGCTGCGCTGATCGACGGCCGCGCAACGCTCGCACCGATGGGCGCCGAGATGGACGCGGTCGACCGCGCGGCGCTGCGCGCGCGCTGGGGCAGCGATCCGGCGGAGATCCGCGTGGCGCATGACTCGCTGTCGCCGGGCGCCCTGTCCTCACCGACCGGGGTGCTCGTCGCGCGCGACAATCAACTGCGAGAGATGTCGTTGGCGATGGTGCGCGCTGTGTTCACCGCCGCGACGCCGCCGTCGCGCTGGGGCGATCTCGGCGCGCGCGGCGCCTGGGCGCGGCAGCCGGTGCATCTCTATTGCCTCGCGCCTGATACCGCGATCGGCCGTCACCTGCTCGCCGGCCCGCTCGCCGGCGCTGCGTTCGCGCCGGCCTGCCACCTGTTCCACCAGTCGCGCGACGTCGCCGCGGCGGTCGCCGCCGATCGCTTCGGAATCGGTCTCGCCAATCTCAACCATGCCGGCGGCCCGACGCGGGCGCTGGCGCTGCTCGATGCGTCCGGCCGCCACTTGCCGGACCGTGCCGGGATCATGTCGGGTAGCTACCCGCTCGATCGCTTTCTGCTCGTCTATGCCCGCCGCGATCGACATGGCGCGATCGAGCCGGACGCCGCGATGGTGCTGGACTTTCTGCTGTCGCCTGTCGGCCAAGCAAGCATCGCGCATGGTACGCTCCGCTACCTCCCGCTCAACCCGCGCGAAGTCGCGGTGGAGCGCATGAAGCTGAAACATCATTCCAGTTAATCAAATAGATAGTGTGGCAGGCAATGCGCGCGCGTATCGCGCGGTATGGACCCGCCACGCGGTATTGAAGCGACTTGCACAGATTAGGTGCGCCGATTGGTCTGCCGCCTAACACAAGGGAGGTGGCGCGCACGGGAAAGGGCGCGACCCCCAGCGGGAGCCGCGCCTCGAATGCCCGGGAGAGCGGGTGGGTTACATCGTCGCTAGTTTCGCCAGCTCTTCCCTCACCACCTGCGGTTGGAGCGGGATATAGACACCATCGTTCGACACCTGCTGCTGACCCTCGCGGCTCAGCACCGCCTTGAGGAACTCGCGCACCTTCGGCGCAAGCGTCGTACCGGGCTTGTGGTTGACATAGATGTAGACGTAGCGCGCCAGCGGATAGCTGTGGTCATAGACGGTCTTTGTGGTCGGCAGGACGCACTTGCCCCCGGGCTCCTCCGACAATGGCATGACCTTGGTGTAAGGCTGGACATTGGCCATCAAGGCATAGGTCAGGCCACCGGGATGATCGTGCATGTCCTCGGCAGCGACGGTGAAGGCATGGGTGAATCCCTTGCCCTTGGTGAACTGGATGCCCGGGCGATAGTCGCCCATTTTCATCACGCGGATCTTGAAATACCATTCGATGCCGTTGGGCGACTTGAGGCCGTAGAGGTGGATCGGCTTGTCGGCCCAGGCACCGGTGGCGCCGAGCTGGCCCCAGGTCGTGATTTCCTTGCCGCCACGATTGTGCGTGGTCGAATAGATGTCGTCGAGCTGCCGCAGGCTGAGGCAATTGATCGGGTTATCCTTGTCGACCATGATGATCGATGCTGCGGTCTTTCCGAGCGAGCCGACGCTGCCGGTAGCGACGCGGAAGGCCGTCGCGTCGTAGCCGAACTTGGCACGAAATGCTTCGGCCTCGGCCGGGAGCAATTCGCGGCCGACTGGCGCTAGCAGCCTGTCGGGCTGGCATCTGCGGTGAGCAAGCCATGTGGGAAATATCGGGGCGATCGGTCGGTGTCGCGACATCGTCACCGGATCGGGCTTAAGAGCGGGTGATATTGCGCCCCTGGGGGTGGGTGCGGCGGAT
>JBBRSN010000095.1:0-15055 GCA_038245375.1 Sphingomonadales bacterium | reverse complement strand
CGCATGAATAGCGCGAGTGGTATCGGTCCACATCGTTGATCTCCGGTCGGTTCTTCGCAAAACCTCCAGAATCAGCCATGCGCCAGCGCGTCAAGCGCAACCGACTGATATCACTCAACTTACTTTTGGGTCAGACACTGAAGGTGGGGTAATTGGGGTTGGTGATGTTGTCATAAGCGACGGTCAGGTTGGCCGGTCCGGCGAAGGTGGCATTGTAGTCGGTGTATTTGGTGTAGGTCGCGCGCGAATAGGCGCCGAACCATTCGACATGCACGTCGCCGAAATGGTGATCGCCGCCGAGCTGGAGCACCAGATTCTGCTCTTTCACATCGCTGTCGCGCAAGGTCTTTTCGGTCGAGGCGCCGGTGGCGACGAAGCCGTTCGCGTTGGCCGGATCGACGGTGACGGTATCGCCAAGTCCGTTGATATTGAGCCGGTTGCGCAGCACCCGCTCATTGTAGCCGGTGAGGTTGCCGCGCACATAGATGCGCGTGTCGGTGTCGGGCGTGAAGTCGAATTCACCCGAAAAACCGAAGCGTTTGCGGTTGTAGGCGTAACGGCGCAGTTCGAGCGCGTCGAACGCCTTGTCCGGGGTCGCCGGCTGGTCATCCTTATAGGCTGCCTCGAGATCGTCGAAGCTGCGCTTGTCGTTGTACAGGAACTGGCTGACGACAAAGGAGAAGGGCGCGGTGCCGTTGGCACCGGCGCCGCCCAGCGGGCCGCCGATCACCACTTCGTCGCGGTACAGGCCGGTATTGCGATCGGTCTCGAGACCCCCGCCCAGCGTGACCTGGGCGAACAGCCGGCTGGCGCCGATCGCCGTGCGCGGGCTGAGTTCGACCGAGCCGCCGATGCCTTCGGCCTCGTGGTCGGGAAGCCCGGTCTTGGTCACGCTCATCCGGTCGACCGCGCCGATCGGGACCGTGTCGAATTCGACCGCACGACCGGCGGCGTTGAAATAGGTGTAGCTGGGCGAGGTGTTGAGCAGCACGACACCGCCAAAGGTCGCGCCGTTGAAATTGCCATCGAGCCCGCGGATGTTGACGTACCGCCCCTCCGCGGTGTCGATCGAGAGCGACACGCCAGGCATGCGGCTCAGCGCTTCGGCGGAGTTGACATCGGGATATTTGGCGATGGTTTCGGCCGACTGGACGTTGACCAGATTGGGCGCCGCCTGCTGCTCGTCGCGCGCCGTTGCGGCGCGGCGGGCGGTAACGACGATGTCATCCGAATTTCCATCGGTTTTGGCGAACGCGACGCCTGGCAGGAGTGTTATTGCCAGTGCCGTCAGCGAGATTGAGCCTGTTATCGTCGCCATTCTCCGCATCGACCCGTTAAAGTCGACCAATGCGCGCGATGCGGATAAATTAAGATACATGACGGCCCCCATCTTTACTCCAGGACATCGGAGTTGACGGGGCAGCGCTAGGCGCGCCCAATGACGCTTTCGTTACCGATTCATTACGAATAAAAGCAGGTGACTATCATGACATTTTTTTAATCTATAATTCATGAGAGCGTCAGGCCTCGACGAACCGACCAGCGAAAGCACCAACCTTGCAATGCCGGGCTCAAAGGCCCGTGTCAGACGAGGCGAAATTCGGCCGGTCGTCCAGCGCGGGATGCGATTAAGCTGAATCGGATCCCGCTCTATAATTCTTTGTTGTCGCGTGATTTATTGCGAAAAACCGGTTCCCATTTTTCCCATCGCGCTCTAGCCCGCGACACGCAGCATCGCCCGCTCGAACAGTGGCGACGCAACGTGGCGTGCCAGCCAGTCCTGGCAGCGCGGCAATGGCTGGGCGTCGAACCAGCCGCGATCGACCGCGGCGAATTGCCGCACGAACGGCATGATCGCGATATCGCTCAGCGCGCGGGTGTCGCGGTGGAGGTTGGCATGCCCGGCTAGGCGCCGCTCCAGCGTGTCGAGCATCGACAGACCGGCGCCGCGATGCGCGACCGGGTCGGCGGCATGGCGTTCGGGATATTTGTAGCGATCGAGGTGATGCTTGAAGGCGCCGTCGAAACTGGCGATCAACGCGGCATCGTCGCCGGCGCGCCACTCTTCCGGGTCGTTCCGCGCGAGCGCCCAGCGCATGATGTCGAGGCTCTCGTCGATCACCGTTCCATCGGGCAGCACGAGCACCGGCACGGTCGCCTTGGGCGAGGCGGCGAGCATTGCGGCAGGTTTGTCGCGCAGCATGACCTCGCGCAGTTCGAACGGCACTTCGCTCGCGAGCAGCGCCATCCGCGCGCGCATCGCATAGGGGCAGCGCCGGAAGCTGTAGAGGATCGGCAGGTCGCTAGCGGTCATGCAGCCGCGCCAGTGCGATGCCGGCGAGGTTCTGCGCGCGCTTGATGTAGCGCACGCGTGGCCGGGCGCCCGCCGGCAGCAACGCGAGCAGCGCCTCGCGATAGGCCAGCGCCGCGCCACGGCACGGCGCCGAGCCATTGGCCTGCGCCACGACCGAGGCGGCATCGCCGAGCAGGACGAAATCGGTGAGGCCGAGCGACTGCGCGACCTCGGCGGCGTGGAGCAACGCGCGCCATTCGGCATCGAAGCTCGAGCCATGACCGATCGCCGGCAGGACATGGGCCGCGCCGCGCACCACCGCCGCGACCTCCATCGCCCCGGGATTGGGCCGGCAGCCGCCGTCGAAATAGACCTTGACGGTGCGCAAGGGGCTCGCGGGTCGCGTATCGGGCAGGGGATCAGCGCTCATGGTCCCCGGCGTAGCGCGTGCCGGGCCGAAGGGAAGCGCCGTTTCGCCCTGCCCCTTCCGTAACGCGTCACTCCGCCGGTTGCGGCGCCTCGCCGTGATGGCCGATCGCGCCGGCCGGTCCGGCGAGCCGGCCCGCCGCGGGGTCATTGCCGATCACCGTGCTGCCGTCGTCGCCGGGGCGATAGGTCAGCAGGCGGCGGCCCAGCTTCGGCCCGATCCAGCGTTCTACTCCGACCGCAAGGCTGAAGCTTGCCGGCACGATCACCAGCGTCAGCAGCGTCGACAGCGACAGCCCGCCGATCACGGTGATGCCCATCGGCACGCGCGACGAACCGTCGCCGTTGAGCGCCAGCGCGGTCGGCATCATGCCGGCGACCATCGCCACCGTCGTCATGACGATCGGCTGGGCGCGCTTGTGGCCGGCGTCGAGGATCGCGTCGAACACCGCCACGCCCTTGTTCATCTCCTCGAGCGCGAAGTCGATCAGCAGGATCGAGTTCTTGGCGACGATGCCGAACAGCATGATGATGCCGATATAGACCGGCATCGAGATCGGCGTGCCGGTGACCAGCAGGCCGATCAGTCCGCCGAGCGGCGCGAGCAGCAGCGACCCCATATTGACCAGCGGCGGCAGCACGCGGCGATAGAGCAGCACCAGCACCGCGAACACCAGGAAGCACCCGGCAAGCAGCGCGATGACGAAGTTGGTGATCATCTCGGCCATCCACTTGTCCTGGCCGACGACGAGTTCGCCGACGCCGATCGGCAGGTGCTGCATGACCGGCAGCTTGTGGATTTCCTGCTGCGCGGTGCCGCTGACCACGCCGCGTGCGAGGTCCGCGCCAATCGTCAGCTGGCGTTTCTGCGCGACACGCTCGATCTGGGTCGGGCCAGCGCCGAGGCTGACATCGGCGACGAGATTCAGCGGTACCGATCCACCACTGGACGTCGCAACGGGCAGGTTGTTGATCGTCGACAGGCGCTGGCGCGCGTCCTGGTCGAGCGCTACGCGGATCGGCACCTGACGGTCCGAGAGCGAAAATTTCGCGCTGTTCTGGTCGATATCGCCCAGCGTCGCGATGCGGATCGCCGATGACAGCGCCTGCGTCGTCACGCCCAGATTCGCCGCGAGCGCGAGACGCGGGGTGATGACGATTTCGGGGCGCAGCAGATTGCCCTCGATGCGCGGCGCGACGATATCGGGCAGCTTCGCCATCTGGTCGACCAGCTGGATCGCGGTCGCGGTCAACAGCTTGGGGTCGTCGCCGCCGAGTACGATCGACAACTGGCGCGCATTGCCGCCCCAGCCACCCTGTGCGCGGAAGGCGACGCGCGCGTCGGCGATCGTCGCCAGTTGCGGCGCCAGCTGCTGCTCGAACTGCGAGCTGGTCAGCTTTTTCCCCGGCCGGTAGAGCGCGGTGACCTTGCCGCTGCCGACCCAGGCGCGCGAATAGACATGGGCGACGTCAGGCTGCCCACGGAACAGCGCCGCCACCTCGGACACCACGGCCTGGGTCTGCGCCAGCGTCGTGCCGGGGACCATCGTGATCTGCGCGGTCGACGAATCGAGGTTGCGGTCGGGCTGGAAGGTCTTGGGCATGTAAACGAACAGGCCGATCGTCAGCGCCAAGGACACCGCGCCGCCGACCACCGCCGACCAGCGATGCTTCAGTGTCCAGCGCAGCAAGCCGATATAGGCATCCATCACCCGGCCCTCGCCGTGCGACTGGCTGCCCTTGGCCTTGAGGAAATAGGCCGCGATCATCGGCGTGATCAGCCGCGCGACGGCAAGGCTGATCAGCACCGAGACGACGACGGTGAGGCCGAAATTCTTGAAGAACTGCCCCGACACGCCGGGCATCAGCCCGACCGGCAGGAACACCGCGACAATCGACATGGTGGTGGCGAGCACCGCCAGCCCGATCTCGTCGGCGGCGTCGATCGACGCCTGATAGGCCGATTTGCCCATTCGCATATGCCGGACGATGTTCTCGATCTCGACGATCGCGTCGTCGACCAGCACGCCCGCCACCAGGCTCAGCGCCATCAGCGTCATGTTGTTGAGCGTGAAACCAAGCAGGTCCATGAACCAGAAAGTCGGGATCGCCGAGAGCGGGATCGCCAGCGCGGAGATGATCGTCGAACGCCAGTCGCGCAGGAACAGGAACACGACGATCACCGCGAGCACCGCGCCCTCGACCATCGCCTCCATCGCCGCGTCATATTGCGCCTTGGTATATTTGACGCTGTTCGAGATCATCTCGAAATGGACCTTGGGGTTGCGCTTTTCGAGCGCGACGAGCTTTGCCTGCGCGTCCTTGAAGACGGTGACGTCGGAGCCGCCCTTGGCGCGCTGGAAGTCGAAGCTCAGCACCTGGCGCCCATCGAGCGTCGAGGACGAACGCTGCTCGGCATAGAGATCGCGGACCCGGCCGAGGTCGGCGAGCCTGACGGTGCGCCCGCCGCCGACCGAAATCTGCGTCTGGCCGAGATCATAGGCGGTCCGCGCATTGCCCAGCACCCGCACCGACTGCTCCGACCCGGCGATCTCGGCGCGGCCGCCGGCGGCGTTGAGATTGACCTGGCGCAGCTGCTGGTTGACCTGGCTCGCGGTCAGGCCCTGCGACTGCAGCTTGAGCGGATCGAGGATCACGCGAATCTCGCGACTGACGCCGCCGTTGCGATCGACCTGCGCCATGCCGGCAACCGACAGCAGCTCCTTCGACACGGTATTGTCGATGTACCAGCTGAGCTGCTCGATCGTCATGTCGGTCGAGATCGCGGCGTAGCTCGCCAGATCCTGTCCGGTGGTGTTGGCGCGGCTGACCTGCGGCTCGAGAATGCCGTCGGGCAGGTCGCTGCGGATCTGCTGGACCGCCGATCGAACATCCTCGACGGCGCGGTCGATCGGCGTGCCGAGCGCGAGCTGCACCACCGTCGTCGAACTGCCTTCCTGGACGGTCGAATCGATCTCGTCGATGCCCTGCAGGCTGCGCACCGCGGACTCGACCTTCTGCGTGACCTGGTTCTCGAGCTCGGTCGGCGCGGCGCCCGGCTGGCTGATCGAGACGATCACCACCGGAAAATCGATGTCCGGCTGGTTGTTGACGTCCATCCGCATGAAGCTGACGATCCCGGCGACCGTGAGCATGAAGAACAGCACGAGCGACGGCACCGGGTTGCGGATCGACCAGGCGGAAATATTGCGGAAGCTCATTGCATCAGCCCGAATTCACGCGCCGCGTCCGCTTGTCACTCTGCACAGGACCGAGAAAATCCTTGTCTGGTCAGCGACGTACGGCCAGCGCTCCATGGAAGCAGGCGGAGATGCCGGGAAAGCATCCCCGCCTTTCCCGGAACAAGATCACGAGGCCGAGCCGTAAGTCAATGTGTCATGCCCCTTTTACCAAGGGGTTGAACGCTATTTGTCCGCTGCGAAGGTTCCCGCTTTCACCGCGATCGGCTTGGCCGTCGGATAGAATTGCACGAAAGTCGTGTCGACCGCGCCATGCGCACCGTGACAGGAATAGCAGCTGGCGCTGGCCGGGATGAGCTTGGCCGGCTTGTTGTCGACGTTGACGAAAAACCCCCATCCGCCCTTGAAGCGCCGTGAATCGCGGACATGCACTTCCAGGTCGAAACGCTGCTCGGTCTGGAAGATGCCCGACTTGTTGATCGACCCCTTGCTCGAGCCGATCCGCGGTTCCTTGACCATCACGGTGCCGTCGGGCCAACGCCCGCTGGCCTTGAACTGCTTCCACGAAACCGGATCGACAAAGACATTGTCGACCATCTCATGGTCCATGCCCGTCGGCTCGTCGCTATAGTTCATGTTCACGCCCGACGTCAGGAACACCCAGTCGCGATAGTCCGCGGGCAGCATCAACTCGCCCGCTTCGGTATATTGCGCGGCTGCCGGGGGTTCGGGCGCGGTCGAGCCCTGCGATGCCCCGAACAGCAGCAATGCCGGGGCAATCAGCAGGACGGCCCTGGGCAGCAAGGTGGCTTTGGCGATTTTCATGGTCGGTCCTCAGGATGTGGGTTGGGAAAGTGGCGTGAAACGGCGGCGATATTCGCTCGGCGGCAGACCGAAGCGACGATCGAAGGCACGGCAAAAGCTGTCATCGCTGCCGAATCCATTCGTCGCGGCGATCCGTTTGATGCTGGCGTCGGAGGCGACCAGATGCTCGCGCGCCGCATCGAGGCGCAGCACCTCGACATAGGCGGCCGGCGTCGTGCCGAAGCTGGCGTGAAAGGCGCGGCTGAACTGGCGTGGGCTCAGCGCCACCTGCGCGGCGAGTGCCTCGACCGACAGGTCGCCGTCGAGATGGGCGAGAATCCAGCCGGCGAGATCGGCAAAGCGATCGCCGGCGCCGGCCTGAAACTGCAAGGGTTCGGAATATTGGCGCTGCCCGCCGGACCGCTTGAGATAGACGACAAGTTCGCGCGCGACCGACACGGCAAGGCCGGGCCCATGATCCTCCTCGATCAGCGCCAGCGACAGGTCGATTGCCGCCGTGATGCCCGCCGAGGTGTAGAATTGCCCGTCCTTGATGAAGATCCCGTCGGGTTCGAGCCGGATCGCGGGAAAGCGGGCGGAGACATCGCGCGCATGCTGCCAGTGCGTCGTCGCACGGCGACCGTCGAGCAGCCCGGTTGGCGCGAGGCCGTAGATCCCGGTGCACACCGAGACGATCCGGCGCAGCGTTCCGGCACGGCCGGTGATCGCCGCGGCGACGCGCTCGGCGGTATCGCCCCGCCGCAGCCCCTCACCCCCGGCGACGATCAGCGTGTCCAGCGCCGGCGCGGCGCCAAGCGCTGCGTCGGGGACGATGCGGAGAGCGGCCTCGCTGGTGAACGGCGCGCCATCCGGGCTGAGGATCAGGGTGGCATAGGCGCCCGGATGCACCTGGTTGGCGGCGCCGAAGGCGTCGAGCGGCCCGGTAAGGTCGAGCGTCTGGACCCCGTCGAAACCGACCAGACCGATCAATATTGGCAATCCCGTCATGATCAGATCCTCGGCCGCGTCGTTACGGCGCGCGGATCATGCCGCAAATGACGTTGATCCGACACTTTCGGACATCACCGGCCAAAGGCAGGCGGTTGGTTGCGGCGTGGCGGTGCTTGCCGCCGCCTCACCACGCCCAGGGCGCGGCCGCCAGCGCGCGGGCAAAATGGTCGATCACCACCTGCACGCCGAGCGGCCGGAGCGGCGATGGCGGCATGATCAGGTGGAGCGCGAGCGGCTCGACGGTCCATTCCGGCATGGCGATTTCGAGTGCACCGCTGCGCACTTCGCGCCAGACGAGGAATTCGGGCTGCAACGCCGGCCCCTGCCCGGCGAGCAGCGCCGGGTTGAGCATGTCGGCATTGTCGCTCCCCAGCCGCACCGACGGCGTAACCGTCTCCTCGCCGAACAGCGCATGGGTGAAGCGCCATACGCCGCGCGGGCCGCCGCCGGCATAGGCCATCGCGACATGGTCCCTGAGCTGCGCGGGATGCGTCGGCCGGCCATGCGCGTCGAGATAGCCGGGGGAGGCGACGAGCAGGATGCGCACCGCGCACAGTCGCCGTGCGAGCAACGACAAATCCTCCAGCGTGGCGATACGCAGCGCGAGGTCGAAGCCGTCCGATGCGCTCAACCTTAAGGCACGATGATCCGACTTGACGAAATAGAAACGTTGGCAACCGCGCGCAATTCTATCTCGACCTGACCCTGCCCTTTTACGGCTACGCGGTGCTCAAGGCCTATCCCGGCCTGCCGCATGGCATGCCGACGACGCATGCCGAACTGATCAACGCCGACCTGCTGGCGTTCATCACGGGCTGACACGAGAGGTGACAGGGCGGCGCGCGGTGTGCTTCGGTGCACCGCGCGGCGCCTGTCGCGACGATGACGCGAACGCTGGGAGGCAAAGATGAGCGACCGGATCCTGATCTTCTATGGTTCCTACCGATCCGACCGCCAGGGCATCAAGCTCGCCAACTATCTCGTCGGGGCGTTCGCCGCGCGCGGCGCCAGCCCCGAACTGATCGACGCCAAGGCCATCGGCCTGCCGATGCTCGACCGGATGTACCGCGAATATCCCCCGGGCACGGCGCCCGACGCGCTCGAGGCGCTGGCGCAGAAGATCCTCGCCGCACACGCCTTCGTGTTCGTCACCGGCGAGTATAATTGGGGCGTGCAGCCCGGCCTCAAGAACCTGACCGACCATTTCCTGCCCGAATGGTTCTGGCGCCCCGCGGCGATCGCCAGCTACTCGGCCGGGCGCCTTGCCGGGGTGCGCGCGGCAAGCGCATGGCACCCCACGCTGGCCGAGATGGGCATGGTGGTCGTCTCAAGTACGCTCTCGGTCGGCGGGATCGCCACCGCGTTCACCCCGTCCGGCGAACCGCAAGGCGACGGCGGCGCGGCGCTGACCCGCGCCTTCCCGCGCTTTGCCGACGATTTGGCCTGGTGGACCGAGGCGGCGCGGGCGCAGCGCGCGCGGGTCAAGCCGCCTTATTGACCCGGCGTCAGATTCGCGCCTTGCAGATGTTGACCATCCACTGCCCGTCGTGGCAATTGGCGGCCGCGCCGTCAGGCGATGCGGGTATAGCACAATGGTAGTGCAGCAGCCTTCCAAGCTGAATACGCGGGTTCGATTCCCGCTACCCGCTCCAATTTCTTGTTCGCCAATGTCCGCAGGCGTCTAGACAAACCCCCTAAATCCAAGGTATTTAGCGGTTATCAGGCCGCAAGCGTTCACCCGCGTTCGCATTCAGCCACCCGTATCTGGGGGTATGATTGGGGGGGTATTTGCAAGAGGCCAATTCGATACCCCCACGCTTGGGGGTATTTCACGGGGAAATCCCCGGAAAGGCTGGCGGCACGTGGCGCTTACAGACGTGGCAATTCGAAATGCCAAACCGAGTGAAAAGGCGATCAAGCTAGCGGACGGCGCGGGCATGTTCCTGCTCATCACCCCGGCTGGCGGAAAACTCTGGCGGCTCAAGTATCGGATCGACGGGCGCGAGAAGCTGCTGGCGATTGGGGCTTACCCGGAAATCGGTTTGAGTGAAGCCCGCAAGCGGCGCGAGGAGGCGCGGGCGCTGATTGCACAAGGGCAAGACCCCTCTCGCGAGAAGCAGCGGGACAAGGTGCGTTCGCGCATCCAAGCAGCCGACACGTTCACCGCCATCGCCAACGAATATTGCGCCAAGCGCAAGCGCGATGGGGAAAGCGGTTGGTCGCCCGCGACAGCGACTCGTAGCGAATACCTGCTGTCCCTGCTGAACACCTCCATCGGGAAACTGGCGATTGCAGAAATCGAGCCTGCCGACGTTCTCGTTGCGGTGCGCAAGATCGAGGGCAAAGGCAATCTGGAGAGCGCGCGCCGCACTCTGCAACTAGCCAGCATGGTGTTCCGCTACGCCGTCGCCACCGCGCGGCTTCGCTCAGACCCTACCCGCGATCTGCGGGGCGCACTGACTGCCCCGAAGGTTACGCACTATGGTGCCATAACCGAAGCCAAGCGCGTTGGCGAACTGCTGCGCGCCATCGATGGCTATGAAGGCACCGGCATAGCCAAGCTGGCGTTGCAGATATCGCCCCATGTGTTTGTCCGCCCCGGCGAACTGCGCCATGCTGAGTGGAGCGAGATCGATCTGGACGGCGCGCTCTGGATCATCCCGGCGGGCAAGATGAAAATGCGCAAGGCGCATCACGTCCCCCTATCGGCGCAGGCGGTTGCCCTGTTCCGCGAAGTGCAGGCCGTCACTGGCCCGACCGGATACGTTTTTCCTTCCGTGCGCACGCGTACCCGCCCCATGAGCGAAAACACTATCAATGCCGGACTGCGGCGGCTGGGGTATGCGACCGATGAAATGACCGCGCACGGATTCCGCGCCATGGCTTCCACCTTGTTGAACGAAAGCGGCAAGTGGAACCCGGACGCAATCGAACGCGCGCTTGCCCATGGCGATACCGACAAGGTGCGCGCGGCCTATCATCGCGGCGCGCATTGGAAAGAGCGCGTTGAAATGGCGCAGTGGTGGTCAGACTATCTGGACCAGTTGCGCAAGGGGGCGGATATTGTGCCTCTGCTCGCTAATGACGTCGCCTGATCGATAAAGTTTCATTTTCCCCGAAATTGTTGTGATGAACAGGCACTGCGTATTGAGTATTCCACGTCTGATCTCGTACTTTGAATGTCGGGGATAGGCAGGCCAGCCGACAAGCGCGCATCCCACGCGTTTCCCCACTTCACCATGGGAGCCGCGAGGGAAGCGGATTGGACGACGATACCAAGAGGACCAATCCACTCACGGAGGCAATGCGCGCCGACCCCCTGGGGCGAGCGCAAAAGCGGATGATCGAACTACGCGATCATTGGGCGAAACATGGCGTTTCGAACTCGCCCATTCCTTTGTCCCCGAAAGACCCCCTGAAGCCCGGGCGCGACTGGCTTCCCGAGCCCAAGTGGATCAGCGGCTGGGATGCCTTCGAGATACTGCGACTGCAAACCGAGCCATACGAATACGCACCAACTATTGCGCGCATATGCCAGATTATTGCTGACCAATGGGATCGAGAAGAAGATGATTTAATTTATGCTTTAGCCGCCATTCCGCCAAGTCATGAACTACTCCATGATTTTCCTACTGGTTCTGTTCATTGGTTCCGGGCGCTTCATAGCTTGCTGACCTTACCCGGCGCAGAAGAGATTGATGGTTGGGAAGGGCTGGTTAGCGATCTTTACGAATGGGTCGCCATATGTGACAGCCTGCGAATCCTCGCGCGTTACATGTTAAAAGATGCGCTCACGCTGGACTGGGCTTGGCACGACATATCGCTCCCCGAGGCAAAACAAGAGCCGGTCTGGTCCTTTCCCAAGGCATTGGCATGGATCGCGACTCGAGATTACCTTGCTTTGGCTAGGATGGGCTATTTCCGCCGCGCAGAAGGCGAAGACGAACCGGTCGCGACCGATGGAGTATGTAGATACAATACCGAGGCTTTGGGCTGGCTTCACACGGCGATCACTTTCACCAAATGCGAATGTGGGGCTTGGCGCGATTTCCGCTTTGCAGCGATAAAGCATTGCACCTGCATCTCCGTGGCGTGGGAGGAATTGGTGCGCTTCAGGGGAGGCCTCTGGCCAGACACGCCGGAGCTTGTGTTCAACCTCCAAGAAGGCTGGCTATCAATGACGTGGCCGGATGGAGCAGACAACATCCGCTTTCTGCGCCGCGACATTCTGGATCGCTGGCCTGCGATGCCTGCGGACAAGCAAGACGTGCCCGCCTTGGAACATTCGACGGCAAGCGGCGAGCAAAATTGTCGCGCGTGGTTGGTTAAGGAGTTTGCCGCCGATCCTGAAAAGCGGCGCTCCAAGAAGGAGTTTCGCGAAGCGGCACTAGCCACGTTTGCTGGCCGATTGAGCGAACGCGGGTTCAATCTCAGGGTCTGGCCCGATCTGGCGCGCGATCATGGCCGCGATGGCGCAGGGGCAAAGCGTAAATCGTAAATCGTAAATCGTAAATCGTAAATCGTAAATCGTAAATCGTAAATCGTAAATCGTAAATCGTAAATCGTAACGCCGAATCGAATCGCCAGTTTTTCGCAACCGCTATTCGATCAATTTTCGTCTGCCGATGTTTCGCCTCGTTCAATCAGCAACGAGGTGTTTCCATGCCGTCCGAAAAGCCTGACCTTCCGAAGATCGCTTACAGCATCCGTGAAGCCTGTCATGTATCCAGCCTGGGCCGGACCACTATTTACAACCATATCGCTGCGGGCCGTCTTCGCGCCAAGCGCATCGGTGGCCGCGTCGTCATTCCGGCGGAAAGTCTGCACGCTCTCATCGAGGGGCAGGACTAAGCCGCGATGCCCGCCCGCCGGGTCAATCCTAACCGGGTGAAGCTGCACCGCAGCTACAGCGTCGAGGAACTGGCGCGTTGTCTGGGCGTGCACAAGAACACCGTGCGGCACTGGCAGGCCAAGGGGCTGGAGCCTATCGACAAGGCCCGCCCAGTCCTGTTCCAAGGCGCAGCGGTGCGCAGCTTTCTTGCCGCCCGCAATGCCAGCCGCAAGCAGCCCTGCGCCGCCGGAACGATCTATTGCCTTCGCTGCCGCTCGCCGCGTGCCCCGGCACTGGGCATGGTCGATTTCGTGCCGATGCGCCCGGGCAGCGGCAACCTTCGCGCGCTTTGTGAATGCTGCGAGACCATCATGCACCGCCGGGTCAGCGAAGCCGATATTGCCGCGATCATGCCCGGATGCACCGTCCAATTTGCGCAAGGCCAGCCACGCCTAAGTGGGCAGACCGCCCCTTCCCTGAATTGTGACTCCAAGAGGCAAGGCTAGACCATGGCAAAACACAACGCATCGAACGAACGGGTAAAGCGCGATTACTTTCGCTTTCTGGCCGAAGCCAAGGGGCGCGATACTGCAACGATTGACCGGGCGGCCAAGTCGCTCGCCCGGTTCGAAACCAGCACCAGCCACAAGGATTTCAAGCGGTTTCACCGCGAACAGGCGGTGGCGTTCAAGCGGCGGCTGGGAGAGGCCCTGGGCGAGCGTTCGGGGGAGCGGCTGAGCAAGGCAACGGTGCAATCCACCTTGCGCGATCTGAAAGCCTTTTTCGAATGGCTGGCCCGCGAACCCGGTTTCCGTTCGCATATCGAATATGCCGATGCCGACTATTTCAATCTGAGCGAGAAGGATGCCGCGATAGCACGCGCCCGGCGCGACAAGCCCGTGCCGACGCTGGAGCAAGTGGGCCGGGTGCTGGCTGCCATGCCGTCTGCCAACGTGCTGGAACGGCGCGACCGCGCGCTGGTGGCCTTTGCCGCGATTACCGGTGCGCGCGTGATGGCGCTGGCCACCTTCCGGCTGGGGCATGTGAACGTGGATGGCGGCTTTGTCGAACAGGATGCCCGCACCGTGGCGACCAAGTTTGCCAAGACCTTCCGCACCGTGTTCATGCCGGTATGCGATGGCGCGCTGGAACTGGTGGCGGCATGGGTGAAGGAACTGCGCGAGGTCCATCTTTGCGGGCCGGACGATCCCCTGTTCCCGGCAACCGCCATGGGCTTGGGCGAAACCGGCGGATTCCAGCCGCAGGGGCTGGCGCAGCATGGCTGGGCATCAAGCGGGCCGATTCGTGACGTGTTCCGCCGGGCATTCGAAGGTGCGGGCCTGCCCTATTTCAATCCGCATAGCTTCCGCAGCATGTTGGTGCGCCATGCCATGACGCTGGACCTCTCCCCCGAAGAAATGAAGGCGTGGAGCCAGAACCTTGGGCATTCCGATGTGCTGACAACCTTCACCAGCTACGGCAACGTGCCGCTGCACCGGCAAAGCGAACTGATCTGCGCGCGGGCATCCCGCCATGACCGCCCGGCGAATGACGACGCCACCCTGCTGGCCGCGCTGGAAACCATCAAGGCGCGGCTGGGGGCATCGGGTGGTGGTGCCTTGCCGGGCGGGGGCCATCACCGCTAGACAGGCCGCTGGAAATTTCAAAAGGGTGGCATCAGTTGGCCGATCATTACGAAACGCTTTCTCAAGCCCAACTGGTCAGCTTGCTGCGCAAAAAGGACGCCGAAAAGAAGCTGGGGCTGGTGTGGGAGCGCAGCGAGATTGAGGCGGACGCTGCCATCGATGCCAATTTCATTGCCTGCACCATCGATCCGGCGCTTTCGGACGGGGCCGCGCCGTGGCGCAATCTGGTGATCGAGGGCGATAACTTCGACGCGCTGCGCTGGTTGCGCATGACCTATGCGCACCGGGTGAAGTGCATCTACATCGATCCGCCCTATAACACCGGCAACAAGGATTGGGTCTATAACGACCACTACATCGATCCAAACGACCGCTATCGCCATTCCACTTGGCTGGAATTTCTCTTTCAGCGTCTGACGCTGGCGCGCGACCTGCTGGCCAATGAAGGCGTGATCCTCGTTTCGATCAACGACGAAAACCGCGCCAAGCTGGAACTGCTGATGGATGAAGCCTTGCCCGGAATGCGGGTTGGTTCGTTCGTCTGGCGAACGCGTACCGGCGGGAACGACGCCAAGGGAGCATTTCTATCCGATAATCATGAGCATGTGCTCGTTTACGCTGGATCAAAATTCAGATTTGGCGGCACCGAAAAGACATTTGAAATGTATAAGGAGTTCGATCCGATCAAGAATGATTGGCTTCGTCTTAGTGTCTGACTCAGAAGCCCCTGTTTCTCGATTAAAGTCTTGATATTCGTCGAGTTAGGAGTTGGACCGAAGCGAGAAAGAGCCAGGCGGTGGCGCTTTCGACCATGCGCTCGAAGTCCTTGGCGAGGCGGCGGTTG
>JBBRSN010000094.1:0-15640 GCA_038245375.1 Sphingomonadales bacterium | reverse complement strand
TGAATAGCGCGAGTGGTATCGGTCCACATCGTTGATCTCCGGTCGGTTCTTCGCAAAACCTCCAGAATCAGCCATGCGCCAGCGCGTCAAGCGCAACCGACTGATATCACTCAACTTACTTTTGGGTCAGACACTGAGAAAATCATCGCATTTTCCGCCACGAGCAGGGGCGCCGCCGGGCTCGGTGGCGCCACTCGTCCCGAATCCGGGCGCTGATGCGCTGAATACCTTGCGTCATTTGCTCCATATTGGCATCATGACACTCCGATGACATTACCACCGCCCGACGGGTCCCGAGACAGGCGGATAGAAGATCCCACCAATCTCTGGTTGATCCACCCAGCGGCCCGGCGCCTGCTGCCCGTCGCGCTTGCCTGGCGCGTATCGGCCAATGGCGTGTCGCTGATCGGCCTTGCGCTCGGCATCGGCGCGGCGATCGCCTATTGGAACTGGGCCAGCCCGCTGGCGGCGCTCGTCGGCCTGCTGCTCTCGATTGCCTGGCTGATCGCCGATGGTCTCGACGGCATGGTCGCGCGCGCCACCGGCACCGCCAGCCCGTTCGGCCGGCTGCTCGACGGCATCTGCGACCATGGTGTATTCATCCTGATCTACGTGCTCATCGCGACCCATATCGGCACCGGTGAAGGCTGGGCGCTGGCGCTGACCGCCGGTGCCGCGCATGTCGCGCAGTCGAGCACCTATGAAGCCGAGCGCGCGCGCTTCCACCGCCGCGTGCGCGGCGACTCGGGCACCGCGCGGCCGCCGCGCGCCGGCGGTGTGGTCGAATGGCTGTACGACAACATCTCGCGCGGCGTCGATCGGCTCGCCGAACCGTTCGACCGGCTGCTGCGCGACAGCGACGATCCGCGGCGTCTGGGCGCCGCCTATGGCACGCAAGCGGCACCGGTAATGAAGCTGATGGCGCTCGAAAGCGCCAATATGCGGGTCTACGCCATCTTTCTGGCGTGTTTGCTCGGCAATCCGCGCTTCTTCTGGTGGTTCGAGATCGTGCCGTTGACCATCGTCCTGGTTATCGGCCTGATCTGGCATCGCCGCGTCGAGGGATGGTTCACGCATCCCGACCGAACCTCGGCGCTTCCTACCTGATCCCCCGGCAAGCCCGGGCACTCCCCAACATTCATTGAAGTCGAAAGGGTCGTTACACCATGAAGTCCATCAACATCGCGATCATCGGGATCGGCAATTGCGCGAGCTCGCTGGTCCAGGGCCTCGCCCATTACCGGGAAGGCTCGAACGATCATATCGGGCTGATGCACTGGGAAATGGGTGGATATAAGCCGAGCGACATCCGCATCGTGGCGGCATGGGACATCGACGCGCGCAAGGTCGGCACCGACGTCGCCGAGGCGATTTTCGCCAAGCCGAACTGCACCGCGATCTTCTGTGCCGACGTGCCGGCGAGCGGCGTCGAAGTGGCGATGGGCAACATCCTCGATGGCGTCGCCGAGC
The DNA here is from genome assembly GCA_038245375.1 of Sphingomonadales bacterium. GTDB lineage: Bacteria > Pseudomonadota > Alphaproteobacteria > Sphingomonadales > Sphingomonadaceae > Sphingomonas. Next base: position 14,170 of record JBBRSN010000094.1, on the reverse strand, counting down.
ATATGCAGGACTATGCCGAGGACCGCACCTTCGTCGTCGCCGACCTGCCGCAACCGAGCAAGGAAGAAGTCGTTGCCGTGCTGCGCGAGAGCGGCGCCGACGTGCTGATGAACTATCTGCCGGTCGGCAGCCAGAAGGCGACCGAATTCTACGCCGAATGCGCGATCGAGGCCGGCGTCGCTTTCGTCAACAATATCCCGGTGTTCATCGCCAGCGACGAAACCTGGGCCAAGAAGTTCGAGGATGCCGGCGTGCCGATCGTCGGCGACGACATCAAGGCGCAGCTCGGCGCGACGATCGTGCACCGCGTGTTGACCGACCTGTTCCACAAGCGTGGCGTCAAGCTCGACCGGACCTATCAGCTCAATACCGGGGGCAACACCGACTTCCTCAACATGTCCAACCGCAAGCGGCTCGCCTCGAAGAAGGTGTCGAAGACCGAGGCCGTGCAGTCGGTCGCAGCGGAACGCATGGATGACGACAACATCCACATCGGCCCGTCCGACTATGTCGCGTGGCAGAACGACAACAAGGTCTGTTTCCTGCGCATGGAAGGACAGATGTTCGGCGGCGTGCCGATGAACCTCGAGCTGCGCCTGTCGGTCGAGGACAGCCCCAATTCCGCCGGCGTGGCGATCGACATGATCCGCTGCGCCAAGATCGCCAGCGATCGCGGCCTTGGCGGCCCGATCCACCCGGCATCGGCCTATTTCTGCAAGCACCCGCCGATCCAGATGACCGACGACCTCGCACAATTGGCGGTCGAACAGTTCATCGCGGCGTGAAACCCGTCGACACGGCGGTAATATTGGCAGCCGGCGCAGGCACGCGCCTGCGCACGGCAGCCGAATCGAAGCCGCTGTGCGTCGTTGCCGGCAAGACCCTGCTCGACCACGCGCTGGAACGGCTGGCGGCCGCCGGAATCACGCGGGCGATCGTGGTGACCGGTTATCGCGCCGCGGCGATCGAGGCGCATATTGCCGCGCGCGACTGGCCGCTGACGGTCGAGACGGTGCGCACGCGCGACTGGCGACTGCCGAACGGCGTGTCCGCACTGGCGGCGGTGGATGCGTTGGCTGGTGTGCCAACTCTGCTCGCGATGTGCGACCATCTCGTCGAGCCGGCGCTCTATGCGCGCATGGCAGCGGCGGGGCCCGGACCCGGCCTGCGGCTCGGCGTCGACCGGCGCTTGAGCCACCCATGGGTCGATCCCGAGGACGTTACCTTTGTCGCCACCGCGGGTGCGCGGATCGTCGCGATCGGCAAGGGCATGGCGCCACACGACGCCTTTGACACCGGCGTGTTCGCGGTCGGCGCGGCGTTCTTCACGGCGCTCGCCAAGCTCGACGCGCCGTCGATCACCGATGCGGTGCGCGCGCTTGCGATGCGTGGCGTCGCCGAGGTCGTCGAATGCAGCGACCTGACCTGGATCGACGTCGACGACCCCAAGGCACTGGCCGCCGCCGAGGACTGGGCATCCCACGCGATGGCCTGAAGGCAGAATCGTCGTCGCGACCTTCGCAAGCGGTTGACATCAACAACACACTGCCGGACATCGCGCAGCACGGGACGCGAAAAAACGGGGCTGAATCATGCGCGCGACAAAGGGTTTTTGGCTGGCACTGGCCGGCGCGACGATGCTGGCAGGCTGCGCGGGCGACGGCGCGAAGCCGGAAAACGCGGGTAGCAAACCGGCCAAGGAGCCCGCGCCGGGGATGGGAAAGGGTTATAGCCATGACCCCTATCCGTCGACCTATCACGCCTATCCCGGCGTGCCGACGCTCGTCACCAACGTCACGATCTTCGATGGCGAGGGCGGACGGATCGATCGCGGATCGGCGCTGTTCGCCGACGGCAAGGTCGTCGCGATCGGCCAGTCACTGGCCGCACCGGCTGGCGCGACGGTGATCGACGGCACCGGCAAGGTGCTGACCCCCGGCATCATCGATATCCACAGCCACCTCGGCGACTATCCCTCGCCCGCCGTGCCGGCCAATTCCGACGGCAACGAGGCGACCGGGCCGATCACCGCAGATGTCTGGGCCGAGCACAGCGTTTGGCCGCAGGACCCCGGCTTCAGCCGCGCGCTCGTCAACGGCGGCGTCACGACACTCGAAATCCTGCCAGGCTCGGCCAATTTGATGGGCGGCCGCTCGGTGGTGGTGAAGAATGTCTATGCCCGCACCGAGCAGGGCATGAAGTTCCCCGGCGCGCCCTATGGCCTCAAGATGGCGTGCGGCGAGAACCCCAAGCGCGTCTATGGCAGCAAGGGCCGCGAGCCCTCGACCCGGATGGGCAATATCGCGGTCGATCGCCAGACCTGGGCGCGCGCGGTCGAGTACAAGCGCAAATGGGACAAGTTCGAGAAGGACGGCGGCGAGCCGCCGACGCGCGACATCGCGATGGACACGCTGCGCGGCGTGCTCGCCGGCGAAATCCTCGTCCAGAACCATTGCTATCGCGCCGACGAAATGGCCATCGTCATGGATATGGCGAAGGAATTCGGCTATCATGTCAGTGCCTTCCACCATGCCGTGGAAGCCTACAAGATCGGTGACCTGCTCAAGGCCAATGGCACCTGTGCGGCGGTGTGGGCCGATTGGTGGGGTTTCAAGATGGAATCCTACGACGCGATCAGCGAGAATCTGGCGCTGCTGCAGAATGCCGGCGCCTGCGCGATGATCCACAGCGACGACGAGAACGGCATCCAGCGGCTCAACCAGGAAGTCGCCAAGGCGCTCGCCGCCGGGCGCCGTGCTGGAATCCAGATCTCTGATGCCACCGCCTGGGAATGGCTGACGATCAACCCCGCCCGCGCGCTCGGCATCGCCGACAAGACCGGCAGCCTCAAGCCCGGCAAGATGGCCGATCTGGTGTTGTGGAACGGCAACCCGTTCAGCGTCTATACCCGGCCCGAAAAGGTGTGGATCGACGGCGCGCTACTCTACGACGCCAACGACCCGACACGACGACCGGTATCGGATTTCGAACTCGGCCAGCCCGGCGCGGGAGACGTCAAGTGAAGCGCCTGTTCCCGCTCCTCGCCACCGCCGCGGCGGTCGTCGCGCTCCCCGCCGCCGCGCAGTCGGTCGCGATCGTCAACGCCAAACTCGTCATCGGCGACGGCACTGCGCCGATCGACGGCGGCACCGTGTTGATCCGCGACGGCAAGGTCGTCGCGGCCGGTGCGCAGGTCGCTGTGCCGCAGGGCATGCAGACGGTCGATGCCGGCGGGCATTATGTCACGCCGGGGATCGTCGCCGGCTTCACCCGGCTCGGCATCGTCGAGGTCGATGGCGTCGATGCGACCGACGACAGCGGCGCATCGACCAGCCCGTTCCATGCCGCGATCGACGTCGCGCCGGCGGTCAACCCGCGTACCAGCGCCATCGTGCTGAATCGCGCCGAGGGTATCACCCGCGCCGTGGTCGCGCCGGACAATCGCGGCTCGATCTTCGCCGGCCAGGGCGCGGTGATCGACCTTGGTGCCGATGTCGACGCGATCACCCGCCCCCGCGCCTTCCAGTTCATGGAATATGGCGAGAATGGCGGTCGCGCCGCCGGCGGCAGTCGTCCGGCAGCGATCGCGGCGTTCCGCAATGCGCTGGCGCAGGCGAGGCTTTATGCGCGCAACCCGGCCGGCTATGCCGACCAGGGCAAGGACGCGCTACTGACGCGCGCCGATGCCGAGGCGTTGCAGCCGGTGGTTTCCGGCAAGGTACCGCTGTTGATCCATGTCGAGCGCGCTTCGGACATCCTCACGCTGCTCGACCTCAAACGCGAAATGCCCGCGCTCAAGCTGGTGTTGGTCGGGGTAAGCGAGGGCTGGATGGTCGCGTCGCAGCTTGCCGCCGCGCATGTCCCGGTGATCGCCTCGGCGCTCAACGACCTGCCGGCAAGCTTCGAGCAACTCGCAGCGACCCAGTCCAATGTCGGCCGCATGAAGGCGGCCGGCGTGCTCGTCGGGCTCGGCATGATCGGCGACAATGACGCGCGCCAGGCGCGGCTGGAAAAGCAATATGCCGGCAATCTCGTCGCGCTGACGCGGATTCCGGGCGCGACCGGGCTCGACTGGAACGCGGCGTTTGCGGCGATCAGTTCGGCCCCGGCCGAAGCGATCGGCATGGGCGACGAGATCGGCTCGCTGCGCCCCGGGCGGCGCGGCGATGTGGTGATCTGGTCGGACGACCCGCTCGAACTCGACGCCGCTGCGCTCGACGTGTGGATCGACGGCGTCAAGCAACCGCTCGATACACGCCAGCGCATGTTGCGTGATCGCTACATGCAGCCGCAGGAGGGCGCGCTGCCCAAGGCGTATCAGCACTAGCTTCCCGTGCTCCTGCGAACGCAGGAGCCCAGGATTGCTTGCCTTGTCGCCCGTGGCTCTGGGTTCCTGCGTTCGCAGGAACACCGGAGCGCCCGACGCAGCAGCCTTGACATTTTGCGTCGCAGCATAGATATGGCGCTCATCGAGGCGTCATGCAGCGTGATCGTGTCCGCCAGGGCACAGGCTCCGTCTCGGTTGTTCAACTAGGCTTCCCAAGTCACGCGGGGTGTCATTTACCCCAGCCACACGTGCGTCCACCGGGCTTGCGTGCATGGCCAATATCGGACTCAATTTTCATGTCTTTCAAGAATCTCGGCCTTGCCGAACCGCTCGTTCGCGCGCTCGAAGCAAAGGGCTACGTCACCCCTACCCCGATCCAGCGCGACGCCATCCCGACGGTGCTGACCGGTCGCGATCTGCTCGGTATCGCGCAGACCGGCACCGGCAAGACCGCCGCCTTCGTGCTACCGTCGATCCAGCGCCTGGTCGAGGACGCCAAGCGCGTCCTGCCGACGCATTGCCGCATGCTCGTCCTCGCCCCGACCCGTGAACTCGCCGGCCAGATCGCCGAGAGCGCACGCGGCTACGGCCAGTTCTCGAAGATGTCGGTCGCCACCGTGTTCGGCGGCACCAGCATCAACAAGAACCGCACCGACATGGCGCGCGGCGTCGACATCCTCGTCGCCACGCCGGGCCGTTTGCTCGACCTGATCGAGCAGCGTTTCGTCAGCCTCGCCACGCTTGAGATCCTCGTCCTCGACGAGGCCGACCAGATGCTCGACCTCGGCTTCATCCACGCACTGCGCAAGATCGTCCGCATGCTGCCCAAGCAGCGCCAGACCCTGTTCTTCTCGGCGACGATGCCCAACGCGATCCGCGAGCTGGCCGACCAGTTCCTCAAGGATCCCGTCACCGTATCGGTCAAGCCGGCGGCGACCACCGCCGAGCGCGTCGACCAGGCGGTGACCTTCGTCAACCAGTCGGAGAAGCAGGCGCTGCTGACGATCGCGCTCAACGATCTCGAGGTCGAGCGGGCGCTGGTCTTCACGCGCACCAAGCATGGTGCCGACCGCGTCGTGAAGCTGCTCGCCGGCAACGGCATTGCCGCCGCCGCGATCCACGGCAACAAGAGCCAGCCGCAGCGCGAGCGTGCGCTGGCCGACTTCAAGGCGGGCAAGGTCAAGGTGATGGTCGCAACCGACATCGCGGCGCGCGGCATCGACGTGTCGGGCGTCAGCCATGTGTTCAACTTCGAGCTGCCCAACGTGCCCGAGCAGTACGTCCACCGCATCGGCCGCACCGCGCGCGCCGGCGCATCGGGCTCGGCGATCAGCTTCTGCGCCGAGGACGAGCGTCCCTACCTGCGCGACATCGAGAAGGTAACGCGCCAGAAGATCACCGTGCTGCCGTTGCCGGCCGATTTCCAGCAGCGCGCGAATGCGCTCAAGGCGATCCGCGTGACGACGATCGGCGCTGATCCCGCGCCGCGCGAGGAGCGTTCGCGCCACGAGCGTGGTCCGGCCCGTCCGCGCGCCACGCATGCCGCACGGCCGACCAGCCCCTATGCACCGCGCGGCCGCGGCCCGCGTCGCGGCGGTCGTGGCGGCGGCGGTGGGGGCACCGGCGGCGGTGGCCGCTCGCAAGCCAACGCGTAACTATACCTCCCCGGCGCGGGGAGGGGGACCGCGACGCGAAGCGGCGTGGTGGAGGGGGCTGACCGCAGACGAAGCGCTCGTGGCTGCCCCCCTCCACCATGCTTCGCATGGTCCCCCTCCCCGTGCCGAGGAGGAATTTATTGGTGGACGGTCAGCCACTCCCCCTCGGGCGCGCGATCGCTCCTGAGACGGTTGGCGGGCTCTTCGGGATCTTCATAGCCGATCGCCATGCCGCAGAAGAGCATCCGCTCGGGCGGCGTGGCGATGAACTGCGTCACGGTCTCGGGATACATCGCCCAGCATTCCTGCGCGCAGGTGGCGAGCCCGGCCTCGACCGCGAGCAGCATCACCGTCTGCAGATACATGCCGAGGTCGCTCCATTGCGGCGGGCCCATGCGGCGGTCGACCGTGCAGAACAACGCCGCCGGCGCATCGAAGAAGCGGAAGTTGCGCGCGAACCACAGCCGCCGCGCCGCCTTGTCCTCGCGCGGGATGCCGATCTCGCGATACATCGCCTCGCCGACCGCGAAGCGGCGATCGCGATAGGGCGCCGCCAGTTCGGGCGGATAGATCGCATAGGCCGGCGTTTCGACCTGACCGCGCAGCAGCTTTTCCGCTATGGTCGCCTTGAGTGCGGCGAGCGACTCACCGGTCACGATATCGATGTTCCACGGCTGGAGGTTGCCGCCCGAAGCGGCCCGCGCAGCCTTGCCGACGATGTCCTGCAGCAGCGATGGCGCGACCGGTTCATTGAGGAAACCACGAACCGAGCGTCTTGCCGCTACGGCATCCGAGACATTCATAAGCGCTCCTCAACCCGCTGCAAAAGTCACCCTTGCCGAGCTTTACGCTTTGGGCAAGAGAGGTTGCAAAGACGAACCTAATGGAGAGTGGACATGGCTGAAGCCTATATCGTCGAAGCAGTGCGGACCGCCGGCGGCAAGCGCGGCGGGCGCCTTGCCGGCTGGCATCCGGCGGACATGGCGGGCGCGACGCTCGACGCGATTCTCGACCGGTCGGGGATCGATCCGGCCGCGATCGAAGACGTCATCATGGGCTGCGTCAGCCAGGCCGGCGAGCAGGGCTTCCAGATCGGTCGTGGCGCGGTGCTCGCCTCGAAGCTCCCCGAAAGCGTCCCCGCCGTGTCGATCGACCGCCAGTGCGGCAGCTCGCAACAAGCGATCCAGTTCGCCGCCCAGGCGGTGATGTCTGGCACGCAGGACGTGGTCATCGCCGCCGGCGTCGAGAGCATGACGCGCGTGCCGATGGGCTCGACCGCCATGCTGTTCGCCCAGGCCGGCCTCGGCAAATCCAAGTCGTCGCGCCAGGAGGAGCGCTACCCCGGCATCCAGTTCAGCCAGTTCATGGGCGCGCAGATGATGGCCGACAAATATGGCTTCACGCGCGACGATCTCGACAATTTCGCGCTCCAGAGCCACCGCCGTGCCGCCGCCGCGACCGAGCGCGGCGACTTCAAGGACGAGATCGTCGGGCTGATGGTCGAAACCCCCGAGGGCGAAATGCTCCACACCGTCGACGAGGGCATCCGCTTCGGCGCGACCTTCGAGGGCATCCATTCGGTCAAGCTGCTGCAGGAGGGCGGGGTGATCTCCGCCGCCAATGCCAGCCAGATCTGCGACGGGGCGAGCGCGGTGCTGGTGGTCAGCGAAAAAGCGCTCAAGGAACATGGCCTGACCCCGCTGGCGCGGATCCACAATCTCACCGTCACCGGCGGCGACCCGATCGTGATGCTCGAGGAGCCGCTGTTCGCGACCGACAAGGCGTTGAAGCGCGCCGGGCTGAACATCGCCGATATCGACCTGTACGAGGTCAACGAAGCGTTCGCGCCGGTGCCGCTCGCCTGGCTCAAGCATGTCGGCGGCGATCCGGCGAAGCTCAACGTCAATGGCGGCGCGATCGCGCTCGGCCACCCGCTCGGCGCCTCGGGCACCAAGCTGATGGCGACGCTGGTGCATGCGTTGCACAAGCGTGGCGGCCGCTATGGCCTGCAGACGATGTGCGAAGGCGGCGGTCTCGCCAACGTCACGATCGTCGAACGGCTTTAACCCAACCCCACACCGTCACCCCGGCGAAAGCCGGGGTCTCAACCAGGAGCGCGGCGCCGGAGCCGCATGAGATCCCGGCTTTCGCCGGGATGACAGCCACAGGAGAGACACACATGATACTCGACACCAACATCGCCGCCGTGGTCACCGGTGGCGCCTCGGGCCTTGGCGAAGCCACCGCGCGCGCGCTTGCCGCCAAGGGCGTCAAGGTCGCGATCTTCGACCTGCAGGCGGAAAAGGGCGAGGCCGTCGCGGCCGATATCGGCGGCATCTTCTGCGAAGTGAACGTGACCAGCGACGAGAGCGTCGATGCCGGCTTCGCCAAGGCGCGCGCCGCCCACGGCCAGGAAAGCGTGCTCGTCTGCTGCGCCGGCACCGGCAATGCGATGAAGACCGCGAGCCGTTCCAAGGAAGATGGCAGCATCAAGCATTTCAGCCTCGAGGCGTTCAACTGGCTGATCCAGATCAACCTCGTCGGCACGTTCCGCTGCGTCGCCAAGTCGGCTGCCGGCATGCTGACGCTCGAGCCGCGCGAAGACGGCGCACGCGGCGCGATCGTGATGACCGCGAGCGTCGCGGCCGAGGACGGCCAGATGGGCCAGGCGGCCTATTCCGCATCCAAGGGCGGCGTCGTCGGCATGACCCTGCCGATCGCGCGCGACCTGATGAGCGAGGGCATTCGCATCAACACGATCCTGCCCGGCATCTTCAACACGCCGCTGATGCTCGGCGCGCCGCAGGCGGTGAAGGACGCGCTCGCCGCGTCGGTGCCGGTCCCCAAGCGGCTCGGCCACCCGGCGGAATATGCCGGCCTCGCGCTGACGATGATCGAGAACGACTATTTCAACGGCGAGGACGTGCGCCTCGACGGCGCGATCCGCATGGCACCACGCTGAGCGCGGCAGTGCGCACGCTGCGCACTGACTCGCGCCAGCGCGGCCGGCGAAGCTGAAAGCTTCGTCCGACGACCCGGAATTCGCTTCCGGGTCGCGCCTGCCGCATCGACTGATTCTACCTCACCGAAAGACCGCCCCGTGACCGTCAACCTGTTCAGCTTCGTCGATCTCTACCGCCGCCAGCTCGACGCCGCCGCGCATCTGCTGACCAGGGCGACCGAATTCGCCACCGCAAACGGCATCAGCGAGCAGGACATGCTCGGCTGGCGGCTGGCCGACGACATGCATCCGCTCGCCTTTCAGCTGATGGTGGTGGTCAATTTCTCGCGGAGCTGGACCGCGCGTGCCGCCGACGTACCGCTACCCGAGCCGATCACCGCCGATTGCGACGTTGCCGGCTTTCACGCCGCGATTGCCGGCGCCAGGGCGTTTCTGGCCACGCTGACCGAAGCGCAGTTTGCCGGCCGCGACGATGCGCCGCTGACCGTCCAGCTGACCGATACGATGGAACCGACCTTGCCGGCCGGCCAATGGCTGTCGGTGTTCGCAACGACCAACATCTATTTCCACCTGTCGATGGCCTACGCCATCCTGCGCATGAAGGGTGTGCCGCTCGGCAAGCTCGACCTGTTCGCCGGCGGCCTTTGATGACGGTGGCTGCTACGGTGCACGCATGACCCGCCCTGCCCCGTGGCGTCTCGACCCGACCGCCTATCCGGTGGTCGAGGATTTCGGCACGCGCTACCAGGATCTCGACACCAACGGCCATCTCAACAATGTCGCCTTCGCGGCCTTGTTCGAGAATGCGCGCGTGCAGATCAACCGCGCGACACGGCCATGGGGCGACCGCCCTTCCAGCGAGCGCACGATGGTGGCGAGCGTCGCGATCGCCTATCTGCGCGAGGGCAGCTTTCCTGAACCCGTGACGGTCTGCTCGGGCATCGGCCGGATCGGCACTTCGAGCTGGACGATCGAGCAGGCGATGTTCCAGGCCGGCCAGTGCATCGCGACCTGCGACACCGTCGTGGTGTGCCGCACCGACGAGCAGGCCAAGCCGCTCAGGCCCGAGGTGCGCGCCGAGCTCGAAAGCCGGATGACGCGGGGCAGCTGAGGCTCAGGCCCAAGATCGGCGTTGAGGGGATGGTTAGAACGGGCTGCGTGAAATCTGACCGTGAAACGCGTTGGCCGCTCTTCTGGCTTCCCCGGCGAAGGCCGGGGAAGTGGAAAGCAACGCGACGATGTAGGTCAGATATTCTGCACGATGCTTTCGCAGATGGGTTCGTCGGTAGGCTTGGCCTCAATCCACGAACACCGCCGCGCGCTTGCCCATATTGGCGGCGACCGCCTCCATCATGTTGGGCTTGCCGATGACCTTGACCTGCTCGTCGGTCTCGGCCTCGAGCATGGCGCGGGGCTCGGCGTCGTGCGCCATGTTGCACAGCCGCTTGGCGCCGCGGATCGCGTGCGGGTTGCGCCCGGCGATGGCGCGCGCCAGTTCCATCGCCGCGGCATGCGGATCGTCGGCGAGGCGGGTGACGAAGCCGTGCGCCAGCGCTTCGCCCGCGTCGAATTCGCGCGCGGTATAGACCAGTTCGCGCAGGATATCGTCGCGCACCAGCGTGCGCCACAACGGGAAGCCCGCCATGTCGGGCACCAGCCCCCAATAGCTCTCGCGGATCGCGAAGCGCGTCGAGGGCGCGGCGATGCGGATGTCGGCACCCGACATGATCTGGAAACCGCCGCCGAACGCGACGCCGTGCACTGCGGCGATCACCGGCATCGGCAGGTTGCGCCACCCCCAGCTGACATGTTGCGGCAGAATCGATCCCTGATCGTTGCGTTCGCGACCAAGGCCGGAGCCGCCGCCCGCCATGCTCGCCATGTCGAGCCCGGCGCAGAACGCCCGCCCCTCGCCCGACAACACCACGCAGCGCACGTCGCTGCGTTCGGCAAGCGAATCGATCGCCGCGCCGATCGCGGTGAACATCGCCGGATCGAGCGCGTTCATCTTGTCGGCGCGCGCCAGGCGGACATCGGCGATCTGATCGGCGACGGTGATGGTGACGCGGTCGTTCACTTCTTCTTTCCTTTCGTGTTCCTGCGAAAGCAGGAACCCAGAGCCCCAGGCGGCACGTTCGTTACCCTGGGCTCCTGCTTTCGCAGGAGCACTGGGTCAGACAATCCGGCTGCCCGTCTCGCCCCAATAGCGATCGCGCAACAGCCGCTTGTACAGCTTCCCCGTCGCATGGCGCGGCAGTTCGGCGACGAAATCGATCTGGCGCGGCGTCTTGACGCCCGACAGTTCGGCGCGGCACCAGCGGGTCAGTTCCTCGGCCAGCGCCGGGCCCGCCTCGGCCATGTCGACCGGCTGGATCACCGCGATCACGCGCTCGCCCATGTCGGGGTCGGGGCCACCGATCACCGCGGCATCGGCGACGCGGGGATGGGTGATCAGCCGGTTCTCGATCTCCTGCGGGTAGATGTTGACCCCGCCCGAGATGATCATGAAGCTCTTGCGATCGGTGAGATAGAGAAAGCCCTCGGCATCGATCCGCCCGATATCGCCGAGCGTCGACCAGCCCTTGGCATTGCGCGCCTCGGCGGTCTTTTCCGGGTCGTTGTGATATTCGAACGCGCTGCCGCCCTCGAAATAGACCAGCCCCTCCTCGTCGGGACCGAGCTCCTCGCCGGCCTCGTTGCAGACATGCAGCACGCCATAGGCCGCCTTGCCGACCGAGCCCGGATGCGCGAGCCACTGCGCGGAGTCGATCGCGGTCAGGCCATTGCCTTCCGACCCGGCATAATATTCGTACAGCACCGGCCCCCACCAATCGATCATCGCGTGCTTGACCGGGATCGGGCACGGTGCCGCCGCATGGATCGCGACCTTGAGGCTCGACAGGTCGTAGCGCGTGCGCACTTCCTCGTGCAGCTTGAGCATGCGGACGAAATGCGTCGGCACCCATTGGCTCGCCGTGACGTGATAACGCTCGATCGCGGCGAGCGCGGCTTCGGGATCGAAATGGCGCATCATCACCACCGTCCCGCCGAGCCGCATCACCGTCATCGACCAGCGCAGCGGCGCGGCATGGTAGAGCGGCGCCGGGCTGAGATAGATCGTGTCCGGCCCGAGGCCGTACAGACCGCGCGCCAGCATCGTCAGCACCGAAGGCGCGGCGATGTCGGGGTCTTCGGGCAAGGCGACGCGCACACCCTTGGGTCGCCCGGTCGTGCCCGAGGAATAGAGCATGTCGACGCCGGCGCGCTGGTCGGCGATCGGCGTCGACGGCATCGCCGCAACCGCCTCTTCCCACGAGCGCCACCCGGCAATCTCGCCGCCCAGCGCGAACGCCTTGACGTCGCCGAGCGACATGCCGGCGGCCGTCGCGGCGAGCGAGGCCGAGGCGATGACCAGCGTCGCGCCGCTGTCGCGGACGATATAATCAGCCTCGGGCGTGGTCAGCTTCGACGAGATACAGACGTAGAACAGCCCGGCACGCTGCGCGCCCCACACGATGTCGTAATATTCCGGCACATTGTCGAGCAGCAGCGCGATCGTGCCGCCGGCCGCCAGCCCCTCGGCGCGGAACAGCTGCGCCACGCGGTTGGAGCGCGCGTCGAGTTCGGCATAGCTGATCCGTTGCCCCGTCTCGGCGACGATCAACGCCGCCTTTTCGGGGTGGCTCTGGGCGTGATGGCTGGGATGCACGCGATTCCTCTCCGGTTTCTCTTTGCAACCGATGCTAGCGGCGCAAAACGAAGGCGGCAACGCCCGCGACCTTGCACGATGCGATCGAATCGCTAGGCACGGGCGAAATGGACCATGATCCCACCCGTTTCGACCCCGAACGCTTCCGCCGCTTCGGCATGGGCGGGCACGGCAATGCCATCGGCATCGAATATCATGCGCACGGGCCGGACTGGGTCGAACTGGCGCTGCCGTTCCGCCCCGAACTGATCGGCGATCCGGAGAGCGGCGTGCTGGCGTCGGGACCGATCCTGACGCTGATGGACATGGCGACCAGCCTGTCGGTGTGGACCAGGCTCGGCACCTTTTGCGCGCACGCGACGCTCGACCTGCGGATCGACTATCTGCGCCCGGCAACGCCCGGCAAGACGGTGGTCGCGCGCGGCGAATGCTACCGCATCACGCGCTCGATCGCCTTCGTCCGCGGCCAGGCACATGACGGCGACCCCGAGGACCCGCTGGCGCATGCCGCCGGCACCTTCATGGCCCCCGAGGGGTATCGCTGATGCAGTTGCCGCCCTACGCCCAACTGCTCGGCCTGTCGGTCGTGCCTGGCGACGACCCGACATTGATCGTGATGCCGTTCGGCGAGGCGATCGTCGGCCGTCCCGGCTTTCTGCACGGCGGCGCGATCGGCGGGCTGCTGGAAATGGCGGCGATCGTCGCACTGTGGCGGGCACTCGATGACGAAGACGGCGACCAGCCGCGCGCCCGGATCAAGCCGATCAACGTGACGATCGACTATATGCGCGGCGGGCGCGACAAGCCGACCTATGGCCGCGCGACCGTCACCCGGCTGGGCAAGCGGGTCGCCAATGTCGAGGCGCTGGCGTGGCAGGACGACCCGGCCAAGCCGATCTCGGCGGCACGGATGAACTATCTGATAGCGCGCGAATGAACGATCTGGCGGCCCAGGCCGGCGGCTATCACGCCGAAGCCGAGCGGCTGCGCAAGGCCGGCGATCTCGACGCGGCGCTGATTCGCCAGCGCCGCGCGGTCGCGCTGGGGCGCGAGGCGGGCGACACCATCGCGCTGGCGCATGCCGTGCGCCACATCGCAGACATGCTCGTCGAAGCCGGTCGCGCCAGGGAGGCGAGCGAGCCGATCGCCGAAATGATCGCGCTTTATGCCCGGCACCGCGACGCGCCGCCGCTCGACGTCGCCAATGCGCTGCGCAGCGCGGCGGTCCATGCCGAGGCGATCGGCGACGGCGACACCGCGGAAGGTTTCTGGCTCAAGGCGCGGCAGCGTTATGCCGCGCTGGACGACATGTTCGAAAAGCTGACCGGCCAGCCCGGCAACCCCGGCGTCGCCGAGGCGGATCGGCGAATCAACGCGTTATACCAACGGGCGAAAGGTGTGACTCGGCGGGGATTCCCAAGGGGCTAATTTTCTGATTCGATGTGGAAGCGTTGGATTGGAGGCGGAGATGTCGGGGATCAGGATTACGCGAGCGGATATGACCGCAGGAGACCTTC
>JBBRSN010000093.1:0-16495 GCA_038245375.1 Sphingomonadales bacterium | reverse complement strand
TTCACACCTTTACCGGTTTGGGAATCCCCCGCGGGTCCACCACATCACAAATCAGCCAAAATCGCCCACGCCGCAGAGCACGAAGCCCGGGCTGGTAAATCTCCCCACGAGCTTCAAGTCATGAGAACTGAACAGCCCTGGGCTGATAGCAGGGTCGCGCGCGACCGCCCATGCGCGGTAAAGAATACGATGCCCGCGCCGACCAGCATCAGTATCGCCGCACCGCCCGCAAGATAGCGCCACATCGCCCTTCCCCCTTTACTGTTCGACCAAGGCTAACGCGTTTCGCGTTAGCTTGAAAGATCAGCGTCCCGTCATGCGGTGCCACGCCAGCCGCGCGACACGGCGCGGCGACGCGATCGGCAAGGGCTGGTCGAGCGGCACGGCCGTGTCGAGCAGAGCAAGGTGAGCAAGCGCGCCAAGGGCACGGGCCGGACGACTCCAGCGCGCGCTCGCCGCAACGATGAGTTCGTCGCGCGCCATATGGCGCGCCTGATCAGCGGCCAAGCTATCACGCAGATGACGGGCGAGATCGATCAGTGCCCAACCGACGCCCGCAGCGACAAGCGGATCGCTGTCGCGCGCGCCGAGCAACTGGCCCGCGATGCCGAACAACCCCGCCCCGCGCAGCCGTGCGAAGCGTGCCATCGCTTCGCCTCCAGCCAGATCGGCATCGAGCAATTCCTCCCAGCCCTCGATCATCGTCGCCAGCCGCGCGCCCGTGACGCCGTGCGCCAATACCGCCTCACCCAAGGCCACGAGCACGGGTTCCGCCGGCGGCGGTGCCGAATCTAGCCGGGTCAGTGCGTCATGCCACCAGGTCAGCCGCATCTGGCCGATCAACGGCTCGCGCGTCGTGCGTAGCACCGCAGCGAGCGCGGCATCGAGGTCGAACAACGCTACCAGAGCCGCACGCTGCGGCGGTGCAGCATAACCGATTGCCAGCGCCAATTCGGGGTTGGCCACAGCACCGATCACGCGACCCCTGACCCCGCAAGAATCCGTAAGAGTCTCGTTAACCATCTCGCTTCAAAAGTGATTAGCCCTTTCCGGGCTATCGCGCCGTTTGAGGGATGAATCCGTTCCACGGGGGGCCATGCAATGCTGCGGGGAAAGAATAGCTTCATCGCCGCGCTGCGTGCTTTCGTCCGAAACACGCGAGGCAATACGCTGGCGATCATGGCGATCGCCATGGTGCCGCTGGCGGGACTGATGGGCGGCGGCATCGACATCAGCCGGATGTACATTACCAAGACGCGGCTGCAACACGCTTGCGACGCCGGCGCGCTTGCGGGGCGCAAGGCAATGGGCGGCGGCACCTGGTCGCAGAGCAGCGGCATGCCCAACACCACCGCGCTGCAGTTCTTCGACGCCAATTTCCCGCCCAGCGGCTATGGTGGCCGCAACCTGACGCGATCCTTCTCCGAAAACGCCGGCAAGGTGACGGGCATCGCCTCGGTCGAACTGCAGATGACGCTCGTCAAGGTCGTCACCAAGGACTGGGCCTATGTCACGCTCAGCGTCAATTGCGACGCCGAGATGCGCCTGCCCAACACCGACGTGATGTTCGTTCTCGATACCACCGGGTCGATGGGCGATACGCCGTCCGGCGATTCGATGACCAAGATCGCCAGTCTCAAGATCGCGGTGAAGTGCTTCTACGAGATCGTCGCCCGGCTCGACACCGACGCCAATTGCACGACCGGCACACCGGCCGGGGGCACCGGCAACCAGACCCAGATCCGCTTTGGTTTCGCACCCTATGCGACCAATGTGAATATTGGAAAGCTGCTGCCAACGGCATGGTTTGCCGACAGCTGGCATTACCAGACGCGCGAGCCGGTCTGGACGGTCACCCAGACCACCACCTATCCCGATGCCGTCGACACGACGGGGCCGAGCGGCACGGCGAACAACAGCTGGAGCGCGTGGAACAACATCAGCGCCAACTGGGGAAGCTGCCCCGCAAAGCCGGCGAACACCACGTCGGGCACCACGACGACCGTCAGCGACAGCACGCCGACGATCGTGAACGGCAACCAGGTCTGGACGACCACGACGACGGTCGGGACCGTCAGCACCCAGTATCAGACCACCGGCTTCTGGCCGTGTCGCCTGCAGTCGCGCACGCAGACCAACGGGACATACACCTCGGTCGTCCACACGGCGGCACCGGTGGTGACGAACGTGAACACCTTCAATACTTGGCATTATGCCCAGCTGAACGTCAATGTCGGCCTCCTGAAGAATGGCTCCAACTGGAATTCCAGCTTCCAGTGGCCGATCGGACCAAACGGCACGAACACGACGATCAATTGGGAGGGCTGTGTCGAGGAGCGGGATACCGTCTCCCAGGCAAGCTACAACCCGATCCCGAGTGGGGCGAAGGATCTGGATCTCGATTCGGTGCCGATGCCGGGTGATGCCACGACGATGTGGAAGCCGGTGCTGCCGGACCTGATCAAGACCCGCAACGGCGGCACCTGGACGCTCAACCAGTCCACCACCAACACCGACTATGGCAACGGCTCCTATTACGCCTGCCCGCAGGAAGCGAAGAAGCTGCAAAGCTGGACGGACCCGACCGCGTTCGACGCCTATGTCGACGGCCTGTCTCCCGAGGGCAACACCTATCACGACATCGGCCTGATTTGGGGCGGACGGTTGCTGTCGCCGACCGGACTGTTCGCGTCGGAGAATGCCTATACCCCGCAGGGCGGCGAGATCGAACGGCACATGATCTTCATGACCGACGGCGACCCGTGCACCGGCACCGACAACTACACAGCCTATGGCGTCAACTGGTATGACCGCCGTACGGTCGGCGTCGGAACGACGCCGACCGATGGCTGCACGACGACGGGCAACCTGACCGCCCAGGTCAATGCCCGCACGGCGGCATTGTGTACGGCGATCAAGAACAAGAACATCACGCTGTGGGTTATCACCTTCGGCACGCTCGCCTCGGACACGGTGACGCGCATGACCGCGTGCGCCACGCCCGGTCGCTATTTCAACGCGACCAACGCCGCGACGATCCAGACGACCTTTGCCTCGATCGCCGACCAGATATCGCAACTCAGGCTAACGAGATGATGGTGCGCGATCTCCCCCGCGGACCGATTGCCGCACTTGTCCGCGACCGCCGCGGTTCGACGATCATCGAATTCGCCATCATCGCGCCGGTGATGGGTCTGCTGCTGCTCGGTGCGTTCGATACCGCGCATTCGCTCTACATGCGGTCGGTGTTGCAGGGCATCGTCCAGAAGGTTGCGCGCGATTCAGCACTGGAAAGCGGCACCGACACCGACCAGCAGACGCTGCTCGACGACAAGGTTCGCGCTTCGGTGAGAGCGATCGCCAACAATGCCACCGTCACCATCACGCGGCGCTTCTATCGCACCTTCAGCGACGCCGCGGCGGCGCAGGCCGAGGCCTTCACCGACACCAACCACGATGGCACCTGCGACCAGGGCGAACCCTATCAGGACGAGAATCTCAACAATGTCTGGGACAGCGATGGCGGCGATGCCGGTCAGGGAACCGCCAAGGACCGCACGGTCTACACCGTGTCGCTCAGCTATCCGCGCTTCTTCCCGCTCTACAAGGTGATCGGCGGGTCCAACACCACGCGGATCAGCGCCGCCACCGTGCTCGAAAACCAGCCTTATGGCGATCAAGCCGCCTATGCGGCGCCCGTTGTGAAGAATTGCCCGCCATGATCCCCGCGCCCGCTCGCCGCCTCATGCAGTTGAAGCACGACACGAGCGGCCTGGCGCTGCTCGAGTTCGCCTTCATCCTGCCAATCTTCCTCACCCTGTGCCTGACCGGCGCGGAGATGACCAACTACATCACGACCAAGATGCGCATCAGCCAGTTGGCGCTGCATCTGGCCGACAATGCCGCGCGCATGGGCACGGGCAGCCAGCTTTCTGCAAAGACGATCAGCGAGAGCGACATCAACGACCTGTTCACCGGCGCGCAGATGCAGTCGAGCGAGCTGGACCTGAGAACCAACGGGCGCGTCATCCTGTCCGATCTGGAGGTCGATCCGAACAACGCCGGCAAGTACAAGATCGGCTGGAGGCGCTGCTACGGGCTGAAGACCTCCTATGCGCGGCAATATCCCAGCACGAGCGGCACGACCAACCTGACCGGAATCGGCCCGAGCGGGCGGCAGGTAACCGCGCTGAGCAGCAACGCGACGATGTTCGTCGAGGTCTTCTACACCTATGTGCCGCTGGTCGGCGGCGGATCACTCGCGCCGACCACGACCTTCACCGAGATCGCCTCGATGGCGGTGCGCGACCGGCGCGACCTGACCCAGATCTACAACACCACCTACCCGCTGCTGAACTGCTAGACCCGCATCCTACCGTTGCGCGATTCTCTGGACCGCGGCGACCACCTTATCGGCACTGACCAGCGCTAGCTTTTCGAGATTGGCGGCATAAGGCAGCGGCACGTCCTCGTCGGTAACGCGCAGTACCGGAGCGTCGAGATCGTCGAACCCCTCCTCCATCACGAAGGCGGCGACCTCCGAAGCGATCGAGCAGGTCGGCCAGCCTTCCTCGACCACTACGAGGCGGTGCGTCTTGGCCAGCGAAGCGAGCACCGTGGCCTTGTCGAGTGGCCGCAGCGTGCGCAGGTCGATCACTTCGGCCTCGATCCCTTCGCCGGCGAGCGTCTCGGCGGCTTCAAGTGCCAGCCCGACGCCGATCGAATAGCTGACCAGCGTGACATCCGTGCCCTCGCGCATGATCCGGGCCTTGCCGATCGGCAGGACGTAGTCGTCGAGCTGCGGTACTTCGAAACTGCGGCCGTAGAGCAGCTCGTTTTCGAGGAATACGACCGGGTCTTCGCTGCGGATCGCTGCCTTCAACAACCCCTTGGCATCGGCCGCGTCATAAGGCGCGATGACAATCAGGCCGGGGACGGCGGCATACCACGGGGCGTAGTTCTGCGAATGCTGCGCGCCGACCCGGCTTGCCGCGCCGTTGGGACCGCGGAACACGATCGGGCAGCGCATCTGACCACCCGACATATAGTTGGTCTTGGCCGCCGAATTGATGATGTGGTCGATACCCTGCATCGCGAAATTGAAGGTCATGAACTCGATGATCGGCCGCAGGCCGCCCATTGCCGCGCCGGCACCGACGCCGGCAAAGCCATGTTCGGTAATCGGCGTGTCGATCACGCGCTTCTCGCCGAACTCGTCGAGCAAGCCCTGCGTTACCTTGTACGCGCCCTGATATTGCGCGACTTCCTCGCCCATCACGAACACGCGTTCGTCGCGGCGCATTTCCTCCGCCATCGCGTCGCGCAACGCTTCGCGCACCGTGGTCTTGACCATCGCCGTGCCTGCCGGAATTGCCGGATCGACGACGCCATCGCGCTTGGCCGCGTCGTTCATCCGGCGTGTACCGGTTTCGGCCTGGTGCGGCTCGGGCGTCGGTTCGGTCTTCTGCTCGGGTGGCTGTTCGGCCGTGGGCGCGGCCTTGGCGGTGGGTGCAGAGGCATCCTCACCTTCGGCGGCAAGCGTCGCGATGACCGTGCCGACCTTCACGTTGTCGGTACCCTCAGCGACGAGGATCGCGGTGATCGTGCCTTCGTCGACCGCCTCGAATTCCATCGTCGCCTTGTCGGTTTCGATCTCGGCCATGATATCGCCCGACTTGACCGCATCGCCCACCTTGACGAGCCACTTGGCCAATGTGCCTTCTTCCATGGTAGGGGAGAGCGCCGGCATCTTGATCTCGAACGCCATCAGTACGACTCCACCAAAACGTCGGTGTAGAGCTCGCCGGGCTCCGGCTCGGGCGTACTTTCGGCGAAATCGGCGGCTTCGTTCACGAGTTTCCTGATCTCCTGTTCGATCGTCTTCAGTTCGTCTTCCTTGACGCCCTCGGCCTCGAGCAGCTTCTTGCAATGCTCGATCGGGTCGGACTTGTCGCGCACCGCCTGGACCTCGTCGCGGCTGCGATATTTCGCCGGGTCGGACATAGAATGGCCGCGATAGCGATAGGTCTTCATCTCGAGGATGATCGGCCCCTTGCCGGCGCGCACCCAGGCGAGCGTCTCCTCGGCGGCACCACGCGCGGCGAGCACGTCCATGCCATCGATCTGGATGCCGGGAATGCGGAAGCTCTCTCCGCGACGGTAAAGCTGGTCCTCGGCGGAAGAGCGGTTGACGCTCGTGCCCATGGCGTACTGGTTGTTCTCGATGACATAGACGACCGGCAGCTTCCACAGCTCGGCCATGTTGAAGCTCTCATAGACCTGGCCCTGATTCGACGCGCCATCGCCGAAATAGGCGAGGCACACCCCGCCATCGCCGGAATATTTGTGGGCGAAACCAAGCCCCGTCCCCAGCGACACCTGCGCACCGACGATACCATGACCGCCATAAAATTTATGATCGACGCTGAACATATGCATCGAGCCACCCTTGCCGTGCGAGATTCCGGCGGCGCGACCGGTCAATTCGGCCATCACGTCCTTGGGCGGGATGCCGCACAACAGCATATGGCCGTGATCGCGATAGCCGGTGATCACACTGTCCTTCTCGGACAAGGCCGACTGCAACCCGACCGCGACGGCTTCCTGACCGATATAGAGGTGGCAGAAACCACCGACCAGCCCGAGACCGTAAAGCTGCCCGGCTTTCTCTTCGAAGCGACGGATCAGCAGCATCTGCCGATAGAATTCGAGCAGTTCCGCCTTTGACGCCTGGTAGAGTTGCGGCTCGGCCGGCCGTTCGCGATTGGGCGTCGCCGGCGCGGCGGCGCGGGGTTTGGCAGGGGCTTTGGCCAAGGGGAAAACCTCGTTTCCGTAGGGGAGGAAGCGCGCCTATAGGCCCGATCCCTGCCCGGTTTCAATCTTGCAGCGCAGTAGATCGCACTTCGCGGCGCGACATAAGCAAGCGCGGCATGGTCAGTCTTTGCCCGTGCAAAGCAAAGGTCATTGCCCGCCGCGCCGTCCGCTGTCTAAAGCAAGGGTGATGTTCCCCGACACCCACCCGTTCCGCATCGCCAATTTCCGCGCCTATTGGGCGGCGCGTTTCGCCATGACGGTCGCGCAGAACGGCATGATCATCGTCATCGGCTGGCAGGTCTATACCATTGCCCGCCAGACGATGAGCCCCAGCGCGGCGGCCGCGCAACTCGGCCTGGTCGGGCTGCTGCAGTTCGTGCCACTGTTCGTGACGACACCGATTACCGGCTGGGTCGCCGACCGGTTCGACCGCCGCATGATCGCGCGGGCGACCGTGGCGCTGCAGCTGATCTGCGCGCTGATCCTCGCGCTCGCGACATTCCAGGGGTGGATCGCGCTGCCGGTATTGTTCGGCGTCGCGGTCCTGCTTGGCCTGGCTCGCGCCTTTGCCGGTCCGGCCTTTTCGGCACTGGCGCCCAATCTCGTCCCGCGCGAGGTGCTGCCGACGGCAATCGCGCTGAGTTCGATCTCGTGGCAGGTCGGTACGATCATCGGCCCGGCGATCGGCGGCTTCGCCTATGCGCACGCCCCGTCGGGAGCCTATTGGCTGGCGGTCGGCCTGTTTGGCTCGGCGTTGCTTTGCATGATGCTGATCGGCAAGGTCGCGCAGCCGCCGCGATCGAGCGCCCATCCGGTGCGGCAGATCATCGATGGCCTGGCTTATGTGTGGCAGAACAAGCTCGTCTTCGGGACGATCACGCTCGACCTGTTCGCCGTGTTTCTCGCCGGTACCAGCGCCCTGCTGCCGATCTACGCGCACGACATCTTCAAGGTCGGCCCGCAGGGGCTGAGCCTGCTTGCGGCAGCGCCCGCCGCCGGCGCTTCGGTGGTCGCGCTGTTCTTTTCCGTACGGCCATTGAAGACCAATGTCGGGCCGAAGATGCTGGGCGCCGTCATGATCTATGGCACCGCGACGATCATCTTCGGCATCGCCCACCTGATCGTCCCTGGCATCGCCTTCGAGGTCGGAATCGCGGCGCTGGCCGTGGCCGGCGGCGCCGACATGTTCTCGGTCTATATCCGGCAGTCGCTGATCCAGCTCCACACCCCGGACGACAAGCGCGGCCGTGTCGGCGCCGTCTCGCAACTGACCATTTCCGCGTCCAATGAACTCGGCGAGGCCGAGTCCGGTTTTCTGGCCGCGGCATTCGGCCCGATCGGTGCCGTACTCATCGGCGGTGGCGGGGCGATTGTCGTGACGATCCTGTGGACCTATCTCTTTCCCGGCATCCGGGCCGCCCGGACTTTCGACCCCCCTCAAGCGGAGACCGCGTCATGAAGGCCAACACTATCCTCGAGACGATCGGCAACACACCCCATATCCGCGTGGCACGCCTGTTTCCGGACGCCGAAGTGTGGATCAAGTCGGAGCGCGCCAATCCCGGCGGGTCGATCAAGGATCGTATCGCGCTGGCCATGATCGAGGCGGCCGAGCGCGACGGCCAACTCAAGCCCGGCGGGACGATCATCGAGCCGACCAGCGGCAATACCGGCGTCGGTCTGGCGATGGTGGCCGCGGTCAAGGGCTACAAGCTGGTGCTGGTCATGCCCGAGAGCATGTCGATCGAGCGCCGCCGCCTGATGCTTGCCTATGGTGCCAGCTTCGATCTCACACCGCGCGAAAAGGGCATGAAGGGCGCGATCGAGCGCGCGCTCCAGCTGGTCGACGAGACACCCGGCGCGTGGATGCCGCAGCAGTTCGAGAACCCCGCCAATATCGAGGTACATCAGCGCACGACGGCGCAGGAGATCCTCAAGGATTTCGCCGACGCGCCGATCGACGTGATCATCACCGGCGTCGGCACGGGCGGGCACATCACCGGCGTTGCCGAAGTGCTCAAGAAGGCTTGGCCCGGGCTCAAGGTTTACGCCGTCGAGCCCGAAGCATCGCCGGTCATTTCGGGCGGACAACCGGGCCCCCACCCGATCCAGGGGATCGGCGCGGGCTTCGTTCCCGCCAATCTGCATACCCAGGCGATCGACGGCGCGATCAAGGTCGACGCCGGGAACGCCAAGGAGATGGCACGCCGCGCCGCGCGCGAGGAGGGCATGCTGGTCGGTATCAGTTCGGGCGCGACACTCGCCGCGATCGCACAGAAACTTCCCGAGCTGCCGGCCGGTTCGCGCGTCCTCGGATTCAACTACGATACCGGCGAGCGCTACCTCTCGGTGCCGGACTTTCTGCCGGAAAGCTGACCTCGCGCCGTCGCTTGAACTGCGATATCATCATCACGTCGTGCGGGGGCACGGCGTGGGGGTGAATGATGCGCAAATGGATGATTTTTGGGTGCGTGGGTCTGGCGCTGTTTCAGCTTTGGCCGGTAGTTTTCGGGCACGGATCGAACGCCGAGGTGGCAGCGTCTTTGCCGGCAGCGCACCTCGTTCCGGCGATCGCCACATCGCACAAGACAACGATCCTGACCGCTGCCAGCAAGCCGGTCGGCCCGCCGCAAAGCTGCTACACCCATTACCGCGCAGTCTATTCGGTCTGCTCGACCGGCGACCGGGCATGCCATCTGCATGCCGCCGATGCGTGGGATTTGTGCGAGGCAACAGGTACTTGGCCCAACTAATTTCCGGCGCATCGTTTATCCGCCGTTGACGATACCGATCCGCCGTGGCGCGTCACAGCGCCCGGCGCGATGCCGCGCACGTCGTCACAATGCGCCGTCGCCATGCGCTGCGACGTACGCAGGTCGAACCCCAGGATTCGCCGGCATCGCTCGCCCGCTTCCGGCGACCGGCGGTTCCGACGCCGGCCTCGCAGCGATCGAATTCTACGGAGATGGTCGGGAGCCAACCGTCCGACACGCGTCCGGCGACTCGGACGGTGGCAAGCGATGAATCGGGTTGCATCGCACGCCTGGGAGCGTGGCGACGCGTCCAACTTCGAGACTCGGCGAGACGGGTTCGCTTTCGGCGCAAGATCAGCTAGAGAGCGCGGTTCGTCCGCCAGGAGCCCGATTTGACCCCCTGCCCGCGCCGCGTGTTCGGCAACTGACGCCTATCCTCTTGCCGACACCATCGACCCCGCCAAGCGCCGCGCTGCGCGTGCTGCTCGTGACCATCGCCGTCGCAGCGATTGCCACGCCGGCGATTGTCGTCCTCAAGGCACCACCGATCGTGCCGGTCCGCCATCATCGTCCGGTGTCGGCCCGGGTCGTGCCCAAGGCAGAGTTGCCGCCGGTTGGGCCGGTCGCTTTCGAGGACATGTCGCTGGACGATGCGCGCGCCTATAACGCGTCGATTCCTTTCGTCCACGGCTTCAACCCGGCCGCGCGACCGTTCACGTTCAGCGGCAGCGACGAACAGCGTGCCCGGGCACTCGACTGCCTCGCCGTCGCCATGCTCTATGAGGCAAGCGACGACGAGGTCGGCGAGCGCGCCGTGGCGCAGGTGATCGTCAATCGCGCGCGCCATCCGGCCTTTCCGAAGACGATCTGCGGCGTGGTGTTCCAGGGCTCTGAGCGAACGACGGGTTGCCAGTTCAGTTTCACCTGCGACGGTGCGATGGCCCGCCATCGCTTCACCGATGCGGCCTGGGGCAAGGCGCGGAAACTGGCGAGCCTGGTCCTCAACGGCGCGGTCTTCCGTCCGGTCGGCTATGCGACACACTACCACACCGACTGGGTGGTGCCTTATTGGCAGGCGAGCCTCGACAAGATCGTCGCGGTCCGCACCCATCTGTTCTTCCGCTGGACCGGCTGGTGGGGTACGCCCCCGGCGTTCGCCCATGCCGTCTCGTCGGACGAGCCGGTCATTGCCGCGCTCGCGCCGCTTTCCGACGCGCACAAGACCGGTGCCGCGCTCGCCGAGGCGGCCGCGGCGACCGCCGAGGGAGTCGCGGTCACCGCCTCGGTGTCGCCGATCGCCGGCGGCGACAATAACAGCTTTCTGCTGTCGCTCGATCCGCACATGCTACCCGAAACCTATGCCGCGATCGCCACGCGAACCTGCGGCGACCGACCTTATTGCAAGGTGATGGGCTGGACCGACCGGACCAAGGTGCCGGCCGGGCTTCCGCTGCAGCAGGCGCAGGTCGCGACGATGTCGTTCAGCTATCTGCGCGACAAGGCGCATGGTTTCGACAAGGCATTGTGGAACTGCGCCGAGTTTCACCGCGCCGACCTGACGCAGTGCATGAAGCTTCAGGTGCTGGTGCCCGTCACCCCGCAACAGGCCGACGCTTTCAAGCTGGAGAGCCTGCCCGGCGCCCGGCGCGCGACCCCGCCGTCGCTTGTCGCCACGATGTCGCCATCGGCCCGTCCCAACACCGAGCCGACACCGGGCGCGCGTCCTTTGCCCGAAGGCCGTTAGGCGGCGACGAACATCTCGGGCGGCAGCGCCATCAGCGCCTCGGCACCACCCTCGATCTTGCGGCGCAGGGCACCGGCCTCAGGCATGATCCGCTCCGCGAAATAGCGCGCGGTGACGAGCTTGGCGTCGAGGAAAGCGGCATCCCCCTCGCCCGCCGCCTTGAGCTTCGTTGCGGCGACCGCCATCCGCAGCCACATCAGGCCGACCGCGACGATGCCCATCAGGTGCATATAGCTATGCGCGCCGGCGCCGACATTGTCGGGGTTCTGCATGCCGTTCTGCATGAACCACATGGTGGCGGTCTGGAGCTCGCCATTGGCCTTTTCGAGGCGGCCCGCGAAATCGGCCGTCGCCGGGTCGGCCTTGGCGGCAGCCACTTCCTCGGCAATGATGCGGAAGAGCGCCTGCACCGCCCGCCCGCCATTCTGCGCCAGCTTGCGACCCACCAGATCCATCGCCTGCACGCCGTTGGTGCCTTCGTAGATCATCGCAATACGGGCATCGCGGACATATTGCTCCATGCCCCATTCGGCGATGTAGCCATGCCCGCCATAGACCTGCTGCGCATTGGTCGCAACGTCGTAGCCCTTGTCGGTGCCATAGCCCTTGATCACCGGGGTGAGCAGCCCGATCAGGTCGGCAGCGAGTTGGCGCTCCTCCTCGCCCGGCGCGGCATGTTCGAGATCGGCCTGCAGCGCAGCCCACAGGCACAGCGCGCGCAGCCCCTCGGTCAGCGACTTGCCGTCCATCAGCATGCGGCGCACATCGGGGTGAACGAACAGCGGATCGGCCTTCTCGTTCGGTTCCTTGGCGCCGGTCAGCGCGCGGCCCTGGCGGCGGTCATGCGCGTATTGCACCGCGTTCTGGTAGGCGGTCTCGGCAACGGCGAGCCCCTGCAGGCCGACGCCGAGGCGCGCCGCGTTCATCATGATGAACATCGCGGCGAGGCCTTTCATCTCCTCGCCGACCAGCCACCCTATGGCGCCGTCATAGTTCATCACGCAGGTCGAGTTGGCGTGGATACCCATCTTGTGCTCGATCGAGCCGCACGACACCGCGTTACGCGCGCCGAGCGAGCCGTCGTCATTGACCATGAACTTGGGCACGACGAACAGCGAAATGCCCTTTGAGCTTTCCGGCGCACCCGGCGTCTTGGCCAGTACGAGGTGGATGATGTTCTCGGTCAGGTCATGCTCGCCCGAGGATATGAAAATCTTGGTCCCGGTGATGGCATAGCTGCCGTCGACCTGTGGCTCGGCGCGTGTGCGGATAAGCCCGAGGTCGGTGCCGCATTGCGGCTCGGTCAGGTTCATCGTCCCGCCCCATTTGCCCGACACCATGTTCGGAACGTATTTGGCTTGTTGCTCCGGGCTGCCCTTGACCAGCAAGGCGGCGATCGCGCCATGGGTCAGCCCGGGATACATGGCGAACGCCATGTTCGACGAAATCATATATTCCTGGAAGGCGGTCGACACGACGTGCGGCATGGCCTGCCCCCCGAATTCCTCGGGCGCCGAAAGCGTCCCCCAGCCCGATTCGACGAACTGTGCATAAGCTTCCTTGAACCCGGCCGGCGTCGTTACCGATCCGTCCTCATGCCGCGTGCAGCCTTCCTGGTCACCGCTGTGATTGAGCGGAAACAGTATCTCGGCGACGAACTTGCCGCCTTCGTCGAGGATCGCATCGACCACGTCGGGCGTCGCGTTCTGGAAGCCGGGCAGATCGGCATGCGCGCCCAAGCCGACGACGTGATCGAGGATGAAGCGCGTGTCGCGCACGGGAGGCGTGTACTGGGGCATGTGACTTCCTTCAGCGGAGCTGTTCGAGCAGCGCGACGAACGTGTCGAGTTCGCCGATCGCGGCATCGATATCGTGTTTCTGGGTTTCGAGCAGGGCGATGCGGTGCCGGCAGCGCTCGATCGTCACGGCGCGCTGGCTCTTCCGTCCGTCGCCGAGATCATACAGGTCGATCATCTCGCGAATCTCGCCAAGGCTGAACCCGACGCGCTTGCCGCGCAGGATCCACGCCAGTCGCGCGCGATCGCGGTGCGAATAGATGCGCGCCGTACCGCGCCGCTCCGGCGCGATCAGCCCTTCGTCCTCGTAGAAGCGCAGCGCGCGCGCGGTAACCCCGAACTCGGCGGACAAGTCGGAAATCGAGAAATGATCGCGATCGGGATGGCGCTCGATCGCGGCATAGGCGGCTACGCTCGACATGACGGGCCGATTAGCTTCCCTTTACGTGAACGTCAAGCTTAGCCGCCATTGCCGCACAGCAGCCTGCCATGGGCATCGCGCAGCGTCGACGCCTCGGATACCGATTCGCTCAACCGATCGACATCGAGCGCCGCCATCGAGGCGCGCCGCGAGCAGACCTTCTTGCACGCGTCCGGCACTCGCCCCGGAAAGACGAGGCGATCGCCTTCGAAGCGGGTGTCGAAGCTGCAGCCTTCGGCGCCATCCATCTGGACATGGACAGTGTCTCCAACCCGCGTGGCGGTGCCCGAGCCGCCGCAATTCTGCTGCTCGCCATAATCGACATAGACACCGATGCGATACGCCGTCGCACCCGGCACGATACAGACGCGGTCGGTATCGCGCGCATAAAGGCCGGTGATGTCGGTGTCGGCCGGATCGGGGATCACGCCGGCCTGGATCGCGGCCGCTTCGAGTCCGGTTGCCGGCGTCGCGGTCCGCTTCTCGGCCGGCGCGGGGCCGCGCGAACACGCCGCCAATGCCAACAGCATCACCAGCCCGACGCGCCTCACACTACCGCTGCCAGCTCGTCGCCATCGATTCGGCGATAGAAGCAGCTGCGCTCGCCGGTGTGGCAGGCGGGGCCCTGCGCATCGACGAGCAGCCACACGGCGTCCTGATCGCAATCGATTCGCATCTCGGCGACCTGCAGTACATGGCCCGACGTCTCGCCCTTCCTCCACAGCCGGCCACGACTGCGCGACCAGAAATGCGCCTCGCCCGTCGCGATGGTGCGTTCGAGCGCCTCGGCATTCATATGTGCGAGCATCAGCACCTCGCCGCTGGTGCGATCTGTGGCAACGGCGGTGATCAGGCCGCTCGCATCGTATTTCGGGTCGAGCGTGAGGCCGGTTTCGCGGGTGTCGGGCATATTTTGACGTGTAGCGCGCCCATCCCCGCGCGTCACCTCACACGGTAAACTGGCCGAACGCGACGAATGACGCGAAGCTTGATGACAAACAGGCGACAAACCCAAAGCGTCGCTCTATAGGCCTCTCGCGACGCTACCCCCCCCTGAAGGGCGCCATGCTGACGACACACCCATTCGATGACGATCACCTGCGCGAAGAGTGCGGGATTTTCGGCGTATCCGGCAATACCAGCGCAGCCGCGCTCGTCGCGTTGGGCCTCCATGCCTTGCAACATCGTGGACAGGAGGCGGCCGGCATCACCAGTTTCGATGGCGCCGAATTCCACACCTATCGTGCGATGGGCCACGTCGCCGGCAATTTCGATCGCGACGAGATCATCCAGGCGCTGCGCGGCACGGTCGCGTGCGGCCATGTCCGCTATTCGACGACCGGTGAAACGGCGCTGCGCAACGTCCAGCCGCTCTATGCCGATCTCGCCTCGGGCGGCTTCGCCATCTCGCATAATGGCAATATTTCCAACGCGATGCGACTGCGGCGTGATCTCGTCAGGCGCGGCTCGATCTTCCAGTCGACCTCCGATACCGAGACGATCATCCACCTCGTTGCGACGTCGAACTACCGCACCGTGGTCGACAAGTTCATCGACGCATTGAAGCAGGTCGAGGGCGCCTATTCACTGATCGTGATGACGCCCGAGGGTATGATCGCCTGTCGCGATCCGCTCGGCATCCGCCCGCTGGTGATGGGCAAGCTCGACGATGCGATCATCTTCGCCTCGGAAACCGTCGCGCTCGATGTGGTCGGCGCGACCTTCGTCCGCTCGATCGAGCCGGGCGAACTGGTGATGGTCAAGGGCACCGAGATCAGCTCGCACCGCCCCTTCGCGCCGGTCAACCCGCGGCCGTGCATCTTCGAATATGTCTATTTCTCACGCCCCGACTCGATCTCGGAAGACCGCAGCGTCTACACCGTGCGCAAGGCGATCGGCGCGCAGTTGGCGATCGAATCGCCGGTCGACGCGGACCTCATCATCCCCGTGCCCGATTCGGGCACGCCCGCCGCGATCGGCTATGCCCAGCAATCGGGCATCCCGTTCGAGCTCGGCATCATCCGCTCGCATTATGTCGGCCGGACCTTCATCCAGCCGGGCGACAAGGTTCGTCACTTGGGCGTCAAGCTCAAGCACAATGCGAATCGCGCGCTGATAAAGGGCCAGAGGGTCGTGCTGATCGACGATTCGATCGTGCGCGGCACCACCAGCCTCAAGATCGTCCAGATGATGCGTGAGGCTGGCGCCGCCGAGGTGCACATGCGAATCGCCTCACCACCGACCCGGCACAGCTGCTTTTACGGCGTCGACACACCCGAACGCGCCAAGCTGCTTGCCGCGACGAAGAATGTCGAAGAGATGAATGCCTTCATCCAGGCCGACAGCCTTGCCTTCGTTTCGATCGACGGGCTCTACAAGGCGCTCGGCGAACCCAAGCGCGCCGACATTCGCCCGAGCCATTGCGACGCATGCTTCACCGGCGACTATCCGACGACACTGACCGACCAGGACGACGTCGCGTCGGTCGACCAGTTCGCGCTGCTGGCGGAACGAGTCCGCTAACGGGCTTGTCGCGGGAGCCCGGCTGGGGCAAGCGCGCCGCCATGACCGACAAGCCTCTTGCCAACCAGACCGCCCTCGTCACCGGTGCCAGCCGCGGCATCGGCGCCGCTACCGCCCTGGCGCTTGCCGCACGCGGCGCGCACGTCGTCCTCACCGCCCGTACGGCTTCGGCGCTGGAGCAAGTCGAAGAAGCGATCTTCAACGCCGGTGGCTCGGCGACGATCGCGCCGCTCGACCTGACCCAAACCGATGCCATCGCTCGCCTGGCCAGTGCTGTCACCGAACGCTGGCAGGCGTTGGATATCATGGTGCTCAACGCGGCGACGCTCGGCAGCCTAGGTGCGGTGCCGGCGATCGAACCCAAGGAACTTGCGACGATCATGACGCTCAACGTCAGCGCACAAGCCGCGCTGATCACCGCGTTCGACCCGATGCTGCGCAAATC
>JBBRSN010000092.1:0-16628 GCA_038245375.1 Sphingomonadales bacterium | reverse complement strand
TCGGTTGAGTCGCCATGGTCGAGTTCCTCTCGTTGAAGGAACTCCATCGTCCGCTACCGCCCCCGCAGGGCCAAACCTCAGCGCCGCCGCGCTACCTCACCACCAACACCACTGCCGCGCAGCGGCTTCGTGCTTTGGGTCGAAGCTGCCGTTCGGTCTGGCAAAACCGGACGGTCAGGAATGCGCCCAAATCAAGCCACGGCCCTCGTTGCCGAAGATTCCCAAAAGCTGGCGCATGTCGCATTTAGGCAGCCGGCGCGAGATCAAAGCCCTATTCATCAAACACTTCGAGTTGGGCTGGCCGTGGCAGCGAGGCGTCGCCCTTCAGGCGAGCGAGAAGGTAGGTCACGGCCAGCACCATCTCTGCTGCGTCATAAGGCTTGGGCATTGAGCCGATCGCCACGGTGTTGGCCGAGCTGGCCCGGCTGACCTGTCCGCTGATCAGCAGGACTGGAATGCTCAGCGTTTTCAGTTGCTCGGCGAGTTCGATACCATCGTCGCCCCCGGCGAGCCGGATGTTGACCAGCGCCAGATCCGGCTTTTCGGCCATGGCGACTTCAAGCGCCTCGACGTGACGGTCCGTCAGGTTGAGGACCTTGTATCCCGTGTCCTGCAGTTCGTCACGGAGGAGCGTCGCCACGAGCGCCTCGTCCTCGACAATCATAAGGGTCTGTGTCGTCTTGCCATCTTGTGGTGCGGTCATGATCATTCCTCTGTTCGTCAGCTGCCTATCGCGCCGGACGCCGGGCGCCCCGCCGTGAGCGGCTCGCTCACCGCTTCGGGTTCATCGTCCGCCAGGGCGATCCGGGTATGCGTGATGGAAACCTGGGTCCCTGGGTGCTCGGACGTTATTTCGACCGACGCGTGCAGCTGTCCGGCCAGCGCTGCGACGATGCTCGTGCCCAAGCCTGTGCGGATCGGCGCGGTCAGCGGCATGCCGACGCCATCGTCGCGCACGCACAGGATCCAGTTCGGCCCGTGGAAATTATAATCGACGATGATCTTTCCCGGCCGTCCATCGGGAAAGGCGTACTTAAGCGCGTTGATTACCAGCTCTGTGACGATCAGGCCCAGGCTCACCGACACCCTGGCTTCAACCACGCCATCTCCACCTTCGACGATCAATGATATCTGATCGACATCGCCGATCATCGACGCCGATATGCTTTCGCAAAGCCGGGTGAAATAGGTATGGACTTCGATGTCGCCGCCTTCGGAGGTGGACAACAGCCGTTCGAGCGCGGCCACGGACATCACCCGATGGTGGGCGTTCTGGAGATGGCCGCGCGTCTCTTCCGACGTGGTCGTTCGCGCATTGCGCAGCAGCACGCTGGCGATGATCTGCAGACTGTTGGCGACCCGGTGGCGAACCTCCTGCAACAAGACGCGATTTTCGCGGGCTGCCGCTTCCTTCAGCGTCGCGTCCGCTCGCGCCTCCGTGACATCCGACACGGCAACGAGAATGCGCGTCTGCTCCAGATCCAGATATTCCAGGCGCCTGGCCTGGACGATCAGATGCCGAACCGGTCGCCGCGTCAACTGGAGGTCGATGTCGTGGGCGTCCGGCGTTCCATCACTCGACATTGTCGCGCTCATCAGGGATCGCAGTTGGGGGTTATCCCATTTGCCGCCGTCCAAGGCGTAGAGCGGCTGGCCCTTCAGTTGCGCCGGGTCGGCGCCGAAAACCGAGCAGAATGATGTGCTCGCCGCGATGATGGTCAGTTGACCGTCCAGCAGCAGCAGCGGCGCGGGCGAGGATGTGACGATAGCCAGGGTCAGGCTCAACGCTACGTCTTCGGGACTAAGTTTCTCGGCAGACATGATCAGCCTTCGGAAAACCGGTGACTCGCGGAGCGAAAGCCAATGGCCGGGACGTCGCGAGGGTCAGAACGGGCATCGTTCGATACCCTTGGAGCATTCGCGTGAAGCCATAACATATGTGGGGTGTGAAAAGTTGCGGCAGTGAAACGATGACCGTGTTCTTTCCACCGAAACGCGCAATCACATCGGATTAACGGACGTCCGCTTCCGGGAAACCGGGATCGCGCGGTGAGCGACCGGGCTCTGGGTCGCAGCAACGATCCAGCGTTGGGCGTGACTGTTTGAGGGGATTTTTACTGAACGGCGAGTAGACCTCCTACATGACAACGGACCGCTATCCGGGCGATCACGCCTCGCCGTATGATATGAACCGGCTTGCCGACTTCTATCGCGACGCCGCCCATCGATCCTCGGGATCGATCTTGGTCGGCGATCCGATCAGCGCCGGTCCAATGCGGCTGCTAGCTATACACTCGATTGAGCTCAACCTTTCGGCGTATCTACTGCTCCAGGGTTCATCCTGGCCTGCGATCCGCAGGATGGGCCACGATCTGACAGCTCGTCTCGAATGCGCGACCGGAAAGGGATTGGTGCTCCGCGAACGGACTTCGGCGCACATCCGCGCAATCGCGCGCGACCGTGAGTATCTCGTCGCGAGATACGGACCCGACTGCCTCTCCACCGCCTCGCAGATGAACAGACTGCTTGCGACGCTCGAGGAGGTCGCGCGAAAGGTGTCGCGGGCGGTGGCGGGTGCTCCGCCCTCGCAGCCGATCACTCGACGGGACTCCGGCTCCGCTGCAAAGGCGGAGGGACGACCGGTCCACTCACATGAACAAGCGGCCGATTTCTGATAGCAGCTGAGCGGCGCTGAATGGCCGGAACTGGGTCTTTCGAACATTCGAGCAAGCCGGACGGATTCCTGCTTTCCCTGATTTTGTCGCCGTAAGCCCGTCGATCAGCGAACGGCGGCGAAGCCCCACTCGCCCCGATTCAACTTCCCCCACAACCCGACCATACCGCACCCCCGGCGCGCTCCGCCCCGCAGCGCGCGCCCGCTCTTTCGCATCGTTGATCGGCATCGAAATGCACAGCCACCCTGGCGGAAAATCCGCCGGCGCGGGCTCCTGTTACGCCCCCTGTTCCGCCTCTGTTGCGCTTCTTGATATTCTCTTGTTTCCTCTTGTTTTCCAGGAACAGGGAAGCGCCAATTATCTATCTGATAATCATAAGCTATTTTCGAGAAACCGCCGCGCAAACCCGGCGCAAAAAATCGACGTCGAATAACAGAGAGGAACAGAGGCCACCCCCACCCCGGCGCAGCACATCACGCGCCGTCCGCCGCTGCCCTCAAGCGCCCGTCATCAACACCAAACGCAGCGCCGTGCTCAATACCCCGCCTCGATCGCCAGCCGGATAATATCGGCGGTGGTGCGCAGCCCCAGCACGCGGATCACGGTCGAGCGGTGCATCTTCACCGTGCGTTCGTTGAGGTCCAGTTCATAGGCGATCTGCTTGTTGAGCTTGCCCGCCGCGATATGCACGACGATCTGGCGCTGGCGCGGCGTCAGTGAGGCGATTCGCTCGGCGGCGGCCTTGCGCCGGTTGTCGCCCGCCGCGGCTTCGTCGCCGGCGACCTCGACCTGCGAGCCGAGAAAATATTCCAGCTCGCCCGTCGCCCCGAAGATCGGCGCGACCAGCACGGCGTTGCGGAAACGGGTGCCGTCCTTCCTGTAATTGAGGATCTCGACCATCGTCGGGCGGTGCTCGGCGATCCCCTCGCGCAATTCCGCCGACAGGGCGTCTTCGGTATCGGCGCCGCGCAGGAAGCGACAGTTGCGCCCGATAATCTCGTCGCGATCATAGCCGGTCAGCTGCACGAACGCTTCATTGCAGTCGATGATCGGATTGTCGTCCAGGCGCGGGTTGCTGAGCACCGCGGCAATCGTGCTCGACTGGATCATGCTGGACAGTGACATTGACGACGTCCTCATTAGACCGATCGGGGCGCCGCCTTGAGTGCCCTTTCGTGCTGCTTGGCGGTTGGGCCCTGTCCCCCCAGATTTCGACGATAGGAGCGGCGTCGCGCGTTCGCGAGCGCTCATTGCAAACGGCACCTGGGAAAGACGGTACCATCGTGAACTATATGGCCCCCGCACTGCAAGCCGTAGCGAGCGGCAAGCCGCCCGTACCGGCGGAAATCGAGGCGGCGTTCCGTGCGCTGCTGCGCTTCGTCGGCGACGACCCCGACCGCGAGGGCCTTGCCGAAACGCCGGCGCGCGCGGCGCGGGCATGGCTGGAATATTGCAGCGGCTATCAGGAGGACCCCGGCGCGCACCTGTCGCGTACCTTCGAGGAGGTCGGCGGCTATGACGAGATCGTCGTGCTGCGCGACATCCCCTTCCAGTCGCATTGCGAGCATCATCTCGCGCCGATCACCGGCACCGCCTCGATCGCCTATCTGCCGCGCGACCGCGTCGTCGGCATTTCCAAGCTCGCGCGCGTGCTGCACGGCTTCGCGCGACGCTTGCAGGTGCAGGAGCGGCTGACCGCGCAGGTCGCCGACTGCATCTGGGCCGAGCTCGCGCCACGCGGCGTCGCCGTGGTGATCGACGCGCAGCATGGCTGCATGACCGGGCGCGGCGTGCGCACGCCCGGCGTCGGCATGGTCACCAGCCGCATGCTCGGCTGTTTTCGCGACGATGCCGCCAGCCGCAAGGAAGTCCTTTCGCTGATCGGCCGATGAGCGCCGCGCCGTCCACGCCGGTCGCCGGGCGCCTTCGCATCGCGATCGTCGGCGCCGGCATGGCCGGGCTCGCCTGCGCCGATGCGCTGGTCGCGCAGGGCCACGCCGTCACGCTGTTCGACAAGGCGCGCGGCCCGGGCGGGCGCATGTCGACGCGGCGCCTCGCCACCCCGATCGGCGAGGCCAGCTTCGATCACGGCGCGCAATATTTCACCGCGCGCGACCCGGCTTTCCAGGCCGTGGTGGCGGACTGGGCGGCGCGCGACCTCGCCCAACGCTGGCCGGTCGCAGGCCATGACGCCTGGGTCGGCGTCCCCGCGATGAATGCGGTGGTGCGCGACATGGCGGCGCGCCACGACGCACATTTCGGCATCATGGTGCAGGGCATTGCGCGCGCCGGGCGCGGCTGGCGGTTGATCGGCGAGCATCTGCCGCCCGAACCGTTCGATGCGGCAATCGTCGCCGTGCCCGCCGAGCAGGCGGCGGCGTTGCTCGGCCCGATCGATCTCGCGATGGCGCGCAGCGCGCTGATGGCGCGCTCGCAACCGTGCTGGACGGCGATGTTCGCCTTTGCCGCGCCACTCGCCACCGACCTGACGATCCTGCGCGATCGCGGCGTGATCGGCTGGGCGGCGCGCAACAGCGCCAAGCCCGGTCGCGGGGTGGTCGAGGCGTGGGTCGTGCAGGGCAACGGCACCTGGTCGGCGCAGCATCTCGAGGACGAGCCGGCCGCGGTGAAGCCGTTGTTGCTCGCCGCGCTGGCCCGGGCGCTCGGCTATGATCTGCCGCCGCCGATCGAATCGACCGCGCACCGCTGGCGCTACGCGATGTCGGCCGGCTTCGGCGACGGTGCGCTGTGGAACCCGCAGCTCGGTATCGGCGCGTGCGGCGACTGGCTGCTCGGCCCGCGCGTCGAGAGCGCCTGGCTGTCGGGCACGGCGCTGGCGGCAGCATTGGGCGAGCAGGCGCTGGCGGTCGCCTAAAGCAGGGCGAGCATCGACCGCACATCGACCTGCGCCTTCAACCGCGCCGCCAGCAAGGCCGTGCCGCTGATCTTGCGCTGGACGAACAGCAGGTCGACCGGCGGCACATGCCAGCTCGCGCGATCGGCGGCGATCTCCAAGCCGTGCTCGCGCAGCACGCCGACGAACGCCCGGTCGCCAAAGTCGAACGCCCCGGGGCGCTGCAGTTCGCCCACGATCACGTCGATCATCGCGTCGATCTTCGCGCGGTGGCGCCCGACGACACCCGCGCCGAGGAAGCCCGCCGCCAGCGCCGCCGTCCGCACGTCGTCGCGGTCGCCGGCCAGCCCTGCGCGGATCAACCGACGATAATTCTCGCTGGTCGCCGGGTTGATCTGCCGCACGGCACCGAAGTCGAGCAGCACCAGCCGCCCGGTCTCGGGCTGGTAACGGAAATTGCCAAAATTCGGGTCGGTCTGCATCCAGCCGAAGTCGAACAGCTCGCGCAGCACCAGCGCGACAAGTGTCTGGATTGCAGCGTTTCGTGTCGCCTGCGGGGCTGTTTCGAGACGCTCGATCGGGACCCCGGGGACGAAGCTCATCGCGAGAATATTGTCAGTGGTCAGCCCCGGCTCGAGCACCGGCACCACCAGCCCGGGCGTGTCGGCGACGAGCGCGCCGAAACGCGTCATCTGCTGGCCCTCGCGGGCATAATCGGCCTCTTCGCGCAGCTGCCGCTTGGCTTCCGCCAGCAACGGCGCGATGTCGATCTCCCGCGGCATCAGGCCCGAGAGTCGCAACAGGCCGGCGACATTGTCGACATCGGCATCGATGCTTTCGCGGATGCCGGGATATTGCACCTTGATCGCGAGTTCGCGTCCGTCGCGGGCCCGTGCGCGGTGGACCTGGCCGATCGAGGCGGCGGCGATCGGCCTGGCGTCGAACGCCGACAGTCGCGTCCGCCAGTCGGCACCCCATTCGCGCACCAGCACTTGCTCGAGCTGCGCGGGGGGCATGTGATGGGCATCCTCGCGCAGCCGGCCCATGATCTCGCTCAGTTCGGCGGGGAGGAAATCGCCCGAATCCATCGAGATCATCTGGCCGAGCTTCATTGCCGCGCCGCGCAGGTGCGACAGCCGCTCGGTGACGCGCGCGACATTGCCCGGCGTCAGCATCATGTCGCGCAGCCGCGGCCGCTCGCCCGCGACGATCCGGCGCCCGGCCTCGGCGACCATCCCGCCCGCGACGCCGCCGGCGATCCGCCCGAACTGGCCGAAGCGCGCCAGCCGCCCGCTCGGCACGGCGCGGCCGCGCGGACGATCCTCGTCGCTCACCAGCCGGTGCTTCCGGGTCCGCCCTTGAAGGGGCCGGCGAGATCGGCGGTGATCCAGCCGCCATAGAAGCCGCCCGGCTGCGGCGTCACCGTCTCGCCATCGACGCTGCAGCGGTCGAACGGCGCGGCGTAGAAGGCGACATGGTCGCGCAGCATCGCGAAGGCGCGCGTCGGCTCGGCATAGCTCCACGCGACCTTGCGCAGCTCGACATCGCCGACCACCACGTCCCAATAGCTCGCCCAGCCCTTCCACTCGCAATAGGACGATCCGCTCGCTTCGCGCAGCACGTCGGGCGCGATGTCGGACGGTGGGATGTAGTAGCTCGGCGGATGGCTGGTCTCGAGCGTGCGGATCGCGGCGACGCTGTCGGCGACGACCACGCCGCGATGCTCGATGCGGATTCGCGCGGTGCAGCGCTCGGCGATGGCGGGGCGGGGATAGGCCCACACGCTTTGCTGCCCCGGCAGCACGGGGTCGGGCGTCGGCCTCATCGCGCCAGCCGCCGGGCGCGGCGTTGCAGCGCGGGCCGCACACGCAGGAAGCCGCGATAGATTGCCTCCATCACGAACAGCACTGCGGGCACCCGCGCGAGCAGGCCGAGCGGGCGGAGCAGCGGGATCGCCCGCCACATCGCGGCGAACGCCGCCGCGCCCGACAGCAGGCGACCGTCCTCGCGGGCATGGAAGCGCGCGAGCAGCGCGGTGCGGTCGATCGGGCACGCAGCCGGCGCGGCGCTGCTGGCATCGACGAAGGTGATCGCGCCGCGCCGGTCGAGCCGCCGCATCAGCGCGATTTCACGTGCGCATAACGGGCAGGCGCCGTCATGCCAGACGATGAGTTCGGTCATGGCCAGGATATAGGGAGCACCCGGCGCTGCGGCATCCCGCCCTTACGGGGTGCGGTTTCACCGTGTCAGGTCAATGCCCGCCGGTGCGCATCGCCCCCAGGCCGGTCTCGGCGCGCACGCGCTGCGCCAGATAACCCGCACGGTCGACCCCGGCGCGCGCCGAGCGATCGAACATCGACACCAGCCAGATCGTCGCGAACGCCGCCGGCATCGAGAAGATCGCCGGCGACGACCAGGGGAAGATCGCGACCTTGTAGCCGAGGATCGCCACCCATACCGCCGGCGACAGCACCGTCATTACCAGCGCCAGCGCGAGCCCCAGGCACCCGCCAACCACAATGCCGCGCGTCGTCGCGCCCTTCCACAGCAGCGACAGCAGCAGCACCGGGAAGTTGCTCGACGCCGCGACGGCAAAGGCGAGGCTGACCATGAAGGCGACATTCTGCTTTTCGAACAGGATACCGAGCAGTATCGCGATCGCCGCCAGCACCAGCACCGTCAAGCGCGACACGCGCAGCTCGGCCGCCGAATCCGCCGCGCCGTGGCGCAGCACCGTCGCATAAAGGTCGTGCGACACCGCCGACGCCCCCGACAGCGTCAGTCCGGCGACCACCGCGAGGATCGTGGCAAAGGCGACCGCCGAAATGAAGCCGAGAAAGACATTGCCGCCGACCGCATGCGCGAGATGGATCGCCGCCATGTTGCCGCCGCCGAGCAGCGTCCCGGCACCATCGACATAATGGCTGTCGGTCGCCACCAGCACGATCGCGCCGAAGCCGATGATGAAGGTCAGCAGGTAGAAATAACCGATCCACCCCGTCGCCCACAGCACCGAGCGCCGCGCCTGGTGCATGTCGGGCACGGTGAAGAAGCGCATCAATATGTGCGGCAGCCCGGCGGTACCGAACATCAGCGCCATGCCGAACGAGATCGCCGAGATCGGGTCCTTGATGAAATTGCCCGGCCCCATGATCGAGTGACCGGCCTTTGCCGCATCCGCTGTCGAAGCGCCGCCCGCCGCCGCGAGATCGGTCTTCACCTGCACGGCGCGCGCGAACAGCGCCTCGGGCGAGAAGCCGAACTGCGCCATCACCATCACCGCCATGAAGGTCGCGCTGCCCAGCAGCAGCACCGCCTTGATGATCTGCACCCAGGTCGTCGCGGTCATCCCGCCGAACAGCACGTACAGCGTCATCAGCACGCCGACGATCACCACGGCATATTCGTAGCGCAGCCCGAACAGCAATTTGATCAGCTGGCCCGCGCCGACCATCTGCGCGGTGAGGTAGAACAATACCACGACCAGCGTGCTCAGCGCGGCGAACAACCGCACCGGCGGCTGGGCGAAGCGGAACGAGGCGACGTCGGCAAAGGTGAAACGGCCGAGATTGCGCAGCCGCTCGGCCATCAGGAACATGATGATCGGCCAGCCGACGAGAAAGCCGATCGCGTAGATCAGCCCGTCATAGCCATCCTTGAAGATCTGCGCCGAAATGCCGAGGAACGACGCCGCCGACATATAGTCGCCAGCAATGGCGAGCCCGTTCTGGAAGCCGGTGATGCTGCCGCCGGCATTGTAGAAGTGCGCCGCCGTCCGCGTGCGCCGCGCCGCCCAGCGCGTGATGCCGAGCGTGAGCACCGCGAAGGCGGCGAACATCGCGATCGCGGTCCAGTTGGTCGGTTGCTGCACGCTGACGCCGGTGGGATGGGCGAGGGCGGGCGCGGCGGCGAGCAACGCGCCGATCGGCGCGAGACGCCAGGGCTTGCCGCTCATGCGGCGTCGCCCGCGACGAGATCGGCCATCAGCGCGTCGAACTCGGTATTGGCGCGGTGGACATAGAGCCCGGTCAGCACGATCGCGAGCAGGATGATGCCGAAGCCGATGACGATCCCGAGCGAGGTCACCCCGCCGGCGATCGGCTGGGCGAGGAACGCCTTGTCGAAGGCGATCAGCAGGATGAAGCCGAAATAGGCGGCGAGCATGATGGCGGTGAGCAGCCAGGCGAACCGCCCGCGCCGGCGCAGCAGCACCTGGTAGCGCGGGTCCGCCGCGATCCGCGCGATGTCATCGACCGCCATCTGTCCTCCCCCCCGCCGCCGCTGTTTCGTGGCGTACCGACCGGATCATGGGTGATGAGCACAAAGAGCACAAGCCGCGGCAGGCGCTCGGCTCGGAGCGATCAGGCCAGCGCCATGCTTCCCGTATCGATGAAGCGCTGGTGCCACGACAGCGCTTCGCCAGGCAGCGAGGGCGATTGCTGGCCATAGGCGCCGACCCGCGCCCGGGCATAATAGTCCGCCAGCATCGGGCGGTAGGAGGGATGCGCGCAGCGCTCGATGATCAGCGTGGCGCGCTGCTTGGGGCTCAGCCCACGCAGATCGGCGAGGCCCTGTTCGGTGACGATGACCTGTACGTCCTGCGTGATATGGTCGACATGGCTCGCCTGCGGGACGATTGCCGAGATTTTGCCGCCCTTTGCGGTCGAGGGCGTCATGAAGATCGAGACATAGGCGTTGCGCGCGAAGTCGCCCGAGCCGCCGATGCCGTTCTGGATGCGCGATCCCATGATGTGGGTCGAATTGACGTTGCCATAGATATCGGCCTCGATCAGCCCGTTCATCGCGATGCAGCCGAGCCGGCGGATCAGTTCGGGGTGGTTGCTGATCTCCTGCGGGCGCAGGATCATGCGGTCGCGGTAGCGGCCCATGTCGGCGTTGATCCGCGCCGCCGCCTCGGGGCTGAGCGAGAAGGCGGTGGCCGAGGCCATGCGCAGCTTGCCGCTGTCGAGCAGGTCGAGCATCCCGTCCTGGATGACCTCGGTATAGGCGGTCAGGTTGGAGAAGCGGCTGCCGACCAGCCCGGTCAGCACCGCATTGGCGATGTTGCCGACCCCCGACTGGATCGGCAGCAGCGATTCGGGCAGGCGCCCGCGCGCCACTTCATGCGCGAGGAAGTCGAGCAGATGATAGGCGATCGCCTGCGCCGCCTCGTCCGGGGCGCTGAAGGGCAGGTTGCGATCGGGCGCGTCGGTCTCGACGATCGCGACGATCTTGGCGGGGTCGCAGGCGAGATAGGGCGTGCCGATGCGGTCGTCGGCGCGCACCAGCGGGATCGGCGCGCGATCGGGCGGCAGCCGCGTGCCGTAATAAATGTCGTGCATCCCCTCCAGCGCGGGGTTCTGCCAGCGATTGACCTCGAGAATCACCTTGTCGGCGCGGTCGAGCCAGGTCTTGTTGTTGCCGACCGAGGAGGAGGGGATAAGCGAGCCGTCGGCGCGGATCCCGGTCACTTCGATCAGCGCGACGTCGAGCGGCCCGAGAAAACCCTGCCACGCCATCGGCGCGACCTGGCTGAGATGCATGTCGAAATATTCCATTTCGCCGCGATTGATCTTCTCGCGCGCGATCGGGTCGGAATTGTACGGCAGCCGAAACTCGATGCCGTCGGCCCTGGCGAGCGCGCCGTCGAGCTCGGGGCCGGTCGAGGCGCCGGTCCAGACGCGGATCCGGAACGGGCGGCCGGCGGCATGTTCAGCCTCGACCTGCCCCGCCAGCGCAATCGGCACCGCCTTGGGATAACCCGAGCCGGTGAAGCCGCTCATCCCGATCGTCTCGCCATCGCCGA
This sequence comes from Sphingomonadales bacterium, assembly GCA_038245375.1. Taxonomy (GTDB): domain Bacteria; phylum Pseudomonadota; class Alphaproteobacteria; order Sphingomonadales; family Sphingomonadaceae; genus Sphingomonas. Next base: position 5,293 of record JBBRSN010000092.1, on the reverse strand, counting down.
TCAGCGCCGCAGCGGCCTCGGCATGCATGATCTTCGCGCGTAACGCCGCGCAGGCGATCCGGTCGGTCATCATGGGGTCCGCCTTCGCTGATAACGGGGGCAGCAAAAGCGATCTGTACGCTCCGCAGCGCCGATCAGGAAGCGATGTTCGCGGTTCCTCCGGTTTGCAATTTCACGTCCGCGCAGCGCACAAGGCCGGCGCAAGGCGCAGGGAGGCGTGATGTCGCGGTTGATCCTGTTCAACAAGCCCTATGGTGTGCTCTGCCAGTTCACCGATGCCGGCACGGGATCGGCGCGGCCGACGCTGTCGGGGTTCATCGACCTGCCGGGCGTCTACCCCGCCGGGCGGCTCGACCTCGACAGCGAGGGGCTGCTGCTGCTGACCGATGACGGCCGGCTGCAGGCGCGGATTGCCGATCCGAAATTCAAGATGCCGAAAACCTATCTCGTCCAGGTCGAGGGCGATCCGGGCGCCGAACAGCTCGACCCGCTGCGGCGCGGGGTGCGGCTGAAGGACGGCATGACCTTACCCGCCGAGGTCGAGCGGATCGACCCGCCCGCGCTGTGGCCACGCGATCCGCCGGTGCGTTTCCGCAAGACCGTGCCCGATTGCTGGCTGCGGCTGACGATCCGCGAAGGCCGCAACCGCCAGGTGCGCCGCATGACGGCGGCGGTCGGCCTCCCGACGCTGCGGCTGGTGCGCTGGCGGATCGGCGACTGGACGCTCGACGGGGTGGCGCCCGGCACGTGGCGCGAGGCGACGACTGTCGTGCGGGCCGGAGACAAGGCTTCGCGGTGAGCCGCCCGTCGGCCCGCGTTACGCCTTCACCGCTGTCACGAAATAATCGAGCGTCATGTCGTCCGACATGACGAAGCCGCGCGCCGGAGAGAGCGACAGGCCGCGCGTGTCGGTGACCTTCAGCCCGGCGGCCTCGAGCAACTCGGTCAGCTCATCGGGGCGCAGGAACTTCTGCCAGTCGTGCGTGCCACGCGGGATGCGGCCGGTGCCTTCGCCGATCGTGATCAGCGCGAGCCGCGACAGCGCGGTGCGGTTGGGGGTCGAGAGGATCAGCAGGCCGCAGGGTGCCAGCGCGGCGGCGAGCCCGGCGATGAATGTTGCCGGGTTCGCGACATGCTCAATCACCTCCAGGCTGGTGACAAGGTCGAAGGTCTCGCCGGCCAGTGCCTCGATCCCGCCGGCGCGATAGTCGATCTGCAACTCGGACAGCGCGGCGTGGGCCTGCGCCGCGGCGATATTCTCGGCCGCCGCGTCGACCCCCGTCACTGCCGCGCCGAGCCGCGCGAGCGGTTCGCACAACAGGCCCGCGCCACACCCGACATCGAGCGCGCGCCGGCCCGCCAGCGGCGTGAAGCTCGCGCCGTCGCCATGCCAGTGCGCGTCGATCCGCTCGCGCAGATAGCCGAGCCGCGCCGGGTTGAGCTTGTGCAGCATCGCCGAGCTGCCCTTGGGGTCCCACCATTCCGCCGCCATCGCGCCAAAATGCGCGGCTTCGTTCGGGTCGATCGTCAAGGGGGCGGTGGTCTGCATGGTGGTGTCCTGTGGTCGCTTTCGGCCGATCCACCCCTTTTCGTCACCCCGGACTTGTTCCGGGGTCCACTGTGCCGCGTTCTAAACAATCGGTGAGTTTGCGGGACGGTGGATGCCGGAACAAGTCCGGCATGACGGGTGAGGGCGGTCGCCCGCAACCCTAGCAACCGCCCACGCGGTGCCCAAGGGGAATGTGTCGCCGGCGTCGCGGTTGACGCATCGAAAGATTTGCTTGGCCCACGACAGCGCGCCGCGCGCTTGCCATCGCGGGAGCGCGTTTCTATCAGGCGCGCTCTTCGCAACAGGGGGCGCCACAGCGGCCATGGCACGTATCGTGATGAAGTTCGGCGGCACGTCGATGGCCGGGATCGAGCGCATCCGCAGCGTTGCCGCGCGCGTCAAGCGCGAGGTCGAGGCCGGCAACCAGGTCGCCGTTGTCGTCTCGGCGATGGCCGGCGAGACCGATCGGCTGGTCGGTTTCTGCCGCGAGGCCTCGTCGCTCTACGATCCGCGCGAATATGACGTGGTCGTCTCGGCCGGGGAGCAGATCACCTCGGGGCTGCTGGCGATCGCGCTGCAGGCGGCGGGCGTGAAGGCGCGCAGCTGGATGGGCTGGCAGCTGCCGATCGCGACCAGCTCGACCCATGCCTCGGCGCGGATCGAGGACATCGACACCGCCGCGCTCGACGCCGCGCTGGCGAGCGGCGAGGTAGCGGTGATCCCGGGTTTCCAGGGTGTCGCCGACGGCGATCGCGTCACGACGCTGGGCCGCGGCGGCTCCGACACCTCGGCGGTGGCGATCGCGGCGGCGATGAAGGCCGATCGTTGCGACATCTATACCGATGTCGACGGCGTCTATACCACCGACCCGCGCATCGTGCCGCGGGCGCGCAAGCTCAAAAAGGTCACGTACGAAGAGATGCTCGAACTGGCGAGCGTCGGCGCCAAGGTGCTGCAGACCCGTTCGGTCGGGCTGGCGATGAAGGAAAAGGTCCGCGTCCAGGTGCTGTCGAGTTTCATCGACAGCGACGCGGCGGACACACTGCCCGGGACGATGATCGTGGGCGAGGAGGAAATCGACGACATGGAACGCCAGCTCATTACCGGCATCGCGCACGACAAGAATGAGGCCAAGATCACGCTGACCAACGTGCCGGACCGACCCGGTGCGGTGGCGTCGATCTTCACCCCGCTCGCCGACGCCGCGATCAACGTCGACATGATCGTTCAGAACATCGCGCATTCGACTGGCTCGACCGACGTGACCTTCACCGTCCCCGCCGCCGACCTGGCGCGAAGCCTCGAGGTGTTGGGGTCGGGCAAGGAAACGATCGGCTACAGCGAGCTGATCCATGACAGCCGGGTCGCCAAGATCTCGGTCGTCGGCGTCGGCATGCGCAGCCATGCCGGCGTCGCCGCGCTGATGTTCAAGACGCTCGGCGATCGCGGCATCAACGTCCAGGCGATCACTACCAGCGAGATCAAGGTCAGCGTGCTGATCGAGGAGGATTATACCGAGCTCGCGGTGCGCGTGCTGCACACCGCCTATGGGCTCGATGCGGAGGAAGTCGCGGCCTGAGTCGAATTCCCTCTCCCTGTGGGAGAGGGAGGGAGCGCCGAAGGCGCGGAAGGGTGAGGGCAGAACCTCGCAAACGTCACCGACCCTGCCCTAACGCCGCGCTGCTGCGCAGCTTGCCCAGCATTGGGTGAACAGCGCCCCGCGCTGTTCAGATTGTGCCGGGGGCACAATCGACCCAATGCTCCCAAAGGGAGAGGGGAAGAAGCGACGATTGCACGAGGCGCCTCGTACGGGCATGAGGCCGCGATGACCGATCCGCTCACTGCTTCAACCGCCTCCTCGATCGGCGCCGAGCGCCTTCAGCGTCGTATGGCGCGCGGCGCCGCTTTCCTCGGATCGGAGGTCGCGATCCTGTGCGGCGCGATGTCGTGGGTGTCGGAGCGCCATCTCGTCTCGGCGATGTCCAATGCCGGCGGCTTCGGGCTGATCGCGTGCGGCGCGATGACGCCCGAACTGCTCGACGCCGAGATTGCCGCGACCAAGGCGCTTACGACCAAGCCATTCGGTGTGAACCTGATCACCATGCACCCCGGCCTGTTCGACCTGATCGAGGTCTGCAACAGGCACGGCGTGACGCATGTCGTGCTCGCCGGCGGGCTGCCGCGGACCGGATCGATCGACGCAATCAAGGCCAATGGCGCCAAGCTGATCTGTTTCGCCCCGGCGCTGTCGCTGGCCAAGAAGCTGATCCGCTCGGGCGTCGATGCGCTGGTCGTCGAGGGCATGGAGGCCGGCGGGCATATCGGCCCGGTCTCGACCAGTGTGTTGGCGCAGGAGATTTTGCCTGCGGTCGCCGAGCAGGTGCCGGTGTTCGTCGCCGGCGGCATCGGCCGCGGCGAGGCGATCGCCGCCTATCTCGACATGGGCGCGGCCGGTGTCCAGCTCGGCACGCGCTTCGTCTGCGCGACCGAGAGCATCGCGCATGCCAATTTCAAGAAGGCGTTCATCCGCGCCTCGGCGCGCGACGCGATCGCCAGCGTGCAGATCGACCCGCGCCTGCCCGTCATCCCGGTGCGCGCGCTCAAGAACGCATCGAGCGAGCTGTTTACCGCCAAGCAGCGCGAAGTCGCGCAACTGCTCGACGAGGGCAAGGTCGAGATGATGGAAGCCCAGCTGCAGATCGAGCATTACTGGGCCGGTGCGCTGCGCCGCGCGGTGATCGACGGCGATGTCGAGCATGGCAGCCTGATGGCCGGCCAGTCGGTCGGCATGGTGACGAAGGAAGAGCCGGTCGCCGAGATCATCGCCACGCTGATGGACGAAGCGGCGCACGCGCTGGAGACGCGGGCGGCGTGACGAGGGCTGGCGCGGCGCACTGGCCGCGCCCGTGAAGCGGCAGATGCTTGACCGAGGAATGCATTGTCTTATCGGATGGATGCATCGCCTATTCCTTGGGAGCCAAGGCCATGACGCAGCTGCGAATTCTTGCGATCGCCATCGTGCTCGCGATGCCGGCGAGCGCAGAAGCCGCTGACTGGCAAGTTCAGCCACCCACGGCCGGTCGTGGCGCGGTGCTGACCTTTGGCGCGGGCGAAGCCCTTTCCTACAGGTTCGAATGCGCTCCAACCGAAGTGATCGTGACCGAGACGGGTGTTACCAAGCTGATCGACCTGAAGAGCGGGACGCCCATTGGAGACGATGCGCAGGCCGTGATGCCAGAGGGTGCGGCGATGATGGCGCTGTCCACCGGGAAGGGTGATCCGCAGTTCATACCCGCCGAGGCGAAAAAGAACCCCGCTCGAGGCTGGGATCTCACGATTCGCCTGTCGAAGACCGACAAGCAGATCAAGGCGGTCGGCAAGAGTGACATGATGTCGCTTTTTACCACCGGCTATACGATGGCCGTTGCGATGAACGGCGCGTCACGCGCGACGTGGAACGCGTTCATGCAGCGTTGCCAGGTCGCGTCCTGACAAGCCCAAGGTGGATCAGGCGACGAGCCGCCGCTGATGGTTCGGGCGATAAGGGCTTCCTCCCCCGCTCCCTTGGTTTCCCGATCCAGCGGAGCGTCGGCTAATACCGCATCTCACAAGTCATACCAACGGCCTTAAAGATCGACCTGTGCCCAGCTTCGGGTTGTTATGGAAGCGACGCGGGCGGTGTCGTTGGCAAAGAAATTCCATGCGTCGCAACATGTCGAGACGATATGATCATAGTCATCGAAG
>JBBRSN010000091.1:0-16946 GCA_038245375.1 Sphingomonadales bacterium | reverse complement strand
TAATAATTCGCCAGGGTTGCGTCCGCGGTCAAGGCGCCCGTCGCGCCGGCGGCGGCGACGCTCAGCTTTGTGATCGCTGTATATTGCCCGCCCTCGCAGAAGCCCCAGTCGCAGGTTACCGGATGTGTGGCGTCGATCGGAAGGCGTGACAGCGAGGCCGCGAAATCCACGACATCCTGCCATTGCACCCACATCCCGTTCCGCCCGGTGAAATCAGGCGTTTGCAGGCGACCGAGCAGCCAGCCGAAGTCATCGTCATCGGTGCTGAATTCATTTTCGGGAGAATGCCACGTCTCCGGAATGTGCGCTACGGCGTCGAAAAGGTGCGGACCGCCAACTCCTCACGAGCGTCGGCGCAGGCGGATTTGCAATATAAACGGCTTGCCCGTCCGCGCCGCGTCACCACCGCCCCCACCAATCACGCCATCCTCCCCGGCCGCAAGATCGGCTATGGCACGCGCGTGCGCCGTCTCGCCCTCCGGTCCGCCCCGTGCCTTCTGCTCGCCGCGCCGGCCTGGGCGGATGGTCCGCTCCAGCCGTGGCCGACGCTGTCGGTCACGGTCGGGCTGGGCGGCAAATGGGCGGGAACGGTGGAGACGCTGGCGCGCCTGCCGCGCGCGGCGGGGCGGGCCAACCAGTATCGCTGGCGGCTGCAACTGGCGCGCGCGCTGTCGTCGCGGCTGACGGTCGCGGTCAGTTCGGGCCATCTGATCACCGATAATGACGGGCGACGCGACGGCATCGAGGACCAGCTGGTCGAGCAGCTCACCTGGACCGTCGGCAAGATCGGCCCCGTCACGGTCACGACGCGGACCCGGCTCGAGCAGCGCTTCATCGTCGGCAACGACCGGCTGGCGTGACGCTTTCGCGAGCAGCTTCGCCTCGTCGCGCCGATCAAGGGATCGCCGCTGTCCGCCGTGCTGTGGGCCGAGCCGCTGATCGCGCTCAACCATAGCGACGCGACGCGCCAGACCTTCGACCAGCTGCGCGTCTTTGCCGGCGTGTCGCTGCGCGTGTCGGGCCATGCCGATGTCGAGCTGGGTTATCTCAACCAGCATCTCCACCGGCTGTCGGGCGATGTGAACAACGATGTCGTGCCGGTGGCGCTCAACCTGCATTTTTTAGGATGGCGCGGGCGCGCCGGCCGGACGCCGCCGGTTCGTCGTACGCCGGCTTTCGCCCTTATCGCAGCGCCGACACCCGCCCGCGGATGACGCTGTCGTCGTCATAATCGCGCGCGCCGAAGCGCGGGCGGATCAGCGCGATCGATGCCGTCTCGCCGAGCGCGACGGGCAGCAGATTGTAGCGGTGCAGCGCGTAGGCCGCAAAGGCGGCGCAGGCCAGCGTCACCAGTGCCAGCAACGCGAGGATGAGGAAGGGCGCGCGACCGCCGCCGATGCCATAGAGCGCCAGCGACGCGCCGCCGCCGATCGCGCAGGAAATCGCCACCTCATTGGGCGCGACCACCGCCAGCCATAGCAGCGACAGCGCGAACAGCGCGATGCCGGCCTGGGTCCGGCCGCTCCACACGAACGCTTCCTGTGACGGCATGAACATTCCCCCGTTTGTAACCGAGCACCCTTAACGCCAGCATGTGGGCGAGGTTCCGCCGCGAGCAACCATCATAGACGAGATTTCGGTGGATAAGTCGGTTCCCGCCCGGTCGCCGCGGCGCATCACACCACCCCTCACAGCAACGACGCCTGCTCGCCATGGCTGCCCAGAACGACGCGGACATGCTGTGCCGCGCCGACCGCCTGGCGGTAGTGCACGGTCCTGTAACGCTCCGCCTCGTCGAAGCCGAACGGCGCCCAGTCGTCGCTCGGGTAACAGGCGTCGTAGATCGCGCGCGCCGCGGCACGCAGCGGCAGGTCATGCTCCATGCGGGTTGCTCCGTTTCCGTCCGAATCGCCGCGCGCGGCGTGAAAGGCGATCTAGAACAAAAAAGGAACATTGGGCAAGCCGCGGAATCACGGCCATGCCCTATCGTGCATCGCGAGGATGAACGACGGCAGCGATAAAGTTAGGCAGCACGCGCCGGTCGTGTTAACCCGTGTTAAAGCACCAGCGGCGCGACCCCGCAAAGGCGCTGTCTGCGAAGCGATGCTACCGGGAAAGGCTTTCGCCGCGCGAGTCTCCGGCCCTGGGGCTACGGCCATGGAATTTCATACGCCCATCGTACATTCCGCCGAGACCAGCCTCGGCCTGGCACTGGTCATGTCGTCGGCCACGCCGTTGTTGCTGCTCGATGAAGAGCTCGTCGTGCGCGCCGCGAGCAGCTCCTTTTGCGCGGCGTTCGATCTCGCGCCGGGCGCCGTCGCCGGCGCGACCTTGCCCGAGCTCGGCGCGGGCGAGTGGGGCGGGCGGCAGTTGCGCGCGCTGTTGCGCGCCACCGTGGCGGGGGACGCGGCGGTCACGGCCTATGACATGGATCTGGTGCGGCTCGGCCATGACACACGCCAGCTGGTCGTCAACGCGCATCTGCTCGACTATGTCGGCGCCGATGCGCGGGTCGCCGTCGCCATCCAGGACGTCACCGACGCGCGCCGGATCGAAAAGCAGAAGGACGATGTGATCCGCGAAAAGCAGGTGCTGATGCAGGAATTGCAGCACCGCGTCGCCAACAGCCTGCAGATCATCGCCAGCGTGCTGATGCAAAGCGCGCGCAAGGTGCAGTCCGACGAGGCGCGTGCGCAGATCAGCGATGCGCACCACCGCGTCATGTCGATCGCGACCTTGCAGCGCCAGCTTGCCGCGACCCAGGCCGGCTCGGTCGCGCTGCGGCCCTATTTCACCGATCTGTGCGAGAGCATCGGCGCCTCGATGATCTTCGACCATGACGCGCTTTCGCTCGAGGCGATCGTCGACGATAGCGTCGCGCCGTGCGAGGTGTCGGTCACTGGGGCTGATCGTCACCGAACTCGTCATCAACGCGCTCAAGCACGCCTTTCAGGAGCCCGGCTGTACCGGCGGGATCACCGTCGAATATTGGTCGCGCCCGACCGGCTGGCGCTTGACGGTCGAGGACAATGGCGCCGGCATGCCGAGCGATCCGGCCGATGCCAAGCCGGGGCTCGGCACCGGCATCGTCGAGGCGCTGGCGAAGCAGCTCGATGCGACAGTGACGGTGACCGGGCTCAATCCGGGCACGCGGGTGGCGATCACCCACAGCAATGCCGCGGCTGCCCGGTCGACCAAGCCCGACACGGCGGTCTGAGGGCACAGCGACAGGGAACGCGCGGCGCTTGCGCCCGTGCGCCATGCCCGCCACAACGCGGTTCTGATGCGCTGTTTCGACTTCACCCATGCGATCGTGCGGGCGCCGGGGCGCTCGGTGGTCGATGGCCTGCGCGCGCATGACGGGCCGGCACCGGACTTTGCCGCGGTGGCGCGCGAGCATGACGGCTATGCCCGGGCGCTGGCGGCGTGCGGGCTCGACCTGACGATCCTCGATCCGCTGGAGGATCATCCCGATGCCTTGTTCGTCGAGGACCCGGCGCTGGTCTTTGCCGAGGGCGCAATCCTGCTGCGGCCGGGTGCCGAAAGCCGCGCCGCCGAGGCTGCGCTGCTGCGGCCCGCGCTCGAACGGCATTTTGCCGATGTGCAGGTCCTGAGCGAAGGCCATGCCGATGGCGGCGACGTGATGGTCACGCCCGATGCGGTGATGATCGGCCTGTCGGCGCGCACCGATGCGGCGGGGGCGGTCGCGCTGACCACGGCGCTGGCGCGGCTCGGCAAGCGCGCCGAGATCGTCACCCCGCCGCGCGGCGCGCTGCACCTCAAGACGATCGCCAGCCTGATCGACGAGGAGACGATCCTCACCACCGACGAGGGCGCGGCGAGCGGGCTGTTCGCGCGCTATCGCCAGATCGTGCTCGACCCCGAAGAAGCGGCTGCGGCGAACGCGCTGCGCATCAACGACACGCTGCTGCTCCCGGCGCACCACCCGCGCATCGCCGATCGGCTGGCGACGCTGGGTTACGATCCGGTGTTGCTCGACACGACCCATGTCGCGCGGATCGACGCCGGCCTGTCGTGCATGTCGCTGCGCTGGTAGGGCGGAAGATGACGATGACCGAAACGCTGGCGTCGCCAGGACCAGGCGTGAAACGTCCGCGCAACCAGGCGATCGAGTTGCTGCGCATCATCGCCTGTTTCGGCATCGTCGCGTTTCACGACGACGCGCCTTTTCATGACCTTGCCTATGCCGGATTGATCGCCTTCCTGATCATCTCGCCGTTCGTCGACCTCAGTTTCAATGCCGTGCGGGTGCGGTCGATCGCGGCGCTGTCGCGCGCGCTGATCGTGCCGTGGCTGTTCTGGCTGGCCTTCTACGGCACGTTGAAAGTGCTGCGCGGCTATCCGTTCGTGCCGCACGGCAACGTCGTGCTCGCGATACTCGAGGGGTCGACCCCGCATCTGTGGTTCCTGCCGTTCATGTTCGGCGTGCTGGTGGTGCTCAACGCGATCAAGACGCGGGTCGCGCCTGCCTTGTTGTTCTGGGCGGCGCTGCTTGTGGCATCGGCGCTGTTTGGCACGGTCGCATGGTGGCGGCCGCTCTCCGCCGGCTGGACGCCGCCGCTGGTGCAATGGATGCATGCCGCGCCGGCGGTTGTCGCCGGCATCGCGATCGGGCTCGCGCCGCGCCTCGCTTATGGCCGCGCAATCGCCGCCGCGCTGCTGCTCGTCGCGCTCGCCTTCGCCGCCGCCGCCAACCTTCCGGGGGTCAGCCTGACCTATCCGGTCGGTGTCATCGTTACCGGCGCGGTCGCCTGGTGGGGCGCGCGGCTATGGCCGGCGGGGTGGAACGTCCAGCCGGTCGCGCAGTGCACGATGGGCATCTATCTGTCGCACATCGTGTGGCTGTCGTTCGTGCGCCACTATACCGGCACGTCCAACTATCTGACGGTCGCCGTGACCTTCGCCGCCGCGCTCGCCTCGACATGGGCGGCGCGGCGCTTCGTGCCTCCGAGCCGGTGGGTGCTGGGGTGACGGCGGGGCGGCCGCGGCGTTACTTCGCCGTGAACAGCCGCTTGGGCAGCACGACATGGACGCCCTTGTTGCGGTCGACCAGCTCGGTCACCTCGACATCGCCGGCGACGCTGACCAGCATATAGGCATCGTCGCGCGTCATGCCCTTCGCCGCGACGAGAAAGTCGATCATGTTGCGCAGCGCCTTGCGCGTCGCGTTGCTGAGGTCGTCGTCGAAGCCCATCGCGATGAACGCGTCGGGCGTCTCGGCGCGCGGATAGGGCAGCTGCGTGTCGCTGCCCTTCTTGTGCAGGATGAACTGGAAGGTACCGGTCAGCGAGGTTTCCAGCGCGGTGATGTCGACCTCGCCATTGCCCTGCGCGGCATGGCCGTCGCCGGCCTGGAACAGCGCGCCTTTGGCATGGACCGGCAGGAACAAAATGGTGCCGGCGACCAGCGCCTTGTCGTCCATATTGCCGCCGTTGATCGTCGGCGGTGCGCTGTCATAGCGGCCAAAGGCGGGCGGCGGGGCGACCCCCATGCTGCCGAAGAACGGGCGCAGCGGCACCTCGATGCCGGGGCCGAACAGCCCGACCATGCGCGTCCGGTCAAGCGGGACGATCTTCATCCGCGCATAGGGAAAGTCGTCGGTCAGGAAGCCCGCGCCATAGCGAAAAGCGTTATAGGCATAGGGGATGTCGATGCCGATCTTGAGGATGCGCACCTCCAGCGTGTCGCCCGGCTCGGCGCCGTCGATCGCCACCGGCCCGGTCAGGATATGCCCGCCCGGCCCACGCGCCGAGGCCGGCACGCCGTCATAGACCGCGCGCAGCTCGGCCTGGATGTCACCCGGCGCGACGCCGGCCTTGGCGAGGCCGGTCGGGCTGTTGGTCAGCAATGTGTGCATGACGACGATGTCGCCCGACTGGACGACCAGCACCGGTGCATCGCCCGCGTCATAATGGCCCCAGGCGACGGTCTGCGGCGATGCGGGCAGGTCCCAGGTCTTCGCGCTGGCCGGGGCGGCGAGGGTGAGGGCGAGGGCAGTGATGGGCAGTACCCGCATGATCTTCCTTCTCTGGAGGCGATGACGAAGGGCTAGGGTCACCAGTGGCGCCAGATTCTGCCGCAGTGCAGCGGCCGATCCAACGACGCTATGGCTGAGCGTCGCCTTGCCCCAAAATCGATGTCTCTAGTTGCGCGACAAGCGCCCGCGTCCGGAAGCTTGGTGCAGGTGCCAGATGGCACTCGCGCCCCCTCTCATCGAGGTTCATCGCGTCGCAAAGTGCGATCAGGGGCACCAGTGCGCGTACCAGCTGCGTGTCGAGATACCGGCCTCGCTTGCCAAAGTCGATGCCGCGCACTTCAAGGTCCATCGCCTGTTTCTGGATCCGCGCGCCTTCGGTCTGGAATTGGGCCACTTGCGCAACCAGCTTGGCACATTCCGCCGTCCGGGAATTTGACCCGGCTGCCCCGTCGCTGCACTGATCGCCCAGCGCATTCATGCGCTGCTCCAGCAGGGCCGCGCGCGCCTCGGCCACGTAGGTCCTCGGCCCGAGCAGTTGGAGGGCCTTTTCCGCCTCATCGATATCGGCGAGATTGTTGTCGATACCCGTTACAGCCGTGGCGATCGCGGCGCGCGCCGCCGCCAGTGCCGGCGCAGGCGCCGAATCGGCCTGCGCAAGAGCAAGCAAGGCGGCGATGAGCAACGGCAACAACATGCTCGCTTTGTCGGCGGTTTCCTGCCTGGGAGCAAGCCTGTAGCGCGCATCTACCCGCAGCGCGTTTGACGGGATATTCGACATCGCGGCCGATACGCGCCAAGGCGCGGGCCGGGAGTATGGCGCATGATAAGCATCGCGCAGACGCGCAAGCAGTTGCTGGCGGATTTCATCCGCGCGGTGTGGGACGAGGGGCGGGCCGATGCCGTCGATGACTATCTCGCGCCGCGCTACACGATCCATCACGATCCGGGCGATGCGTGGGACGGTCGCACGCTCGACCGCGCCGGCTATAAGGAGCGGCTGCGGCAATCGCGCGCGCCCTTTCCCGACCAGCATTTCGCGGTGCAGGCGATGTATGCCGATGGCGATGCGGTGGTGATGACCTGGCTGTGGTCGGCGACGCATCGCGGCGACATCCCCGGCTATGCCGCGACCGGCAAGCCGATCGCCATGTCGGGCGCGACGGCCTATTTCTTCGACGATGAGGACCGGCTGACCGGCCATTGGCAGATCACCGACCGGCTCGGCGTGTTCCAGCAGCTCGAGCGCAACAAGACCGGGTGAGGCGGGCAATTGCATGGCGGATCGTCTTTGACATCGAGCGCGATTATCCTGATCTGACGACGTGCGGCTGCTCGATCTGCCGGCGGCGGAATGCTATATCGTGTCGCGCGCCATGCTGCGGCCGGTCGGGCTGATCCCGCCGCCGCCGCTGCGCCACCGGGGGCAATGCCGATGCGAGGGGGCAATGATATGTTGAACGAGCCGCGCCACCTGGTGTTTGCCAGTGCCGCCGGGGCCACGCTGATCGGGCTGGCGCAGCTCGCGCTGGCGGGGGCGCCGCTGCGCTATCTGGCGATCAACGCCGCCGCGCTGGTGATTGGCGTGGCGCTGGTCGGGATATTGACGATCGCGGCGCGCGCCGGGCGGGGGGCGCATCTTGTCGCCGCTGTGGTGCCGGGGCTGGTGTTGCTCGCGACCAGCCAGTTCGGCGTGTCGATTGACGGGGCGACGCGCTGGATCAGCGTTGCCGGCGTCCAGATCCAGCCGAGCATGCTGCTGATGCCGGCGCTGGCGATCCATTTTGCCGCCACGCGCGACCGGTGGGCGGCGCTGGGCATCATGCTGGCGGGCGGCGGGCCTGGCGTTGCAGCCCGACCGTGCGATGGCCGGGGCGCTGGCGGCGGGGATGGCGGCGCTGGCGCTGGTGCGGCCGGAACGCGCCGTGCTGGCCGCAGCGGCGGTGGCGCTGGCGGGCTTTGCCGCCGCCTTGCTCCAGCCCGACACGCTGCCTGCCGTGCGCCATGTCGAGCAGGTGCTGTATTCATCCTTCGCGGTGCATCCGCTGGCCGGGGTGGCGGTGGTGCTGGCGATGTTCTTGATGATCGCCCCGGCGTGGATCGGCTATCGCCGCGATCGCGCCGCCGCTGCGCCGTGGCTGGTGTTCGGCGCGGTGTGGCTGGGGGTGATCGTCGCGGCGGCGCTGGGCAATTACCCGACACCTTTGGTCGGCTATGGCGGCAGCGCGATCATCGGCTATGTCCTCAGCCTTGCCGCCCTGCCGCGACGGCTGGCACCGGCGGGCCGCACCCGGCACGATGCGGTTGCCGAGGCGGCGGCCGATCCGGTCGGGCGGCATGATCTGATCGGCGCATCCTGCCCGGCGTAACGGTTGGCCAGTTCAGCACGAGTCTCCCGGCGCCCTTGCCGTAGGCATCCGTGGATCAGCCCACGGTGTCGCGCGGCAGTGACTTGTGCCTTGCGCCTCGCGGCCGAATGGCTAGGCCGCCGCGATGCGCCTCGCCGTCTTTCAACGCCATCCGATCGCGGGCGACCCTGCGCACGCTACCGCCGTAATCGCTGACGACCTGCACTGGGCAACGACACAAAGCGTCGATCTCGCACTGTTTCCCGAGGGTTTTCTGACCGGGCACAGCTATGATCCGGCGACGATCGCGGCGGCGGCGATCGCGCGCGACGGGCCGGAACTGCGCGCGCTGCGCGACCGGCTGGCGCCGGGGCATCCGGTGGCGATCGTCGGCGCGTTCGAGCGGCGCGACGACGGCATCTTCAACAGCGCGTTCGTGGTGGAGGGCGGCGCGGTGGTCGGGCGCTATGCCAAGGCCCATCCCAACGAACCCGGCGTGACGGCGGGGCGCGACTGCCCGGTCTTCGAGCGCGCAGGGCTCCGCTACGGCATCAACATCTGCGCCGACGCCAACCATCCCGCCACCGCGCAGCGCCTTGCCGACGCCGGCGCGGCGCTGATCTGCTATCCGCTCAACAATATGCTGCCGGTCGCCACCGCCGACCGCTGGCGCGAACGCAGCGTCGCCAACCTGCAGGCGCGGGCGCGGCAGACCGGCTGCTGGGTCGCCGCGGCCGATGTGACCGGCGCGGGCGACGGCGTGGTCAGCCATGGCTGCACGATGATCGTCGCGCCCGACGGCGGGGTCATGGTGCGGGTCGAAGAGGGGCGCGAGGGCGTGGCGATGTTCGACGTTCCATTGATTTCGTGATGTGTCCCGAAATCTTCATGGCCCGAAATCTTCCACCGAGCGATTGCCGGACGCTACCTCTCCCGCTGATTACCGCCCAAGCTCGCGCAACGAAGTGGCGCAAGCTGATCCGTCAGATGTTTGGCCATTGCCTTGCGTTTGGGCTTCGAAATATTCTTCGCACGTTCGACCAAGTCGAACGCATATCCTCGGCAGGCGTAGGATAGCAGAGGCATCGAAAGGCAGTCTGATAAAGCGGTGCGGCCGAAGGGTGTGGTCAAATCTGAGATCGCCTGAACCTGGATCAATTCGGCGTCACGCCTGTAGAGCGCATCCCAAGCGGCCTCAAACGTGAGCGCAGAATCAGCGGGGCGAGGGGCGATGATCTCTTGATCAGATGTGGATATCGGATATGCGCATTTGGCCGCAGCTTCATCCAGCCACGCCGGATATCCCCAAAGCACTAAATTTTCTGCGGGCCGGGCATCCTGAATTTCGTCAAAAAGCCGCTGTGCCGAGTTGCTCGGCGACCCGTAGAACTGGGAGCGCAATCCGTCTGCGATGATCAACGCGGGCGGGCCCGCAATCGCGCCAGCAAAAATTGCGACCAACGCGAGACGCTTCTTCTTGAACCAACCAAACATGCCTCGCTCCCGTCTCGGCGGCGAAGCTATCTGGTTGATGATCGTTCGCAAGTGGGTCGTTCATGGACCGGCGGAGTTTCTGATTCGATATTGTGTCCCCGAAATCTTCATTGTGTCCCCGAAATCTTCATGTCGCCGCACATCCCCGTGGCGTTGAACCGTCTCGCCGCCAAGCGGGACAAGTCGTGGAGACCTGACGCAGGTGCGACGATCAGGTCGCAAAAATGATAACCCAGGGAGCCAGCGCCAGCCCGACCAGTGCCCAGGGCGTCCCCTTGCTGGACCTGATGTGAAGCACAATGCTCGCCATCAGGAAGACGGCCATCACGCCGATACAGGCGTTTCGGCCGAACGAAACCCGGTCGAAACACCCCTGAATTTCAGACTCCGTGTGGCTCAATTGGCATTCGGGCATCGCAAGCGCCGCAAGCATCGGCGTCGTCAAGCAAAGGGAAACGACCAACCCAACAGCAAAGTGCGTCCCTTTCATCGATGATTTAGATAACGCGGCGACGCCATGTCGGCAACGGGGCCGGCGACTGCCCGGCCAGTTTTACGTATGCCTGGTGTTTCGGGGAAGCAATTCTAAATAGGGCGCTGCGGAATGCCATCGCGTGTCTTTATGCGCTGGAGGCGAGATTTACTATTGCGCCCCGGCAACTCCAAGTGCTTCCAGTCCAGGTAGGTCCCATCGATCCATCAGGCCCGGAACGCAGGTAAACTCCGCCCGATTGAACATTTGCGCCTGCTGCATGGCGGCCGCCAACCCGGGTTGCTTTGAACGGAGGGTCATACGAGCATCCTCGATGTGACGGCTGTATCCCATGCCGTACATCCAGCCGCCGTCGGACATCTTGGCGCCCCAGAACGGCGTGAAATCGCCAATGTAAATTGTCTGGCCGCCTTCCGCGTGGAACACCGGTGCTCCCATGCAGTAGAAGTTGGGGTGGGGGTCGACCAGCAGGATGCGGGACAGGGCGGATCCGGCGATTACATAATCGCCCGGCGTCAATCGCAGAACCTGCACCTCATAGGCGGCATTGCGATCGATGCTCTCGGCATCTGTCGAATAGGTGATCGCGTCCGCGCTCTGTTTCGGATCGGTTGGTGGATAATCGAGGTCCCGGTTCGCCATGTCATAGCGCACGATCCGCAACATTCCGGCCCGGCCCGCGCTGCCCTTGGCGGGCCTGCGATAGGCGAGCACGACAATGGCTTCGTTGTTAGCGGGAACGATAGCTACCGCCGGATCAATCTTGCGTCCCACATAGACGCTGCCGGGTAACGGAAGCGTCCCATCGGTCACTAGTGCCGGATCGCGGGGCATGGAAAAAGCGATACGGCCGTAGGGAAGGCCTGGGGCGGATCGGGCACCGATAGCCTCGTCGAAATAGGCTGAACGCTCGACTTCGCGCATCGACTGGACGCGCTTCCTTTCCGTCGCTTCAAGCGAATATTGCCGCCAGCCGCGCGTCAGCATGCAGTTGCTGCGGCTTAGACGGCGCTCCGTGGTCTCGGTAATCACGTTGGCCAGAGCTGCGCCCAGCATGCCGCCAACCACGCTCGCACCGCCGCCAGGATTTTTCGGAAAGTTCTTCGACGGCGGTGGCGCGCCACGTGCGATTAATCGGCACGCTGCCCAGTCCGCCTCATACTGGTCCCGCGTGGCATCTGGCCGACTGTAAAACCGCTGGGGAGTGAGATCCTCCGCCGCATCCCTGGCATTTTCCTGTGCCGTCTGGGCGAGCGCCGCCTGACCAAGGGTCATGGACAGCAACGCGCTCAATTTAACAAAGACGGCCTTGCGCATGGTATCCCCATCTCATTGCATTTTTCCGCTATTAAAGCGTGATGTGTAACTATCCTATCCTAATTGGATTTCTTGCACCTTTGACCATGACCAAAAATGGTTGGCACTCGTGGATCGTAGGCGGGCGGCTTATACAGGTTCACCGCGACGGCAGCTGGATGTCCTAAATCATCTGATGTTCGCTGATAGGGCGACACCAGCCCGGCAGGTCAGGCGCCCGACCCGCGTTGCCCGCGCCATGCGCTCGACTCCCGCTACCCCGCAAAACCATTGGCACCCGGCGTCATGCCCGCATAGAACACCACTAACTCCCCTCCCACCCCAAGGATACCCCTATGCACCGTCGCCAGTTTCTCGCCACCGGCAGTGCCGTCGCGTTCACCGCCGCGCTGATGCCGGCCACCGCCTGGGCTGCGGCTGGCGGCGATGCGGCGCTGAATGCCGATTTCGCGCGGATCTTCGATGCGCAGGTCGCGCGTTCGCCGGAATTCGCCTCCTCGCTCGGGCTCGACAAGGGGCCGCTCGCCGCGCTCAAGGGCAAGCTCTCGCCGCGCACCCGCGCCCGGCGCGCCGCCGATGTCGCCGCCACCAGGGCCGCGCTCGCCACGCTCGCCGGTTATGACGGCGCCGCGCTGTCGCCGGCTGCCAGGCTCAATCTCGAGGTGGTGCGCTATTCGCTCGGCACGCAGATCGCCGCGGCCGACAAGTTCGGCATCGACAGCGCGATCCGCCCCTATGCGATCTTCCAGCAGGGCGGGGCCTATTTCTCGACCCCCGATTTCCTCAACACCGCGCACACCATCAACGTCGCGAGCGACGCGGATGCCTATCTGTCGCGGCTCCACCAGTTCGCCACGGTGCTCGACGAGGAGAGCGCGGTGCAGCGCGCCGATGCGACGCGCGGGTTGCTCGCGCCGGGCTGGTCGATCGACCTGACGCTGGGGCAGATGCGCGCGCTGCGCGGCCAGCCCGCCGCGACGTCGAGCATCGTCGAGTCGCTCGTTCGCCGCGCTGCGGCGAAGGGGCTGGCCGGCGACTGGCAGGGGCAGGCGGCGAAGATCGTCGCGGGCGAGGTCTATCCCGCGCTCGACCGCCAGATCGCGCTGATGGAAAAGCTCCGGCCGACCACCCGGGCCGGCGACGGCATCTGGCGGATCAAGGATGGCGACGCGATTTACGCCATGGCGCTGGCGCAGGCGACGACCACGACGATGACGCCCGACGAGGTCCACCGCATCGGCCTCGCGCAGGTCGCCGAGATCGGCGCGCAGCTCGACACGATCCTCACCTCGCAAGGCTATACCGGCGGCACCGTCGGCGAGCGGCTCGCCCGGCTCAATGTCGCGCCCGACCAGCTTTACGCCAACACCGCCGACGGCCGGCTGGCGCTGATCGCCAGCCTCAACAGCGGCATCAAGGCGATGTACGAGAAGCTTCCGCACGACTTCGCCACCGTGCCGACCCAGCCGCTCGAGATCCGCGCCGTGCCGGTCGAGATCCAGGACGGCGCGTCGAACGGCTATTACAATCGCGCCTCGCTCGACGGGTCGCGCCCGGCGATCTATTTCATCAACCTGAAAGATGTCGGCGACTGGCCCAAATACAGCCTGCCCTCGCTGACCTATCATGAGGGCGTGCCGGGGCATCACCTGCAGATCAGCCTGGCGCAGGAATCGAAGGACATCCCGACGCTGCGCAAGGTCGGCTTCTTCTCGGCCTATTCGGAAGGCTGGGCGCTCTATGCCGAGCAGCTTGCCGACGAGCTGCATGGCTATGCCACCCCGCTGGAGCGCGCCGGCTATTTGCAATCCTTCCTGTTCCGCGCCGCGCGGCTGGTGATCGATACCGGTATCCACGCCAAACAGTGGAGCCGCGAAAAGGCGACCGACTATCTCGTCGCGACGACCGGCTTCGCGCGGCCGCGCAGCCAGCGCGAGGTCGAGCGCTACTGCACCCAGGCCGGGCAGGCGTGCAGCTACAAGATCGGCCATATGGCGTGGACCCGCGCGCGGGCGAAGGCGCAGGCGGCGCTGGGCGACCGGTTCGATATCAAGGCGTTCCACGAGATATTGAAGGAAGGCGCGATGCCGCTGACCATTCTCGAGCGCCGCATCGACGAGCGCATCGCGGCGATGCGCGGCGCGGGGTGAGCGGGCGGGCCGATGCGCGCCGGGCAGACCGAAATGCGCCTGCGGATCGTCATCGAGCAGCCCGTCGTCGGCGTCATGCACAGCCTGCAATCGGGCGACGACCGCGTGCTCGATCCGAAGGCGTCGGTGACCGGCGCGCCGCTGGTCTTCGACTTTCCCGTCCGCGTTGCCCCGGGGCCGAAATTCGTCGGCGACCAGGTGCGCCGCGAGGGGCCGACGCGGCGCTTCGTCTATGTCCGCATCGGCCAATCGGCCGGCGATCCTGCCTCGCCCTGGTCGCGCCGGATGAAGGTCGACATCCATGATCTCGAGCCGGCGTTGCTGGCGGGTGCCGCGGCAGGGGGCGTGATCGAAATCGCCGTCAATGGCACCGGCAAGGACGGCACGCCGGCCTGCGCCACGGCGCGGCCGGTGCGGCGCACGCTCGTCGCGGCCTGAACGGATCGGCGAAATCGGCGCAAATGTTGCTGGATCGAAACGACATTCCCCGGTATTTCTATCGCAACCTGCTATTTTCGTTGCCGTATCCGGGGGGCGACATGGTGAGCGCAATGTCGCGACGCAGTGCGGATCATCTGTTCTTTCCAGCGATGGCGCTGCTGCTGGTCGGCGAGATGCTGCTCGGTTTCTGGCACAGCTATATCGGCGCGGGCTTCATGCTGGCGACGCTTCCCAGCCTGCTCGTCCATCTCCATGCCGCACTGTTCGTCGGCTGGATCATATTGTTTGCCGTCCAGACCTTGTTGGTCGCGCGCGGGCGGGTCGCGGTGCATCGCCGGCTCGGCAGCGCGATGGGCTGGTGGGCCGCCGCGATGGTGCTGGTCGGCCCGGCAACCGTGATCATGGCGTTGCGCCGCTCCGGCAGTGCCGTCGATGCGACGGTGCTGGCGGGCGATTTCGCGCAGACCATCGCCTTCGTCCTGCTGCTCGCGCGCGGCCTGGCGCGCCGACGCCACGCGCCCGAGCACAAAAGGCTGATGACGCTCGCCAGCGCGTCGATCATCGGCCCGGCGCTGGCGCGCTGGCCGTTTGCCATCATGCACGCCGAGCCGCCGATCGGCATCCCGCTTTTCTACCTGCTGCCACCGCTCTTGCTGCTGCTCTACGACCTCGCCACGCTGCACCGCGTCCACCGCGCGACGTGGTTCGGGGTGGTGCTGATGGTACTGGTCGTGGTGAGTTTCGTTGCGCTGCCGGCAATCCCGGCGTGGCAGGGCTTCGCGCACTGGGTCCAGCACGCATGATGGCGGCGGCGCATCGACAATTGCGTAATCGCCGTCCATTCTGATCGTTATCGGATTCGATGATTCCGCCCGATGAGGAGAGACCCATGGCGAGAGTGCCAGCCAAGACCAGTACGAAGCCGGCCGAGTCGCCCTTGCGCAAGGCCGCGAAAAAGGTCGCTGCGACGTCGAAGCCCGACAAGGCCGCCACCGCCGCCACCGCCGCTGCCGCGCCTGCAAAGCCACCGCGCGCCGCCAGGGTAGCCGCAGCGCCGCCGGCGCCGGTCGCGGCCACATCCGGCAGCAAGCCCGAAGCAGCGATGAAGCCCGCCGCCGCACCGGTGAAGAAGCCGCGCGTTGCCAAGGCCGCCGCGCCCGCCAAATCCGCAAAGCCCAAAGCCGAAGCACCGCCGCCTGCGCCGCTCACGGTCGCCGCCGAACCGGCCAAGCCGGCCAAGGCACCCAAGGCCGCCAAGCTGCCCAAGGGCAAGGGCGCGCGTAAATCGGTCCTGCAGGAAACCTCGGCCAGAATCTCGCAACTCGCCGCCGACATCCTTGCCGACCGCATCGTGCCGACGATCGAGCAGATCAAGGCGATCGCGGCATCGGCGCTCGGCCATGGCGAAGCCAAGGGAAAGAAGGCGAAGCGCAAGAAGAAATAGCGCGGCGGGCCGACCCATCGCGGCGCGTGGTAACGCTAGCCGGCGCTACCCGTGACCGGAACGCCGAGTTCTTCCAGCCACGCCCGCGCCTGCCTGGGCTCGCCCATCTTGCTCGACGCGACCGGCCCGCGCGAGGCGAGGAAGGCGTGGTGCAGCGCGAACGGCTCGATGCCGAGCTGCGCGCGCATCGCGTCGATCGATTCGCCGGTCTCGGTCAGCTCGGTCACCACGTCGGCATAGCGCGCCGTGGCGGTGCGATCGTTCTTGTGGCCGAACAGACCCCAGGCGCCGCCCGCGGTGCGTTGCAGCGCCGCGATCAGCGTCGCGGCATATTCTTCCTCGAGCGCGGCGCGCTGGGCATCGAGGCGTTCGAGACGATCGGCTTTGGCCATGCCCCCGCCTGCGCGTCGCGCGCCGTCGCGTCAATCTCTCCGTCGGATGCGCACGCCGTCAGCCCAGCTCTCGCCGTACCGCCGCATCAGATTGGCGCCGGGGATCTTCTCGATCCCCGCCCCGCCACCCTTGTCCGCCATTGCGCGCAGCCCGGCCTTCTCGATCGTCGCGATCGTTTCGTGCCCCAGTGTCGACAGCCCGGCATTGGCCGTTTCGAGCGACCCGTCGCGGCACGGTGCGTGCGCCCATGCGCGAATGCCCGGCCATCCGCTCACCGCGCGCGTCGGCAAAGCCCATCTTGAATGGGGAAGTCTCGCGGCGCTTGGCGCGTGGCCAGCCAGCAGGCCAGCAGAGCGGAAACGCTTCCGCTGATACGCCATCCGCCCGATATGCGAAGGCAGCCATTACCGCACCTCCAATGCGTTGATGGGGATGAATCGCGAACGCACGCGGAACGTGCGCCATCAAACCGACGTGACGCGAACGATAGCGTGAACGGATCGGCCCCGAAGGCCGCCCGGCGGTCGCCAAGTGATTGAAAACTGGCGCACCCGACAGGATTCGAACCTGTGGCCTCTGCCTTCGGAGTGAGCAGGATTGCTGTTTTGACGTCCACCAGCATCCACTCACATCCATAAAAAACAATGGCTTAGCCGATTTCGATTGTCCTTGTCCGGGGCCGTACAGAGGGGTATATTTGACGTATATTTGACAAGTTTTCGAGCCTAACATGTCGAAAATCCTCACAGAAACGCCGATTACGTGTGGATCGGCGCCGAAATTGGGACCCCGGAAGATTTTCGCCAAGTTATTGATTTCGCGTAGAGGTTTTGCAAAGCCAGGGGTCCCGATCGGCGCCTGTCGGGACCCC
>JBBRSN010000090.1:0-17083 GCA_038245375.1 Sphingomonadales bacterium | reverse complement strand
GAAGGTCTCCTGCGGTCATATCCGCTCGCGTAATCCTGATCCCCGACATCTCCGCCTCCAATCCAACGCTTCCACATCGAATCAGAAAATTAGCCCCTTGGGAATCCCCGCCGAGTCACACCTTTCGCCCGTTGGTATAACTCATCTTCCGTTCGTGCTGAGCTTGTCGAAGCACCGTTCTTCTTGCCGCCGTTGCAAAGAAGAACAGCCCCTTCGGCTGCCTGCCAAGGCAGGCGCTCAGGACGGGCTTCGACAGGCTCAGGGTAAACGGAGAAAGTAGATCAGGCGGCGGCTCCGGCCGCCGCCCTGGAGCGCGCGGCGAAGCTCTTGCGCAGCTTGGCGAGCTTGGGCGGAATCACCGCCATGCAATAGGGATTGCGCTGGCCTTCGCCGTCCCAATATTCCTGGTGATAATCCTCCGCCGGCCACCAGTGCGACAGCTGCTCGATCGTCGTGACGATCGGCGCGGGCCAGTCGGATGCGGCGCGCGCGATCGCCGCCTGCGCTTCCTCGCGCTGGTCGGGCGAGTGCGGGAAGATCGCCGAGCGATATTGCGTGCCGACGTCACCCCCCTGGCGGTTGAGCGTGGTCGGGTCGTGCGTCGCGAAGAACATCGCGAGCAGATCGGCATAGTTCAGTTGTTCGTTGTCGAAGGTGATGCGGATCGCCTCGGCATGACCGGTGTCGCCGCTGCACACTTGCTTGTAGGTCGGATGCTCGGCGGTGCCGCCGATATAGCCGCTCTCGACCTTCTCGACGCCGATCACGTCGTTGAACACCGCCTCGGTGCACCAGAAACATCCGCCCGCCAGCGTGGCGACTTCGCTTGCCATGATAAGCTCCTTGGTAAGTCCTGCTAAGATAGGAAGCCGGTGGCGCGGCACAATCCACCTTGCTAGGCGCGGCGACAACGACAGAGGTTATGATCATGCGCGATGCGACGGTGCTGGTGACGGGCGGCGCGGGCTATATCGGCAGCCATGCGGTGCTGGCGCTGCTCGATGCAGGATATCGCGTCGTGGTGGTCGACAACCTCACCACCGGCTTTGCCTGGGCGGTCGACCCGCGCGCGACGCTGGTACAGGGCAATATCGAGGACGACGAGCTCGTCCGCGCCACGATGCGCGACCATGGCGTTATCGCGGTGATGCACTTTGCCGGCTCGATCATCGTGCCCGAATCGGTCGTCGACCCGCTCAAATATTATCGCAACAATACCGTCGCCAGCCGCGCGATCCTCGAGAGCGCGGTGGTCTGCGGCGTGCGGCACTTCATTTTCTCGTCGACCGCGGCGACCTATGGCATGCCCGACAGGATCCCGGTCGCCGAGGGCGATCCGACGATCCCGATCAACCCGTACGGCACCTCGAAGCTGATGACCGAGGCGATGCTGCGCGACGTCGCCGCAGCGCACCCGATCAACTATTGCGCGCTGCGTTATTTCAACGTCGCCGGCGCCGACCCGCAGCAGCGCACCGGCCAGTCAACCGCCGGCGCGACCCATCTGATCAAGATCGCGGTCGAGGCGGCGACCGGCAAGCGCGACCATGTTTCGGTGTTCGGCACCGACTACGACACCCCCGACGGCACCGGCGTGCGCGACTATATCCATGTCAGCGACCTCGCCGCGGCGCATGTCGCGGCGCTCGACCTGCTGATCGCGCGCCCGGGCGAGAGCCACACGCTCAACGCCGGTTATGGCCGCGGATTCTCGGTGCTCGAGGTGCTCGACGCGGTCGACCGGGTGACCAACATGAAGCTGGTGCGTCAGGTCGGCCCGCGCCGGCTGGGGGATTCGGGCGCCCTGGTCGCCGACAATCGCGCGATCCTCGCCACGCTCGACTGGACCCCGCAGCGCGCGGATTTGGACACCATCGTCGGCGACGCGCTGGCGTGGGAACGCAAGCTCGGCGAGCGACAGGGCTGAGGAGCCACCGTGTTCCTGCGAACGCAGGAACCCAGAGCCACAATCATCACGCCTGAAACCCTGGGCTCCTGCGTGCGCAGGAGCACTTGGCTTAAATCGACTTGCTGATCCCGAAGAAGAACCCCCGCCGCGCGCCATATTGCGGCGCACCGACGCCGACGCCGGCGCCGTCGCGGATCTGGTAGACATGGTCGAACAGGTTGGTGATGTCGGCGCGGATCTCGATCCCTGCCCCCGCGAACTTGTGGCTCGCGGTCAGGTTGAAGGTGGCATAGCCGGGCAATTTTCCGCCATTGGGAATCGGGTCGGCGCCGCCCGGCGGAATCGCGCCGGCGGTGCGCAGCCCCGAACCGTAGATCATGCTCGCGCCGATCTTGGTGCCGCCACCCAGCCGATATGATGCGCCGGCCGAGCCGGTCCAGGTCTGGTCATGGTCGAGATAGATGTAGTGGTTGGCGATGTACGCCAGCTCGGCCGGATCGAAGTTGAACTGCGACGAGACGATATATTCGCCCTTCGCCCGGGCATAGGCGATGTTGCCGTAAAGCTCGAGGCCGTGCGCCGAATAGCCGATGTTGAACTCGACGCCGTGGACATTGCCATGGTCGTAGTTGAACGGCGTGAGGATGATCGGCGCGCCGAACTGGCCTTCGTCGACCAGCCGGTGCGAGTGGCGAAGATAGCCGTCGATGCCGACCGTCACCGTGCTGCTCAGCTTCCACTCCAGCCCGACGTCGAAATAGTCCTGCGTCTCGGCATAGGGCGCGTCGTCGAGCAGGATCGCATTCGGCGACAGCGCGCTGGTGCCCTGATATTTGAGCACGCTGGTCAGCGCGATATTGGCAAAGGGCGGCGGCGAGAAATAGCGCGCATAGCCGGCATGCAGCGTCACCCCGCCGCCTGGCGTGAGGACCGCGTTGAGCCGCGGGCTGAAGGCGGATTCGCTGCGAAAGCCTTTGTAATGGTCGAAGCGCGCGCCGAAATTGACCGTCAGCAGGTCGAACGGCTTCCATTCGTCCTGCAGATAGGCGCTGTAGGTCATCTCGGTCGCGCTGTCGTTCTCGGCGATCGCATAGGGTTGGCCGGACTGCGCACCGCTGCTGTCGGTCGGGAACACCTGGGTGCTCGTCCGACTCGTGCCATGGTCGCGCGTCACGACGACCCCGGCGCGGATGGTGTGCGCGTCGCTGGCGCGGTACACGCCCTCGACCTGCACGCCGGTGGTGAAATCCTTCTTGTCGGCGCTCTGCGCGCTGCCGTTGAACAGCAGCTCGCCGAGCGTATCGGGGGTGTAGCGCAGGCTCGAATAGCGCGCGAACAACGACGCCTGCAGCGTCAGCGGGCCGGCATCGTGGAGCAGGCTGGCAATCGCGAAGGCGGTGCGTTCGTGCTGGTTCTCGTCGAGATTGTCGCTGAGAAAGTCGGAGACGCCGCCGACCTTGTAGGTCCCGTCGGGGTGCAGCCCGCGCGGATTGGGAATCTGGAAGCTCTGGTCGGCATAGCCGCCGACCAGCGAGATGCGGTTGCCTTCGTCGAGCGTGTGGTCGACATAGACGAACGCCTGATACTGGTTGGTCTTGTCGTGCAACGCGGTACGTCCGGCATCGACCGACTCGATCCCCAGCGCATTGTGGCGATAGCTGCCGGTAACGAAATAATTGGTGTTGCCGCTGCTCGTCGTGCCGCCATATTCGACGCTCGGCTCGATCGTATCGTGGCTGCCGCCATAGAGCGAGATCACGCCGCCATTCTGGAAGCCGGTCTTGGTCGTGATGTCGATCACGCCGGCGGTGCGCAGGCCATATTGCGCCGGCAGCGCGCCGGTGCGCAGGTCGAACCGCTCCACGAGCCGCGGGCTGAGCGTCTGGCCGAACACCGCGATGCCCTCGGGCAGGATCGTGCCGTTGATGCGATATTGCAGATTGCCATGGTCGTTGCGGACATGCAGCTGGCCGCCGCCATCCTGCGACACGCCGGGCAGCTGGAGCAGGATCTGGTTGAGCTGCTGGTTGTCGCCGCCGGGCAGCGCGGCGATCGTCGCATCGGTGATCGAATAGGTCGTCGCGCCGAGCCCGGGCTGGATCGAGGCGCGCGCCGCGTCGAGCCGCTGCGCGGTGACGACGATGTCCGGCGTCGTCGTGGCCTTGTCGGTGGCGGCCGTCTGGCCCTGGTCGTCGCCGGCGGGCGCAGCGGCGGGGGCGGTTTCGGCCTGGGCAGTGAGCGGGACGATGAGCAACAGGGCAGCGGTCGACAACAGGGTGGTTCGCAACATCGGGAGAGACAACCTTTCGCGGTTCGTTGTGCGCTGCAATATGTGTTATGTGATAAAGTATCAAGACCGTTTCGTCGTCTCCCGGAAACGATTCGGCTGTGGCAGGTCGTTGGCGTGTCGAAGCTTGCGGGAACATGAATGACCCGGTTGCGTTCGTTGTGGTTCGTGCCCGTGCACCCTCCGGAGCGGATGGATAAGGCGCCGGCGCGCTGAGCCTCGGCGGCCAGATGGTCGACGCGCCGCACCTCGAGGCGGCGCAGCGGCTATTGGCTCCGCTGGACGGATCGCGCCGCACGGCGCAACCGCGCCCAGGCGCCGATCGCCCACCACGCGGTTGCCCAAAGCGTCCCGAACGCCCAGCCGGCGAGCACGTCGCTCGGCCAGTGCACGCCGAGATAGACGCGGCTCGCGCCGATCGCCGTGACGATCAGCGCGGCGGCGGCGAACAGATAGCTCCGCGCGGCGCGGCCTTCGACCAGCTGGCTGAGCAAAGTCGCCATCGTCAGATAGACGATCGCGCTGTTGGCGGCATGACCGCTCGGAAAGCTTTCCGACACGACGGTGACGAGATGGTCGGTAACGGTAGGCCGCGCGCGGCCGACCAGCCCCTTGGCGATCGACACCGCGATCGACCCGCTGATCGTGCCGCCAAGCACCAGCGACAGCGTCAGCCAGTGCCGTCCGATCGCGAGGAAGCCGGCGACCAGCGTCACCATCAGCACCAGCACGGTGACGCCGCCGATCGCGGTGATGTCGAGCATCGCGGCGCGAAACCAGTCCGGACCGATCGGCACGCCATGCGCGCTGCCACCGCGCACCCATAACAGCACCACGCGATCGAACCAGAAGTGTGTGCCGTCCTCGATCGCATCGCCGACGACCGCGAGGAGCAGCACCGCCGCCGCGACCGCCGCGGCGGCGCGAAGCAGCCAGGGGGGATGGCGGATGGCGTCGTCGCCAGCGAAAGTCGCAATGGGATCGCGCGTCATACAGGGCGCCTCGGCGAGAAATTGGTGGGCCCGTCGGGATTCGAACCCGAGACCTACAGATTAAAAGTCCGTTGCTCTACCAACTGAGCTACGGGCCCGACCAAGCGTCGCGCGTTACGGACCGGGGGCGCGGCGGTCAACTAGCGTCCGCAGCTGGCGGACGGTGCGCCGCGTCACGGGATCGCGCCAGTCGGGCACGACCGCGGCGAGCGGCGTGAGGACGAAAGCCCGTTCACGGAACAGCCGATGCGGAATGACCAGCTCGGCATCGCCCCAGCTGCCGCCCGACCACAGGATTATGTCGAGGTCGATCACACGCGAACCCCAGCGCTGCCCGCGTCGCCGCCCGAAGCCGCGCTCGATACCTTTCAGGCGTGCGAGCAGCGCCCGAGGCGCCTCGTCGCTCTCGATCAGCGCAACGGCATTGGCGAAGCGGCGAATCGACGGGCCGAGCGGTGCGCTGGCGATGATCGGCGAGACCGCGACGACCCCGCCCAGCGCGCCGATCGCGGCGGCGACCTCGCGCGCCGGTGCGCCGTGGCGCCCGCGCCGGTTCGACCCGAGGCCGATAACATAGCTTGTCCACACCATGCCGCCACGCCTAACGCGAGGGCATGAACTTTGCGACCTCCCCGATCCCCGCCAGCGAACCGCCACATGATTGCCCGCGCTGCCCACGCCTCGTCGCGCTGCGCGAGGCGCTCAAGATCGAATATCCGACATGGTGGAACGCGCCGGTCAACGCCTTCGGCGACCCCGACGCGTGGCTCGGCATCATCGGCCTCGCGCCGGGCAAGCACGGCGCCAACCGCACCGGCCGCCCCTTTACCGGCGACGCCTCGGGGCCGCTGCTGTTCGACACGCTCGCCAGATTCGGGCTGGCGAGCGGCACCTATGAGGCGAAGCCCGACGATACTCTGCAGCTGCACGGCACGATCATCATCAACGCGGTCAAATGTCTTCCGCCGGAGAACAAGCCGACGCCAGAGGAAACCCGCACCTGCCGGCCGTTCCTCGAAGGCCAGGCGGCGGCGCTGCCCAACGCGCGCGTGTTCGTCGCGCTCGGCCAGATCGCGCACCAGTCGGCGGTCAAGATTCTCGGCGGACGGTTGCCCAAGGCGCGCTTTGCACATCTCGGCGAACACCGGATGCCCGACGGGCGCGTGCTGATCGATAGCTATCACTGCTCGCGCTACAACCAGAATACCGGGCGGCTGACGGCCGAGATGTTCGCGGCGGTGTTTGCGCGGGCGCTGGAAATCAGGCCGTGACGCCGACGTCGTCCGCGCCGGCGAATCATGCTATGGCGCTGACGAGCGAAGGAGAGATCAGATGATGCTGCCGCTTGCCCTTGTCCTGTCCGCTGCCGTCGTGTCCGCCGCCGCGCCGACCATGCCTGTCCACGCCACGCCGATTTGCCCGCTCAGCCAGATTGAGCACGCCGGTAGCGACCGGCTGAAACCGCATATCGCGCGACTGGGCGAGATGCCGCCGGCCAGGCACCTCCTCGCGGTGCTGCATACGGAAAACGGCTGCGAGAAGCCGATCGTGGTCAGCGATCAGGTCGGCATGAACCGCCGCTAGTCGATTGGTTTGACCTTCGCGTCCGGCTATCGGGCCAGGGCGCGTGCGGATGTTTGCATCGCACCGCTGCCGCGGGGCAAACCGGCCAGGGATTGGCCCCTGCCGCCTTTCCACCATGATGTTCGGGCCGTCGCCACGCCGCGCATGACGAGCAATGGTTCGGGTGACTTTCCACCCCAGGGTAGCGAACGCCAGATTCTAATAGGTCGCGCTCCCTTCATGGCCTAACCGCAGGGAATGGAGAGTCAGGATACAGAACGCGGCGACTGGATCTCGAGCGGACATTTCGAGGCGGTCCTGGCCAGCGCGATGGATGCCATCATCACGATCGATGGCGACCAGAATATCGTCTATTTCAATGTCGCGGCCGAACTCATGTTCGACATGAAAAAGGGCGAGGCGATCGGCCAGCCGTTGCTCAACCTCATCCCCGAAGCGTCACGGGAAGGGCATGACAAGCATGTCCAGCTGTTCCGCGACACCGGCGTGACCGGGCGGCGGATGGGGGCGCTCGGCGCGATCAGCGGCCGTCGCAGCAATGGCACGACCTTCCGGATCGAAGCCGGCATTTCGCAGGCCAATGTGGGCGGCACATGGCTGGCCACGGTGATCCTGCGCGACATCACCGAACGGCTGGCCATCGAGGAAGCCCGCCAGCTGCTGTCGCAGGAGGTCGATCACCGCGCGAAGAATGCGCTCACCGTGGTGCACGCGATCGTCAAACTGACCACGGCCGAATCGACCGCGCAATATGTCGAGGCGATCACGGGGCGCCTCGACGCGCTGGCGCGCGCGCATGGCATGCTCGCCAAGGGGAGCTGGACGGGCGGCGATCTGCGTCAGATCATCGACGAGGAGCTGATCGGTTTTCAACGCACCGGGCAGGTCGGTTTCGACGGTCCGAAGGTTACGCTGTCGGTCAAATCGGTCCAGCCGTTCAGCATGTTGTTTCACGAACTCGCCACCAATGCCGTCAGGCACGGTGCGTTGTCGGTCGACGGGGGCACGGTGGCGGTGCGGTGGGAGGTCGATCAGCGCGGCGCGCTGCTGCTCCACTGGACCGAAGCCGGCGGCCCCGCGGTCGCTGCGCCCGATCGTCAGGGTTTCGGATCGAGCCTGATCGAGTCGCTCGGCGATCAATTGCGCAGTCGCCAAACCAGCAACTGGCTGCCTGGCGGGCTGCATTTCACCATCGAGCTGCCGGCAGCCGCGTTCAAGGTACAACGCCAGCCGATCGATCACCGCGCCGGCGAACGACCGGCGCAAGAAGCCCGGTCGCCGCGTCCTGGTCGTCGAGGACGAGGCGATCGTGGCGCTCGTGCTGACCGCCGGGCTGCAGAGCGATGGCTGGGAAATCATCGGCCCGGCCTCGACGATCGAAAGTGCATATCAGTTGCTCGCCGACGGGGCGACACCGGACGTCGCGATCCTCGACATCAATCTCGATGGTGTCCCGATCTATCCGCTCGCCCGGATACTGCAGGCGCGCAACATTCCGTTCGCCTTTTACAGCGGCTATTCGGCGCCGATCCTCGACGCCAGGTTCAAGGATGTCCCGCTGATCGGAAAGCCTGCCCGGGTGCATGTCATCAACGATGAATTATCCCGGCTCGTTGCAGACGCCCATCAGATCGCATCGCGCTCATGAACGTCCGGACCGGCGGCGACCCTGCGGCGGATATCCTCCTGATCGACGACGATGCCGGTTTTTTGCAGGTGCTCAGCCGGATCTTGCGCGGATATCCCCATCAGCGGTTCGCGACATCGGGCGCGGACGGGCTCAGACTGGTGCACAATGCCCCACCCGATCTGATTCTGCTCGATGTGGAAATGCCCGACCTTGGCGGGATCGAATTCTGCCGACAGCTCAAGGCCGAACCGCGCTTTGCCGGCATTCCCGTCATCTTCGTGACCAGTCACGGCGAAATATCGCTCGTCAGCGAAGTGTTTCGGACCGGCGGCAGCGATTTTCTCACGAAACCGGTCAATCAGTACAAGGTGCTGTCCGCGGTGGAGCATTTCCTCACGGGATCGCCACATTCCCGGGCGGGGAAGGACACCGCCGCGCCGTGGCCGAAGATCGAGGGAATCGATTCCAGGATCCTTCGCGAGCAGATCGGCGGTGACATCACGCTGTTCGCGATGCTGCTGCACAAGCTGGTCGACGATTTCGCCGATGTGGCACTGATCGCCGCGAACACGACCGCCGAAACGCTCGACGGCCATTGCACGCGCATGCACCGGCTCAAGGGCGCATCGGGCACGCTCGGGGCGATGGAGCTGTTCGAACTGGCGAGCCTGGCCGAGACGATCGGCGGCGGCGGGGACGTGGCGGAGTTTCGCCGCCTGGCCGATGCCGCAGCCGCTGAACTGGCGCTGCTGCGCGAGCGCATTGACCAGGCTGACGCCGAACGATTGCTGGCCGGGTCGGCGGAACGGACGCGGGGCACGTCGTTCGATGCACTCGCGCTGGCGCGATCGCTGCGGCAGCAAAGCCTCGCGTCGCTGACGGCATATGAGGAAGTGGAGGAGGCGGTGGAAGCCCTGCTCGGCGCGGCGAACGCCGCGGTCCTGCGCGAGCATCTCGCGCAGTTGCGCTTCGCTTGCGCCGCCGACATGCTCCAAATGGCGGGCCGCGACGGCTAGCTGAGGCGGCACCTTACCGGTTCCGACTCCACCCCCACGCACGGCTCCGGTCGCGCGCGCGAACCCGCCGTCAGATATCCTCGACCAGCCGCCCGTAAAGCTCGGGCCGACGATCGCGGAAGAAGCCGAATGCGGCGCGGTGGCGCCTGACGCGGTCGAGGTCGAGCGTGGCCGAGATCACCCCCTCCTCCTCGCGGTCGAGCTCGGCGAGGATGTCGCCGCGCTCGTCGGCGATGAAGCTGGTGCCGTAGAAGGTCTGGCCATGCTCCGTCCCGACGCGGTTGGCGGCGATCACCGGTACGACGTTCGACACGGCATGCCCGACCATCGCGCGGCGCCATA
This sequence comes from Sphingomonadales bacterium, assembly GCA_038245375.1. Lineage (GTDB taxonomy): Bacteria > Pseudomonadota > Alphaproteobacteria > Sphingomonadales > Sphingomonadaceae > Sphingomonas. Next base: position 7,323 of record JBBRSN010000090.1, on the reverse strand, counting down.
GGCGCGCGGTGTCGAGGCTGTCGTCATGCGGCTCATTGCCGATCGCGGTCGGGTAGAACAGGATCTGCGCGCCCATCAGCATCATCGCGCGCGCGGTCTCGGGATACCATTGGTCCCAGCACACGCCGACGCCAAGCGTCGTCGCGTCGGGCCCGGGCCACACCTTGAAGCCGGTGTTGCCGGGGCGGAAATAGAATTTCTCCTCATAGCCCGGGCCGTCGGGAATATGGCTCTTGCGATAGACCCCCTGCACCGCGCCGTCGGGGCCGATCATCGCCAGCGAATTATAATAATGCGGTCCATCGGCCTCGAAGAAACTGGTCGGGATGGTCACGCCGAGTTCGGCCGCCAGCGCCTGCATCGCCAGCACCGCGCGATGCTCGCCGACCGGCTTCGCATTGGCGAACAGACCCTCATCCTCGACGCGGCAGAAATATTCGCCCTCGAACAGTTCGGGCGGCAGGATGACCTGTGCGCCGCGCGCCCTGGCCTCGCGGACGAGGCGGGTGACATTGGCGATATTGGTCTCGATATCGGGACCAAAGGCGAGCTGGAGCGCGGCAACGGTGATGCGAGTCATGGCCGCGCCATAGCCGATCGGCTGCGCGAAGGGCAGTCTTGCGATCAGCCGTCTTTCGCGAAAACGCCGTACCGCGCACGCCAGGCCGCCACGTCCTTCCGCAGATGCGCCGGCGCGGCTTCTCCCGAGATGACGAGGCTGGCGACGTCGTTGTCGGGGTGCATCAGCATCTTCTTCGACCCGTCGCTGAACCAGACGGGCACCAGCCGGTCGCACAGGCTGTCGAGGATCGTTGCGGCCATGCCCTTGTCGATCGGGTCGCCGGCGCCGAGCGCGCGGACGTTGATCGACACGCCCTCGAAGCAGTTGCGCGGTTCGCGCACGAAATTGAGCGAGACGAGCAGGCCTGACCGGTCCGGCCGGGCTTCATCGGGCAGGTCCGCGACCCGCCGCCAGCCGCAGAACCATGATCGGCAGATTGCCGGACGCACCGCATGGATGCCGCACCCGTGCGTGGCGAGGTGCGTGCAGGGCGTATCCGCCGGCTTCTTGAAATCGGGCGTATCCACGGTCAGCACGGTGCAGCACGCCGTGCAATCGCCGCAGGCGCGATCGGCGAGGACCGGCCCCAGCAGCATCGTTTCCAGGTCGGGCTCGGTCTGCATCCGCGTCGGCGTGCCGCGACACCGGCGGAAATTCAAGCGTCATTGCGAGATCGTCGCGCACGAGATCTGACCTGTCGCGCCACGCTTCTCCGCACGACCCCGGCGAAGGCCGGGGCCCAGTCGGGAGGACGGATATGATGAGCGGCAACGCCCGTCGCCGCGTCCTCAATCTGGGTGTCGTCCTTCGCCGCAGCACCTGTAGCGCCGGACGCCGTCTGACTGTTTTCGCTGGCCCGGCACACTGTCGCGAACGGCCGTCTCCGAGCATATAGCTTTGTGGCGCTCGCCATCGCCCCGACAAAACCTGGCTTCTGTCATGATGCCCGCTATGGCACCGGGCAGATCAGGGTGGAGCGAGAAATGAGTGATCCGTCAAAGCCGTGGGATGCCGCGCTGGTCCGGAAATGGCTGGCGCGCCGGTTCGCCGCAGCGAAGCTCGACCAGGCCGCAGCGGACCGCGCCGGCTACACGGCGCAGGACGATTATGACAAGGCCGCCGCCGAGGAATGGGTCTGCCGCGCCCTTCAGGACACCGAGTGTACCGACGAGCAGGCGATGTTCGCGGCGCGCCTCAAGCAACTGATCGGTCAGGATGACTATCAGGCGACGGGCATCAATGACGATGAGCGCTTCACCCGGCATGTTCGCACCCAGCTCAGGAAGCTCGCGAAGATGACCAAGGCGAATGAGGGGTTCGACAAGACGCTGCGTTATCAGTGAACGCGGCGCGGCAGGCCGGACGCCAGCCATCGCGCCGGGCGGAAGAGACGAATTTTTCGGGGTAGCTGCGACCCTCCGGCTGACTTAGGTCCTCGGGACATGACCATGCCGATGAACGATGCGCATTGGGCGCTGACCGAAAAGGAGAAGCAGACGCTGCGCCTGATCGTGCGCGGCCACGACGCGAAATCGACCGCGCGCAGCCTCGGCCTTTCGGTCCACACGATCAACGAACGGCTGCGCGATGCGCGGCGCAAGATGGCGGTATCGAGCAGCCGCGCGGCAGCGCGCCTGTTGCTCGAGGTCGAAGGTGGCGCGGTGGTGGCGCCGACCCCCGATTTGTTGGGGGACGCAGAAATCGGGGAAGACGCGACGCACCCCCGGATCGATCAGGAAGCCGCGCCGATCGACGGCGTGGGGCGAGCCTATCGCCAGCCCCGGATCATCATCGGAGTCCTTGTCATGACCCTCGCTCTCGCGCTCCTCGCGCTCACCGCCTTGCCGCAGGTCGCATCCGCACCACCCTCACCGCCGATCACCGCTGATGCATCGACCGATGCGGCGGTGCTTGACGCGGCGCGTACGTGGCTGGCCCTGGTGGACGAGGGACGGTGGGACGACAGCTACCGCATGACCGGGACAGCGTTCCGCAAGCTCAACACGGCGCAGGTGTGGGCGGCGACCTCTGAAAAGGTCCGCGTACCACTGGGCGCGGTCATTTCACGCACCTTCGCCAGTCAGGAATTCCTCCCCGCCCCGCCCTTGGGTTATGAGGTGGTGAAGTTCCGCACCCGCTTTGCGAACAAGGCCGAGGCCGTGGAGACGGTCACGCTCGATCGCGAGGATGGCGGCTGGAGCGTGGTGGGCGTAACGATCGGGTGAGTCTGGAGTCGGCGCTCGTGACGTGGATGAAGCATTGACCTCCTGCCTGCGGGGACAACAACATTCTACCGATTTCCTAAGTACCGCTCAGCCGCGACGATTGAGCGTCTTTTAGGAGAGCCGGAAGCGCACTTGAAACGCGCCACGTGTCCTGCCCCAAGGATGCGGAGAGTGATAAACCTCTTGGTTTGAGGCCTTCAGAAATCTCGCCGCCCGGAGAGGTTTTCTGCCCCGCTAAGCGCCGATTGGCGAGGTATCGCCTGAAGGGTAGCCTCAGCATGATCGATAGCGTATTGGATCTTCTGTCGTGATGCGGCGTTGATCGAGGTGCGTGCCAATTGCTCGGCGGTAAGAGGGTGACCACGCGCGGCCAAAATGCGTGCAAACGTAGACCTGAGGGTCATCTTACGAATTTCAAGCCCATAGCGTACTGCAACTGTCAGCGCATCAGAGACGTTTGACAGAGCGCCTTCGTGATCGCCGCTGAGATAGCGCGCCTGCGCCATTGCGCCCAGTGCTTCGCAGCGTACGCGCCAGGTATCGGTGTGAAGCGCATAGCGCACTGCATCGTCGAGCATCCTGATCGCCCGGCGACGATCGCGGGGTGCTATCGTTGAGGATTGAAAGATGGTTTCAGCCTTCTGGATCTGAATGCGATAGGCAAGATCCATTTGCCGCCCCGACAGGGCTAAGTCATGCACACGATCGAGTTCATGTAATCTTTTTTCGGCTGACTTGCCGAATGTGATAACTTGGGCACGTAGGCGACCAAAATAAACTTGAGCGCGCAGCTCATGCAATTTATCGAGCGATGCAATTGCCTCGCTGTAGAGATCGGTGGCGCGTTCGCGGTGCCCGCGCATATGGTGTATAAAGCCAGAATACCCTTTACACACAGCGTGGGCGAGTTCGTCTTCACGCAGCAGGCCGATTTTTTGAATTCCCTGTGAGTGCGCTTCGATTTCCTCAATCTTGCGTGAAACAAGATCTAATTCGGCGGATTCAAAATCAACCGTGAGCTGATTGAGGCGGATTCGTCGCCAGTTGTGACCCCTGTGATCATATTCAACGAAGTGCCGGTTGATTTCTAGGGCAAGATTGAAACTACGCCGCGCCTCGTATAAGTCTCCCATCGCCAGCATGACGACACCGCGCTCGTTGTGGAGCCAGATCAGTTCATCGGGATAAAAGGGCTCAGCGCAGCCAAAAAAATCTTTGAACAGCGCATCTCCAAGCGCCTTTCGCAAGACCTCGCGTGCAACTGCCTGCTTGCCGAATCCATCGATGAGAGTGTCGAGGCGTTCCACATGCTCAAGCAGCACGCCGTTGCGATCAGGCGAGGCAAGCCGGTCATCGGCGTCAAGTGTGAGCAGCCCGGTGGTCGAATAATAACCTCTGATCACAGCCAACGCAGCACGCAGCCGCTGGACATGCGCTGCCAGACACATGCGGTGGAAGCATTCCCGCCGTCCAAAGCGACCATCCATTTCGTCTTGTCGCGCACGAATTGGATCCAGTTTCTTGAACGCCGCATCAACTGCCAGATCCACCTTGGGATCGATCGGACCGGCTATCGTCTCGCCATAATGGTGGCCGGTACGACCACTGCCCGAATCCTTGTATCCACCAATCAATCTGTCGATGAGCGAGCCAAGTTCCTCGTGAACTTCCGGCTCCGGCACGTAACCATCGATCGGTTGCGCTACGTAGAGTGACATGTTGAACGCAGTAGATAGCTTGGCTTCCGAAAGCGGGATTCCAAAACTTGCGCGAATCTCAGCCATCATTGAACGATGGATCGCAAAGCGCTCAGGCTGCCCGCTAAGGGGAGTAGCTGGGCGATACGGAAACCCTTCAATCTTGATCACGAGACCTAGCTCGTGCATCAGTCCAAGCAGATCACACAGTTTGCTCCGCCGTGTCGAGAGATCCTTGTACCCCCGAACCGAGCAGTGCTCGTATATGCGGGGCACATGAACAAGAACATCGACCTCGCTCGGAGTTCCAAGAAACGCCATGGCGCGCAAGCACTCCATCGCCAATTCCTGGTTGTCGCCGAACAATCTTTTCTGCACGATAGGTGCGAAGATTATTTCATAAAATATTTTTCTTACTTCTTTTATATCCCCGCTGATGGCCCCAGGCATTTGCGCGCGATAGGCACCGATCGTTTCGCTGAGCTTACGGGCAAGCGCGGGCTCAGCGTCGCGCAATTCGTTGATATTTTCTCGCGACGGGAGGAGCCTGGTTCCGCGGGCTTTAGGATCGCGCAGTTCGTACCCAATCGCCTGCTGGGTCATCGCCATCTGGAGAGCGGGGACGACGTCGGGCCATTTGGCACCGTGATTGGCGGGTGCGCGTTCACAGAAATGGACCAGCTGTTGCGTCGAAGTTGCCGAACCGCGCCGATTTATCCCTTCGAAATAGAGCCGCACTCGCTGCGAGCCCGAGATAATCCAGCGCACGCGATTCTTTCCCCGCGTGAGCGAAACAAGCTGCATAAGTTCGTCGAGTTCAGCGCTGAGTGGAATACCCTCTGTACTAAAAAATCTTTCCATGCCGTTCAGGACAATCAAAAGAGGCGCCGTTCCCTTTCCTCCCTCAAGTACACCGGATCGAAAAAATTCGATTCTACTTTGCCTTTCACAAACAAAATACGGCCTGCGCAATTTCAAGAAATTTTCAACGCCATGCAACAGGCTGTCGGTGTCAAAACTAAATCCGCCGTTGATCAGTAGCCGATTTTTTTGCTTAATGCCATTCCAAGGATTCTCCAATATAAGCCGACTGTTCCAGCCCCGACCACTTCCCGTCGGCTGGATATCGACTTGGATCAGGTACTTATCGCTATCTATCAAAACCTTATGCGCACGGGCGGCGCGAAATTTACGTACGGTAACGGCCTGCTCATCGTAGAGGAAATGTTTTCCGCCGAGGGAAAAAAGATCATCGAAGCCCTTTGGGAAATTACTTCTCCAAAGACAGGCAGCCGCATCTAACGGTACCACTTTTTCTATGCTTCTCCAATGGCTCGCTTCCGGTATATACTCTTCCCGTTTAAGAAATATTTCTGCCGTTTCCGGCAAAGCACGTAGCATTGAGACCATATCTTCGCACAGCAATCTATCTGTATCGTCTTTCGGAGGAAGTACTTTGAGCTCGGCTTCGTATTCGGTTATTTTTTTTGCTGTCGCGCGCGTAGCCAGCTTTGGGGTCGCAATTTTCCGAAGCGCCGCAATGTCTCTTTCGAGTTCCGCTTGCCGGTCATCATCAGCTTTTGTCCGATTGCGCCGGGCGAAGGCAAATTGGCTGACCCGCGCTCCCGGGAGACTGGGGGAAAGATCAATCAAATCGCTGTCAAAGATTGCCAGAACGCCAAGCCGATTCAACCAGTCTAGCCGTCGCATGCGCCGCGTCTTGACATCCATTGCCCCACCGTCAGTGTTCCAAAGCAAAAAGATGGGTGCGGCGCGCCGATACGGATTGGTCGAGATGAATTGCTCGAGCTCCTGGTTGACCTCGGCCTCGGTCATTCCCATCCCTAGGAACAGCACCGGATTTCCGCCGAACAACATGCGCGATGCATGCTCGAACGGAAGACGATGAAGGTCGTTGTTCCGGTAGAGTCGGTTGTAGTCGCGGCGACTGACGATCATCGACGACGGCGTGCAAGCGCGCCCGTGCAGATGGATGGCATGGAAATCGACGTCGTCGGCACCGATTCCGAACTCAAGCATACGATCCACCCGTTCACGATTACGGATGTCGCTTTCAATCGTGGTTCCGTTGGGCAGCACTCGCCGGATTCGACCACTGCCCAAATTCCAGCTAAAATAGTCAGATTCCCCATTGCGGCGCAATTCGGCAAGGGCGTCAAACGGTGATGAGGGCCCCGCACGACTGAAAATCCGCCGCTCCGGCAGCATCGTTTCGCGCTCAAGTTCAAAATCGTAGTTTAGAGTCGCAAAGCGGCGAATACCCAAGTCGTGAACAAGCGCGCGCGGCACATTGTAGCGGTCGAGGCCCTTTTCGGTAGAAGCATAGGCGGAAAACTTTGGGCGACGAAATCGCCATGCCGTCATGATATCGAAAAGATCGAATGCATTGGTTACATTAAGCAGATTGTCGAGTGGCCACTTGCGATCTTCGATCTTTCCGTCGTGGGATAGGCGACCGAGTTTTGACGCAAGCCGCTTCAGATCGACTGGCACAGCCTCAAGTACCTCTTCGATCAGGCTTGTCGCAACCGGCGCCGGCATCTTGTCGCTGTTGGTTTCCGAAAATGCTTTGATTTCCTCGACCAAGCCCTTGGCGCGAGCAAGGCGCCGACTTGGATTTGCCGGGTCGTCAAGTGCATCAAGAATTTCATGCGCCGTCTCGTGAGACCGATCCCTTAGTGTCTGACCCAAAAGTAAGTTGAGTGATATCAGTCGGTTGCGCTTGACGCGCTGGCGCATGGCTGATTCTGGAGGTTTTGCGAAGAACCGACCGGAGATCAACGATGTGGACCGATACCACTCGCGCTATTCATGCGCG
>JBBRSN010000089.1:0-18153 GCA_038245375.1 Sphingomonadales bacterium | reverse complement strand
CTAGTCACCTGGAACTGAAGTAGGTTGTATTGTAGAGTGCTGCCGTCTGAACGATGGGAGCGAACGGGATGGCGCGAGGTCGGCCTGTTGAGGCGTTGATTTTGACGTTGGATGAGCGTGGTTATCTGGAACGGCAGGTACGGCGCCATCGTGTGTCACGCTCTTTGTCGGAGCGTTGTCGTATCGTCCTGCGCTGCGCCGATGGCCTGCAGAGCAAGCAGGTGGCGGCCGAGTTGAGCGTCAGCGAGAATACGGTCGGCAAGTGGCGTCGGCGGTTTCTGCACGATCGCATCGACGGGCTGCTCGACGAGCCGCGATCCGGCCGCCCCCGCTCGATTGACGACGATGCCGTGGCGGCGGTGATCGAACGAACGCTGCAAACGCTACCCGCCGATGCCACCCACTGGTCGATCCGTTCGATGGCCGCGTCCGCCGGCCATTCGCACACGACGATCCGTCGCATGTGGAACGCATTCGGCCTACAGCCGCACCGGGCGGAGACCTTCAAGCTGTCGCGCGATCCGCTGTTCGTCGACAAGGTCAGGGATATCGTCGGCCTCTATCTTTCGCCGCCGACCCATGCGCTCGTTCTGTGCGTCGATGAGAAGTCGCAGATCCAGGCGCTCGACCGCGAGCAGCCCGTCCTGCCGATGATGCCCGGTATGCCCGAGCGACGCACCCCCTCCTATGTCCGGCACGGGACGACCTCGCTGTTCGCCGCGCTCGATGTCGCCACCGGCGCCGTCATCGGCAAATGCTACAAGCGCCATCGGGCGACCGAGTTTCTCGATTTTCTCAAGCAGATCGACGGCAATGTCCCCGACGGCTTCGATGTCCATATCGTCATGGACAATTACGCCACGCACAAAACGCCGGTGATCAAGGCCTGGCTGGCGCGCAGGCCGCACTATCAGGTCCACTTCACGCCGACATCCGCTTCGTGGATCAATCAGGTCGAGCGCTGGTTTGCTGAACTCACGCGCAAGCAAATCCAGCGCGGCGTCCATACCTCCACAGCTCAACTGGAAGCCGACATCCGCACCTTCATCGACCGGCACAATGCCGATCCCAAACCGTTCCGATGGACCAAATCCGCCGACGATATCCTCGCCGCCGTCAAACGCTTCTGCCAAAAAACCGAACAAACTTTATGCAGTGAACTTTAGATTCAGGTGACTAGGTTGAGCTCATCTTGTCCCGCTATCTGCGCCTCCTCCTCGCGATCTTCGCCATGGTCGGCCTTGCCGGCCAGTCGACGGCAATGGCGATGGCCCCCGTGATGGCAAGCCAGCCGCACATGCAGGCGGCGATGGTGGGGATGGACTGCAAGGACATGGTGACGACACCGTCCCCGGACGGTTCGCCGTGCAAGAAGCTCACCTGGCAGTGCATCGCTGCGATGGGCTGCCTCACCGCAAGCGCGCTCGAACCGACTATGCTTGCGATGGACGTGCATCCGGTCGTTCGCACCACGCACGCATCGGCTGACGTCACCCGCCTCATCGGCCGGTCCTACGGCCCCGAGCCCGATCCCCCCAGTTTCCTGATCTGACACCCGGAATCCGTCGATGCACCGCTCGGTTTGAGCGCGTGGTCGATCCCCAAGTTCAGATCAAGGACATCACCATGTCGAATCCTATCGTTGCGGGCGCCTTTGGCGTTGCCGCTCTTCTCGTTGCCGTACCCGCCTCTGCTTCCCCGCTACAGGCTGCCACGTCCGGACAGGGTCATTTCGAATGGCGGGCCGGAACCCAGGCCGGTCCGCGCGGGCCGCTGAGCCCGCCCCGGCGGCAATGGATCCCGTCCGACGCCGAGCGAATGGCGTCGTGCGACTGCGCGATGATGCGGGTTCAGCCCGAGGCGTGCGGCCCGACCCGCGCATCGTGATCGTCGCATCGTAAGCACGACCGGCCGGCGGGGTTCTCCCCGCCGGCCAACCGACCGCGCAGGCGGCCGTGATCGGGGGAACCCAGCATGAAACTATCCATCTTCTGCGCCGCGCTGGCCGCGTCGGTATCGTTCGCGGCGCCGGTCCTCGCCGGCCCGCTCACCTTAGACGAGGCACTGGCCCGTGCTCGCGCCAATGCGCCTTCCCTCCATGCCCGGCAACTCGGCGCCGATGCCAGCCGGGCGGCGCGCGGCGCCGCCGGCGCGCTGCCCGATCCGAAGCTCTCGCTCGGCGTCGAGAGCTTTCCCGTGTCGGGGCCGCTGGCGTTCGAGCCGTCGCGCGACAATTTCACCATGGCGCGCATCGGCGTGTCACAGGAGTTTCCCAATCTCGCCAAGCGCCATGCGCAACAGGCGCGGGCCGATTCGGATATCCTGGCGGCGGACGCCGCGATCCTCGCCGAGGCGCGGACCGTTGAGGTCGAGACCGCAATCGCCTGGATCACGCTCGCTTATGCCGAGCGACGGCTTGCCGCACTCGACGCGGTGCGCGCGAGGCTCGATCGGCTGGTCGGGACAACCCCGAGCGCGGTCGCTTCGGGCGGTGCCCGACCGGCACAGATACTGGCCGGCAGGCAGGCGCTCGCCGCGCTCGACGACCGGCGTGACGAACTCGTCTCCGCGGTCGGACGGGCGCGTGCCGACCTGGTGCGGTGGACCGGCGACACGGCGCCGATCATCGCGGGGCCGGTGCCCGAGTTCCCGGTTGATGCTGCGCGGCTGCACGGCGCGCTCGATAGCAATCCCTCGCTGGCTGCGATCGCTGCGCGGGTCGGTCAGGCCGAGGCCGAGGTCCGGCTCGCCCAGGCCGAGCGCCGTCCCGATTTCGGGATCGATCTCGGCTATCAGCGCCGCGACCCGCGATTCGGCGACTATGTGTCGGCCGGCGTGACCATCGGCCTGCCGCTGTTCAAGCGCCACCGGCAGGAGCCGATGATCGCCGCGCGGCAGGCCGAGGCGGCGCGCGCCGGGGCCGAGCGCGAGGATGCCGCGCGGGTGCTGACAGCGTCGCTCGATGGTGGTCTGGCCGACCATGCGATGCATCACGCGCAGTGGATGCGCTCGCGCGACACACTTGAGCCGCTGGCACGCCAGCGCGTCGATCTCGAGACCGCCAGCTACGGTGCGGGCCGGGCAAACCTGGTCGATGTCGTCGACGCGCATCTTGCGCTGGTCGAGGCGTCTCTCGCGACACTCGACCGGGAAGCCCTGGTCGCGATCGACGGCGCGCGTCTCACCCTTACCTATCGGAGCATATCCTGATGACCCCGCGCGATCTCATTTCCCGCAGCGTCGTGCCGCGCGTCGCCCTTGTCGCGATCCTGGCCGGCGGCGCAATCGGCTTTGGCGCCGCGCGGCTGACGGTGCCGTCGGCGCCGGCGGTGACACCAGGTGGCGCCGCGCCCGGCGAGCGGAATATCCTCTATTGGTATGATCCGATGATCCCCGCCGAGCATCATGACGGCCCCGGCCTGTCGTCGATGGGGATGACGACCATTCCCAAATATGCGGACATGGAAGCGGGTGCGGCTCCGGCCGACACCGGGGTTCGGATCGATTCCGCGGCGGTCCAGTCGCTCGGCGTCAGACTCGTGGCCGTCGAGCGCGGGTCGCTCGCGTCCGACCTGACGGTCACCGGGGCGATCGATTTCAACCAGCGCGACGTGGCGGTGGTGCAGGCGCGGGCCGCCGGGTTCGTCCAGCGCGTCTATGCGCGCGCGCCGGGAGACGTGATCGGTGCTGGCGCGCCGCTGGCCGATGTCCTCGTGCCCGAATGGGGCGGCGCGCAGGCCGAGTTGCGGGCCGTGGGCCGCACGGGCGACGCGGCGCTGATCGCAGCCTCGCGCGAGCGGCTCCGGCTGCTCGGCGCGCGCGGTGCCGGCGGTGGGGGCATGACGACGATCCGGAGCCCGATCGGCGGCGAGATTCAGACGCTCGACGTGCGTGCCGGCATGACGCTCTCGGCCGGTCAGACGCTGGCGCAGGTATCGGGGCTTGGCACGGTGTGGCTCAACGCCGCCGTGCCCGAGGCGCAGGCCGCTCTGGTTCGGGTCGGCCGGCCGGTCCGCGCGGAGCTGACCGCGCTGCCCGGCGAGACCGTCACCGGCCGGGTCGTCGCGATCCTGCCGACCGCCCAGACCGAGAGCCGGACGCTCACGGTGCGGATCGAGCTTCCCAATCGCGGCGGCCGGCTGCGGCCGGGTATGTTCGCGACCGTTCATCTCGGCGGCGAAGCCGGGTCGGGGTTGCTGGTGCCGAGCGAGGCGGTGATCCGCACGGGCAAGCGCGACCTCGTGATGGTCGCCGGCCCGGGTGGCCGCTACCGGCCGGTCGAGGTCAGACTTGGCCGGGAAGGAGGAGGCAGGACCGAGATCCTGGCCGGGCTTGCCGAGGGCCAGAAGGTGGTCGCCTCGGGCCAGTTTCTGCTCGATTCCGAGGCGAGCCTCGGCGGCATCGATGCCAAGCCTCTCGAGGGGACTCCGATGACGCCCGCGGACCAGCGCCGATGATCGCCGCGGTCATTCGATTGTCCGTTCGGGCGCGCGTGCTCGTCCTGATTGCCTCGCTGGTGCTGGTCGTCGCGGGCGTCCTCGCGCTGCGCTCGACGCCGATCGACGCGCTGCCCGACCTGTCCGATGTCCAGGTCATCATCCGCACCAGCTATCCGGGTCAGGCGCCGCAGCTGGTCGAGAATCAGATCACCTATCCGCTGGCGACGACCATGCTGTCGGTGCCGGGCGCGCGGGTGGTGCGGGGTTATTCGTTCACCGGCGACAGCTATGTCTATGTGCTGTTCGAGGACGGCACCGATCTCTACTGGGCGCGCTCCCGCGTCCTCGAATATCTTTCGCAGATTCAGGGTCGGCTGCCAGCTGGCGCGACGGCATCGCTCGGGCCGGATGCAACCGGGGTCGGCTGGGTCTATGAATATGCCCTGGTCGACAGGACCGGCCGGCATGACCTGTCGCAGCTTCGTTCGATCCAGGACTGGTTCCTGCGCTACGAGCTGAAGAGTGTGCCGGGCGTCGCCGAGGTCGCGGCGATCGGCGGCATGGTCCGCGAATATCAGGTGGTGCTCGATCCGGCCAAGCTGGTCTCTTATGGCATCCCGCAATCCGTCGTCGTCGATGCGCTGAAGCGCGCCAATCAGGAAGCCGGCGGCTCGGTCGTCGAGATGGGCGAGGCGGAATATACCGTACGCGCCAGCGGCTATCTGAAGACGCTCGACGATTTCCGGAACGCGCCGTTGAAGACCGCCGCCGGCGGCGTGCCGGTCACGCTGGGCAATGTTGCCACCATCCAGGTCGGGCCTGAAATGCGGCGCGGCGTCGCCGAGCTGAACGGTCAGGGCGAGGTTGCGGGCGGCGTCATCATTCTCCGCTCGGGCAAGAATGCGCGTGAGACGATCGGCGCGGTGAAGGCGAAGCTCGCAGAATTGCAGCACAGCTTGCCGCCGGGCGTGGAAGTGGTGACGACCTATGACCGGTCGGCGCTGATCGATGCGGCGGTCGAGAACCTTCAGGGCAAATTGCTCGAGGAGTTTCTGGTCGTCGCGATCGTCTGTGCCCTGTTCCTCTGGCACGCGCGCTCGGCGCTGGTCGCGATCCTGACGCTCCCGATCGGCGTGCTGATCGCGTTCCTCGTGATGCGGGTCCAGGGGGTGAATGCCAACATCATGTCCTTGGGCGGTATCGCGATCGCGATCGGCGCGATGGTCGACGCGGCGGTGGTGATGATCGAGAATGCCCACAAGCATCTCGAACGCTGGGCGCACGATCGTCCGGGTGAGACGCTGGCAGGCGAGGAACGCTGGCGCGTGATCACGACCGCGGCGAGCGAGGTCGGCCCGGCGCTGTTCCTCAGCCTGCTCATCATCACCTTCTCGTTCATCCCAGTGTTCAGCCTCCAGGGACAGGAGGGCAGGTTGTTCGCGCCGCTCGCGTTCACCAAGACCTATGCGATGGCGGGGGCGGCGATCCTGTCGGTGACCCTGGTCCCGGTGCTGATGGGCTGGCTGATCCGGGGGCGCATCCCGGCCGAGAGCGCGAACCCGATCAACCGCTGGCTGACCGCGCTTTACCGGCCGGCGCTCGACTGGGTGATGGTGCGGCCCAAGGCGACGCTCGTGATCGCGGCCTTGATCTTCGCGACCACGGCCTGGCCGCTCAGCCAGCTGGGCGGCGAGTTCATGCCCGCGATGGACGAGGGCGACCTTCTCTACATGCCCTCGGCACTACCCGGTATCTCGACCGCACAGGCGTCGCGCCTGCTCCAGCAGACCGACCGGCTGATCAAGACCGTGCCCGAGGTCGATACCGTGTTCGGCAAGGCGGGGAGGGCCGAGAGTGCCACCGATCCCGCACCGCTCGAGATGTTCGAGACCACGATCCGGTTCAAGCCGCGTGACCAATGGCGCGCGGGCATGACCCCGGCGAAACTGGTCGAGGAGCTCGACCGGACAGTGAAGCTACCCGGGCTCGCCAATGTCTGGGTGCCGCCGATCCGCAACCGGATCGACATGCTCGCGACGGGGATCAAGAGCCCGATCGGGGTCAAGGTGTCGGGATCCGACCTTGCCGAGCTCGACCGCGTCGCGCGCGATGTCGAACGGGTGGCGAAGACCGTACCCGGCGTCAGTTCGGCCTTTGCCGAACGCCTGACCGGCGGGCGCTATATCGATGTGACCATCGATCGCGCAGCGGCCGCCCGCTACGGGCTCAACATCGCCGATGTGCAAAGCGTGGTGTCGGGGGCGATCGGCGGAGAGACGGTCGGCCAGACGGTCGAGGGGCTCGCCCGCTATCCGATCAGCGTGCGCTATCCGCGTGAGCTCCGCGACAGCATCGACGGCTTGCGCAACCTGCCGGTGCTGACACCGTCGCTTCAGCAGATCACGCTTGGCACCGTCGCTGACATCCGGGTGACCGAGGGCCCGCCGATGCTCCGCAGCGAGAATGGGCGGCCGACGACCTGGGTCTATATCGATACCCGCGGACAGGCGCTGTCGACAGTCGTCGGCGACATCCAGCAGGCCGTCGCAAAGGACGTGAAGCTCTCGCCCGGGGTCAGCATCGCCTATACCGGCCAGTTCGAATATCTGGAGCGCGCGGCCGAACGGCTGAAGCTGGTCATCCCGGCGACGCTGCTGATCATCTTCCTGCTGCTCTACGCGACGTTCCGGCGGCTCGATGAGGCGGCGCTGGTCATGGGCACGCTGCCGTTCGCGCTGACCGGCGGCATCTGGACGCTGTACCTGCTGGGCTACAACCAATCGGTCGCGACGGGCGTGGGGTTCATCGCGCTTGCGGGGGTCTCGGCCGAGTTCGGCGTGGTGATGCTGATCTATCTGAAGCAGGCGCTGGCCGCGCGCGGATCGGCGCCGTCAGGACTCGAGACCGAGCAGGCCATCCGCGAGGGTGCCCTGCTCCGCGTGCGCCCCAAGGCGATGACGGTGGCTGTAATTCTCGCCGGGCTGTTCCCGATCCTGGCCGGCCACGGCGTAGGTGCCGAGGTGATGAGCCGGATTGCGGCGCCCATGATCGGCGGAATGCTTACCGCGCCTTTGCTGTCGATGCTCGTCGTGCCCGCCGCCTACCTCTTGCTGCGGCGCCGGCCCGCGACCGCGAATGATTTTAATCTGGAAGGAGAAGCTCGATGAAACTGCCTACCGTCACAACGATCCTCGCTGGTACCCTCATGCTCGCCGGCTGCGGATCCAAGACCGGCAGCAACGCACCCAGTACGGCGGCAACCGCCCAGCCCATGGCGATGCCGGCGGGCGGAGCAGCCGACCAGACCGGCAAGATCGTCCACGGCCTCGGGGTCGTCACCGCGATCGACGCGGCCGGCGGGAAAATCACCCTCAGGCATCACGCGATTCCCGACGCCGGCTGGCCGGCAATGACCATGGCGTTCAAGGCCGCTCCATCGATCGTCGCGAAGGCCAGGGTCGGCGAATCGGCCGCATTCGATCTGAGGCTCAGTGGCACCGGAGGTGAGATCACCGACATTCGCGCGCGGTAGCGGTCGCGAGCAGCGATCTCGTCAGGGCTGGCGCGCTTGCGCGTCGGCCCGGTCCGGTTGAAGGCCTTGACCCGGCTCCGGGTCGGGCAGTCGTTCCTTCGGGCGCGACCGGCAATCCTGAATGGAACGGTGCAGTGGTGCGTGATTCGCTCGCTACGCCGACGGCAATGCTTCCTTCGCGGGGTCGGACCAGGGGATTCGTCTGAAGACACACCAGTTGAACGCCTGTTTCCCGCCGCCTGGCGTCGTGTGCTGCTCACGCCAGTTTTCCAGCAGCTGGTAGCCTGGACCCATCTCCGCCAGCAGGCCCGACGCTTCATAGCGCTGAACCGGCAAGCCGCTGCACCGGTCGGGACCGTCGAGCGCAAAGATGGCCATGACGACGAGGCCGTTGCGGGCAACGCCCCCGGCCATCGCGCGGCGATAGCCGTCACGATGTTCGGCGTTCGTGAGGAAGTGGAACACGGCCCGATCATGCCAGACGTCGTAGGTGCGGTCCGGAACCCAGCCGGTAATGTCGGCCACTTCCCACCGGACCCTGTCGGCCGATGGTCCGAGCCGAGTTTTTGCCACCTCGAGCGCCGCCCCCGCGATGTCGAGCATTGACAGGTCGCTCCATCCACGGTCGATCAGACAATCGACAAGGCTCGACGCGCCCCCGCCGATATCGATCAGCGACGCGGTGTTTGGCACATGGAACCGGTCCAGTGCCTCAAGCGACGGCTCCGGGGAGGGCTGATACCAGCTGACGCTGTCCGGCGCCTTGCAGCGATATACCTCGTCCCAGTGCTGGTCGGCCATTGGCATGCTCCTCCAAGCTTCGAGATAGGCGCCGAGCCACCGGTTTGCACCCGGTTTCCCCGCGGCTGCGGCCTTGCTACCTCGCTTTCGCCGAGCCCCAATAGTTGAAGCCCGACCAATTCGGCGTGCCGGCCAGATACGCGGTCTCCAGTATATCGATCTCGAATCCTCCTGCGGCGATGATGGCGGGGATGTCCCGGCTCACATGGCATCCGCCGCCGATGACTTGCCAGATTGGGTCGATCCGTACCTGTGACCGCCGCACCGTCTCGTCGGGCGCGAGCCCATGCTCGCAGAACAACAGGCGTCCGCCGGGCCGTAACGCCCGCCGGGCAACGTCGAGCGCGGCCACGGCGTCGGGTATCGTGCAGAGGCGATTGGTCACAAGAACTGCGTCCACACTTGCCGGGGGGCAGGGAGAGCGCCTCGGCGGTCTCGGCCAGGCTCTCCACCGAAAGATCCATTCGTTCCACCGCGCGCCGCGCCCTCGAGAGCATGCCGGGCGCAGGTTCCAGGGCGATCAGTTTCGTCACGCTCGACCGGTCATAGTGCGGCAGGTTCAGGCCCGCACCGAAACCGAGCTCGGGCACCACGCCGCGTGCCCGCGGCACGATGAGCATGCGCTGCTGGCGGATCGGCGCCGCGCCACAAGCGAGCCTTGTGAGCGGGCGGACGATATAGCGATCGTAAATCCCCATCACCCTCAAGAACGAGGGCATTCCCGATGCGGGCTGGCCGGCGATGACGATGGCGTTCTCCGCGGCCCCGCCGATCATTGCCAGGGCCAAGGTCGGCGAAAAAGTGACGTTCGACCTCAAACTCACCGCCGCCCGGAGGGCGAAGTGACCGATATTCGCTCGCGCTGACGAACGGCGACCGGGCGGCGGGCGGGCGCGACGGATTCCCGTCGGGTCGGCGCTGCCCGGTTGACCCGGATCGCATGCGCCCCTATCTCGCGCATCTGATTGGGGAGTAGCTACCCGCTTGAAGCGGGGCCTTCGTCAACATGCTCGGTGCGACCGCAGGTCGTCCGTGGCGTAGGCAGCGGCGCCGCCAGGCCCGTCCGGCAAGACCAACGATGCCACGTCTCCCATGGCCGGAGCGATCGGTGTCGTTTGTCCTGGCCCCGGAGCATTTGTCATGGTCGGTATCATCACGCTGGGCGGGATGGGCCTGAGCCTTTCCGTCGACGCCTTCGCGGCGGCGGTCGGCAAAGGATCGCAGGGCGGCTCGCCGCGGTTTCGCGACGCGCTCCGCATCGGCGCAATCTTTGGCTTCTTCGAGGCGATCACCCCAGCGATTGGTTGGGCGGTCGGGTTCGCGCTCAGTTCCTGGATCGCGGCCGTTGATCATTGGGTTGCGTTCGTCCTGCTCGGCGCAGTCGGCGGCAATATGCTGTGGCAGGCTTGGCGCGCCAAGCCAGAACTGGATGACGCCGCCCCCGCGACCCGGCCGGGATTCGGCCGTCTGGCCGTCACGGCTCTAGCCACCAGCATCGACGCAACGGCGGTCGGGGTCACACTTGCGTTCCTTCACGTCAACATCCTCGTCGCCTGCCTGATGATCGGCGGTATCACGACTGTCGTTGCCACGATTGGTGTGACTGTCGGCAGGCACGCCGGTTCCTATCTCGGACGCTATGCCGAGGTTCTGGGTGGCCTGACATTGATCACCATCGGGAGCGTCATTCTGTTCGAACATCTGACCGCTTGACCGAGCAGCGAGTCGCCGGTTGCGCCGACATACTACCCGCGACGCCGAAGCGTGCGATCAATTGGAGCGGGTGCCGAGAGCCTCGACGATCCGGCAGTCGTCGATCGTGCCGCCGTGGCAGCTTGCGACCAGACCGGCCAGTTCGCGCCGAAGCACCTTCAGATCGGCGATCTTGCGATCAATTTCGGCAAGATGGTCCTTGGTGACCGCGTCCACCGAGGCGCAGTCCCCGCTGCGGTCCGAGGCAATGTCGAGCAGCGCCCTGACCCGGTCGAGCGTGAAGCCGAGTTCGCGCGCACGACGGATGAACTTCAGCCGGGCGAGATCGTCCGAACCATAGATGCGGTAGTTGCCGCTGCTGCGTGCCGGAGCAGCCATAAGGCCGTCCTGTTCATACCAGCGAACGGTTTCCGGGGTGGTGCCGGCGGCGCGGGCCAGTCGTCCGATCGTCAGTGCTTCCATCACCCTTGACCCTGTAGTGGCTTCAGGGTCCATATGGGGGGCGAGCGCTATAAGTCGAGGTGATTTCGTGGTTTGCAGCAGCTGTGCCTCCGACAATATCGATTCCCTGGTCGACAAAAGGTGGCGGCGCGTCCTGTGGATTGCTCTTGCGATCAACCTGGCGATGTTCTCTGGCGAGATCGTCGCCGGGGTCGCTTCGGGCTCACGGTCGCTTCAGGCGGACGCGCTCGATTTTCTGGGCGACGCAGCGAATTACGCGATCAGCCTCGGCGTCGCGGGCATGGCGCTTCAGTGGCGGTCTCGCGCGGCGGTGCTGAAAGGCGGGACGATCCTTCTCTTCGGCATCTATGTGCTGATCACGACCTTGATCGCCGCACTCGGCGATGGTGTGCCCCGTGCGGGAACCATGGGGGCGGTCGGCCTCCTCGCCCTCCTCGCGAATGGCGGCGTCGCCCTGATGCTTTACCGCTATCGCAGCGGCGACGCCAACATGCGATCGGTCTGGATCTGCTCGCGCAACGATGCGATCGGCAATCTCGCGGTGCTTTCCGCCGCCGCCGGAGTGGTCGGAACCGGCTCCCAGTGGCCCGATCTCATCGTCGCGGGAATCATGGCTTCGCTTGGCATCGTTGGTGGCAGTCAGATTCTTGGCCACGCGTTAGGGGAGTTGGGGCAGCGAAATGCTGTCGGGCAGGAAGTATCGCTCCCGGAAGTCGCGAACCTTACAAACTGAGGCGACGACTTGCCGGACATCGCTCCGTGGCGCTGGCGATAATGGGTAGACTATTCCTTCGATCAGCAAGGCGATCGGCAGCACATCATGATGACCGCACTTCCCTATACAATCATGCCGGTGATGGCCGTCTTCATCGGCGCTGTCGTCGCAGTGCTGCGCAAGCCCGGGCCGGCGCTCACCAGCGCCATTCAGCACCTCGCCGCGGGGGTTGTGTTCGCGGCTGCCGCCGTCGAGATATTGCCGCAGGAGATGCACGGCGCCTCGCCGCTGGCGACGCTCGTCGGTGGCGCGCTTGGCGTCGTCGCCATGCTCTCGCTCAAGTCGATCGAGGGCCGCATCGGTGGGCCGCTCGGAATGCTCGGGGCGGTTGGTACCGATATCCTGATCGACGGGCTGGTACTCGGTCTCGCGTTCATCGCCGGCGCCAAGGCCGGGCTCCTGCTAACGATCGCGCTCACGTTTGAAGTGCTGTTCCTCGGCGTGACCGTCACCGAGGGCCTTGGCGAGACGGTACGATCGAAGGTGAAGGTCGTCGCGATCACCACGGCAATCGGACTTCTGATGCCGCTGGGTGCGCTACTGGCTACGCCGGTTGCACTGTTTCCGCCGGTCGTGATTACGGGGTTTCTCAGTTTCGGCCTGATCGCGCTTCTCTATCTGGTTACCGAGGAACTGCTGGTCGAAGCGCACGAAAAGCCGGACAGCCCGCTCATCAGCGCCATGTTCTTTGTCGGCTTCCTGTCCTTGCTGCTGCTCGAGGAAGTTATCGCCTGATCGTTCCGGGTCAGCCAACCGACGAACCGTTGGTGCCGAAGCCGGCTGCACACGCTAATGCGAATCCATAGCGAGAAACCGCTTGACCCTGTAGTCGCTAGAGACTGTATCGCACCGCACATGATCATGGTCATACACCCGCGTGCGGCACCGGGCGCCAGCTCCACCGGGGCGATGGGGCGGCTGTTCGCTCGCGGAACCGCCACTATCGCGATGGCGCTCATTGCCCTGCTCCTAGCGCTGTTTGGGGCCGTCGCGCCCGCCAGCGCGCAGGCGGATGACGTCCAGACAGCCTGGCGCCTGCTCGACTATATGGCTGTCGATTATGGCGGCGCGGTTTCTGACGGCAAAATCAAGAGCGCTTCCGAATATGCGGAGATGACCGAATTCGCGGCGTCGGTGACGTCCCGAATGTCCGGGCTCGCGCCGGGCCCGAAACGTGCCGGGTTGATCGAAGCGGCGAAGAACCTGCAGCAGGCCGTTGCGCGCAAGATGCAGCCTGCGGAGATCGCCCGACTGGCTCATCGCATCGCCGCCGATTTGCTCATTGCCTATCCTGTGCCGCTCGCCCCGAATAGGGCGCCCGACGTGGCGCGCGGCGACGCGCTTTTTGCGATGAATTGCGCCGCCTGTCACGGCGCGGCGGGCGACGGCCACGGCCCGAACGCAGCGAAGCTCGCGACACCGCCCATTGCGTTCACCGATCTCGGTCGGGCGCGGCAGCGCAGCCCTTTCGCGCTTTATCAGGTCATCACCCAGGGCCTCGACGGTACAGCCATGCAGAGCTTCGCCGGCCTGCCTGACCAGGACCGCTGGGCACTCGCCTTTCGCGCAGGCGGGTTCGCCTTCACAGAGGCGCAGGCAAGGGAAGGCGAACGACTTTGGAAAAGCGATACCGCCCTTCGCGCCGCTATTCCGGATATGAAGACGCTGACCTCCCTGACCCCGGCCACCTTCGCCGCCCGAATTGGCGAAGCGAAAGCCGATGCGGTGATCGCCTATTTGCGCCGGCACCCGGAAGCAGTGGTTCAGCAGGCGCCGGGGTCCCTGCTCGTCGCGCGTGACAAGCTCGCCGCAAGCTTCGCAGCCTATCGGACGGGCGACCGCAAACAGGCTCGCGAGCTCGCCCTCTCCGCGTATCTGGACGGGTTCGAACCGATCGAACCGACACTGACCGCGCGCGATGCGACACTGATGAACCGGATCGAAGGGGCGATGGGCGAGTATCGCGCTGCGGTCGATCACGGCGCGCCCGCAAGCGACCTCGCAACGCGCATCCAGGTCCTTGGCGGGCTGTTCGACGATGCTGAGGCGGCGCTGGAGCCGTCAGCGTCGAGCAGCGCATCGACCTTCTTCGGTGCCTTCACGATCCTGTTGCGCGAAGGCCTGGAGGCGCTGCTGATCGTGGTTGCGATGATCGCATTCCTCCGCAAAGCCGAACGCAGCGCCGACCTGCCCTATGTGCATGCGGGGTGGGTGGGTGCGCTTCTCGCGGGCGCGCTGACCTGGGCGGTCGCAACCTTCGCGATCGGCATCAGCGGCGCCAGCCGTGAACTGACCGAAGGCTTCGGGTCGCTGTTCGCAGCGGTCGTACTGCTGTCGGTCGGCATCTGGATGCACGGCAAGTCGCAGGCGGACCGGTGGCAGCGATACATCCGCGAGAAGATGGCGCGCGCGATCCCCGGCAACTCGGGCTGGTTCCTGTTCGGACTGGCGTTTGTGGTCGTCTACCGCGAGGTGTTCGAGACGATTCTGTTCTATGCCGCGCTATGGACCCAGGGCAATGGCGGTGTGCTCCTCGCGGGCGCCGGATCGGCCTGCCTGGTGCTGGCGGCGATCGCGTGGGCCATGTTGCGTTACAGCCGGACTCTGCCGATCGCGCAGTTCTTTCGCTACAGCGCCTGGTTGATGGCGGTTCTCACCGTCGTCCTCGCCGGAAAGGGCGTTGCAGCGCTCCAGGAGGCCGGCATCATCGATATCGCGCCAATCGCCACCGTGCCCAGGATCTCGATGCTGGGCATCTATCCCACCTTGCAGTCGGTGCTGGCGCAATTCCTGATGCTTGTCGCCATTGCCATGGGCTTCGCATGGAACGGCCGGCCTGTGCCGCAGACTCCCGCCTGAAAAGGCAAAGGCCGTCAGGAGGCCGCGCTGCGGTAGCGGTGTTGCCGTGCCGCGCCGACCCGCGGGAATCCCCTTGAGGATCAGGCGCAGCAGGTTCCTTGGCTGCGCTCCAAGTGGCGGGCGGGGAGCGGTGCCGTACGAACAGAATGTGCAGCAATCCCGTGGTTTGGGCTGAAGCACGACCTGCGGCCCAGCGGCCTCCCGATCAGCGTTATCGGGTAACCAGCACCGAGATCGAGGCGGCCACCTCACCGCGCGCCGGGGCCGCGACGAACAACGTGTGCAGTTCTGGTGCGAACAAACCGGTGCGCGCGCCGCTCGCGGTGGTGACGCGCACCGTGGCCATCCTGGTCGGGGTGACCGGCACGACATCGACGTGACCCGCGCCGCACACCACATATATTCGCGCGTCGTCGACAAAGAGATCGTCAGCGTCGCCGCAGATGCCCTGCATGGACAGCTGGGCACCACTCGCCGCGTCGTAGCGCGCCAGCGCCGCCGGCAGGCGATAGGCGACCGCGAACCAGCCGCCGTTGGACGCGACCGACAAGGGGAAGTTCAGCCGATGCGTCCCGGTCGGCCAGCGGGCGGTCACGCGGCCGCTGTCGATATCGCCCGCAACGATGACGCCGCGATCGGGCACATTGATCAGCACTTGCGCCCCGATCATCCGAAATCCCTCGGGATGACCGGGGAGGGGCAGCCGGCCGATCACGCGCGGCGTATCCGGATCGATCACTGCCAGTCCGCCACTGCCGTAGCCCACCACGACATGGCCGTTGCGCGGATCGATCCGGATATTGTCGGCGTCGTCGCCGAGTTCCAATCGCGCCACTTCGTGCAGGTCGTCTCCGGCGTAGAAACGCACGCTGCCGTCGCCGCTCGCCACTACCAGCCGTCGTGCGGCGGCCAGGTACGCGACGCCTTGGGGTTCGTGCAGTCCGGCGATGCGCCCGGTGACTCTGCCGCTCGCAAGATCGACGCGATCGACGCTGCCATTGCCATATTCGGCGACGAACAGGACGCGGTCGGCGAGATCGAGCGCGAGATGGTCGATCCGACCCTTCACATCGGTCAGCGCGATCGTCCGCTCCAGCCGGAGCGGCGATGCCGGGTCGTTCGGCGAGACGCTGCGCGGCCGGGCGTGGCAGCCCGCCGATGAAACGAGCCCAACAATCGCGACCACGATCCTGCCGATGATCGCGACGCGCCTCATCGGCCGGCCGCAGCCTTGAAGCGCGTATCGGCCGAAGTCCAGTTTACCGCACCCATGAAGGCGTCGACATAAGCCGCAGCTTTCGCGCCGTAATCGATCGCATAGGCGTGTTCATACATATCGAGGGCGAGCAGCGGGGTGGCACCGGCCAGGGTCATG
This sequence comes from Sphingomonadales bacterium, assembly GCA_038245375.1. Classification (GTDB taxonomy): domain Bacteria; phylum Pseudomonadota; class Alphaproteobacteria; order Sphingomonadales; family Sphingomonadaceae; genus Sphingomonas. Next base: position 2,197 of record JBBRSN010000089.1, on the reverse strand, counting down.
CTGTGATCGGCTGCCCATTGGTTGACCAGAAGGTTGTCGCGGTGGCTGTAGGTCAACAGAACCCAGCCCGACCCCCCGCCCAGCGCCTTGCCGATGGCGGCGAATTCGCTGCGCCAGCGCGCGTCACTGCCGAAATCGCGCTCTATCGCGGCGGCGAGCGCGGTGCCCGGACGATTCGGCGCGCCGAGGCCGGCGAAATAGAGTTCGTGCAGGATCATCGAGTTCCACGCGATCAGTTCCTCGCGCTTCAAGCCATTGAGGACGAAGCCGGGCGCGGTGGCGGGATCGAGCTTGCCGAACTCGGTCGTGATCGCGCCGAGCCGCTTCACCGCGCCGACATAGTTATTGTCGTGGTGGCTGGTCAGCAGCTTGGCCGACAGGCCGGTGATCGACGCCGGATCAAAGGGAAGCGGTTGCGGCGCGAAGCCTGGAGCAAGCGCAGGTGGCGCCGTGCTTGCGGATGCCCCTCCGCCAGTGAGGCCGGTTATCGCCGCTGCGCCAATGGTGGCGCCGGTGGCCAGTAAGCTTCTGCGATCAATGCCGCTATCGCTCATCTTCTGTCTCCTCAAGGGCCGAGCATTTTCTCCGCGATCGAAATGTTATCGCCTCGCGGCACCCAAGCCGGGAGGAACGCACCATAGCAGCAGCGCGACGAGCGCGAAGCCCCGCATGAGGAACGATCCAGGCCCGGTTGACAGGTAGCGCTTCCGCATGGCGGTCGCCTGGATCGATCTCGTCGCTATGACGCGAACACGCGGGCCGGATCCAGACGTGGTACCGGGCGAATGCTCATCAGTGCGGCGCCGGCCGCGAGGAACCCGCTCTCGGCGCAGAGTCCAATCCGGATCGCTGTTCCAAGCAGTCCGGCAGTACCGGCCCGGGCGAGGACCGTCGATCGATGGGCCTCCTTCCTCGTCTCAATTTTTTTTTGGATTTACAGATCAATTCGGCAGGCGTTGTCGGGGCGGGACTCTCTTCAGCGCCGGTCCTCACCGCTCGGCATCGCAAAATCGCGCCCTCGAGCCGCTATCCGGTAGCGATCATGTCGCGGCCGGTGAAATATTGCTCCCGCGCCCTCCCTTGCCAAGCACGACCAGCCCTCATGGCCGGCAGAGGCGCGTTCGAACGCCCATCATCTTGGCATTCGCAACTGGTTTCGAGGGGTGAAGGCGACAGCCGCGTATATGTTGCGATACCTCAGAGGAGTGAAGCCATGAAGACGACCATCGTCGCCGCACTGACCGCCGTTTCCTTGGTGGCCGCCTCCGCCGCAATCGCCCAGCCCGCACCGGATCACCACTCGGGCGGGCGCTCCGCACATCGGCACTCAACACATGCGAAGCCGAGTCATGCCCATCGGCACTCAGCAACTGCTGCGCCGTGCGCCGGTGGTGCTCAGGGCATGATGGGCATGGGCGGCATGCAGAGGGATATGAGCGCGATGATGACGGATATGAGCGCCATGATGAACAGCACCAGCGATCCGTCGATGAAGGCGCGAATGCAAAAGATGCATGGTCAGATGGCCGGGATGATGGCCAACATGCAGAAAATGGGCGGCATGATGGGTGGCGCGATGATGCAGGGTGGAGCGAGCGAGCGCAGCACACCGTCGGTTGCGCCGTCTCCCGCACCTGAAGATCACTCAGTTCATCACCCGAACCAGTAACATCGGCGCTTATTAACCAGGGTTGTCTCGGTCGCCGTCGCCCCGTCGTGTTTCACTTCCGCGCTCGCGGCATCCGCAGGCCAGTCCGTTGGGATCCGGTTGTCGCGAACAATGGGCCAGCATGGTGAGACGGGCCGGCGGCCCGCCGCCGCGGAGGAGCCGGCTGAAGTGCCAGAACGTGCCGATGAAGTGATTGTTTTTCTGACGTTCACGGGAGGAGGCCGACATGATGTATGGCATGGGATGGGGAATGGGCGGGGTCGGTTGGGTAGTGCTGATCTTGGCGGTTCTGGGGATCGCCGCACTGATCAAATATTTGATGTCCGAACGAAAGGACTGAAAATGGCGTTCAACGAAGCGAAGCTGCCGCTAGAACAGGTCTAACCTCAATACCGTTCATTTAATGCGTGACTGACTCAGTGTAGCCACAATTTGGGATTCTTCTGCGACCGATGGAGCATTGGGGGGGGCAGAAGAGCATGGCACGGACGGTAGCGACGCTTCCATCTGGGAGTCGGGTGACGGATT
>JBBRSN010000088.1:0-18387 GCA_038245375.1 Sphingomonadales bacterium | reverse complement strand
CCGTCACCCGACTCCCAGATGGAAGCGTCGCTACCGTCCGTGCCATGCTCTTCTGCCCCCCCCAATGCTCCATCGGTCGCAGAAGAATCCCAAATTGTGGCTACACTGAGTCAGTCACGCATTAAATGAACGGTATTGGGGTTAGGCCGGATCGAACACCAGGATCGGCACGCCGTCCTCATCGGCGATTCTCGCGCGCACGGGCATGCCGATCGTCACTGCGGCAGCGGGCAATCCCTCGACCCGGCCCATCATCCGCGGCCCCTCCTCGAGATCGACGAGCACGACGTTATAGGGTTCCGCCGGTGGCTTCGGACCAATCACGGTCACCGAATAAACCACGCCCCTGCCCGACGCCTCGACCCATTGCAGTGCACTGCCGCCCGGTGACGGGGCGATCACGCGAGGCGGAAAGAAATGACGTCCGTCGACAGGTGAGCGCTGCAGCAGGAAGCGTCCTTCGGACAGCGCATGCCGCCAATGCGCTTCAGGACCTGTTTCGGCAATCATTTCGACGCATCTCCTCCCCGTCACCGGGTTCAGGCACTGATCACATAGCCGCCATTGACTGACAAGGTTTGCCCGGTGACGTAGGACGCTGCGCCCGACAGCAGGAACAGTACCGGCTGCACGACTTCCTCGGGCGGCGCAAACCGGCCCAGCGGGATCTGCTGCAAATAGGTGTCGCGGAACCGCTCCTGCCGGATAGTCTCGGTCATCGGCGTCTCGACAATGCCAAAGCTGATCGCGTTGACCCGGATGCCATAGCGCGCCCATTCGCGCGCCGCACTCATCGTCAGGCCGACGGTGCCGGCCTTCGCCGCCCCATAGTTGATCTGACCTACGGTACCGCGTCGTCCGGCATCCGAGGCGATATTGACGATCGCACGCTCGCCGGGAATCCCCTGCTTCGCGCACGTCACCATATGGGCACCCACCGCCTGCAGCATCAGGAAACTGCCGGTCAGGTTGACATCGATGACCGATTGCCAAGCCTCCAGCGTCATCCGCTCGGCCATTGACGGTCTCGATATGCCGGCATTGTTGACCAGGCCATCGATGCCGCCGAACCGCTCGATCGCTGCGGCCACCGACGCTTCCACATCGGCGGCCCGGCTGACATCGCAGAACAGCGGCAGGAGCTGATCGGTTTCGGCGAGGCCGGTGACATCCACGTCGATGGCCGCGACGCGCGCGCCCAAGGCAATCGCAAGATCAACCACGGCGCGCCCAATGCCCTGGTTTGCCCCGGTAACGACAATCGTTCGACCGGCCATCGTCATCGGATTGGGCAGCGTGGTCATCGTCATCGATATTGCTCCTGTGCGCGACTTCGCTAAGCCCCTGACCGTGGCAGGGCAACTGCCGGCAGGAGGTGAGGATGGCCGATCAATTTCCGCGCGCGCAAACCGCGATCGTCGGCGCAGCGACATTCGGGCTGGGCGAGATGCCAGGCTGGAGTTCGATGGAACTCGCCGCCAGGGCCGCGCAGCTCGCGCTGGGAGACGCGGGAGTCGCGCTGGAGGATGTCGATGCGCTGTTCATCTGCACGCCCGATGATTTTCTGGCGGGCCTGACCTTCGCCCAGGCGCTTGGCCTGCGGCCACGTTTCACCGACAATAATCGCACCGGCGGCTCGGCGTTTATCAGCCATGTCATCACGGCCGCGGCCATGCTCGATGCCGGGATGATCGACGTGGCGCTGATCGCGCATGGCTCCAACCAACGCAGTGGCGCCGGCGGAAAGCTTGTTTCCGCCGCCCGCAGTTCGAGCTGGGAAGCCCCTTATCGTCCGCTCTTTCCGGTCAGCGGCTATGCGCTCGCCGCTGCGCGCCACATGCACCAATATGGCACCACTCGCGCCCAGTTCGCTGAAGTCGCGGTTGCCGCGCGCGGCTGGGCTAACCGCAATCCCGAGGCTTTCGCCACGGGCCCGCTGAGCATCGAGGATTGTCTGAATGCGCGGATGATCAGCACCCCGCTTTCGGCGCGGGATTGCTGCCTCGTGACCGATGGCGCGGCAGCTATCCTCCTGACGCGGGCCGATCGTGCCCGCGACCTGCGGCAAGCCCCGGTCTATGTGCTGGGTGCCGCCGCGGCGACGACGCATAACGACATTTCCGCCATGCCCGATCTCACCGTTACCGCCGCCGTCGAATCGGGCCGCCGTGCCTATGCGATGGCGGGCGTTCGGCCGCAGGATATCGACGTCGTCTCGCTCTATGACGCCTTCACGATCAACACGATCCTGTTCCTCGAGGACCTTGGCTTCTGCCCAAAGGGTGAGGGCGGCAATTTCGTAACGGGCGGCGCGATCGGACCGGGCGGCGTGCTGCCGGTCAACACGAATGGCGGCGGTCTTTCCTGCGCGCACCCGGGCATGTACGGGTTGCTTGCGATTACCGAAGCGGTACGCCAGCTCCGCGGCGAGGCGGCATCGCAAATCGCTGGCGCCGAGTTGGCGCTGGCACATGGCAATGGCGGCACGCTGTCGAGCCAGGCGACGCTGATCCTCGGATCATCCGCCGATTGATGCGTGGGGCAATTTGTTCCGTGCGGTCCGAGGTCCAGCGATCGCTGCATAAAAAGAACAATCGATGCCGAAGATCGCCGTTTCCCCAGCGGAGGTGGAGGGATTCCAAATAGAGATACAACTTATTGCCCTACCACTTAAGAAAACACCTGTGCTTCATCGAAAAGATTCGTTGATTCCTCCTAATTTGAGGAACGGGTTCGGATTCGCACTTGGCGGTCGAATTCATAGGACCGGTTCGCTTGCACGGTTGCCAACCTGGGCTCGGACGCCTGATCCGCGTCGCACATGACGGAGTCTTCCATCCGGGTACTCGTCCGTTCCTTACGGACAATCCGACTCGACCCGACTGAGACTATGGCACCGCCTGTTGCACGCCCAACGCGATGGTCCGCAGCGCGTGGTTGAGTTGCTCGCGGGTCTGTTGCGGGATGTCGCTCATGATCTTCTGGAAAAAGCGTCGCCGCTGGCTGCGGATCTTCGTGAAGGAATCTCGTCCGGCGGTGGTCGGCTCAAGGATGAGGCGTTTACGATGATGGGGGTCGACGGTGCGGGCTAGCAGCACGTCACGCTCGAGTTTCGCGACCGCCCGGCTGACTTCGGCGCGATCGATCGCGCTGGCAGCGCCGACCTCCGAGGCACTCGCCGGCCCCGCCGCGCAGATATAGGCCAGGACGCGCCATTCGGCGAGCGACATGCCGAATTCGCGCTGCAACTGCTTTGACGTCTCGCGATCGATCATCTTGGCCAGCAACTGCAGCCGATGCGGTATGTGATCGTCGCCGAACAGGTCCCAGGTTGGTGGCAATGACATGCGCACTGCGCTGCCAAATGCCAATGGCGAATGCAATGGGACATGTGTTGACAAATCAACTAGGCAAGGGTCTAGCGATGGCGATGACTCAATATCACCCCTTCCTGCCGCAGCTCGAGCATGCCTTCACCATCTCGATCACGCTGACCAAGCCCTATTGGATCAAGCCCGGCGCGCGCGGCGACACGCGCGCGGCGATCTATGCGGCAGACGGAAGCGTTGAAGGCCCGCGGTTCAATGGCAAGGTGGTGCCGATGTCGGGCGGGGATTTTCCGCTTTCGCGTCCAAACGGCGTGATCGATTTTGACGCGCGCTACCTGCTGGAAGCCGATGACGGCGCGATCATCTACCTTGAGAACCGCGGCTATCGCTGGGCGCGGAGCGAAGATGTCGCGGCGCGGATGCGCAGCAACCAACCCGTCGACTTCTCCGAATATTATATGCGCGTAACGCCCAGGTTCGATGCCCCCGCCGGGCCGCACGAATGGCTTTCGCAACATGTCTTCGTCGGGGTGGCGGAGAAGATTCCCGGCGCCAATCGCATCCATTATTTCGTCGTGCTGTGACAAGGAGCATGCGCTTCGAGCCGCTGATGCTACCAGGGCTTGATCCGCACAGCCACCCGACCAAGCCACCCTTGCCGCCGGTGGATTATCACCATCGGATCGAGCGCGGACTCGAGATCGAGCGCAATTGCCGCATCCCGCTACGTGACGGGATCGAAATATTCTGCGACATCTACCGGCCTGAAGGCGTGCGGTCAGCGGTGCCGATCCTGCTCGCCTGGGGTCCCTACGGCAAGCATTGGTTGACGAATCGCGTCTTCTGGCCGCGCTCCGGGGTCGATCCCGACTGGCTTTCCGACCTGACCGCGTTCGAGGCGCCCGATCCGCTATGGTGGGGGCGTCAGGGCTATGCCGTGGCCGTGGTCGACCCACGCGGCGCATGGCTGTCGCCGGGCGACTTTCACCATAACGGCATCCAGGAGGCCGAAGACTGCGCCGATGCGATCGAATGGCTCGGCCGACGTCCATGGTCCAATGGCCGGGTGGGCATGACGGGCGTGTCCTACCTTGCCGGCATCCAGTATCTCGTCGCACCGCTGCGACCCGGACCGCTCGCGGCGCTCAATCCGTGGGAGGGTTTTTCCGACTGGTATCGTGAGTTCGCCTATCACGGCGGCATTCTCGAGACCAACTTCCTGCCCCGCGCATGCGGCAATATCCGTTATTCGCTCGGCCGCACCGAGGACAGCTGGGCAAATATCACCGGGCACCCGCTGATCGATGAATTCTGGCGTTCGAAGGACTTCGATCTCGAAGCGATCACCCAGCCGGCCTATGTCGTTGCGAGTTGGTCCGACCAGGGCCTGCATCTGCGCGGCACGATCGAGGCCTGGCGTCGCATCCGCTCGACCGAAAAGTGGCTGGAGGTCCACGGCCAGAAGAAATGGGCGCATTATTACCGCCCCGAGAGTCGCGCGCGCCAGCTGGCCTTTTTCGACCGCTTCCTGCGCGATCGACCGACCGCCGTCAGCGCGTGGCCGGCGGTCCGCATCGAGGTGCGCGAACGGCACGGCGTTGCTGAGGAACGCGCCGAGCAGACTTGGCCGTTGGCGCGTACCGAATATCGTCGCTTCTTCCTCGATGTGCCGACACAGGCGCTTGGCGAGGCCAGGCCGGATTCGGCGGAGGTACGCTACGACGCGCGTTCGGGCCGGGCGACCTTCGATCTCCGCTTTGCCGAAGATACCGAGATTACCGGGCATGCCAGCCTGCGCCTATGGGTGGAAGCGGCGGGCAGCGACGATATCGACCTGTTCGTGGCGTTGCAGAAGCTCGATGCCGCGGGCGGGCATGTCGGCTTCACCTTTTACGCCTTTTATGAAAACGGCCCGATCGCGCTCGGCTGGCAGCGCGTCAGTCATCGCGCACTCGATCCGCAGCGATCACGCCCCGAACAGCCCGTGCATCTCCATACCGCCGAAGATCGCCTTGCCGAGGGTGAGTGCGTTGCGGTCGAGATCGAGATCTGGCCGTTTTCCGCACTTTTCGCGGCGGGCGAGACCTTGCGCGTGGTGGTGGCGGGCGCGGACATCTACACCAAGGAAGAAGGCGTGATGCTGCCCTTCCCGCTGCACGAACAGACGCGCAATGCCGGCACACATATTATTCGCACCGGCGGCGAGCATGACTCGTCGATCCTGCTGCCCTTCATCCCGCAAAAAAGCGAGCGCGACATATGAGTTCGGCCGACTGTACGCTGGAGCACGTCTTCGACATCGAGGTGCTGTTCGGCGCCGACCGGACGATCTTCGGCCCGCTGCCGGGCGGTGGTCAGCAAGGCTATACCCCGGCCACCGGCGGCACGATCAGCGGCCCGCGGCTGAGCGGAACGGTCGTGCCGCACAGCGGGGCGGATTATGCGCTGGTCCGCGACGACGGCACGATCGAGCTCAACGCGCATTATCTGCTTCGGGCCGATGACGGCACGACGATCTATATCCAGAACCGGGGCTACCTCGTTCGCCCCGCGCCGGGCGACGCCCAGCCATCCTATTTTCGCCTGACGCCCTATTTCCGGGCGCCCGCGGGGCCGCATGACTGGCTATCGCGCACGGTGATCGTCGGTGGCGGGGAACGCCGCACCGATCCCGACCGCTCGCTGTTTCGCTACTACGCCCTGGTCTGAGGCGCGGTCGCGCCGACAGCAGCATCCGCATCGCGCCGCACCCGCAATCCGGGCGCGGCGCACAGGAAGCAGATCGCGGCGAGAAAGAACGACAGGACCGCCAGCGAGAGCGCAAGCTGGATCCCGCTGGCCGAGGCTTGCGCGCATTTCGCCACTGCGGCCGGGGCTGCACCGTGCGGGGCAAGGCCGCTGGGGCAAGCGACGAGATAGTCGCCGGCATATCCACGGCGCGCAAAGACGTCGCTCATGCCGCCGACGAACACCGGGCCAAGCCCCGAACCGATCACCGTGTAGAGCAGCGTATAGAGCGCAAGCCCGCTGGCGCGCATGCGGGTCGGCAGCAGGTTCTGGATCATGCCGGCGGTCGGGCCGAAGAACAGCAACAGGAACGATCCCGCCACGAACAGCAGGCCGCTCGCGAGCGGCAATGCGGCGGCGTGAAAGGCGAACCAGTAGATCGGCGGTGCGCAGCCCAGCCCGAGCGCCGCGCCCCAGGCGGGCCAGCGCGAATCGCGTCGCGACAGATAGTCTGTCCCGAAGCTCCCGACGAGCAGACCCACCGCGATCGACAAGCCCGAAATCCCGCCAAATGCCGCAGCCGCTTCACGCACGCCGAGGTGATAATTGCGCGCGAGGAACACCGCCATGAACTGCGAAATCGATGTCATGCCGAAGCCCGCCATGCTGCCGCCCGCAATCACCCACAGCAGTGGCCGGTTCGACAGCACGGTCTTGATGAAGACTCGGAAGCCGGGCGCCTTGCCCGATCCCGCACCGGGCGCGTCGTGCATGCCGCGGGTCGGCTCGGGAACGAGCAGCAGGAGCAGCAGCGCCACCAGCGCCCCCGGAATACCGAACGCGAGAAAGGCCGTGCGCCATCCCCAATGCGCGGCGATCTGCCCGGCGAGCATCGCGCCGGCAAAGATCCCGACGGGCGTGCCAAGCAGAACCAGCGACATCGTCGAGGCGCGCTTGTTGCGCGGGGTGACATCGGCAACCATCGAGGCGGCTGGCGGGGTGAAGCCGGCCTCACCCATCCCGACGACCAGCCGCATGAGGACCAGCTGCTGGAAATTGCCGGCCAGCCCGGTGCCGAGCGTCGCCGCGGACCAGACGACCGTCGCCGCGGCGATGATCCGCTTGCGGGAAAAGCGTTCAGCCAGCAACCCAAGCGGCAAGCCGGCGACGGCATAGAGCAGCGCAAAGACGAGGCCCTGCAGCAGGCCGAGCTGAAGATCGGTCAGCCGCAGGTCGGCCTTGATCACCTGGGCGAGCGAGGAGAAGACGGCGCGATCGGCGAAGCTGAGCGCACAGACGAGGAAGAGCATGAAGACGAGCAGGCCGCGCGGATATCGCGAGGGTTCCGCCGCCCGGTCCGGGGCATTTACCATTTTCACGCATTCTCCTTGCGGATGATTTTGCGGCGCAAGGTCGTGGCGTTGATCGACGCAAACTTTCCCTCCACCAGTTCGTACAGCGCCATGCTGTTGATTTCGACACGATCGCCGGCATCGAGCACCTCGTTCGCAAACGACGTGCGATCTTTCAGGATCGTGAAGCGCGATGCGAGCGCGGCCGCAAGGCAGGTATCGGCACAGATCACCGCCTCGACCGTCATGACACGTCCGATCGACTGCCTGAACCGGGCGTAATATTCGACGATCGCGGGAGCGCCGATCAGCGCAGCACCGGCACCGTTGCCGAAGACGATGTCCGGTGCATAAAAGCGGCTATAGGCGACATGGTCTCCCGCGTTGAAGGCGTCGACATAGCGGCGGAACATGGCGCTAAAGGGCATATGACAGGACACCCTCTCCCAGGATCGTGGCGCACCATCGAACAGCATAGTTGATTTATCAACAAAAGAAATCGAGAACGACCTGTGTCACACGCTCCACGCGGCGCCGCCGACCGGCTGGCCTATCTTCTCAAACTGATTGCGAGCGGACCATCGCGGTTTTCGCTCGGGGACCTGGCGGAGCGCGCCGGCCTGCCGCCAAGTTCGGTTCACCGCCTCCTGCAGGCGCTGTTGCGCTCGGGACTGGTGGAACGCGGATTGGCGCAAAGCTATCGTCCCGGGCGCGAACTGCATCGCCTCGCCTCACAACTCGTCGCCAACTTCGATCTGGTTCGCGTCGCCCGTCCCTTCCTGGAGGCATTGGTCGCGCAATGGCACGAAACGGCGGTGCTGTGCATCTACAGCCCGACGCAGCGAAAAGCGATCATCGCCGATATCGCGGACACGCCGCATCCGCTCCGCTTTGCCGTTGCCCGCGGCGGCGAGATCTCATTACCATGGGGATCGTTGGGGCGCGCAATTCTGGCCCACCTCCCGGCAGGCCAGGTCGAAACGATCCTGCGCGAAGCGCAAGTCGGCCCGTTGACCGGACGCCCCCGATCCACGCGACAGGAGATGATCGTCGAACTGGCCGCCATTCGCGGCGAAGGTTATGCGCGCTACTTCGATCCGCGTTACGACATTGCCGGAATTGCCGCCCCGATCTTCGGCGTGGAACAGGAAATTTACGGCTGCATCGGTGTGACGATGCCGTCCAATCGCTACAAATTGCACCTCGAAGACGACCTCTCCGTCGCGGTGCGCGACGCGGCAGCGAAGCTCAGTGAGTTAGCCGCAATATCGCACAGCTAGAGCGTGGCCGCACGCATCGTGATCAGCACCCGATTGATTCCGTATTCCGGAATATTGCTTTCATTTTTTGGAATTTGCATTGACAGTTGATTGATCAACACCTCCAGTTGGCGCGACGTTACGCCGCAACGGCGGACAAGTTTCGAGGGGGAGGATTACGATGCTTCTGAAAGACAACCGCCACATGCCGAGCGTATCGCTGATCGCACTCGCAGGTGCGCTCTGCCTGGCCTCGCCGGCCGTCGCGCAGGACAAGGCCGAGAAGCCGGCGAGCGAGGCCACCGATGGCAACGAGATTGTCGTCACCGCCCAGTTCCGCGAGCAGAAGCTGCAAGACGTTCCCATCGCCATCACCGCCCTGTCCGGCGACACGCTCGAACAACGCGGACAGACCAACCTCGCCGATCTCGGCGGCTCAGCCCCCAACGTGACCCTGCGACAGGCGCCGGCAACCTACGGCCCGGCCGTGGTCGCCTTCATTCGCGGCGTCGGCCAGCGCGACACCAGCTTCGCGCTCGAACCCGGTGTCGGCCTGTATGTCGATGACGTATACCTGCCGACGCTGCACGGCTCGATGCTCAACCTGGTCGATCTCGATCGCGTCGAAATCCTGCGCGGCCCGCAGGGCACGCTTTCCGGCCAGAACTCGATCGGCGGCGCGATCAAGCTCTATTCCAAGAAGCCCGATGGCTCGCCCAACGCCTTCGCCTCAGTCACCTATGGCAGCTATAACGACGTCGAAATCAAGGCTGCGACCAATATCACGCTTGCCAAGGACACGCTGTTCGCGCGCATCTCGGGCGCGGCGGTCCGCAAGGACGGCTACATCACACGCTACGACTATGCGTGTACCCATCCCGGGTCGACCGTCCCGACCTCGGTCGTCAACAGCAGCTGCAAGCTTGGTACCGAAGGCGGCAAGCAATATGTCGCCGGGCGGCTTGCGCTGCGCTGGCAACCGTCTTCGAGTATCACCGTCGATCTCGTCGGCGACATCACGCGCGACGGCAGCGAGGTCGGGCCGACGACTTTGCTCTATGTCGGTCGCAATGCCGCTCCCGGCGCGACGCTGACGGGCGTCGCGACGCCCGCGGCAGCTGCTTATGTCCTCAATGGCAATTTGTATGGCACTGCCACGGGATCACCGTTCATCAGCTACTCGCCCTATGGCAATTATGCGCAGGACACTTTCAGCAGCAGCCCGTACATCTCCTATGAAAGCTACACCAACCTGGCCCCGCGTGACGGAACGGCGGCGTGGCAGGCGCCGCTGAAGTCGGCGATCAATACCTGGGGCATTTCCGGCACGATCACCGCCGACCTGTCGGATTCGCTGAAACTCACCTCGATCACGGCCTATCGCAAGTTCGACGGGACCTATTCGTCCAGCGACGGCTCGCCCTTCTCGCCGACGCAGCAGGCGAACCAGGTGTTCAACCGCCAGTTCAGCCAGGAACTGCGCCTTTCGGCAAAGATCGGTGACATCATCAACCTCACCGTGGGCGGCTATTATTTCGACAAGACGAGCCGCTACAGTGCCAGGATCACGCTGACGACGCTCGATTTCATCGAGGAAGATTCCATTCCGGCGAAGACCAAGGCGGTCTTCGCCAATGCGGAAATATCGCCGATCCCGTCGCTCACCTTCATCGGCGGGCTGCGCTATACCAACCAGACGAAGGACTTCATCTACGGGCGCTTCGGCGTTCCGGGGTCGTCCACGGGCGGCGCGGTTCCGGCATCGCTGGCCGCGCTCAACGGTCTGGTCGGCAGCTTCTCGGGCAACCGCGTCGATTACCGCCTCGGTGCGCAGTACCGCTTCAACGACAACATCATGGCCTACGGGCAGTTCTCGACCGGCTTCAAGGGCGGCGGGATCAACCCGCGCCCGTTCTTCCCGGCACAGGCGCTGGCGCACAAACCGGAAACGCTCAAAGCCTATGAAATCGGCGTCAAGAGCGACTTCCTCGACCGCAAGGTGCGCCTCAACCTCGCGGGTTTCATCAACAAGTACAACGATATTCTCGTCTCGGTGTCGAGCTGCCCGCTCACCGGCGCGCCGGCCGCGCCCTGCGCGCTGCCGCTCAACGCCGGCACCGCCGACGTCAAGGGTTTCGAGGCCGAGTTGACGCTGCACCCGGTACGCGCGCTGTCGATCGACGCCTCGCTTGCCTATCTCAACTTCAAATACACCTCGATCAGCGCACTGGCGGCAAGCGCCGGCATCGGCCTCGAGGACAAGGGCGTCTATGTCTCGCCGTGGCAGTGGAACATCGGCGCGCAATATCAGATCGATCTCGGCAAGGTCGGTACGCTGACACCGCGCATCGACATCAACCATGAAGACGCCTTCAACCGCAACGCCAACAATGTCGACGCGGCGACCGGCGGTGTCGACATCTTCGGCCTCGTGGCCGGACGTACGCTGGTCAATGCCAGGCTTTCCTACAAGACCGCGGACGGCGACTGGGAGCTTGCCGGAGAGATCCGCAACCTCACCGACAAGCTCTATTACACCGATCTGTTCGACAATCGTGGCTCGACCAATTCGATCCAGGGATCGCCCGGCGAGCCGCGCACCTGGTCGCTGACGGTGAAGCGGCACTTCTGACGAAGTGGTCGACGGGAGGCGGCAAGCCCATGCCCGCCTCCCGTTGCCCCTGATCCAACCGTACAAGGACCAAAGGAAATCTCGTGTCCAATCTAACGACGCTCGAAAAGCCCGAAGCCGCTGTCGGCGTACCCGTCGTTGCCGGGCTGCCGATGCCCGAATTCAGGCGCATTGCGGTCGAGCCGATAACGGGCGCATGCGGCTGCGAAATTTCGGGGGTCGATCTGCGCGAACCGCTCGACGCCGAAACGCTGGACGAAATCATGAAGGCGTTCGAGCAGTTCCTGGTCATCGTCTTTCGTGACCAGGACCTGACACCGGAGCAGCACAAGGCCTTTTCGCGCTATTTTGGCGAGCTGACCGAACTGCCCCAGGCACCGATCTACGACGGCCACCGCGATATGCAGGAGGTGCGGCGAGAGGCGCACGAGTCGGTCAACGTCGTTCCCTCGTTCGAGCACTTCCACACCGACAGTTCGTTTCTGCCCAGGCCGCCCAAATGCATCGTCATGCGCGCGATCGATGCGCCGCGCTGGGGCGGGGATACCGCCTTTTCCAATGCCTATCTCGTCTATGAAGATCTGTCGGACGAGATGAAGGCGATCGTCGATGGGCTGAAGGTGGTCTATTCGGGCAAGAATATCTGGTCCAACAACGAAAAGCTGGCGCCGGAGAAGCGCCTGCGCCTGCGCGAAAGCCATGACTTCACCGAAGACCTGCTCGAAAGCGTACATCCGGCGGTCCGCGTTCATCCGACCACCGGGCGCAAGGCGCTATATGCCAACACCGCTTACTTCCAGCGCTTCGTCGGCTGGACCGAGGATGAAAGCCGCGCCCTGCTGAATTACCTGCAAGGGCTGGCCCAGCACCTGCATTATCACTGCCGCGTGAAGTGGCGGAAGGACACGCTGATCGTCTGGGACAATCGCTTCACGCTCCACCGCGGCGTTCATGATTTCAAATACGAACGTCGTCATCTGATCCGGACGACCGTGATCGGCGAACGTCCCCTTGGCCCCGGCGACGCCATCACGTCATGAAGATCAGTACTGCTGTCGCCGAAATTCTTCGGCGCGAAGGTGTCGACGTCATCTTTGGCTATCCCCGTAACGCCGTCCTCGAACAGGCCGCGGCCGCCGGAATCAGGACGGTGATCGTCCGTCAGGAACGCACGGGGCTGCACATGGCCGACGCGCTGTCGCGCATGACACGCGGACGTCGCATGGGCGTGTTCGCCATGCAGCACGGGCCGGGAACCGAGAACGCCTATGGCGGCGTGGCGCAGGCCTATTCGGAAAGCGTGCCCGTGCTCGTCCTGCCGCAAGGCTATGCGCGTCGCCTTGCCCATGTCCCCGACAACTACAATGCCTGCATTTCGATGCGCGACATCACCAAGACGGCGGAGCCGATAAACCGCGCGGAAGACACCGCCGGGGTCATGCGCCGCGCCTTCACCGCGCTGCGCAACGGCCGGCTGCGCCCCGCGCTGGTGGAATTGCCATGGGACGTGCTCGACGAAGAGCTGCCCTGCCCGCTCGACTATACGCCGGTGGTGACGACGCGCAGCGCGCCCGACCCCGAAGCGGTCGCGCGCGTGGCGCGGCTGCTGGTCGATGCCCGGCGACTCGTCATCCATGCCGGGCAAGGCGTTCACTGGGCCGACGCCTATGACGAACTGCGCACGCTTGCCGAACTGCTCGCGGCGCCGGTTTCGACCACGCTGGAGGGCAAGAGCGCGTTCGACGAGACGCACCGGCTTGCGCTCGGCTCAGGCGGCGCCGCCATTCCCGGGCAATTGCGCCATTTCCTCGATCGCGCCGACCTGATCCTGGGGATCGGCTGCAGTTTCTCCGAGACCGTGTTTGGCGTTTCGATGCCGGCACATGTGCCGATCATCCACGCCACGCTCGACCCCGCCGACCTCAACAAGGGCGTCCCCTGCATCGACGCGCTGATCGGCGATGCACGGCTGACGCTGGCAATGCTGACCGAAGCTTGCCGGGCCTTGATCGACGCGCCCCGGTCGAGCGAGGCGGTCGCCGGCGAAATAGCGACGGTCGAAGCCGACTGGCTGGCGCAGTGGCTACCGCTGCTCGAATGCGACGACGCGCCGCTCAGCCCCTATCGCGTCTTGTGGGACCTTCAACGCACCGTCGATGTCGCCGAAACGATCATCACCCATGACGCCGGATCGCCGCGCGACCAACTGACGCCATTCTGGAAGTCGGTGACGCCGCTCAGCTATATCGGCTGGGGCAAGACGACCCAGCTCGGCTACGGCCTTGGCCTCGCAATGGGCGCCAAGCTGGCGCATCCCGAAAAGCTCTGCATCAACGTCTGGGGCGATGCGGCAATCGGCTTCACGGGGATGGATTTCGAAACCGCGGTGCGCGAGCGCTTGCCAATCCTCTCGATCCTGCTCAACAACTCGGCCATGGCGATCGAGCTGCCGATCATGCCGGTCGCGACCGAACGCTACCGTGCGACGGACATATCCGGTGATTATGCCGCCTTTGCCCGCGCGCTGGGCGGCCATGGCGAGCGGGTCACCTCGCCCGACCAGATCGTACCGGCACTGTTGCGGGGGATTGCGGCGACCGAGGCCGGGACGCCCGCGCTGATCGAGTTCATCACCACCCAGGAAACGCGAGCGTCGCGGCTATGAGCGACGGCGCTGTCCCTCAGGAGGTTGGGGCCGCCGGCACGCGGGGCGCTTGGCCCTGGTCCGCGACCTGGCCGCTGGCGCTGCTTACCCTGATCTCGACCTTCAACTATCTCGATCGCTCGCTGCTGGGTCTCGCGCTGCCGGCGATCAAGCGTGAGATGGGCGCATCGGACACGCTGCTCGGGCTCGCCTCGGGGCTGGCGTTCATCCTGTTCTACTCGGTGCTCGGCATCCCGATCGCCTGGCTTGCCGACCGCTACAACCGCCGCAACATCATCGCCGCCGGGCTCGCCTTCTGGAGCGTGATGACGGCGCTGACCGGGGTCGTCGCCAGTATCTGGCAACTCGCGACGGTCAGGCTGTTGATGGGCGCGGGCGAGGCGTGCGGGATGGCGCCGTCCAACTCGATCATCGCCGACCTGTTCAAACCCGAGCGCCGCCCGCTGGCGCTGGCCATTTTCGGCACGGCCAGTTCGCTGTCCTATATCTTCTTCTTTCCGGTCGCCGGCTGGATCGCCCAGCATCATGGCTGGCGCGCGATGTTCGTGGCGATGGGCATTCCCGGCCTCGTCCTGGCGCTGTTGCTCATGCTGACCGTGCGCGAGCCGCAACGCCTGTCTCCCCCGCCGAAGCGACTGGCCCTCGCCCGATCGCTGGGCAACGATCTCGCGGCGCTGTTCGGCAATCGGTGCTTCACCTGGATATTCCTCGGGGTTACCTTGATGGGCGCCAATGTCTGGGCGGCAGGCGCCTGGACGCCGACCTTCTTCGTGCGCGTCCACAAGCTCGGTGTCGCCGAGGTCGCCGGCATCATCGGCCCGGCGCGCGGCGTGATCGGCATCGTCGGCATCCTGCTGGGCGGCGCGCTGATCGACCGCCTGCCGCGAGAGCGGATTTTCTGGCGCATCGGCATACCGGCGATCGCCTGCCTGCTGGCCGGGCCGGCGGAGGCGCTGTTCCTGCTGGGCAACAGCTATGTCTCGTGGGTCGGCGGCTTCGCGCTGAGCAGCTTCTTCTCGCTGATCCATCAGGCGCCGATCTTCGCGGCGGTGGTCAACATCGTCGCCGAGCGCCGCCGAGCGCTGGCAATATCGGTCGTGCTGCTCGGCGCCAGCCTGATCGGCAATGTCGTCGGGCCCAGCATGGTCGGCCTGCTCAACGATCTGCTCGCCGGGCAGTTCGGCGATCAGGCGATCCGCTATTCTCTGCTGCTGATTTCGGTTACGCCGGTCCTGGCCGCCTTGTGTTTCTGGCGCGCCGCGCGGCTCTATGCGGCGAACATCGCCCCAGTGGGAGAAGGTACCATCACGACGGCGAGAGCATGACGGTCGATCCGCTCGCGTTGATCGACGATCGTATCGCGGAAGGCGTCTTCCGCGTCGATCGCGCGATCTTCCGCGATCCGGAGATCTTCGACCTCGAGATGCGCCACGTCTTCGAAGCCGGCTGGGTGTTTCTCGGCATCGACGCGCAGGCGCCGGAGCGCCACGACTATTTCACGACCCAGGTCGGCCGCGTGCCCGTCATCGTCATGCGCGATCACGAGGGACAGCTGGGCGCCTTCGTCAATTCCTGCCCGCACAAGGGCGCACAGATTGCCCAGACCCAATGCGGCAATGCCCGCCTCCATGTCTGTCCCTATCACAGCTGGACCTTTGACAGCGCGGGGCACAATCGCGGGATCAAGTGGCAGAAGGCCGGTTGCTATTCCCAGGCCTTTGACGACCAGTCCCACGACCTGGCGGCCCTGCCGCGTTTCGCGGCATATCGCGGTTTCCTGTTCGGCAGTCTCGTCGCGGACGTTCCATCGCTCGAGGAACATCTCGGCGAAGCGGCGCGCTTCCTCGATCTCGTCGTCGGCCAGCCCGAACAGGGCGCCGAGCTCGTGCCGGGAAACGTCTCGTTCACTTTCGAGGCGAACTGGAAGCTCCAGCTCGAAAATTGCTCCGATGCCTATCATTTCACATCGGCGCATCCTTCCTATGTCAGGATCATGGAGCGGCGGCAGCGCGGCGAGAGCGGTGCGGCCGTGCGGTCGATCTGGGATGAATCGCGTGCCTGGAGCGAAACGGCAGAGGGAATCCAGGGCGGCAGCATGAGCTTCGCCCATGGCCATGTGCTGAACTGGGGGCGCATCGCGGTGTCCGATGCGCACCCGCTGTTCGAGCGCGCCGAGGCGCTGGCGCGCGAACATGGGGTGGCGATGCGCGACTGGATGTTCAACATGCGCAACCTGACGATCTTTCCCAATTTGCAAATCGCCGAGAACGCCTCAAGCCAGTTGCGCGTGATCCAGCCCATCTCCGCCGGACGTACGCTGATGCGGACCTGGTGTATCGCACCGAGGGGCGAAAGCGCCGCAGCGCGGCGCCAGAGAATTCGCCAGTATGAGGATTTCTTCAACCCGTCGGGCATGGCCACGCCCGACGACACGGTGGCCTATGAAAGTTGCCAGCGCGGCTTTGCCAGTGGCGTCGCGCCGTGGCTGCAGGGCTATGCCCGCGGCATGACCGCGAGCCGTTCGGGCGGCAACGCGCTTTCCGATGCGGCGGGCGCCGCGCCGGAGCGCAGCGTCCTCGCCGATTCGCAACTGTGCGACGAAACGCTTTACCATGGCTATTATCGTGAATGGTCGCGCCGCATGCAGCGCGCCGGTCGCCAGCCATGACCGCGACACTTGATCGCGCCGGGGTGGAGGATCTGCTGTTTCGCGAGGCGGCATGCCTCGATCGCGGTGAATGGCAGGAATGGCTCGATCTCTATGCCGAGGACGCGCTCTTCTGGGTGCCGGCGTGGCGCGACGAACTGACACCGACGTCCGATCCGGATCGCGAACTCTCGCTCATCTACTACGACAGTCGCGCCGGTCTCGCGGACCGGGTCTTCCGCGCGACCTCAGGGCAATCGGTGGCATCGTTGCCCCGGCCGCGCTGCGTTCATTGCATCAGCAATGTCATGATCACGCGCAGCGACCCGGGCGAGGTCGCTGTCACCTCGAATTTCGTTGTCCACCTTCACGACGTCAGGGCCGCGCGCAGTCACAGCTTTTTCGGGCGCTATGATCACCGGTTGCGCCGCAGCGACGGGCGCTGGCTGATCGCGGCCAAGACCATCCTGCTGCTCAACGACACGATTCCGACCGTCGTCGACTTCTATTCGATCTGACGCAGCACCGCCGGGGACATGCCATGAAACAGATCGTCATTGTCGGCGCCGGTGCCATGGGCTGCCTGTTCGCGGCCCGGCTGGCCGAGGCCGGCGTTCAGGTGACGCTTGTCGATATCGATCGCAAGCGCATCGATCTGCTCAATGCGGATGGCATCGGCGTGGACGACGCGAAGGGGCAGCGGCGCGTACGCGTTCCGGCCTGTCAGGCAACCGATCTCGCGCTGCGCCCCGACCTGATCGTGCTGTTCGTCAAGGCGAACCATAGCCGCGCCGCCATCGCATCGGTCGCTCATCTTGCCGCGGACGATTGTTTCGCGCTTACCCTGCAGAACGGACTGGGCAACGCTGAACTGCTGGCCGAGGTGTTCGGCGCCGATCGAACCCTGCTCGGCGTGACGGATCAGCCGGCCGATCTGCACGGCCCGACCGACGTCAGCGCGCCCGGCGAAGGGCGGGTCTGGCTCGGCAGCCTGACCGGCGACGTCGGCGCCGGTGCCCACTCCGCCTGTGCGCTGCTGAATCGTACCGGCATCGAAGCCCGGGTGGTTGCCGACGCGCAGGCCGCCGTATGGGAAAAGGCCGTCTTCAACGCCGCACTTAATGCCACCGCGATGATCGCGGGCGCCACCGTCGGCCAGCTCGATACGGCCGAGGGACGGCGGATCGCCGCGGCCGTGGTCGACGAAGCTGTTGGTGTGGCGAGGGCGTGCGGCATTGCCGTCGACCCGGCGGCGATCGGAGCCAAGATCGATTTCGCGCTTGCCAACCATCGCGACCACAAGGCCTCGATGCTGCAGGACAGGCTCGCCGGCAGGCCCACCGAAATCGATGCCATCAACGGCGCGATCGTCCTGAAAGCCGCCGCGGTCGGAATCGACGCTCCGGTCAATGCCACGCTGGCGGATCTGGTCCGCTTGGTCGCGTGGGTCGAGCAAGGTTAGCGCGGAGGCCGTCGAATTCGCATCTCACCGTCGCCGCACCCCACATCGCCCCCCAAAAAGTTCCGAAGGGTCCGCCTGCGTGGCGGGGAGCACAACACCGCGCTCTTATACCAACGGCCTTAAAGATTGACCTGTGCCCAGCTTCGCGTTGTGACAGAAGCGACGCGGGCGAGGTCGTTGGCGAAGAAATTCCAGGCATCACAACATGTCGAGACGATATGATCATAGTCATCGAAGACGGTGTTGGAGAGAATGTTGCCGCGTAGATATTCCCAAATGTTCTCGACCGGATTGAGCTCGGGAGAATAGGGTGG
>JBBRSN010000087.1:0-19250 GCA_038245375.1 Sphingomonadales bacterium | reverse complement strand
TTGACATCGCAGGGGTCGCAAGTTCAATCCTTGCCACGCCCACCATTAAAAACCCCGCCAACCCTATGGGTTGACGGGGTTTTTATTTGTCAGATCGAGCCCGCGAGACCAATCGGTTTGGGCACGAAATGCCGCTTTTTGCCACTTCCGTTGGCACGGAAGGCCGTAGAATCGGCATGGGCGTCATGCCGGGAGCGGCAGATCGGTGAGGGCGCTGTTTCCGTAAGTAGTGCTGACGACACCACCCTTTGGCAGGGAGCTTTGGCATCCTCACCATCCGAAGACGTGGGAGCGCGGCCGAGTGGTACGTCATATCGGCTTATTTGTGAGGAGCGTCTTTGTCAGAAGCATCGCTTCGCCGCCGCAGCTCTGCACGATTCGGTTCGCGCGCGAGGCCGGCCCACCCCGCGCATTCGTTTCGGCCCCTCCGCGGACGTTCCTTTTTGGCGGATTCAACAGCAGGTCGCTTGAAACACTCAATCTATCGCCCAAATCGAGCCCTGTGAGTTCGCAACGCCTACCTGCTGACCGACATTGAATGGAGAGAAAACAATGCGCTTTTCAGCTTGCGTCCTTCTTCTGGCCGCGCTCTCGACCGCGGGGCCCGCGCTTGCTCAGGTCGCGGGCAACGCTACCGCCGCAGCGAGCGTGCCGGATCTCAAACTTGGAACCACCGTTTATGATCCGTCGGGTGGCGAGGTCGGAACGATTGACACGGTCGCGGGCGACATCGTGGTGGTGTCGACCGGCACGCACAAGGTATCGCTCTCGGCAAAGGCATTCGGCACCGGCCCCAAAGGGACGATGATCTCGATGACCAAGGTGCAGCTCGATGCGGCCGCGACAAAGGCCGCGACCGACGCCGCGGCGGCGCTCAAGGTCAAACTGGTTCCCGGAGCACAGATTTACGGCGTCGGCGGCAGCGCTGTGGTCGGCAGCGTCAAGGAGGTCGTGGATCAGTTCGTCGATGTCACCACACCGCAAGGCGTCGCGCGCCTTCCGATCGCTGCATTCAGCATCGGTACTGGCGGTGAAATTATCACCGGCATGACGGCGGCGCAATTCGAGGCGGCGGTCTCAGCTGCGAAATAGTCTCCGAAGAGATCAGTCGCTCGGTGTCGCGGTGACGGGTTCGTCGCTGACGGGTCTGTCGGGATTTCCGTTGTGAGCGGGCGGTTGGACATTACGTCGCCATGGCTTCGGCATTTCGCCGCATGGTCCTGACGGCATGACTCGGCGTTGGTTGCCT
Source organism: Sphingomonadales bacterium (assembly GCA_038245375.1). Lineage (GTDB taxonomy): Bacteria > Pseudomonadota > Alphaproteobacteria > Sphingomonadales > Sphingomonadaceae > Sphingomonas. The sequence continues at coordinate 18,001 of JBBRSN010000087.1, read as the reverse complement.
CGGCCCTGCCATTGGGCTCTTGCCCATGCTCAAGGCCGGCGTCGCCTTGCAGCGCGCTACGGCGCGTTGAAGTCGAGCATAGCCGTCTGCGACAACGGAGTGCTGAACGCCGCGAACGCGCCATGAAGAACACGGAACAGTGAGCCGGGGCGGTCGCTGAGCCACTCGTTACCGACAGAGCGATCGTCTTGTCGAGGATCTGCATCACCATCGCGCCCATCACATACGGGTCATCCATCCGCGCGCACCGGGAGTCCAGGTGACCGATCACGACCGTTGGCGCGCGGCGGGGTGGTCATCTCGCGTCCGGGGCTGCCTTGCTCCGCCCTGTCAGCGCAGCAGGGCGACGACCGCGACGATTCCCCAGATCATCACCGACAAGGCGCCGGCAACTACCAGCTCACAGGTCCGGGCGCGGGGCCTTGTCACGTCATGCAGCCGAGCCCGCCAGGCTTGCCATACGGTCAACCAATGTCGCGGCGAGGTCCGCGATAAAGTCCGGTCCGCGAAGGTAGGCGTCCGCGATCAAAGGGGCGCTAAGCGAGAGCCGGAGCGCGGCCTGGTCGCGACCCATCGACACCGGCTGGCCCAGTTCGAAACGCCGTCTCGGTATCTTTGGCCTTTCATCCGGCTCGCGCATTTGCCGGTGGAGCTGCCGCGCTTCGTCGGGGCTTGCCCGTCGGTGCATGCGACCGTCGCGCACCAGCGGGTAGAAGGGGAATATCGTGGCGCCGGCTCCAGCGATCCCGCCGCCGGTTTCACGGCCATGCTGGGCATCGCAGACCGGCTCCACCAACGGTGCCTGCCGCATCATGTCGGTAAACCTGGCGTGAAATTGATCGACGATCGCCGCGGCGGCATCCTCGGGCACGGCGCGAAAGCGCCGCATCTCGGCAAGCGCGGCCTGCCACCGCAGCAACAGGCCGGCATTGACCGGCGTGTCGAGGCATTCGGCCACGCGCCACTGCGCCGGCCAGTCGTGGCGCGCAGTATAGTCCGCCAGTCCGGCCGGCGGCGTGACCTGGCGAAGCCGCCCCGCGACGCTGCCCGGAACCAGCAGCGCGCCCGAGAAGATCGGCCCGCCCATGAATTTGGAACCCGTCACCGCGACGGTGCAATCGCCAGAGAGATAATGGTCCAGTCGCGCCGCCGGAAGCCTGAACTGGCACGCATCGACCAGGATCTCGACCGCGTCGCCCCGGTCGCGCTTCCACGCGACGACGCGGGCGGGGCTCGGCGCGACGATTCCGGTTTTCGAACCATCGACGGCGACGAGCAGAACGCGCTGACCAGCCGTTATCGCCGCGCCGATCGCCGCGTCGATTTCGTCATCGATCGCGCCCAGGCTGCGGGCAGAGCCATCGGTGTTGCGCACGGCATAGTGCAGCATCGCCGCCGGCGTCCGGTCGGACACCGTCGCGCCCTTCGTCGTGGTAGATCCCAGTGCCGATTCGCTCGCGAAATGTCGCCCTCCCAGCGCCGCCGGCACGCCGCTGCCGGATTCGGCCGCGTCGGGCATGATCACCAGCCAGGCCGGACCCGGCAAATGCAGCACCAGTTGCGCGAAGATCAGGTGCGCGTCGGTTCCCGACGCGGCGAGAATGGCCTGAACGCCCCGGGCATGTCGCACGCCGCAAAGGTCGATCAGATCCTGCCGGATACGCGCCGCTGCCATTGCGGCATCGTCGATCCGGACGCCGCCATCCCCGCGCAGGCCAAGCCGCTCGCACAGCGCCGCCGCCGCGCGATATCCCGCCTTGCTGACCGTCGATGCCGTCGATGAACCAAAGCGAACGAGATCATGATCGGGCCGCGCGACACAGCCATAGCTGTTGCGGCCTGAGACCGGGTCGATCGCGATCCGACCATCGCCGCCGAGCGCCAATCCCGCCGCGACCGACAATCGACCCGCGCGCGCGGGTCCCATAAGGGCCATTGCCCGGCGAAACGCTGTCGACACGAAAATTGATCCTCACAACGAGGGAAGGCGAAGCGGACACCGCTGCAACGGACGATGCCGCGTATACTTCCATCATAGTTGCTCGCGCGGCAAAGGCGGTGAAAGGCGATCGAAATTCATGCGTCGAAAAATCATGACGGACGCGAGGCGTCGTCGGGCCGCCGCGCTATAATGCGATGATGAACAAGCCCGCGCGGTCCCCAGCGAACAGCCCGGCTGCCGAGCCGGATCGTTCGCGAAAAGCCGCAGCCAGGCTTTGCCCGCCCAAGCCGTCACCCAGCACGTCGCTCGATCCCGCAGACTGGGCCGAACTCCGCGCGCAGGGCCACCGGATGCTCGACGATATGTTCGAGGCGATGGAATCGATTGGCGAGCGCCCCTTGTGGCAACCCATCCCCGCCGCAGCCCGCCGCAGTATGCGCCAGCCGCTGCCATCCGCACCCACCGCGCTGGCGTCGGTGCATGACGATTTCCTGCACGATGTCCTGCCGTATGGCAGCGGCAACGCGCATCCCGGGTTCATGGGTTGGGTTCAGGGCGGCGGGACGCCCGTCGGGATGCTCGCCGAGATGCTCGCCGCCGGCCTCAACGCCAATCTGGGTGGACGCGACCATATGCCGATCGAGGTCGAGCGACAGATTGTCGCCTGGATGGCCGAACTGTTCGGCTTTCCGGCCACCTCCAGCGGATTGTTCGTGACCGGCACCTCGATCGCCAACTTCATGGCGGTGCTGATCGCCCGGGCCCGCGCGCTGGGGCAGACTTCGCGTGGCAGCGGCGTCGCGGCTGCCGGCGTATCGCTTACCGGCTATACCTCGCGCGCGGCACATGGCTGCGTCGCGCAGGCCTTCGACATGGCGGGCCTCGGGTCGGACGCGCTGCGGGCGATTGCCGTCGACGATCATCACCGGATCGACGTCGCCGCACTTCGCGCCGCCATCGCCACCGACCGTGCGGCGGGTCTCGCACCCTTCATGATCGTGGGGACGGCGGGCTCGGTCGATATCGGCGCGACCGACGACCTGGCGGCGCTGGCAGAGGTCGCGCGCGACGAGCAATTGTGGCTCCATATCGACGGCGCTTTCGGTGCGCTGGCGATCCTCGCCCCCGATCTCGCGCCGCGCCTTGCCGGGATCGAGCGCGCCGACAGCCTGGCATTCGATTTTCACAAATGGGGGCAGGTTCCTTACGATGCCGGCTTCCTGCTGTGCCGTGACGCCGCCAGCCACCGCGCGGCATTTGTCGCCGACGCACCCTATCTGCAGCGGGCAGGCCAAGGACTGGCTGGCGGCGAGCACTGGCCGTGCGATTACGGCCCCGATCTGTCGCGCGGCTTCCGCGCGCTCAAGACCTGGTTCACGCTGCGCACCTACGGTCTCGACGCGCTCGGCGCGGCGATGTCGCGCTCCTGCGCACTCGCTCGCCGGCTCGAACAGCGCATCGCCGCCAGCGACGCGCTGACCTTGCTGGCGCCGGTCCAGCTGAACATCGTCTGCTTCGGCTTTGCCGGCGCGGATGCCGACGCGCGCAACGCTGCCGCCGTCGCGCGCCTGCAATGCGCCGGCCGCGTCGCGCCATCGCTGACCCGGATCGACGGGCATACGGCGATTCGCGCCGCCTTCGTCAATCACCGCACGAGCGAGGCCGATGTCGATGCAGTGGTCGACGAGCTCCTCGACCTCGCCTGAATCATACCCTTCAACTCCGGAGACGACCTTGATCCATTCCGTCATGGCTGCGAACCTGCCCGCAACGCTCGGCCCCGCGCGGTTGGGCCGCAGCGTCGAAAATCGCAGCGACCTTTCGGCATTGATCGACGCGCTTATCGAGCGCGTCTCGGGCGAGGATGTCGATGCCGGGGCGTTGCTCGACCTGTCGTTTCTAAGCCAGTTCACCGGCAACCGCGACGGCGGACTCGAGCTTCAGGCACAGGCCCTGGCCGCGCAACCCGTGTTCGAGAACGTCTATGGCGATGGTTCCGATATCCGCGTGTTGGCGCTGCTCGCGCCCGGAGATCTCACCACCAATACGCCGCTCGATTTTCTCGTCGAGCATTCGAACATCACATTGCTGACCGCGTATCTCGATCCCGATGCTGAGTCGCCGGCCGACCTCGCGCTTCCCGAGCACGATGTCGCCATCCTGGCGATCGGCGAATCGCCGGCCCACGCCCCGCTGCTGTTTCGCCTTGCCGAACGATGCGCGCACTGGCCGCGTCCGATGATCAATGCCCAGTCGCTCCACATCGCCGCCATGACACGCGACACGGTCGCCGCGGCGTTCGCCGGGGAAAGCGCGATCCTCGCGCCCGAAACCCGGCGCATGTCACGCGCGCAGATTGCCGAGGGGGGTCTCATTTTCCCGCTCACGATCCGGCCGACCGGCACCCAGGCTGGCGCGGGGCTCGAAAAGGTCGAGGATGGTGCCGGTCTGGCGGACTATCTTTTGCGCCATTCCGATCCCGAATTCTACGTCGCCGATTTCATCGATTACAGCGCATCGGACGGGCTGTTTCGCAAACAGCGGATCGTATTCATCGACCGCGTGCCCTATCTCAGCCATCTGGCGATCTCGGAACACTGGATCGTCCATTATATGAGCGCGGGCATGACCGAAAATGCCCGGCGCCGTACCGAAGAAGCGCTGTTCATGGAGCGCTTCGATGCCGATTTCTGCCAGCGCCATGCACAGGCCTTCAAACTCCTCTGCGACCGGATCGACCTGGACTATTTCGGCATCGACTGTGGCGAGACGCGCGACGGCAGGCTGCTGCTATTCGAGGTCGACATCGCGATGATCGTCCATGCGATCGAGGATGGCCCCGAATTCAGCTACAAGAAGGCGCCGATGGCCCGGCTGTTCGACGCCTTCGCGGCGCTGCTGCGGCGGCGCGCGACGGAAGAAATGTCGCAGTTGCCGGGGTTGGCGCACTGATTTCGGCGCGAACCGCAACAGTGCGGCGAAAGCCCGCTATTATGCGCCATCGGAGGCATTGAATGAACGCGCTCACCATTGCAGCTTCGGGACTTCAGGCCAGCGTGGCACGCCTCGATGCCAGCGCTTCGAACATCGCCAATGCGAGTACCATCGGCACGCCGGTCGGCTCTGCGTCATCCTTTTCGTCGGTCACTGCGCCGAAAAGTGGGACGGGCTCCTACCGCCCCGTCGATATCCGCCAGTCCGCCGCGCCGGGTGGTGGCGTTGCGACGCTCGCCGGGCTTCGCCAACCGTCCAGCTTCCCGCTGTACGATCCATCGTCACCGTCGGCCGATGCTTCGGCTATGGTCGCTGCGCCCAATGTCGATCCGGCAAGCGAAATCGTCGACCAGATCCAGGCGGCGCAGGCGTACAAGTCCAATCTATCCGTCATCCGCACTGCCGACGCGATGGAAGGTGCATTGCTCGACCTCAGCGCCTGATCGTGCAAGTGGTCGCGTGATTGCGGATAATGCTGCGTCAGCGCAGCAGTGCGACTGCCGCGACAATGCCCCAGATCACTACCGACAAGGCGCCGGCAATCACGATTTCGCTGCCCGGGGGCAGGGTATCTTCACGGCGTCGGAGCGGCGTGGGGCGCTTCAGCGACAAACTCTTCATGTTTGGCTCCTCAAGGGAACGGCGACTATTGTCATTATGCCGGAATGCCCTTTGTAAATGATTAACTATCGGCGCCGGTCTTTGTTCAATTGCCGGTGCTTGCCCGACGCACTGCAAGGCGATAGACACACCGTCGAGACGGGTTCCCGGAGACGGGATCCAAGGGAAAGCGGTGCGTGGGAGCAATCCCGCAACGCCGCTGCTGCCCCCGCAACTGTAACCGGATAGCCGGCGCCTCATTCAGCCACTGGGTCTCGACCTGGGAAGGCGAGGTGCATCAGGCCGTGACCCGGGAGCCAGGAAACCTGCCTGTCCCACGTCGATCCACCGCGCGGGCGGGGTGCACCGGGCGGACGAGGGGATTCCTTCGAGCGAGCGACATGACCGGGCCGCATGGCCGGGTGTCGCGTTGTTGCGTCATTCGGCAATCGGTCCCTCGCACAGGGGCAATGCCACATGACGATATTTTACCGACCCGCTCTCTTCGCCGCAATATTCGTCGCAAACCCGACGCTCGCGCAGACTACGCCGCCTGCCGATCCTCCGCAGAACATCAGTGACCAGGACATTGTCATCGCTGATCAGCGCATCGCGCCCGACATCGTCGTCGCCGCCGGCGTGCCGCAATATTCCCGTGAGGTCGGGCAGGCCGTCACCGTCGTAAACCGCGCGGAGATTGAGCAGCGCCAGGCGCTCTCGATCGCCGACCTGCTCGCCACCACGCCGGGAATCACCGTGTCGCGCAACGGTCCGATCGGCGGTTTCACGGCGCTACGCATCCGCGGCGCGGAAGGTGAGCAGACGCTCACCATCATCGATGGCGTGCGCGTCAACGATCCCTCGTCACCCGGCGGCGGCTTCGACTTCGCCAATCTGCTTGCCGGCTCGGTCGAGCGGATCGAGGTGCTGCGCGGGCCGAATTCGGTGCCCTGGGGCAGCCAGGCGCTGGGCGGTGTCGTCAACATCGTCACCGCCGCGCCGAGCAATGGCGTGCAGGGCCGCGGCAATGTCGAATATGGCGCACACAACAGTCTGTTCGCCAACGCGGCGATCTCGGGCGCCAATGATCGCTTCTCCGGCGCGCTGACCGCCGGTTACCTGCGCAGCGACGGTATCTCGGCCGCGGCCAGCGGCACCGAGCCCGACGGGTATCGGCAATATGGCGCGACCGGGCGCGTCGGCATCGCCATTGCCGATGGCATCGGCATCGATCTGCGCGGCTATTACGCGCACAGCCGCGTCGCGCTCGACGGTTTCCCGCCGCCCAATTACAGCTTCGCCGACGATCCCGAATATTCCACGACGCAGGAAGTCTACGGCTATGTCGGTGCCCATGCCGACCTCGCCGATGGTCGCTTCAAGAACCGCGTCGCCTTCACCATCGCCGACATCAACCGCGACAATTTCGACCCGACCTATGGCAGCGCGGTCAGCTTCTTCGCCCGTGGCCGCACCCAGCGCTACGAGTATCAAGGCGATTTCCGCGTCGTCGACCAGTTGCGGCTCGTTGCCGGCGCGGAACACGAGGACAGCCGCTATTTCGATGGCAAGCGCGTTGCGACCGGGGTGACGAGTTTTTATGGCGAGGCAATCGTCAGTCCGATCCGCCAGCTGACGGTAACGGCAGGTGTCCGTCACGACCAGCATCGCGCTTATGGCAGCCATACTACCTTCGGGGCCGACGCGGCGCTGGCGCTGGCTGGCGGAACGACGATCCGGGCCAGCTATGGTGAGGGATTCAAGGCGCCCACTTTGTACCAGCTGTTTAGCGACTATGGTACGGACTCGCTCCAGCCCGAGACGGCACGCAACTATGATGTCGGCATTGCGCAATCGTTCCTGCAGCGCCGGGCCAGCCTTTCTGTGACCTATTTCCATCGCGACACCGGCAACCAGATCGATTTCGGTTCCTGCCCGGCAGCCGACGTGGCCAACCCGAACACGATTTGCTTCAACCGACCCTATGGCACCTACGAGAACATCGCCCGCACCCGCGCCCAGGGCGTCGAGGCCGAGCTGACGTTGCGTCCCATCGACGACCTGACCTTCACCGCCAACTACAGCTACATCCATGCCGAGAACCGCGTCGTCGGGGCGAATTTCGGCAAGGATCTCGCACGACGCCCGCGCCAGACGGTCAATGTCTCGCTCGACTACAGGCTGCCCTTCGGCCTGTCGCTCGGCGGCACGATCAGCCATGTTGGCGACAGCTTCGACAATGCCGCCAACAGCACCCGGCTCGACGGCTACGTGCTGGCCGGCGTCCGCGCCGAACTGCCGGTTGGTGATCATTTTGCGATCTACGGCCGCGTCGATAACCTCTTCGACGAGCGCTACCAGACGGTTTCGGGCTATGGCACGCTCGGTCGTGCTGCCTATGGCGGCGTGCGCGTGAAACTGTGATGAAACGGGCGATCCCGCTGCTGCTCGTCGCGCTGGCCGGCTGCGCCCGCCCGGTCGCGCCGGGCGGCGGCGGCGTCGTCTCGACCAACCCTTGCGCCGATGCGATGCTGGTCGAGCTCGTCCCGCCGGAGCGTATTGCGGCGATCAGCCATTATTCGGTCCGGGCCGAGGCGAGCTCCATGCCACTCGCCGTCGCACGGCGCTTCGCCACCACCGCCGGCACCGCTGAGGAGGTGATCGGGCTCCACCCCGATCTGGTCGTCACCTCGACCTTCACCCCGCCGGCGACACTGTCGGCTTACCGGCGCGCGGGGCTGAAGGTGCTGACGCTCGATTCCCCAACCACGATCGCCGCGAGCGAGGCGCAGATCCGCACGCTTGCGACGGCGGTCGGTGCGCGTGAACCGGGCGAGGCAATGATCGCGCGGATCGAAGCGGCTGCGGCGGGGAGCGCGGCCCAGTGCGACGCACATGTCCCTCTCCCTGTGGGAGAGGGAAGGGGCCCAAGCCGCAGGCTTGGGAAGGGTGAGGGTAGCCTCGTGCATGCCATAGCCGGACCTCACCCTTCCGCCGCTTCGCGGCTCCCTCCCTCTCCCACCGGGAGAGGGAACGGTTGTCGCGGCGCGGACCCCGCCGCCCTCCTGTTTATCGCCGGCGACCTCGCCAACGGCACCGGCACCCTGCTCGACGAACTGATGACCCGTGCCGGCTTCCGCAATGCTGCCGCCGACTACGGCCTGCGCTTCACCGGCACGCTGCCTATTGAGACGATCGCCGCGCATCCGCCGCGTGTCATCTTCGCGCCCGACGTCTCGCGCACGGCGGTGCTGCGCACCCGTGTGCTGGCCCGCACCGGCGCGAACGTCGTGCAGGCGACTTTTCCCCGCAGGCTGGTCAATTGCGGCGGGCCGAGCATCGTCCCCGCGCTCCAGCGCCTCGCGGCGATCCGGCGGAGTCTGGCTTCGTGACGCGCCGCCTCGCCCTGCTCGCCGCGCTCGTCGCGCTCGCGTTCCTGCTGTCGCTCATCGCCGGCAAATACTGGATTCCGCCTGCGGTGTGGTTTTCCGCCGACCCGCGCTGGGCGATCGTCACCGAACTGCGTCTGCCGCGCGCCCTTCTCGGCCTGGCGATCGGTGCCGGTCTCGGCCTGTCGGGCGCGGTGCTGCAAGGCTATCTCCGCAATCCGCTTGCCGATCCGGCGGTGGTCGGCGTCTCGTCGAGCGCCGCGCTTGGTGCGGTCGCCGCAATCGTGCTTGGCATGGGCGGCGGCACCCTCGGTATCTTCGCCTGCGCGATGATCGCCGCTGGGGGCTCGATGGCGCTGCTCGCCGCGCTGACCTGGCGCGCGCGGAACAGCGTCCAGTTCATCCTTGCCGGCACCGTACTCGCCAGCCTGTCGGGCGCGCTCACCGCTTTCCTCATCTCGCTCGCGCCCAATCCCTATGCCGTCGCCGAGGCGATCGACTGGCTGATGGGCGCGCTGACCGATCGCAGCATCGACGACGTCCGCCTCGCCGTGCCGTTCATCGTCATCGGGTCGCTACTCCTGTTGCTGACCGGCCGTGCGCTCGACGCGCTCACCCTCGGCGAAGCCGCCGCCCGTTCGCTCGGCGTGCGGCTCGGTCGGGTCCAGGTGCTGATCGTGCTCGGCACAGGCCTGACGATCGGCGCGAGCGTCGCGGTCACCGGCGTGGTCGGTTTCGTCGGGCTCGTCGTGCCGCATCTGCTGCGCCCGGTGTTCGGCGATCGCCCGTCGGCGCTGCTGCTGCCCAGCGCGCTGGGCGGCGCGGCATTGGTGCTCGTCGCCGATAGCCTGTGCCGGCTTGCGCCCGGCGCTGGCGAGGTGCGGCTCGGCGTCGTCATGGCGCTGATCGGCGCGCCCTTCTTTCTCGTGCTGCTGCTGCGCGGCGGGGGGCGATCGTGGAACTAAGCATCACCGATCTCGGCGTGGTGCTTGGTCGGCGCCCGGTGCTCGACGCCATTTCCGCCGTGCTTGTGCCGGGCCGCATCACCGCCGTCCTCGGTCCCAATGGCGCTGGCAAGTCGAGCCTGATCAAGGCCATGGCGGGGCTGGTCGCCCCGACTGCCGGCACCGTGACGCTCGCCGGCCGCACCGTCGCCGGTATCGAACCGCGCGAGCGCGCCCGGCTGATCGGCTATCTCCCGCAGGACGGCACCGCTGCGTGGAACATCCGCGCCGCAGAGCTCGTCGCGCTCGGTCGCCTGCCGCACCGTGCGCCCTTTGCCGGCCCTTCGCCGCACGATTTCGATGCGGTGATGCTGGCGATGGCGGCGACCGAAACCACCCATCTCGCCGATCGCCCGGTCGGCGAACTGTCCGGCGGCGAGCGCGCCCGCGTGCTGCTCGCCCGCGTCCTCGCCGGCGAACCGCGCTGGCTGCTCGCCGACGAACCGCTCGCCAGCCTCGATCCGGCGCACCAGCTCGACATCCTCGACCGGCTGCGCGGTGTCGCTGATCACGGTGCCGGCGTGGTAATCGTCCTCCACGACCTTGGCCACGCCGCAGCGATTGCGCATGACATATTGATGTTGAAGGACGGCAGAGTCGCCGCCTTCGGGCCGATCGGCGCGGTGCTGACTGAACAATGCGTCGCCGAGGTGTTTGAGGTAAAGGTGCGTTGGGTCGATACCGACGATGGTCGCGTGTTGGTGCCGGTGGGCAGGGTTTAACCTACCCCAAACCTGACGAGATCAGCTAAGCAACACCTCGCACCGACCGGCGGCACTGCGCAGCCCGGCATCGAGAACCTCCATCACCGCAATCGCTTCCGACGCCGGCACCGGGTTCGGTCCCTCGCCCCGGATCGCCGCCGCCAGCGCGGTCCAGAACAGCCGATAATCGCCGCGCTCGTTTGTCACGGGTGCGCTCAATCCATCGCCCCGCGTCAGCACCCCGTCAGCCGCATCCAATCCCCATTCATCGCCGCCCGGCACGGCGCCCGCGACGGTCGCCGCCTCCTGCGGATCGACGCCGTGCTTGATCCAGCTGCCGCGCGTACCGTGCACCGCGAAGCGCAGGCCGTTGGCCGCGACGAGCTTGCTGGCATGCAAGATCACCCGCCGCGTTGGGTAACGCAGCACCACATGAAAATAATCGACCGCCGGCGCGCCCGCGCGCAGCGTCGCCAGGTCCGCGCTGATCCCCTCCGGCATGCCGAACAGCTGCAGCGCCTGATCGACGAGGTGCGGCCCGAGGTCGAGCCACGCGCCGCCCTCGCGCGCCTCCTTCCACAGCGCCGCGGGCACCGGGCGCCAGCGATCGAAATGACTCTCGAACTGCACGATCTCGCCTGGCGCGCCTTCGGCGATCAGCCGCCTGAGTGTCAGGAAATCGGCGTCCCAGCGCCGGTTCTGGAATATTGTCAGGTGTCGTCCGCCCGCCTCGGCCGCTGCCGCGACGCGCCGCGCATCGGCCAGCGTCGTCGCGAAAGGCTTGTCGACCAGCACATGCTTGCCCGTCGCGATCGCGGCCAGCGCATGTTCGGCGTGCAACTGGTCGGGGCTCGACACGATTACCAGGTCGATTTCCGGTTCTGCCAGCAGGGCGGCGACATCGGGAACGACGCGCATGCCGGGTAGGCGGGCCTGCACCTTGGCTGCGTCGCGCGACACGACCGCGCGAAGCGTCATCCCCGGCGTCACGGCGACATAGGGGGCGTGGAAGGCACGACCACCCAGGCCATAACCGATCAATCCAACGCCAATCTCACGCATATTATTGCCTCAGCGAGCATGCACCAAGGGGCGGTTTGTACGGCAGTCGCATTGATGTAGCTATTGCTCCGCCGCGGCGTCGACCGGCCAGCATCGGCCCCCTAGCCTCGGCTGCTAGCGGCCGGCGCCGTGGCACCGGCCGCCAACGGTTTGTGCCGCTGATCGCATCGGGGAACGTGCCCGCTCAGCGCGCGCCAACCTGTCGGCGCACCGTGACTTCGGTCGAACTTCCCGGCGTGGGCACGACCATGAAACCCGCTTCCTGTTCGAGCGCGAGCGCGGCGTGGTTTTCACGGCTTTCGATCGATTCAACCGTCTCGATACCTTCCGCCGCGGCATAGCGCATGACATGCTCGACCAGCGTCCAGCTGACGCCGCGGTTGCGGAAGCCGGCATGGACCGAGATGGCGAGTTCGGCTCGCACATGGTCCGGGTCGGCAGCCAGCATCGCGCTCGCGATCAGCGTACCGTCCTCAATGAAGGCGAGGAAATTCATCGTCCGCCGATAGTCGACCTGCGTCATCGCAACGATTTGCGCGTGTCCGACTTCGCGGACAGCGCTGAGGAAACGGAAGCGGAGGTCCTCGGGCGCGACATTGTGGAACAGCCGGGCGAGCGCGTCGCCATCGGCGGGCCTGACCGGCCGGACATGTATCTTGAGGCCGCTGCGAGTGACGAAATCCGCTGCCCAGGCCATCGGCACCGGGCGGATCACGAGGTGCGACTCGCGCGGCGTGTCGCTCAGGCGCGCACGGGCATCGACCGCGATCACGCCGTGCGGCGTCGCCAGCAGCGGGTTGATGTCGAGTTCGACGATATCGGGGAAGTCGACTGCGATCGCCGACAGCGCGTTGAGCGCTGCCACGATCGCGTCCTCGTCGCAGGCCGGCACATCGCGATAGCCGCCGAGCAGGCGCGAGACACGCGTCGCGCCGATCATGTCGCGGGCCAGATCATCGTCGAGCGGTGGCAGGCCAAGTGCGCGATCGTTGAGGATCGCGACCGCCTTCCCGCCGGCGCCAAAGGCCAGAACAGGGCCGAACGTCGCGTCGTCCGCGATGCCAAGTAGCAGCTCCTGCCCGGCACCCGTGACCATCGTCTCGACCTCGAACCCGGTGATCGATGCTTGCGGATGCTCGCGCCTGATGCGACTTTCCATTCCCTCGGCCGCCGCCACGGCGTCCGCCGCGCCTGCAAGATCGAGCGCCACGCCGCCGACATCGGATTTGTGCGGCAGCTGCGGCGACACCAGCTTCACGGCATACGGACCGGGCAGGCCCTCGCATGCTGCGGCGACCGCCGCCGCAGTCGCCGCGAGTCGGCCCTCCGCCACCGGCACGCCATAGGCGGCGAGCAGTGCTCTGGTTTCGAGCGCGCTGAGAGTGGTGCGCCCTTCCCGGCGGACGGTATCGACCACTGCACCAGCGCGCGACCGGTCCATCTCCGCGATCGTCCCGCGCGACGGCGCCCGCAGCAACGCCTGCCGGACCTTCGCGGCCTGCAGCAGGTAGCCGAACGCGCGCACGGCATCGTCGAGATTTTCGAACAGCGGCACGCCGGCGGCGTCGAACAGGAAGCGGACGGCGCTCGCATTCTGAGGTCCCATCCAGCAGGCGATGACCGGCTTTGAGCGATCCGAGCCGCGCTCCTCGATCGCGGCGATCACTGCCCTGGCGATGTCGGTACCGGCTGCGACGGCGGTCGGGCAATGTATGACGAGAAGCGCGTCGACGCCGGGGTCGGCCAGCATCGCCCGCGTGGCCGCGGCGAAACGCTCGGCATGGGCGTCGCCGATTACATCGACCGGGTTGGCGTGCGACCAGCCCCCAGGCATTTGCGGATCGAGTGCGGCGATCGTCGCGCTCGACAGCGTCGCTAGCGTGCCCTCGGTTTTCAGCAACGCGTCCGCCGCGAGCACGCCGGCGCCACCGCCATTGGTGATGATTGCGAGTCGCTCGCCGCCATGCGCGCGATAGCGGCACAGAATCTGTGCGGCATCGAACAGGTCGGACAGGCTGTCGACGAGCACGATTCCGGCACGTTCGAATGCGGCGGCATAGACATCATAGGCGCCGGCCAGCGCACCGGTGTGCGAAAAGGCCGCCTTGGCGCCGGTTGTCGAGCGACCCGCCTTGATCGCGATCACCGGCTTGATCCGCGACGCCGCGCGCGCCGCCGACATGAATTTGGCCGGGTTGGTGACGCCTTCGACGTAGAGCAGGATCGCGTCGGTCCGCGCGTCGGCGGCCAGTATGTCGATGATATCGCCGAGATCGACATCGGCCATGTCGCCCATCGAAATGACGCTCGAAAAGCCGATATGGCGATCGGCCGCCCAATCGAGCATGGAAGTGACCAGCGCACCACTCTGCGAGACGAAGGCGAGCCGTCCGGCCGCCGCCATGCGCGGCGCGAACGAGGCATTGAGCGCGGCATAAGGCATCAGCACCCCGAGGCAATTGGGGCCGACGATGCGCAACAGATGCGGCCGCGCGGCTTCGAGAATTGCGGCTTTCGCTTCGGCATTCTCAAAGCCGGCGGTGATCACGACGGCGACCCTGGTGCCGAGCGCGCCGAGTTCGTCGATGACGCGCGGGACCGTCCCGGCCGGCGAGACGACAATGGCGAGGTCGGGAATTTCGGGCAAGGCGACGATGCTGTCGAACCACCGTACGCCGTCGGTCACGACGCGCTTCGGATTGACCGCGAACACCGTATCGCCGAATCCGCCGTTCAGGATGTTCGAGAGCACACGTTCGCCGAGCGAGCCTGCGCGGCTCGATCCACCGATCACGACGACACTTCGTGGGTGGAAGAGCGGTGTGAGATTGCGAATGGTCATTGTCTGATTCCCGCGACAGGGGCGAACTCGCCCGGCGTTGACCGTCACTCGACGCCAAAGCGCGGCGCCGGGCCATTAGTATAGAACCGTATGTCGGCGGGCTGCCGGGCCGCTATTCTCAAAATTTGCAGGCATGGCGCCGGCATGGGGACGAGAGATGGCACGCACGATGGCTGCAGCTTCGGTTCAGCTTGCCTCCTTCGCCGCGCGCCAGCCGCGCGTCGCGGTCGGTGGGCTTGGTCTGGGTGGCATGCTCCTGCTCGAGACGATCGCAACGATGCTGGTCGGACACGCTATTTTTTGATGGCGGCGAGGCGCGTGGTGATCGCTCGCCCGGTTCAGAACCGGAGGATGAATCCGATCCTTTTTCCGTGCCTTATGCGCGCGCACCAATTTCGGGCACAAGCACTGCGGCGCCCTCGATCCGACCCTCGCGCAGGTCCCGCAGCGCTTCATTCGCCTGTTTCAGTGGATAGGCTTTCGTCGTCGTTCGCACAGGCACCTGTACCGCGACGTCGAAAAACGCCTTTCCGTCGTCGCGCGTGAGGTTGGCGACCGAGATAATCGAGCGCTCGCCCCAGAGGTCGGCATAGGGGAAGGACGGAATGTCGCTCATGTGAATGCCCGCGCAGACCACGCGGCCACCCTTGCGGACCGCACGCAGCGCCGCGGGGACGAGCTCGCCGGCGGCCGCGAACAGGATCGCGGCATCGACCGCGACCGGCGGCAACTGGTCCGATCCCCCCGCCCAGACGCAGCCCAGCGTCCGTGCGAAATTCTGGCTTTCCACGTCGCCGGGGCGCGTCAGTGCGTAGACATCGCGGCCCTGCCAGCGTGCCACCTGCGCAACGATGTGCGCGGCCGCGCCGAAACCGTAGAGCGCGAGGCTCCGGCCATCGCCCGCCATGGTCAGCGAGCGGTAGCCGATCAACCCCGCGCACAGCAGTGGTGCTGCTTCGACATCGCCGAACGCATCGGGGATCGGGATGCAAAAGCGTGCGTCGGCGGCAACATGCGTGGCATAGCCGCCGTCACGCGACGCGCCGGTAAAGATCGGATGGTCGCAGAGGTTTTCGCTGCCCGAACGGCAGTAGCGGCAGTGGCCACAGGTGCTGCCCAGCCACGGCACGCCGAGCCGATCACCCGGCGCGGTGCCCGTTACGCCGGCCCCGATCGCGATCACGCGACCGACGATCTCATGGCCGGGGACGATCGGAAAATGCGCCGCAACCTCGCCGTCGAGGATGTGAAGGTCGGTCCGGCAGACGCCGCAGGCGGTGACCGCGAGGATGACCTCGCCGGGGGCGGGCCGGGGAACCGGACGCGCGACGGGATGGAGCCGTTCGCCCACCGCGTCGAGCTGCATGGCATAGCCTTGTGTCATGCGCGCGACCGTGGCAGCCGATCGGTGCGGCGCCTATAAGGGAAAGCGCGAACCCGGCGTGTTTCGTGCCCGCCGCGTGTAGGTACACTTCCCAATATGGGCGCCAAGACTCGTCTCGTAGCCAGCGTTACGGTCGTAAGAAGGATGTGCTCATGGCTGGTGTGCCGACGATCACGCTGCCCAAGGCGGCCAAGGCTGCCGGTCGGACGCGCGAGATCGCCATCACGACCATGGGCTGAGGCGCGATGAAACCCTCCGCAGTGGAGCCCCCCAGCGACACCGGCGAGGACGTCGTCGCCTTTCTCGAATGCCGGGCCTTTGGCGCCGATGCGCCCGTCCGGCGCATCGATACCCATGCCGCGAGCGTTTTCCTCACCCGCGATCGCGCGTGGAAGCTCAAGCGCCCGGTGCGCTTCGACTATCTCGACTTCTCGACGCCGGCTCGCCGCCACGCGGCGCTCGAAGCGGAATTGCGGCTCAACCGCCGCACCGCACCCGATCTCTATCTCGCGCTGCATGCGATCACGCGCGAGGCCGATGGTCGTCTGGCGATCGACGGGCATGGCGACGCTGTCGACTGGCTGCTCGAAATGCGCCGTTTCGCCGACGACGCGCTGCTCGACGACCGCGCGCGACGCGGTGGGCTCGATCCGGCGCTGCTCGGCCGGTTGGCGGAGCGACTTCAACTTTTTCATGCCGCCGCCGAGCCGGTTGTCGACGGCAACGGGGCCGACCGCCTCGCCGCCGTGATCGATGGCAATGGCGAGGCGCTGGCAGGCTTTCCTGCGCTGTTCGAACCGACAGCGGTGGCGGCGCTGCTGCGCGACCAGCGCAATATGCTGCGTGCCTGTCGCGACCGGCTCGACCGGCGCGCCGCGCGCGGACGGGTGCGCCACTGCCATGGTGACCTGCACCTCGCCAATATCGCGATGATCGGCGGCGAGCCGACGCCGTTCGACTGTCTCGAGTTCGACGCCGCGCTGGCGACGACCGACACACTCTACGATCTCGCCTTTCTGCTGATGGACCTGTGGCACCGCGGCCTGCATGCCGAGGCCAATCTGCTGTTCAATCGCTATCTCGACCTGTCGGGCGACGATGAGGACGGCCTTGCCGCGATGCCGCTGCTGCTCTCGGTGCGCGCAACGATCCGCGGGCATGTCGCGGGGACACGCGCACAGCGCTCCGGCAAGGACGACGATGCGACGGTGGCGCGCGCCTATTTTGCGCTGGCGCAGCAATTGCTGGTCGCCGTGCCGCCCCGGCTGGTCGCGGTCGGCGGCCGCTCGGGCACCGGCAAATCGATGCTCGCGCGGGAGATTGCCGGCGCGATCGGTGCGGCGCCCGGCGCGCGGGTGCTGCGCTCCGACGTGGTGCGCAAGCGGCTGGCCGGGGTTGCGCCCGAGACGGCGCTGGCGCGCGGTCGCTACACGCCGCAAAGCGCTTCCCAGGTCTATCAAGCGCTTGCCACGCAATCGCGGTTGCTGCTCGACGGCGGCACGAGCGTGATCGCCGACGCGGCGTTTCTTCTGCCCGGGCAACGCCGCACGATCGAGACGGTCGCCACGCAAGCCGCCGTGCCCTTCGCCGGCCTGTGGCTCGCGGCGTCGGAAGCGGTGCGCGTCGCACGGGTGACGGCACGCAGCGGCGATGCCTCGGATGCCGATGCGACGATCGTGCGGCTCCAGTCGCGGCAACCGGTCGGCCCGTTGCCCGCCTGGCATCGCCTGTCCGCCGGGCGGGATGCCGCCAGGGTGGTGCATTCGGCAATGCGGGCGTTGCGGTCGGCACTGCGCGTACCGCAATGATACCCGATCCCTTCTGGGCCGGTGCGCCGGATGCGCCATCCTGTTCCAATAACAGGCCGCATAGGCGCCACCCAGCCCGAACCCGCCCCATCGCCCGCCACCGCGCTGTCGCCCGACGGACTTTTCCCTGCGCACTTATGCCACCGCGTCGCGCCTGTCCTCGGCCGGTCCCGCCGCCAACGCCGGCTTGAATTGACGTCCGCCACGCACTGCTCCGGCGCGGCGGGCCGGCGACACCACAGGCTGATTCAACTCTACGCCACGCACCGCTA
>JBBRSN010000086.1:0-19313 GCA_038245375.1 Sphingomonadales bacterium | reverse complement strand
CGGCATCCCGACGATGGACAATCCCAGCCACATCATCCCGGTGATGGTTGGCGACGCCAAGAAGTGCAAGATGATCAGCGACTGGCTGCTCGACAATCACGGCATCTACGTCCAGCCGATCAACTACCCGACCGTCCCGGTTGGCACCGAGCGGCTGCGCATCACGCCCTCGCCGGTGCACAGCGACGGCGATATCGACCGGCTGGTCACCGCGCTGAGCGACATCTGGTCGCAATGCGCGCTGTCGCGTCGCGCCATGGCGGCGTGAGCGGGTCCGTTCTCGGGGCCGCTGCAGCGAAACGTGTCGCACCGAAGATCGGCTAAGGATTAGTCGCCCCAGCGAGCGCGCCACAACAAGGGCGGCGCTGGAAATGGGCCGGTGCTTCTTCGCCCAGCGCCTCTCCACCAGTGCAGCCTGATTCAACCGCGATTCCGGCGGCGCTATGCGATCATGCCGTCAGGGCGCCCGCAGCGGCGCGGCGCGGCTCTTTCGCATTGTCGATGATGGGGGTCAGGTCCGGTGTTCCGGGCGCTGTTCCCGGCTGTTCGCCGCGCTGTTGTTCGCGCAGTTCCGTGGCTGTTAAGCGGCTGTTCCGCCGCTGTTCCCGAACGGCGGTTTCGCCAGGCCAACCTATTGATATTATGAGAACAAATCGCGAAAAACCCTCGACTGTTCCGGCCGGAAATCTTTTCGCGGCGTAACAGCGCTGATATGTTGGCCGATGCCGACCGAAACTGCCGCACCCTGAAGGGGAAGGGAACCAAGCGCGTGGGTCGCGATCAGTAAGATCTGATATTACTCCCTCACGTGCCGTTTTATCCGCCACACCGTGAACGCAACCACGGCGATGACCAGCGGCACAGCCGCTGCGACGCCGATCTCATGGCGCAACCCCGGCACCGCGCCGAGCACATCGCCGATCAGCGCGACCAGATAATAGCTTATCGCCACGACCGAGAACCCCTCGATCGCCTGCTGCAGGCGCAGTTGCAACCTGGTCCGGCGGTCCATCGAGGCCAGCAAATCGCGGTTCTGCTTTGCCAGGGCGATGTCGATGCGCGTGCGCAACAATTCGCTGGTCCAGGCGGCGCGCTGTGACAGGTCCTCAAGTCGCGCGGCGAAGGAATCGCAGGTGCGCACCGCTGGCACAAGTCGGCGCTCGGTGAAATCGCTGAGCGTCTGGTAGCCACGGAGCGCGCTGATCCCGAGACTGTTCAGCCGCTCGATACTGAGCTGGGCATAGGCACGCGTCGCGCTCATGCGATAACGTGTTTGTGCCATCAGGCGGGCGAGCTCGGCCGAGACATAGGTCAGTTCATCGAGCATGGCGTCGTCGTCGCTGCCGCGTTCCGACACCTTGTGGGTCAGCGTCGACAACTGGCGCTCCAGCGCCGAAACCTCCGGCGTCAACCGCTGCGCCAGCGGCAGGCCGAGCAGTGCCATGTTGCGATAGTTGCCGAGTTCCTGCAGTCGCACGATCAACTGGGCGGTCTCGTCACCCTCCAGTCCCTTGTCGAGGACCAGCAGCCGGCCGAAGCCATCGGCGTGCAGCGTGAAATCCGACATGATACGGGCATGACCGTCAGCGACATCGCAGGCAATCAGCGCGGACGCCTCGAACAGTGCCTCCAGCGCGGCGCGATCGGGCTCTCGTACGCGGCGGCGCTGGACCGCGATCTGCGTCGCACGGATCAATTCGCCGGGCAGCGCGGCGATGATCGCGGCACAGGAATCGAACGTCGCGGGATCGAACGGCATGCCGAACGATCCTTCACGGATAAAGGTATAGCTGGCGAATTCGGTATGCCCCTCCCATACCAGCGTCACGGCGCCGAGCGGCAACACCGCATAGCGCGCGCCGGGCGGCAGCGCGACACCGCAGCCGATGGCGAGCGGTTCGATATGAGCACGACTGGCCTGGGCGCCGCCTTCGCCAAGCAAGGTGACGAGTTGCATCAACCGGCAGGGACTGGAAAATGCCGGCAGGCGGCGGACATGCATCTCTGCGGAGAGTGACGCGCGCAAGGCGTGGCTACGACCGGCCAGATCGATCATCGGGTGCTCGCGTTCGACGAAAAAAGAAGCGCGCGACCCCGGGGCCGCGCGCTTGAGGGCAGGCCTGGAGCCTGCGGCGGCACCATGGACTATGGTGTCTTTGGCGTCGGCGGTGCAGCCGGCGCAGGGGTCTTGTTCGCAGCAAGCGCAACCTGAGCTGTCGCGGTGGTTTCTGCCTGGGCCGGTGTCGGCGCGATGGCCGCGATTGGCATCAGCGACGGGTTGTCCTTCAACATGCTGTATCCGCCGAGTGGCTTGTTGAGCCCCTGGTGGCAGGTCATGCAGTTGACCTTGTACGGATCGCCTTGCGGCCCCTTGCGATAGGCGGGGAACACGCCGGCGAGCGAGCTGATATAATCGTCGTTGATATCTCGCACCATGCGGATGCCGTAATAGGCGGTCACCCGCTGTGGTCGGCTCTCCGCCCATGCCCCGAAGGACTGGGTATTGTGGCAGAAGGTGCAATTGACGCCCAGCGCCTCGGACAGGTGCATCATCAGGCCATAGGTTGCCTCGGCATTCTTGACCGATGCACCGGCTATGCCGGGCTGACGCAGCGCTGTCTTGCCGGCGATGCGGATCTGCGCCGTGCCACGCAAATAGGTATCGAACGGATCATAGGGCAGCGCGGCATAGGCGACGGTTTCGTTCGGGCTGTTCTGCCCATGATGGTTGCCGACGATCGAATTCGGGTTGGGCGTCCCCTGGTCGAGCGCCCACTTATATTGCGGCACCGCATTGCCGCGGTGGCAGGTATAGCAGGTCACGCCGGTCGCCTTGACGTGGCTCGCCCATTTGCCGTTGATGTTGAGCGTCATCTGCAACATGCGCCGAGCGACGACCTTGGTGTATTTCTCGTCCGAGGCCATGTTCTCGGGGTTGTGGCAATAGTTGCAACCCTCCGTTGGTGGGGCGACCCATTGGCTGATCTGCGCCATGACATGGTCGAAGCGGTCCTTGCTGACACCGCCCAGCACCTTGACGTTCTGGTAGCTCGCCGCGGCCGTCGGCCCGCCATCCGCCGGCAGCGCGTAGGCCGGCGCCGGTACTGCCGCCTGCGTCGCGAGATGGTTCAGATCGACGATCTGTTCCATACCGGAGCCGCGATAGCCGGTCTGGGTCGACTGCTTCTTGCCGACCTCGCAGCCGCCCAGCGACAGCGCGGCGAACGCGCCGATCGCGGCGAGGGTGGTGTTTCTGATCTGACCGCTCATTTGACACCTCCCGGCAGGGTAGCAGGATCGATGACACCCGTCCCCGGATAGCCTGGGGCATAGCCATGCTGCACCGCCCAGAGATACCAGTTGTCGACCACGGTGCCGGTCAGCAGGATGCCGATCCCGCCCGCCAGCGGGGTCAGCACCGCGAACCACCACGCCCAGCGGTGGATCGATTCCATCGTCGCGTTGAAACCCATCGTCCAGCGCCAGAACAGCGCCGCGCGTTCCGCCGCCGTGCCGCGATCGGTGATCTGCTCGAGCTCGCGCTCGCCGCCATAGCGACCCACCGCGAGGATCGTCGCGCCGTGCATCGCGAACAGCAGCGTCGACCCATAGAGGAACGCGATCGATAGGCAGTGGAACGGGTTGTAGAAGAGGTTGCCGTAGCGGATCGAGAACGCCGCGGTCCAGTCGAGGTGCGGGAAGATGCCGAACGGCACGCTCTCCGCCCAACTGCCCATCAGCATCGGCCGGATGAAGCCCAGCACCAGCATCAACCAGATCGCCGAGGCGAACGCCCAGGAGACATGCGTGCCCATGCCGAGAGCGCGGGCGCGGGCATAGGTTCGGGCCCACCATAGCAATACCGATGCCGTCATACAGAAGCCGGCGATCTGCCACCACCCGCCCTGCGCCAGCGGAACGAACAGCGTGAAACCCCATTGCGGCCCCGGCGGCTCGAGCGCGAGCCAGGGCAGCTGACGCACCAGCTGAATCGGGCTCCAGTCGACGCTCGCCAGCATGTTGAGACCGGTGATCTCGAAGGCGAGGAAGCCGAACAGGATCGACGCGATGCCGAGCTGTCCGAGATAGATCGGACCGAGCTGGGCATTGCCGATCTTGCCCATCCAGTAGGAATAGCTGCCCCTGCCGATGCGCGGGAAGGTCCCGGGCTTCAGCGGTGGTCCCATTTCAGGTATCGCGCGAAGCTGTACCTGGGTGAAGATGTTCTGATAGCCTGCCATGTTCGCCCCCTACCGCTCAGTGCCAGATCGGCAGGTTGAGCCACCAGGTCCACCATTCGGGCCAGCCGCGTGTCCACAGCGGACCCGAAATAACGATGCACACTGCGCTCCAGAAACCGGCGCTCAGCGCGAGGAAGAGCCCGAGCCGGTGGATGCCGAGCGTGCCGATCGAATAGCCGATCGTGTCGCGGAAAAAGGCGTCCTCATATTCCGGCGACTTGACCTCGCCGCCACCCGGCGGGTTGACCGCCGAGAGGATGAGCCCGCCGTGCAAGGCCAGCGCAAGCGTCGTGGTGAAGAAGAAGCTCACCGCGATCATGTGCGCCGGGTTGTAATGGAAATGCAGATATTGGTAGCCGGTGTTCGACACCCAATCGAGGTGGCTGAAGATCCCGTACGGGAAGCCGAATCCCCAGGCGCCGAGCAGCATCGGCCTGACCACCACCAGCGTGACATAGGCGAGGATGGCGAATCCGTAAGCGAAGGGGATGTGGTAGCCCATGCCGAGCTTGCGGCAGATCTCGACCTCGCGCAGTGCCCAGGACACGAACGCCCCGATCGCGCAGATGGTGATGACCTGCCAGAAACCGCCTTCGCGCAGCGGCGCGAGACCGAGGCCGTAACTGATGTCCGGCGGCGCGATCGAGATCAGCCACGGATTCCATGTCGGCCCCAGCGAGGCGGCATAGAAGATCAGCGCGGTGCCGAGCGACGCGCACAGCGCCGTCGTCACCCCGAAAAAGCCCACATAAAAGGGCCCGACCCAGAAATCGAAGAGATCGCCGCCGATCAGCGTGCCCCCCCGGACCCGGTATTTTCGCTCGAAGCTCAGCAGCGTCATCGCATCTCTCCGTTCCCCGGGTCGTACCCGAAGATCGTTGCCGTTAGGTCGGTATCGGGGAACGAGGCCGGACCGATCGTCCGGCCTCGTCCACCCGAGTGCGCGCGGAAAATGCCCCACGCGGTGGCATCGGCCCGGTCAGGGCGTCGTTGCGGCCGGAGCCATAGCAGCGACAGGGGCCTTTTTCGGGCCATCCAGCCAGTTGAACTTGTCGGTGCTGAGCAGGATGAAATGAATCAGCAGTGCCAGCACGAACAGGAAGATGAAAAGGGCGACCAGCGCACGGCGCGGGTCGAAGATCATCCATATTCTCCACATGATGTGGTTCCTTCTCGTTATCGTAACATCAGATGTCGGCGGTGGCCCGGATCAGAGCCAGGGACGCCAGTTCCACACGAGAACATGCGCAATGATCGCCACGACCGTGAAGATCGCGAAGCTCGTCATGAAGATCTTGTGGAATTCCTTGGCTTCCGCCTCGGTCAGGTAGGTGCCGATACTTTCTCGATTGTCGCTCATCGTTCCTTCTCCAATTTGCCCGGCAGAAAAAGAGAGAGCGGCGAGCGCGCCCCCGGGCGGCATCCCGGCGGGTATGTTGCCCGCGAGGATCGGTGCATGCCCGTGTCGGGCAAAAGGCTGGCCACGCTCATCCGCCGCGGCTTTCCGCGATGGCGAGCGCTAGTCGCTCGTGACTGATCGTTTCTTCGCCGGCGCGGCGCGCGGCGCGTTCGGCGGCGTCGCGAATGCGCTTGGCGGCGGAGATGCGCACGAGCACCGGCTCGCGCTCGATCACGGCGTCGAAGGCATGCTTGGCGGCATCGTCCCAGGCGAGTTCGCGTTCGTGCCGCGCCGGCGTCGGCTCGACCTTGTCGAGTTGGCCCGCAAGGGGGAGGATGTGGAACAGCGCGTCGAAGAGCGCATTGCACACCTCCTGGACGAGAAAGGTCGCCCCGGCATAACCCATGAACGGCGTGCCCGTATGGCGGCGGATCACCGCGCCGGGGAAGCTCGCCGGGATATACATGCCGCGCGCGCCGCTCTCGGCCATGTACATGCGCTCGTTGAAGCTGCCGAACATCACCAGCGGCGGATTGTCGCGGATCGCGTCGCGTACCGCTGCATTGTCGGGCTTGATCCCGGCCGAGCGCTGGAACGAGAAGGCGCAAGGCAGCCCGAGATCGCCCTCGAGGAAATTGCGGATGCCGCGCGTATAAGTCTCGGTCGCGACGATCGCGAAGCAGGCAGTGCCGAAGAAATCCTGTGTTACCGAACGCCACAGGTCCCACAGCGGCTTGATCGTGGTGTGCTTCTCACGCTCGATGAACGGCTCGGGATCGAGCCCGGTCAGTTCGCCCAGCTTGCGCAGGAAGAGCGTGGTACTTTCCAGGCCGATCGGCGCCTGGAGATAGGGTCGCTCCAGCGTCTCGCACAATCCGCGTCCGAACTCGCGATACATGCAGACATTGACGCTCGCGTCGGCGAGCCTGCGCACATCGGCGAGGTGGCTGCCGAGCGGGAAGGTCATGTTGACCTCCGCACCGATGCCCTCGATCAGCCGGCGAATCTCCGCGAGATCCGACGGCATGTTGAAGGTGCCGTACATCGGCCCGATGATGTTGACGCGGGGCTTCTGCCCACCCTTGAGCGGCCGCGGCGCCGGCACCTTCTTCGGCCCGAACTGCGTCCACAGCCAGGTCAGCGCGCGGTCGCCGGCCTGCCACTGATCCTCGTCGATCGTGCGCGGCAGGAAGCGCTGGATGTTGGTGCCCTCGGGCGTGACGCCGCCGCCGATCATCTCGGCGATCGAGCCGGTTACCACCACGGCGGGCAGATCGGGATCGAGCGTCTTCCACGCCCGCTTCATCGCCCCCTCGGTGCCGTCGCGGCCGAGCTCCTGCTCGCCCAGGCCGGTGACGACGATCGGCAATTCGTGCGGCGGCAGCGCATCGGTATAATGCAGCACCGAGGTTACCGGCAGATTCTCGCAGCCAACCGGGCCGTCGATGATGACTTGCAGCCCCTTGATCGCGGTAAAGGCGTAGACTGCCCCCCAATAGCCGCCGGCGCGATCATGATCGAGGATAAGGGTCACGGGTTCCTCCCCGGCACGGGGAGGGGGACCATGCACAGCATGGTGGAAGGGGCGAGCCGCAAGCGCAGCGCCAAGATGAGACCCCCCTCCGGCGCTTCGCGCCACCTCCCCGTCCCGGGGAGGATTGTGATATCCCGCGTCATACCCCCACCGCCTCCTCGGCCCTGGCGGCGGCGATGCGCTTGGCGGCGAATTTGGCCTTGAACTCAGGCCGGTCGACCGGCGTCTCCTGCCACACGCCAGCGGTGGCATCCTTGCCGACGCCGTCGAAGAAGGCGGTCATGCGGTCGAAGCGATCCTGATTGGCCATCGCCGCGTTGACCACCATCGCCAGCGAACCCGCACCCGCCGGCCCCATCAACGGGCGCGCCGAGATGAGGTTGGTGAAATAGAGCGCGGGTAGCGATTTTGTCTTGGCGTGCTGGACCACCGGCGTGGTGCCGATGGCGAGATCGGGGCCGAATTCCTCGACCGCGGCGATGTCCTGCTCGAGGCTGGCGCGATATTGCACGCGGCAACCCTTGGCCTCGAGCCATTCCCGGTCAGCATCGGACCAGCGCGTGCGCGGGCAGGCGGTGCCGACATAGGGCACGTCGGCACCGCTCTCGATCAGCAGGCGCGCGACGAGCAGTTCGGACCCCTCGTAACCCGACACCGTGATCCGCCCGTTGACAGGCCGCGCCGTCAAGGCGCCACGGATCGCGGGGATGAAGCGGTTCTTCGACGCGTCGATCTTGTCCTGCGCAACCCCGCAAGCCGCGCCGATCGCGTCGAGCCAGGCGGCGGTGCCATCGGCACCGACCGGGGCCGAGCCGACGACGCCGCGCCCCGCCGCCTCGAATTCGCGCACGCTGGCGGTGTAGAAGGGATGGATCGCGCCGACCACGGCGCAGTCGAGCGCGGCATATAGCTCGCGCCATTCGCGCGTCGGAACGACCGGACCGGCCGCGAGGCCCAGCGGTTCGAGCATCAACCCGATGCCGGGTGGGTCGGCCGGAAACATTTCGCCGAGCAGCGTCACGGTCGGGCGATCGGCGCGATCCTTCGGCGCCGCGACGGGGCCGGCCTCGGCCTCGCGCCGGGCATAGGCCAGCATCGCGCCGGCCAGAACGTCCTTGGCCTCGGCATGCGTCGGCACACCGAAACCGGGCACGTCGATGCCGATCACGCGTACGCCGTTGATCTGGTCGGGCAGCAATTGCAGCGGCACACCCGACGCGGTCGGCACGCACAGATTGGTCACCACGATGGTGTCGTAGAGCGCCGGATCGGCGAGTCCCTCGACGGCTTCCTTGATGTCCTCGAACAGCTTGCCGGTGACCAGCGTCTCGGAACTGAACGGCACATAACCGACGGTGCGGCGCGCGCCGTAGAAATGCGAGGTGAAGGTGAGGCCATAGACGCAGCAGGCCGAGCCAGACAGCACCGTCGCCGTGCGCCGCATCCGCAGGCCGACGCGCAACGAGCCGAAGGCCGGACACATCGATTGCGGCTGGTCGTGCGGGCCTTGCGGGTAGTCGGCGGCATAGCGCGTCAGCACCTCCGACTTGCCCGCCTTGGCGGCCGCGTCGCGCATCGTATCCTTCGACGCGCAGCCACCCTCGACGGGCGTACCGAGATCGATGCGGTCGGCATGACGGGGTGGGGCTTCGAGATCCATCCGATCAGACCGCGTCGTAGACGATTTCGAGGCTCGGCTTGGCCACATAGGCCGCGCCGCGCATATCGGCCTGCGTCGCAGGCTTGAGCGTATAGTCGGCGCCGGTCACGTCAGCGCTGAACAGGGCGAGCAGTCCATCCTGGTCGAGCGGGGTCGGGCGCAAAGGCGGCGCCTCGGCGACATTGATCGCGAGTTCCTCGAACAGCGATGCCCATTGCCCACCAGGTTTGCCGATGATCTGGTAATTGGCCGATTTCTTGCGGATGTCCTCGTTCGCCGGGATCGCGCAGAGCGTCGGAATGCCGACCGCCTTGGCGAACGCCGCCGCCTCGCCGCTGCCGTCGTCCTTGTTGATGATCATGCCGGCGACGCCGACATTGCCGCCCATCTTGCGGAAATATTCGACCGCCTTGCAGACATTGTTGGCGACGTAGAGCGACTGCAGGTCGTTCGAGCCGACGACGATGACCTTCTGGCACATGTCGCGCGCGATCGGCAGGCCGAACCCGCCGCACACCACGTCGCCGAGGAAATCGAGCAGGACATAGTCGAAGCCCCATTCGTGGAAGCCGAGCTTCTCCAGTGTCTCGAAGCCATGGATGATGCCGCGCCCGCCGCAGCCGCGGCCGACCTCCGGGCCGCCAAGCTCCATCGCGAACACGCCGTCGCGCTGGAAGCAGACGTCCTCGATGCCGATCTCCTCGCCGGCGAGCTTCTTCCTCGACGAGGTCTCGATGATGGTCGGGGTCGATTTGCCGCCGAACAGCAGGCTGGTGGTGTCGGACTTGGGATCGCAACCGATCAGCAACACGCGCTTGCCCTGCTGCGCCATCATGTAGCTGAGATTGGCCAGCGCGAACGACTTGCCCGAACCGCCCTTGCCATAGATCGCAATGATCTGCGTTTCCTTGGTCACCGGCCCGGTGGGCACGGGATCAGGCTCGTGGCTGGCTTCCTCGCGCAGCGGGCCTGGATCGAGCATGCTCATAGGTTTCTCCAGTCGAGCACCATCTTCAGGCACGCGGGATCGGTGAAGGCTTGCGGATAGGCCTCGGTCGCCTCGCCTGCGGGCCGGCTATGGCTGATCAAGCCGTCGAGCCGCAGCGCGTCGGAGTCGATCAGCGCGCAGGTCGAGGCGATGTCGGCGGGCGTGAACTCGGCCGAGATGCGCAACCGCGCCTCGCGCATGAAGGCAGGCGGGAAGGCGAAGGACAGGCGATCGTAGAAGCCGGCGAGGACGAGTTCACCGCCTTTGGCCAGGTGCGGGATGGTGACGTCGATAATGTCGACCATGCCGCTGGCGTCACAGATCGTGCGGTAATCGTGGCGCTCGTCGCTCGCTGGATCGATAACGCGATAATCCGTCGCGTCGCGCCGCAGCGGGTTGGTTTCCCACACTGTCGGGGCTGGCGCGCCACAGGCGATGGTCAGGCGCGCGAGCAACCGGCCGAGAATGCCGTGGCCGATGATCAGATCCGGCGCCGCGCCGCCGGTGATCGCATGATGCGCGGTCGCGGCCAGCGCCGTGAGGATCGAGTCGCGCCCGAGGTGCTCGCTGACCGGTACCGCGCGCGCCGCCGACAGGACAACGCGCCGTGCGGTGCCGCCGAACAGGCCGCGCGCGCCCTGGTAGCAATTGGCGCCGGGAACGAAGACCCATTCGCCGATTCGCGACCGTGCATCGGCACCGGCGTCGATTACCCGGCCGACCGATTCATAGCCCGGCACGAGCGGATACCCCATGCCGGGGAAATTCGGCATGCGGCCGGTCCACAACAATTTCTCGGTGCCCGACGAGATGCCGCTCCAGTCGATCTCGACCAGGACATCGCCATCGGTGAGCGGGTTCAGGGCAAGGACGCGCAGCGCCAGGCTTTCCGGTGCCTGTAATGTGACCGCGACCGCGTCCATTGCCGCGCTCCCCTGCTACGAGAGGCCCGTATTGGGTCTCCTTCCCGCAAGTGTCACTTTATATGGACATTAAAACATGTCAACTCTTCTAGACAGAATCCGTGTCAACGCGAGGCGACAATGGTCCGGACGGTGAGCGGGATGGCTGTTCCGATCAGTTTCGACGAGGCGAATCCTGCCACTGCGAGCATGGCGCGTATCTCCTTCGCGGTGCGCGGCCGGCCCGATCCCATCGCCCACAGATAGAGCCCGAAATAGCCGTCGCCAGCGGCTTCGGCACCGCGCGTGCCGGCCATCGGCTCGGCGATCAGCAGCTTCCCACCGGGCGGCAAGGCGGCATGGATACCACGCAGCAGGGCTATCGCCTGCGCATCGTCATGATCGTGCAGCACGCGAATCAGCGTGACGAGATCATGGCCGCCGGGCAGCGCATCGGCGAGAAAATTGCCGCCGAAGATCGTGGTGCGCGCGCCATGCCCGGCGGCATCGAGTCGTGCACGCGCGCGCTCCCCGACGGCGGGCAGATCGAACAGCGACAACCCGAGCTGCGGCGCGCGCGCCGCCACTGCCGCGAGGAAGGCGCCTTCACCGCCGCCGATATCGAGCAAGCGGCGATGTCGGTGAAACGGGTAGGCATCGATCACTTGCCCGGCGATCAGCGGCTGCGAGGCGGCCATCAGTTGCGAATAGGGCGCGACCTCCGCGGCATCGCCTGCCCCTTGGTGCTCGGCATAATTCCAATAGCGCGAGAGTGCTCCGCCGCCACCGCCCTCGCGCAGCAATGCCACCGGATCGGCGAGATCGGCATAAAGTGCGCGGTGATGCGCGACCATCGCGGTGATGCCGCGATTGCCGAGCAACGCCGCACCATCCTGGCCAAGCATCCAGCGACCGTCGTCGAGCGACTCGACCAAGCCGAGCGATGCTGCAGCCTTGAGCAGTCGCTCGGCCCCGTCTTGCGGCAGGCGCGTGACCGCCGCGAGCTTATCGAGCGCCACGGCGCCACCGGCCAGCGCTTCCAGCAAGCCGGTTTCGACGCAGGCTGCCAATATCTGTGAATAAGTGAAGCCTGCGACCAGATCGAACAACCGCCGCGCCCGACGACGCGCGACCGGACGGGTCAGCGGAAAGCGTGCGGCGAAGCGCTGGAAGCCCGGATCGGCGAGCACGCGGTTGCGCCATCCGCGCCAGCGCTCGCGCCATCCGGGACTGTCTTGGCTCATGGACAAACCATATGTCCAATTACTTGGACAGGTGTTAGCATCGCGTCAACCGGCACGGAGATGCAGATGAGTGACACGCGGGTCGTGGTGATAGGAGCGGGCGTCGGCGGACTGGTTGCCGCGGCGCTGCTTGCGGCGCGCGGCTGTGACGTGACGGTCGTGGAGACGGCCACCGGCCCCGGCGGCAAGCTGCGCGTGCTCGACGTCGACGGCGTCGCGATCGATGCCGGCCCCACGGTGTTCACGTTGCGCGGCGTCTTTGAGGAAGTCTTTGCCGCCTGCGGCGACTCGCTCGCCGACCATCTCGTCACCCGGCCGGCAGCGACGTTGGCGCGCCACGCCTGGGGCACGTCGCGACTCGACCTGTTCGCCGATCCGGCAGCGAGCGAGGCCGCGATCGGCGATTTCGCCGGTGCCGACGATGCGCGCGGCTATCGCGCCTTCCGCAAGGAAGCCGCGCGGATCTTCGATGCGCTCGACCCTCCGTTCCTGCGCCAGATGCGGATCAACCCCTTGGGGCTCGGCTGGCGCATGGGCCTGGCCGGCCTGGGCGATTATGCAACGCTGCGGCCCTATAGCTCGCTATGGCGCGCGCTCGGCGGCTATTTCCGCGATCCGCGCCTGCGGCAATTGTTCGGTCGTTACGCGACCTATTGCGGATCGTCGCCGTTTCGTTCGCCCGCGACGCTGATGCTGATCGCCCATGTCGAGGCAGCCGGGGTGTGGCTGATCGATGGTGGGATGCACGCGCTAGCCCGCGCGCTCGAACAACTCGCCGTGCGCCAGGGCGTCCGCTTCCGCTATGGCGAAACAGTCAGCGAGATCATCATCGCGCAAGGCCGCGTCGACGGTGTGGCTCTCGGCTCGGGCGGGTGCATCCCGGCCGAAGCGGTGGTCTGCAACGCCGACCCCGCCGCGCTCGGCGCCGGCCGTTTCGGGGCCGCTGCCGCGCGGGCAGTCGGGGGGGTACCACTGCGCCGCCGTTCGCTCAGCGCGATGGTATGGCTCGCCAAGGCCCGCGCCCAAGGCTTCCCGCTGGCGCGCCACAATGTCTTCTTCTCGCCCGACTATGTGGCGGAGTTCGCTGCGCTCGCCACCGGCCGACTCGCCGACGCGCCCAGCGTCTATCTCTGCGCGCAGGATCGCGGCGATGATGGCGGCACGCGGGACGACGACGAGCGCTTCCAGATCATCGTCAACGCACCGCCGACCGGCGATGGCGCCCCCCTTTCCACCATGGAGATCGACCGATGCACTCAGGCGATGCGCGCCACGCTTTTGCGGGCGGGACTTTCGATCGAGCTGCCGCCGACATCGACCCGGCTGCTGATGCCGCGCGACTTCGAGGCGCTGTGCCCGTCGACGGGTGGAGCCCTTTATGGACCGGCCTCGCACGGGTGGGCGGCATCCTTCCGGCGCCAGGCCAGCCGGACACGGATCCCTGGGCTCTATTGCGCGGGCGGGAGTACCCACCCCGGCGCCGGCCTGCCGATGGCCGCGCTCAGCGGACGGCTGGCCGTCGATTGCCTGCTCAGGGACCGCGCTTCGACGTCGTGGTGGCGCCGAACGGCTATGCCTGGTGGTATATCGACGCCTTCAGCGACGACCGCCGCCACGGCTTGACGATCATCGCCTTCATCGGCAGCGTCTTCTCGCCTTATTACAAGATCAGCGGGCGGCGCACCCCGGATAACCACTGTGCGATCAACATCGCGCTCAATGGTCCGGGCGGCAACGCCTGGGCGATGACGGAACGCGGGCGGCGCGCCGTATCGCGTGGCCAGGACCATTTCGCGGTCGGGCCTAGCGCGCTGTCCTATGACGGCGATTGCCTCACGATCGACCTCGACGAGATTTCAGCGCCCCTGCCCTATCGCGTGCGTGGCAAGGTACGCGTGTGGCCCGAGATGATCGGCACTACAGCGTTCCAGCTCGACCCCGCCGGGCGGCATCGCTGGCATCCGGTTGCGCCGCGCGCGCGCGTCGAGGTCGCGATGAGCCATCCTGGCGTCAACTGGGCGGGCGACGGTTATTTCGATTCGAACTTCGGCGAGGAATCGCTCGAAACGGGCTTCGCCGACTGGCACTGGTCCCGCGCGCATTTGCGCGACGATGTCGCGGTACTTTATGAGGGCATGCGTCGCGACGGCATGCCGTTCGATTTGGCGCTTAAATTCGACCGCCAGGGCCGCTGGCACGATGTGCCTGCGCCGCCCTCGTTCAAGCTGCCGCGCACCGGCTGGCTGATCGATCGCCGCACGCGCGCCGACGCCGGCACGACCGCGCGCGTCGCGAAGACCTGGATCGATGCGCCCTTTTATGCCCGCTCGGCAATCGACACGCGGCTGTTCGGCGAGGATGTCCGCGCCGTGCACGAGAGCCTGTCGCTCACACGCTTCCGCTCACCGGTCATCCAGTCGATGCTCCCCTACCGCATGCCCCGCGCCATCTTCTGACTTCTTCTTATCGCGACCGATCTCGCGATTAACCGACACCAGCTGCCAGATGATGAATGCCATCACCACGCCGCCAGTGAAGGTCATTTCGATCAGGCTGTAATATTTTTCAGGCATCATCCGTCCTTTCCGATGATCGCTTGCGCGCGGGCGAAATCCATGACGATCGCCGCGACCTTGTCGGGCCGCTCCTCATGGGCGAGATGGCCGAGGCCGGGCAGTTCGACCACATTCGCCCCCTCGATTAGCGTCGCCGCCGCCTGCGCATTGCGCGGCGCCACCGCCGCATCGCCTTCACCATGTACGAGCAACAGCGGGACGCGGACGCGCGGCAGGTCGCGTTTCAGCCCCGCGAGATCCCAGTCGGCCATCATGGTGATCGCGCCTGAGCATTGCGCGGGCGTGGCGAACAGCCGACCGTAGAAATCCACCCCCGCCGCGTCGATGCGCGAGCCGGTGCTGCGCGGCAGGAAACGTCCGACCTCGCCCGGCGTGCCCGCGATGCGCGAGAAGATTAGCGGTGCGAACGGGTTGACGAACAGCAGCCGGGCGAGCGTCGGGAACAGCCGCGAGGCGAGGCCGGGAAAGGGCAGCAGCGCCGCGCCGAGGCCGACCATCGCCCGCGGCGCCGCGACGCCGTCGAGCGCCATGCGCAGCGCGATCGCCGCACCCGCCGAATGACCGACAATGACCGCCGGGCTCATCGCCAGGGCCTGCAACAAGTCACCCAGCGCACGCGCCATCGCCGGCATCGACAGCCCGCCGACCGGCCGACCGGTGGTGAAGCCATGTCCCGGCAGATCGGGCATGACGAGCGTGAAGTGCCGTGCCAGCAACGGTGCGAGATCGCGCCAGCTATGCGTCGCCGCACCGGTGCCATGGATCAGCAGCAGCACAGGCCCGCTGCCCATCATCTGGACGTGCCAGCGGATTCTGGCCGTCTCGACGAAGCGGCTGGCGGCCCGGTTGGGCCAGTCATGACCCTCGCTCTCCCAGCGCGGGCGATCATTCATTGCGTGGCGCTCACGCTTTGCGCGCCGCGCTGACGGCGATGTGCATCGCGGTCGCATCGGCGCGCGGAAGTGCCAGATAGCGCGCGCCCATTGCGGCCGCGATCCGCGCACCCTCAGGCCGCGGCCGCGCCGAGATATCGACGAACGCAGAACCGACCCCGGTGAGCCTGAGCGCGCGCGCCGCCTGATCGGCGTCCGCCTCAGCGAGACTGCGCACCGTGCCGCCATCGAGCGCGATATTGGCGCGGCCGTCGGTCAGCAGCACGATGAACGGCGTCCGGCCGCGCGCCGCCACACCCTCGGCAAGTTCACGCGCCGCGACCAGCCCGGCGGCGAGCGGCGTGCCGCCCCCACCCGGCAGATCGGCGAGCGACCGTCGCGCCCGGGTCAGCGACCGGGTCGGCGGCAAAAGCACTTCTGCCGCCGCACCGCGAAAGGCGATCAGCGCGACCTGCGCGCGTTTCACATAGGCTTCGGCGAGCAGCAGTTCGACCGCGCCCTTGGCCTCGGCCAACCGCGCCACCGCCGACGAGCCCGACGCGTCGACGACGAAGATCGTCACCGCCTCGGCGCGGGTCTCGAAGCGGCAGATGCGCAGATCGTCACGTCGCACGCGCACCCGCGCCGCGTCGCGCCCGCGCAGCCGCTGCCACGGCGCGGCGGCGCGCAGCGTATCGATCAGGCTGAGCCGCAATCCGCCTCGCGGTACCCCGGCGCGGACGCCGACCGGTCGCCCCCGCGTCGGCGAGCGGCGCCGCTCGCCTGCGCCGCGTACCCGAGTGGTCGGGCCGCGCCGGGCGAGACCGGAGGCGATCCTCGCGAGTACGTCGCGCGGCAACGCGGCCAGCGCGGCGGCGAGGACGATATCGTCGAGCGGTCTGGTCTCGCCCTGCTCCGGGTCGCGCTTGTCGCCATCCGTTTGCTCGCGCGGCGGTGGCGGCGATGCATCCTCCTCCTGCGCGTCCTGCTCGCTAGCCGGATAACGCGTGGCGCGCGGAGCCAGCACCAGCCGGGCGGCCAGCGCGACATCGGCCTCGGCGATGGTCGCTCGACCCGCGAGGCGCGCCGAGGCACGAGCCGCGCGCAGGGCGAAGATCGTGGCGCGGGCCGAATCTATGCCGAGGCCCAACGCCGTCATCGCCAGCGCTCCGAGGACGGTAGCGTCGGCTTCTTCTCCCCCGTCACCCCGGACTTGTTCCGGCATCCAGCCATTAACGAGAGCTGGAGCAGGTGGCATGTTGACCCCCTGAACAAGTCCGGGGTGACGGATATTCCGCAGATCAAACCAGAACGCCAGCCGCTCGGCCAGCGCGACGGGTGCACGCTCCTCGGGCTCCATCCCCTCATCCAGCGCCACCGTCACGAATCGCGCGCCGCTATCGATTGCAGCCGCGATCCGCGACGCGGTCGCGTCGGCCATGCGTTCGGCCATAGGCACCACGATCACGCCGTCCTCGGCCTCGGCGAGGAGCCCGATGCCGGTCACGACACGGCCTGCCGCGAGCGTGGCACCGAGATCGAGCCCGCCCAGCAGCCGTTCGTCATCGACATGCACCGGCACGCGTCGGACCGGTGCCTCGTCGCGCAAACCGGCGCGCACCGCCTCGATCACCCCATCGCGTATCTCGCCGCCACCGCGCAGCACCAGCCCACCGAGCCGAGGATCGAGCGCGCACATCCGCGCCGCGAGCAACGCATCATCGAAAGCGTCGGGCGCGGCGTCGCCCGGCTCGCTCATGCCGCGAACAATTCTTCCATCGCGCGCTCGATCCGCGCGGTCGAGCCGGTCTCGTCGAGCACGCTGCGGCGCAGCCGGTGGCGCAACGCGAGTGGGGCGACGCGCACGAGGTGTGCCTCGCTTACCGATGCCTTGCCGTCGAGCGCGGCGAGCGCCCGCGCCGCGCGCATCAACGTCAACTCGCCACGCAGGCCATCGGCGCCGACCACCATGCACAGCTCGGACGCACGGGTGAGTACCGCATCGGGCATCTCGACGTTCGGCAGATGATCGCGACCACGCGCGATTTTCTTCAGCGTCTTGCGCTCCGCCTTTGCCCAGTCATCAACAAAGGCGGCCGGGTTGCGTTCGAACGCGTCGCAGCGGCGCAGTATCTCGACGCGCTGCGCGAGATCCTGCGGCGTCCGCACTTCGACCGACAGCCCGAAGCGATCGAGCAGTTGCGGGCGCAACTCGCCCTCTTCCGGGTTGCCGCTACCGACCAGGACGAAACGTGCGGCGTGACGCACACTCAGCCCTTCACGCTCGACGACATTTTCGCCCGACGCCGCTACGTCGAGCAACAAATCGACGATATGGTCCTCGAGCAGGTTGATTTCATCGATATACAGGAAGCCGCGATGCGCGCGGGCGAGCAAGCCCGGCTCGAACGCCTTCTCACCCGCGCCCAAGGCGCGTTCGAGGTCGAGTGCGCCAAGCACGCGATCCTCGGTCGCGCCGAGCGGTAGATCGACGAATGGCACCTTTATGCTCGCCCTACCTTCGCGGTGCAGGTCGGGCGAAGGGCATGAGTCGGCACCAGGGGCGCAATGGTAGCGGCACCCGGCGACCACCGGTATTGGCGGCAGCAGCCCGGCAAGCGCTCTTACCGCTGTTGACTTACCCGTGCCGCGGTCGCCGAATACCATCACGCCACCGATGCGGGCGTCGACAGCGGCGAGCAGCAGCGCGAGTTTCATCTCGTCTTGGCCGACAATCGCGGAGAAGGGGAATGGCGCAGGCATCCGTCATGTGTAACACGGACTGGACACGCTACAAGGTGGAGCGAAGTTGACATGTGGGCGCCGATCATCGTGGCCGTGGGCGTGGCCCTGTTCCTGGCAATCGTCGGTGGCCTGATGACGCCGATCGGCCCTTGGTACCGCTGTGGTGAACCAGGCCGCCGCGATGAACCGGCCGGCGATCATGACGCGCCTGCTCCAACGCATCCAGCACGAAGCTGGCATGTGCTGTCCGACTGACCCGCCAGCCGACGATGTAGCGGGCGTAGACGTCGATCACGAAGGCGACATAAAGGAACCCGCCCCAGGTCGAGACATAGGTGAAATCCGAAACCCACAGCCGGTTCGGTGCCGGCGCGTGGAACTGGCGGTTGACGTGATCCAGCGGGCAAGGTGCTGCCTTGTCGCTGATCGTCGTGCGTACCGATTTGCCCCGGATCACCCCCTGCAACCCTCCGCGGCCATTCCAACGATGCTACGCATCGCCGGAACCTTGGGCTGCTCCGCCCATCTCGCGCATCAGCCGTTCGACGGTGCAACGCGCGATCCAGAATCCCTCCCGTGTCATCTGGCGCCACACCTTGCGCACGCCATAGACCGCGAAGTTCTCGGCGAACACGCGGGCGATCTCTGGCTTCATGGCCATATCCTCCTGCGACCGCGCCGACAGACGCGATGGATCTTGTCGCTGCGCAACATGCTTGTGGTAGGTGGAAGGGGCGATCGGCAGGACATTGCAGATCGGCTCGACCCCATATGAGGCACGGTTATCATCGATAAACGCGATCATCGCTTGAACGGGCGGTCGAGCTCCGCCTGAGCAAAATATGCGGACGCCTTGCGCAATATCTCATTGGCCTGCCGCAGCTCGCGGACCTCGCGCTCCAGCGCCTTTACCTTGTCGGCCACCTCGGTCGGGACACCGGCGTGCTTCCCGCTGTTGACCTCCGCCTTCTTCACCCACTCATGCAGCGTCTGCGGCACGCAGCCGATCTTCTCTGATACCAACGGCCTTAAAGATTGACCTGTGCCCAGCTTCGCGTTGTGACAGAAGCGACGCGGGCGAGGTCGTTGGCGAAGAAATTCCAGGCATCACAACATTTTGAGACGACATGATCGTAGTCATCGAAGACGGTG
>JBBRSN010000085.1:0-19525 GCA_038245375.1 Sphingomonadales bacterium | reverse complement strand
CGGGACGCTGGATGCGCCCGGCGCGCTGCCACCGGACGTGCATATCTTCACACGCTCGAAGCTGCCCTGGGTGGTGTTGCCCGAGGGGACGAAGGCTTATGACGGCTTCTACCCCGATCCGGGCGAGGTCTGGTCGGCGGGCGCGCGGGTGCGGTGGCAGGCGTTGCTGTCCGGGTAGATACGCCGACTACCTTGTTTTGGCCTTCCTTGTTCCCCGGCGTAGGCCGGGGCCTAGTTGGAAAGCGGGAAATAACGAAACGCAACGCCCATCATCACTGACATGCCGACTGGGCCCCGGCCTTCGCCGGGGAACATTGAGGAGTGAGCATGGGAGAAGCGACGCGGCAAAGCCGCGTCGTCGGTCGGGGCTTCTGGCTCCGCCGGCCGGTCTAGCCTCGAGCGCGGATTTAGCTGCGCTAAATCCTGCGCCGGCTAGACGTGGATCGCCTTGCCGCGCACCGCCATCGCCGCTTCCTTGATCGCCTCGCTGTGCGTCGGGTGGGCGTGGCAGGTATAGGCGATGTCCTCGCTGGTCGCGCCGAACTCCATCGCCAGCGCGGCCTCTGCAACCATCGTGCCGGCGACGCTGGCGATCGCCCATACGCCGAGCACGCGGTCGGTCTTGGCGTCGGCGATGACCTTCACGAAGCCGTCGGGCTCATGGTTGGTCTTGGCGCGGCTGTTGCCGGCCATCGGGAACTTGCCGACCTTGATCTCGCCGCGTTCCTTCGCCGCTTCCTCGGTCAGGCCGACACCGGCAATTTCGGGCCAGGTGTAGACCACCGACGGGATGACGTCGTGATTCACGATGCCGGTCAGGCCGGCGATGTTCTCGGCCACCGCGATGCCCTCGTCCTCGGCCTTGTGCGCGAGCATCGGGCCGGGCACGACATCGCCGATCGCCCAGATGCCGGCGACGGCGGTGCGGAATTCGTGATCGATGTCGATCTGGCCGCGCGCGTTTACCGCGAGGCCGGTCTTGTCGAGCGCGAGACCGTCGGTGTTGGGACGGCGGCCGATCGACACCAGCACGCAATCGGCCTCGATCGTCTCGGCCGCGCCGCCGGCGGCGGGCTCGACCGTGATGGTCGCCTTGTCGCCTGTGACGCTGACGCCGGTGACCTTGGTCGACAGCTTGAAAACGATGCCCTGCTTCTTGAAGATCTTGTTGGCTTCCTTGCGGATCTCGCCATCGAAGCCGGGCAGGATCTGGTCGAGAAACTCGACGCATGTCACCTGCGCGCCGAGCCGGCGCCACACGCTGCCGAGCTCGAGCCCGATCACGCCGCCGCCGATCACCACCATGTGCCTGGGCACCTTGGGCAGTTCGAGCGCGCCGGTCGAATCGACGACGACCTGCTGGTCGATCGTCACGCCGGGCAGCGGGGTGACCGATGAGCCGGTGGCGATGACGATGTTTTTCGCGCGGATATTGCGATCGCCGACCTGGACGGTGTCGGTACCGGTGAAGGCGGCGCGGCCCTTGATCCACTCGACCTTGTTCTTCTTGAACAGGAACGCGATGCCGCCGGTGAGCTGCTGGACCGCATCCTTGCGCTGGCCGTGCATCGTGTCGAGGTCGAGCTCGACGGTCGTCTTGATGCCAAGCTTGGCCATCATGCCATTGGCGGCGGCGTCGTACAGTTCCGACGCGTGCAGCATCGCCTTGGACGGGATGCAGCCGACATTGAGGCAGGTCCCGCCGAGCGTCTCGCGGCTCTCGACGCACGCGGTCTTCAGCCCGAGCTGCGCGGCGCGGATCGCGGCGACATAACCGCCCGGGCCGGAGCCGATGATCAGGACGTCGAAATCATAGTCAGCCATTGCTTGCTCCGCCGAGTGTTCCTGCGCACGCAGGAACCCAGTGTTGTCATTCGAGACTTTTCCGCAACCGGTAGAGCAGCGTCCTAGCCGGCCTTCGCCGACGCTTCGCACTTGACCCTGGGCTCCTGCGTTCGCAGGAGCACGGCGGTTGTCAGAACAACGTCTCGAACAAATCCTTCCATTGCGGGTTGTCCTGTTCGATCAGGTCGACCTTCCAGGCCCGCTTCCATTTCTTCATCTGCAGCTCGCGTTGCCGCGCATTCTGCAGATCGTCATGCGCTTCGTACCAGACAAGGTTGATGCACCGGTACTTCTTCGAAAATCCGTCCGCCAGCAGATTGCGGTGCTGATAGGCGCGCGCGGGCAGATCGCTGGTCACACCGAGATAGAGGGTGCCGTTGTGCTGGCTCGCCATCAGGTAGACACAACCGGTTTTCGTCGTAGCTATCCTCCTCATGTGTTCCTGCGAACGCAGGAACCTAGGGCCAAATCGACAGCGGCCCGTAATCTAACCCTGGGCTCCTGCTTTCGCAGGAGCACAAGGCATCACAGGTCGATCAAAATCCGCGTCGGGTCCTCGATCGCGTTCTTGAGCGCGACGAGGAAGGTCACCGCCTCGCGGCCGTCGATCAGGCGATGGTCGTAGCTCAGCGCGAGGTACATCATCGGGCGGATGACGATCTGGCCATCGACCACCACCGGGCGATCCTCAATGCGGTGCAGGCCGAGCACGGCGGATTGCGGCGGGTTGATGATCGGGGTCGACATCAGCGAACCGAACACGCCGCCATTGGAGATGGTGAAGGTACCGCCCTTCATCTCCTCCATCTTGAGGCTGCCGTCCTTGGCGCGCTTGCCGTAATCGCCGATCGTTTTCTCGACCTGCGCGACCGACATCTGGTCGGCATCGCGGATCACCGGCACGACAAGGCCGCCCGGCGACGACACCGCGACCGAGATGTCGGCATAATCGTGATAGACGATCTCGTCGCCGTCGATCGAGCCGTTGACGCTGGGCACATCCTTGAGCGCCATGCAGGCGGCCTTCACGAAGAAGCCCATGAAGCCGAGGCGCACGCCGTGCTTCTTCTCGAACAGGTCCTTGTACTTCGTCCGCGCGGCGATCACCGCCGACATGTCCACGTCGTTGAACGTGGTGAGCATCGCGGCGGTATTCTGCGCTTCCTTGAGGCGCTTGGCGATCGTCTGGCGCAGCCGCGTCATGCGGACGCGCTCTTCCTTGCGGCCGGTCGCGGCGGCGACCGAGGGCGCCACGGCCGGCGCGGCAGCGGCGGGTGTCGGCGCAGAGGCGGGTGCAGGCGTGGCGGCAGCAGCCTCGACGTCTTCCTTCGTGATGCGACCGTCCTTGCCGGTGCCCTTGACGGTCGAGGGATCGACACCGTGCTCGAGTACCGCGCGGCGCACCGATGGCGACAGTGCGGCGGGGGTGTCGGTCGCCGGAACGGCCGGCGCCTGCTGCGCGGCGGTTGCGGACGGTGCCGGTGCGGCTGCGACGGGCGCGGTAGCGGCGCCATCGCCGGCCTCGATCGTCGCGATCATCGCGCCGACCTGGACGGTGTCGCCGACCTGCACGGCATGCGGACCCATCACCCCGGCGGCGGGGCTGCCGACCTCGATCGAGACCTTGTCGGTCTCGAGGCTGGCGACGGGCTCATCGAGCGCGACCTTGTCGCCGGGCTGCTTGAGCCACTCGCCGAGCGTCGCCTCGGTGATCGATTCGCCCAGTACGGGGACTTTTACTTCGGTTGCCATTCTACTTCCCTCGTTCCCCGGCGAAGGCCGGGGCCCAGTTACGCGACGATCATGACTGAGCGTCGCGTGTCGTTACATCCATTCTCCCACCTGGGCCCCGGCCTTCGCCGGGGAGCAATCAGGGTCTCAAGCCTTGTTCGCGCGGCGGAATTCCTCGCGCACATTGTGACCGAGCGCGTCGGCGACGAGCGCGGCCTGTTCGAGCTGGTGGCGCTTCATCAGCCCGGTGGCGGGCGATGCCGAGGCGGCGCGACCGGCATAGCGCGGGCGCTGCGCCGTGCCGCCAGCCTCGACCAGGCATGCCTCGATGAACGGCTCGACGAAGCTCCACGCGCCGTTGTTCTTCGGCTCTTCCTGCGCCCACACGACCGTTTCGAGATTGGTCATGTTGCGGAGACGCTTGACCAGCGGCTCGCTGGGGAAGGGATAGAGCTGCTCGACGCGGACGATTGCGGTGTTCCTGTCGCCGGCGGCATCGCGCGCCTCGAACAAATCATAGGCGACCTTGCCGGTGCACAGCACGAGCCGCTTCACATCCTTGTCGGCCGGTGCCGACGGATCGGACAGGATGCGCATGAAGTGACTCTCGCCCTGGAAGTCGGCGGCGACCGAGACGGCGAGCTTGTGGCGCAGCAGCGACTTGGGCGTGAAGACGATCAGGGGTTTCCGGAACGGCCGATGCATCTGGCGGCGCAGCAGGTGGAAATAGTTCGCCGGCGTGGTGCAGTTGGCGACCTGCATATTGTCCTGCGCGCACAGCTGGAGGAAACGCTCGACGCGCGCCGAGCTGTGCTCGGGCCCCTGCCCTTCATAGCCGTGCGGCAGCAGCATCACCAGGCCGTTGGCGCGCAGCCACTTGGCTTCGCCCGAGGCGATGAACTGGTCGATCATGATCTGCGCGCCGTTCATGAAGTCGCCGAACTGCGCCTCCCACAGCACCAAAGTCTTGGGATCGGCGAGCGCATAGCCGTACTCGAAACCGAGCACACCATATTCGCTCAAGGGGCTGTCGAGCACCTCGAAACTGCCATGTTCGAGCTGGGCGAGCGGCAGATATTTGTGCTCGTCGGTCTGGTCGACCCACACCGCATGGCGCTGCGAGAAGGTGCCGCGACCCGAATCCTGGCCCGACAGGCGGACGCCATAGCCTTCGAGCAGCAGCGACCCGAACGCCAGCGCCTCACCGGTCGCCCAGTCGAAGCCATTGCCCGTCTTGAACATCTCGCGCTTGGCGTCGATCACGCGGGCGAGGGTCTTGTGGATCTTGATGCTGTCGGGGACCGTGGTCAGCGTGCGGCCGAGCGATTCGAAACGCTTGGTCTCGATACCGGTCTCGATGTTGCGACGCGCCGTCTCGGGGTCGGCGGGGGCATGGAGCCCCGACCAGCGGCCGGCGAACCAGTCGGCCTTGTTGGGCTTGTACGCCGCACCTGCCTCGAACTCGCCCTCGAGCAGGGTGGTGAACTGCGCGACGGCATTGTCGATCCAGGCGCGATCGACGACGTTCTGCTCGATCAGCCGCGCGCCATAGACCTCGCTGACCGGCGGATGTTGGCGGATGCGGTCGTACATCAGCGGCTGGGTGAAGCTCGGCTCGTCGCCCTCGTTATGGCCGAAGCGGCGATAGCACCACATGTCGATGACGATGTCGCGGTGGAAGCGCTGGCGGAACTCGATCGCCATCTTGCAGGCGAAGGTCACTGCTTCGGGATCGTCGCCATTGACGTGGAAGATCGGCGCCTGGACACCCTTCGCCACATCCGACGGATAGGGCGACGAGCGCGCGAATTGCGGGCTCGTCGTGAAACCGATCTGGTTGTTGATGACGAAGTGGATGCAGCCGCCGGTATTGTAGCCGCGGATGCCCGAAAAACCGAGGCATTCCCACACGATGCCCTGGCCGGCGAAAGCGGCGTCGCCATGGATCAGCACGGGCAGCGCGG
The DNA here is from genome assembly GCA_038245375.1 of Sphingomonadales bacterium. Lineage (GTDB taxonomy): Bacteria > Pseudomonadota > Alphaproteobacteria > Sphingomonadales > Sphingomonadaceae > Sphingomonas. The sequence continues at coordinate 13,985 of JBBRSN010000085.1, read as the reverse complement.
TCTTGTGCTCGGTCAGGTCGCCGGCGATGGTCTGGATCGCGCGGATCTTGCCGAGCACGACCGGATCCTCGGCCTCGAGATGCGACGGATTGGCGACCAGCGACATATGGACCTTGATCCCGTCGAACTCGCGATCGGTCGAGGTGCCGAGATGATATTTGACATCGCCCGAGCCCGACACGTCATCGGGATTGTCCGAGCCGCCGCCGAATTCATGGAAGATCACGCGGAACGGCTTGGCCATGACGTTGGTCAGCACGTTGAGCCGACCGCGATGTGCCATGCCGTAGACGATCTCGCGCACGCCGAACTGGCCGCCATATTTGATCACGCTTTCGAGCGCGGGGATCATGCTCTCGCCGCCGTCGAGCCCGAAACGCTTGGTGCCGACATATTTGCGGCCGCAGAATTTCTCCCACTGCTCGGCTTCGATCACCTTGTTGAGGATCGCCTTCTTGCCCTCGGGGCTGAACTGGATCGCCTTGTCCTTGCCCTCCATGCGCTCCTGCAGGAAGCGGCGTTCCTCGACATCGGCGATGTGCATATATTCGAGGCCGACATTGCCGCAGTAATTGGCGCGCAGGATGCCAACGAGCTCACGCACCGACGCCCATTGCAGCCCCATCGTGCCGCCGAGATAGACCGGGCGATCGAGATCGGCGTCGGAAAAGCCGTGATATTCGGTCCTGAGATCGGCCGGCATCTCGCGGCTCGACAGGCCGAGCGGATCGAGATTGGCGGCGAGATGCCCGCGCACGCGATAGGTGCGGATCAACATCATCGCGCGGATCGAATCATTGGCGGCGCGGATGATCTCGTCCTGCGACGCCGGTGCGGCGGCAACAGGTGCCGGCTTGGGCGCGCCAGCTTTGGCGGCCCTGGGCGCAGGCTCCATCTGGGTCGGATCGAGCGCGGCGGTGAGATCGTCGGTGGTCGTCGCCGGCCAGTTCGCCTGCTCCCAGCTCGGCCCGCTCGGCACGCCTTCGAGACCCTCGAACCAGCTGCGCCAGCCGGGCTCGACGCTGTCGGGCGAGGCGCGGAAGCGGGCATAGAGCGTTTCGATGAAAGCGGGGCTCACCCCGCCGGCGATCTCGTCGAAATCCTGGCCTTCGTAGCCCATCGTCTCTTCCTTCCTTGCCCCGCTTTTCTTCTCCCCTTGTAGGAGAAGGAGGCCCTCATGCCGAAAGCGGCGAGAGGTCGAGGGGAATCGATCACCATCGACCGCTCCCCCTCATTCGGCGCCTGGCGCCAACTTCTCCCGAGGGAGAAGGTTTCGTTCAGCCGTTCAACACCGCCAAAAGCGTGGTGCCGAGCTCACTGGGCGAGTCCGCGACCTTGATCCCGGCGGCTTCCATCGCCGCGATCTTGTCCTCGGCGCCGCCCTGGCCGCCCGAGACGATCGCCCCGGCATGGCCCATGCGGCGACCCGGCGGCGCGGTACGACCCGCGATGAAACCGGCCATCGGCTTCTTGCGGCCGCGCTTGGCCTCGTCGCGGAGGAACTGCGCCGCCTCTTCCTCGGCCGAGCCGCCGATCTCGCCGATCATGATGATCGACTTGGTCGCGTCGTCGGCGAGGAACAGCTCGAGCACGTCGATGAAATTGGTGCCGTTGACCGGATCGCCGCCGATACCGACCGCGGTGGTCTGGCCGAGACCGGCGTTGGAGGTCTGGAACACGGCTTCATAGGTAAGCGTGCCCGAACGGCTGACAACCCCGACCGAGCCCTGCTTGAAGATGCTGCCGGGCATGATGCCGATCTTGCACTGGCCGGGGGTCAGCACGCCGGGGCAGTTCGGGCCGATCAGCCGCGACTTCGAGCCCGACAGCGCGCGCTTGACCTTGACCATGTCGAGCACCGGAATGCCTTCCGTGATCGTCACGATCAGCGGCACCTCGGCGTCGATCGCCTCGAGGATCGAATCCGCAGCGAAGGGCGGCGGGACGTAGATGACCGACGCGGTGGCGCCGGTCCTGGCGACGGCCTCGGACACGGTGTCGTACACCGGCAGGCCGATATGCGTCGTGCCGCCCTTGCCGGGCGTAACGCCGCCGACCATCTGCGTGCCGTACGCCAGCGCCTGCTGGGTATGGAAAGTGCCGGTTTCGCCGGTCATCCCCTGAGTGATGACCTTGGTGTTCCTGTCGACGAGGATGCTCATCTATTCTCCGTCCTGCTTGTTCCCCGGCGAAGGCCGGGGCCCAGTTGGGAAAGCGGTCATGGTCAAACGATGCGATACGAGAGGTCTTCCCATTCGGGATTGAGACCCTCGATCACCCGTAATTTCCAGGCTCGCTTTCACTCCTTCATCCGCAACTCGCGTTGCCGCGCATTCTCGATGCTGTCATGCGCCTCGAACCACACGAGGGTGTGACAGCGATGTTTCTTCGTAAAGCCTTCGACGATATCGTTGCGATGCTCCCAGGCGCGTTTGGCGAGATCGCTCGTCACGCCGAGATAGATCGTACCGTTCTTGCCGCTCGCCATGATGTAGACGAAGCCGGCCTTTTCCACGTCGAAGCTTCTCCCAACTGGGCCCCGGCCTTCGCCGGGGAACAGACAAAGTCAGATCATTTCAGGCTTCCGTCGATCGCCTTGCACGCCACGAGCAGTTCCTTGACCGCATCGACCGACACGGCGAGATTGGCCTTGGCCTCGTCGTCGAGCTTGATCTCGACCACCTTCTCGACGCCGCCGGCACCGATGATCACCGGCACGCCGACATAGAGATTATCGACGCCGTACTGGCCGGACAGGTGAACCGCTGCCGGCAGGAGGCGCTTCTGGTCGTAGAGATAGGCCTCGGCCATCGCGATGCCGCTGGTCGCCGGGGCATAATAGGCCGAGCCGGTCTTGAGCAGCGCGACGATCTCGCCGCCGCCGGCGCGGGTGCGCGCGACGATCGCGTCGATCCGTTCCTGGGTCGAGAAGCCCATTTCGATCAGGTCGGGCACGGGAATGCCCGAGACGGTCGAGTAGCTGATCACCGGCACCATGGTGTCACCATGCCCGCCGAGCACGAAGGAGGTAACGTCCTTGACCGAGACCTTGAACTCTTCGGCGAGGAAGTGGCTGAAGCGCGAGCTGTCGAGCACGCCGGCCATGCCGACGACCTTGTGATGCGGCAGGCCGGAGAATTCGCGCAGCGCCCACACCATCGCGTCGAGCGGGTTGGTGATGCAGATGACGAAGGCGTCGGGCGCATTCTTGGCGATGCCCTCGCCCACAGCCTTCATGACCTTGAGGTTGATGCCGAGCAGATCGTCACGGCTCATGCCGGGCTTGCGCGCGACACCGGCGGTGACGATGATGACATCCGCGCCGGCGATATCGGCATAATCGTTGGTGCCGGTGATCTTGCCGTCGAAACCCTCGACCGGGCCGCACTGGTTGAGATCGAGCGCCTTGCCCTGCGGTACGCCTTCGACGACGTCGAACAGCACGACATCACCAAGGTTCTTGAGAGCGGCGAGATGGGCGAGCGTGCCGCCGATATTGCCGGCGCCGATCAGCGCGATCTTCTTGCGGGCCATTTTCCCGATCCTTTCGCTGGAAAATACGTGAACTCGCGCACCGCGCGCACCTTAATTCGCGCGAGCCGCTTAGGCGGTTTGCCGTAGCGTCGCAAGGCGTAAAGCCGGGTACCTAATTTCTATCTTTGCACATCATTCGCAATTGCATTAACCGCTGACGGGTCGCCTGAATCGACATAGCGCCGCTCCCCGCTGGCCGGGTTGAACCAGACGGTGACCGGGCGACCCGTTTCGTCGTCGATGAAGCGTTCGGGCGTTTCCTGCCACTTATCGCCAGCGGGACGGCGCTGCGCCGCGCCGTAGCGCGCGCGCTCGAACGCGATGCCGAACAGCAGCACGCCGGTGGCGATCAGGCTGGGCCAGACGCCGGCATCGACCAGCGTGCCGGTCAACGCACCGGCAAAGGCAATCGCCGCGACGATGAGTATGATCGTGCGCAGGATCATCGGCGCGCCCTCTCCTCTCGTGTTCCCGCGCAAGCAGGAGCCCAGAGCCGCTTGCGCGCCGCCTGCGACCCTGGGCTCCTGCTTGCGCAGGAGCACGATGTCAGTTGTGAAACCGCGCACGCTCCCATCATGCCGGCACCGGATCGAGAATCACCGCGGTACCATAGGCGACGACCTCGTTCATCGACCGGGCAAGCTCGCCAGAATCGAAGCGCATCATGACCACGGCGTTAGCTCCCATCAACGCGGCGTTGGCGACGAGCCGGTCGATCGCATGGCGCCGGGCATCTTCGACGAGGCGCGAATATTCGGGAATTTCGCCACCGACGAGCGAACGCAGCCCGGCCGTGATGTTGCCGCCCAGCCCGCGGCTGCGCACGACGACGCCGAACACCTGGCCGAGCACGGCGGTGACATGGTGGCCGGGAACATTCTCGGTGGTGACGACAAGCATGGGCAGCCCTCCCCTGATGTGTGCGGGCTTAGCCGATCTCGCGCGCGAAGACACGCGATCTTAAGGCAAGGGCGGGCAAGTCCCCCGGGTCATGAACGAGGCCAAGCCGCGCGCGATCATCGCCCTCGACCTGCTGCGCTTCGTCAGTGCGCTGCTGGTGGTGGCCTTTCATTACGGCGCGGCCTTTGCGCGGGCACCGAGCTTTTCGAGCGCCGCGATGCTGCACGGCCTGCCGGTATCCGGGGCGGCGACGCCGTGGACGTGGTTCGGCTGGATCGGCGTCGAGCTGTTTTTCGTGATCTCCGGCTTCGTCATCGCGCTTTCCGCACAAGGGGCGAGTGCCGGTGCGTTCCTGCGGCGCCGCGCCCTGCGGCTGCTGCCGGCGGCGTGGATCTGCGCGACCGCGACGTTGCTCGTGCTGAGCATCGCCGCGCCCGGGCCATCGCTGCTGCCGCGCTGGCTGGCGTCGCTGGGGTTCGCGCCGAACAGCCTGCAGATCGATCCGTCCTACTGGACCCTCGGGATCGAGCTCTATTTCTATCTGCTGATCGCAACCGGCCTTGGTCGCGCCGGCCGGAGCGAGACGATCGAGCGCTACGGCGTGCTGATCGGCGCGTGGAGCGCGGCGTTCTGGCTGTTCGCCGTCATGGCGGACTGGGCGGCGACCCCGCTGATGGATTACCGCACGGCGCAACTGGTATTGCTACCGCACGGCTGCTTCTTCGCGCTTGGCATCCTGGCCTGGGCGATGCTCAGCCGCGCGGTGACAACGGGCCGTGTGGTGTTGTTCGGCATCTTCTTCGCCGCCGGATTGACCGAAATCGCCGGACGCACGGTGGAGCGGACGCATGCGCTGGGCATCGTCGCCAGCCCGCTGCTGCCGATGCTGGTGTTCAGCACGGGGCTGATCGTGGTGCTCGCCGCGCCGCGATGGCAGGGCTGGCTTGGGCGTCGGGTCGATGCGCGGCTCGCCGCGACGCTCGGCCTGCTGACCTATCCGCTCTATCTGCTGCATCAGGAAATCGGCGCGGCGCTGATCGCGGCGCAGTTGCGGGTCGGACTGCCGTTCGGCGTGGCGGCGCTTGCGACACTGGGCGTGGTGCTCGGCGCGGCGTGGTGGGTCGTGCGGGTCGCCGAGCCGGTGCTGCGTTCGTGGCTTGCCGGGGCAATCGATGGCGCCATCGCGTTCAGCCGCCGCCATGCCCCTGGTCGAGATAGTCGGCCGAGCGCATCTCCTCCAGCCGGCTGACGGTGCGCTCGAACTCGAAGCGACCGTCGCCCTTTTCATAGAGCGCGGCGGGCTCGGCATCGGCGGCAGCGAGCAGCTTGACCTTCTGTTCGTAGAGCGCGTCGATCAGCGCGACGAAACGTGCGGCCTCGTTGCGATTTTCCGGACCAAGCTTGGGAATGCCGACCAGGATGACGCTGTGGTAGCGCCGCGCGACGGCGAGATAGTCCGCCGCGCCACGCGCCTCGCCGCACAGCCGCTTGAACGAAAACACCGCGACGCCCTTGAGGCTCTTGGGCACATGCAGCGTGCGTCCGCCCTGCACCGGGATATCCTCGGCCGGGACATGCTCGCGATCCTCGGGCGGATAGTCGGTCAGCCGGAAAAAGGCGGCGGAGAGCTCCGCGGTCGCCACGGCACCGTTGGGGACGAGCCAGGTTTCCTGCTGGCCGAGCCGGTCGCGGCGATAGTCGACCGGCCCGTTGAGCGGCAGGACGTCGAGCCGTTCCTGCAACAGGCCAATGAAGGGCAGGAAATGCTCGCGGTTGAGCCCGTCCTTGTACAGGTCGAGCGGCGCGCGGTTCGAGGTGGTGACGATGGTGACCCCGGCCTCGATCAACGCCGTGAACAGCCGCGACAGGATCATCGCGTCGGGCGAGTTGGTCACCATCATCTCGTCGAAAGCGAGCAGCCGCGCCTCTTCGGCGAGCGCGGTGGCCACGGGGAGGATCGGATCGCCAGCCTCCTTGCGGCGCTCGACCGCGATGCGCTGGTGCACCTCGAGCATGAATTCGGCGAAATGAACGCGGCGCTTGCGGCGGATGTCGAGGCAGCTGAAGAACAGGTCCATCAGCATCGACTTGCCGCGCCCGACGCCGCCCCACAGATAGACGCCGCGCGGCGCCTCGGGCTTGCGGCCGAGCGCGCGCCACAAGGTGCTGCCGCGTTTCGGAGTCGCTTCGAGCGCAGTGGCGAGCGCGGCGAGGCGGTGTGCGGCGGCGGCCTGTTCGGGATCGGGGCGAAGTTCGCCGGCGGCGACGAGCGCGTCGTAACGCGCGATGAGGCCGGTCATGAAGCGCGCATCGCGGCGCCTGCCCTCACCCTTCCGGCGCTACGCGCCTCCCTCCCTCTCCCGTTGGGAGAGGGAAAGAGCGGCGAAGCCGCGAAAGGGTGAGGGCAGGTCGAGACTCGTGTCACGCCGGTTCCGGCGGCGGCGAGGATTTGCGCAAGGTGCCGGTGAAGCTGGCAATCGTCGGCTTGCCCTCCTGCACGATCAGGCCGCGCAGGAAGAGCATGCGCTTGGTCTCGCGCAACAGCTCGACGCGCGCCTCGATCGGTTGGCCGATCGTCGCGCCGCCGATGAACTGCGCCGACAGGTCGAGCGTGACCGCGCCGCCGGCGGCCAGCACGCCCAGCCCGCGCGCCCCGGCGAACAGCGCGACGTCCATGAAGCCGAGCAGCGCGCCGCCATGCACGTCGTTGCGCATGTTGGAATGCTCGTGGCGCGGCATCATGCGGACGCGCGCCTGCCCGTCCTCGACCCTGACCAGCAGCGGCTCGAGAAAGGCGTTGAACCGCGTCGAATCGCGGAACTGCCAGCGCTTCCAGCCGGGCGAATCCGGGTCGTCCTCGTAAATGAAGAAGCGGTTCGCCGCGTCGTCCAACGAACAAACTTCCTTACAGGACGCGCTCGACCTCGAGCTTCTTGATCTCGGCGATCGCCTTGGCCGGGTTGAGGCCCTTGGGGCAGCTGTTCGCGCAGTTCATGATCGTGTGGCAGCGATAGAGGCGGAACGGATCCTCCAGCTCGTCGAGTCGCTCGCCGGCCATCTCGTCGCGGCTGTCGGCGAGCCAGCGATAGGCCTGCAACAGGATCGCCGGCCCCAGGAACTTGTCCGAATTCCACCAATAGCTCGGGCACGAGGTCGAGCAGCAGGCGCACAGGATGCACTCGTACAGGCCGTCGAGCTTCTCGCGGTCTTCCGGCGACTGCAGCCGCTCCTTGCCCGATGGCGGCGGCGTGACGGTCTGCAACCACGGCTTGATCGAGGCATATTGCGCATAGAAATGGGTGAAGTCGGGGACGAGGTCCTTGATCACTTCCATGTGCGGCAGCGGCGTGATCATGACATCGCCCTTGATGTCCTCGATCGCCGTCGTGCAGGCGAGGCCGTTCTTGCCGTCCATATTCATCGAGCACGAGCCGCAAATGCCCTCGCGGCACGAGCGGCGGAAGGTGAGCGACGAATCCTGCTCGGACTTCATCTTGATCAGCGCGTCGAGCACCATCGGGCCGCACGTATCGAGATCGACCTCGAAGCGGTCGTAGCGCGGGTTCGCGCCGCTGTCGGGATCGTAGCGATAGACCTTGAACGTCTTGACGTTCGTCGCACCATCCGCGGCCTTGTACACCTGGCCCTTGGTGGGAACGCTGTTCTTGGGAAGCGAGAATTCGGCCATTGCGCGGAAAGTCCCTTGAGATGGATGGCGTGGGCGCGGTTTGCGGCTATGCCTTTCGCAGGCGCAGCGCAACCCCGTAGCGCCACCGATCGGAGCGAAGCATGAAGGCGAGCGCCTGCCGCAATGTCGACGACTTCCGCGAACTGGCGCGGCGGCGGCTGCCTTGGCCGGTGTTCCATTATATCGACGGCGCGGCCGACGACGAGCTGACCAAGGCGCGCAACACCGCGGCGTTCGACGATTGCGACCTCGTGCCGAGCGTGCTCGCCGGGGTCGAGACGATCGACATGTCGGTTACCGTCATGGGCAAGAAGGTGGCGATGCCGCTGTTCCTCTCGCCGACCGCGCTGCAGCGGCTGTTCCACTGGCGCGGCGAACGCGCGGTCGGCGCGGCGGCGATGAAGTTCGACACCTGGTTCGGCATTTCGAGTCTCGCCACGGTGAGCATCGAGGAGATCGGCCGGACGGTGACCAGCCCCAAACTATTCCAGCTCTATGTCCACAAGGACAAGGGGCTGAACCGCTCGATGATCGATCGCTGCAAGGCAGCGAAGTTCGACGCCATCGCGCTGACCGTCGACACGATCGTCAGCGGCAATCGCGAGCGCTGCCGGCAGACCGGGTTCAGCTCGCCACCCAAGCTGACGCCGCGCTCGGCGGTGAGCTTCGCCGCGCATCCCGGCTGGACGCTCGACTATCTGTTTCGCGGCAAGTTCGCGCTGCCGAATCTCGAAACGCATGTCGATGCGGGCACGAAAATGTCGGTCTCGGTCGCGGACTATTTCAACACCATGCTCGACCAGTCGATGGACTGGAAGGCGGCCGAGGCGATTCGCGCCGACTGGGGCGGCGCCTTCTGCCTCAAGGGCATCATGTCGGTCGAGGATGCGCGGCGCGCGGTCGATATCGGCGCGACGGCGATCATGGTGTCGAACCATGGCGGGCGCCAGCTCGACGGCAGCCGCGCGCCGTTCGACCAGCTGGCCGAGATCGTCGATGCGGTCGGCGACCGGATCGAGGTGATCTGCGACGGCGGGGTGCGGCGCGGCACGCATGTGCTGAAGGCGCTGTCGGTCGGCGCGACGGCCTGTTCGGGCGGGCGGATGTATCTCTATGCGCTGGCGGCGGCGGGCCAGCTCGGCGTCGAGACCGCGCTCGGCAATCTGCGCGCCGAGATCGAGCGCGGGATGAAGCTGATGGGGGTGACCTCGGTCGGCCAGCTCGGGCGGGATAATTTGCGCTGGCGGTGACCTGCCTTACCGTTCGCCCTGAGCCTGTCGAAGGGCCGTTCTTCTGCGCGCGGAAGAAAGAACGGTGCTTCGACAGGCTCAGCACGAACGTGGAAGGTCAGGTCAGCCGCCGCGCGCCCCAGTCCAGCCCGCGCGTGAGGTACATTACCGCCGCCAGCGCGACGAACAGCAGCAGCGAGCCGATCAGCAGCGAATAGGCTTCGAGACTGAGCAGCACGAACAGCGCGCCGTAGAGTCCGGCGAGCAGGCCGGCGATATAACCGCCGCGCCGCCAGCTGCCGAGCACCGCGGCGGAATAGGCCGCGAGTAGCCCGATGATCGCCGCCGCCGCGACGACATAAGCGGGCGAGAAGCCGATCACCTCGGCAAAGGCGAGCAGCATCACGAAGAACAGGATCAGCCCGGCACCGACCAGCAGATATTCGATCGGCGAGACGCGCACCCCGCCGATCACGTCGAACATCAGAAAGGCGGTGAAGGTGAAGCCGATGAACAGGAAGCCGTATTTCACCGAACGGTTGACCTGGTCGTAGAGATCGACCGGCGTGACCAGCCCGACCGTCGCGCGCGACGCGCTGTCGCCGCCGGCCTCGATCGCGCGGCTGTCGTCGTCGATCGAGGTCAGCGCCTTGCCCAGCGCGAGATTGCCGCGCCGCCAGCTGGCGGTGAAACCCTGCGCGCCGACATGGCGCTCGTCGGGCAGGAATTCGCCCTGGAAGCTCGGCGAGGGCCAGGGGCTGCTGACCGTCCAGTGCGTATCGCCGCCACCGGGAATCAAGGTCAGCGAGCCATTGCCGCGCAACGCATAATCATAGCGGGAAACGATCGGCGCGCGCGCCAGCGCACCGGCATCGACAAAGGCATAGAAACCCTCGCCGCCGGTCTCGCGCGTACCCTTGCCGGGTTTGAGCGGCAGCTTCTGCCCCGCAAACGTGACTGCCGGTGGCGTGCCGAACAGGCCATGCGCATCGCCGATGCCGAAGCGCAGTTCCGCCCGGTCGAGCCTCAGCGCGTCGCGCGGGATGCCGAGCCGATCGAGATCATCGGGCAGCGCGAAACGCGCGGCGCCGACGTTGTGCGCCTCGTAGACCACCGCATCATAGATCGAATAATGCCGATGATCGGGGCGTAGATCGGAGTGCATCGCCGCGGCCTGCGGCTGGAGTGTCAGCTGATGGTTGCTGGTGCCGGTCTTCTGAACCTGCTTGCCGTCCTGCTCGACCGTCTCGGTGCTGGTCACGGTGTAGGGAATGACCAGTACCGGGCCGGCGATCACCTGCGCGCCGCCCCAGCCCTGCACGATCGCAGCGCGCGCCTGGGTCGACTGGGTCGAGCGATCATAGACCAGCAGGTAGATCGCGAAGAGCGGCACGGCGAGCAGCGCCCCGACAAGGATCGCGAACAGCAGCTTTTGCCCCGGTGGGCGCTCGGGCCTGGCGTCTTCGGTCGTGTCGGTCATCGGTTACCTCCCATATCTGAACGGGAGCGATGCTAGGCGTGCGAGGCGCATCGACGCCAAAGGTGGTCCGGCGAATTGCGCGTGCAGTTACCGTGCAGCCGGCAGCTGGTCGAGGATCGTCACCGCCGGGCGGCCGACCGATGCCGATGCGATGGGCGGGGTGGCCGCGTCGAGCGGATCGAGCCAAAGGTGTGCGCGCGACCCGATCGCGACCTGCGGGTTGGACGGCGTGATCCTGCCGCGCGTTTCCCACCCCGCGACGAGGCCGCGCGCCTCGTCGGCGGCGGCCTGGAGCGGCTGGTGCTTGCGCAGCGCATGATTGATCAGCGCATCGCCGAAAAAAGTCCAGTCGCTGTCGGCCTGGCAACCGAACGAGGTATGCTCGGCATCGGCCGCCGTGACGACCGCGCTGTCCTCGGTCGCCATCGTCGGCACGAAAACGCCGGAGTAGCAGGCCGAGACGATGACCAGCCGGCGCTCGATGCCGAGCGAACCGAACATGCTCCACAGCCGCGACGGCGAGATATAGCCATAGCCCTGGTCGGCGTCGTTATAGGCGATGCCGATCGGGCCGCCATGCGAGGTGGTGTACAGCACGACGACGTCTTCGGCCTTGTCCATCACCTCGGCGAAGCGCGCCAGCACCAGTGCGATATTGTCGGGCGAGCCGCGCGGCAGCGCGCTATCACCACTGCCGTCCGAGCCGGCCAGAACGATAGTCCGGCTTTCCGCGCCGTAGCGATGCGCCAGCACCCTGCCCGCCTCGCGCGCCTCGCGCCCGAACACCGGGTCGCTGTCGAGGCCGACGGCAAGGACATAGACATCGATGACGCCCTTGCGCTGCGCCGGGATCGCGGCGAGCGTCGCATCGAGCCGGCGATGCTCGGCGAGTTGCCAGCTCGGCGGTCGATCGCGCTCGGTCGAAATGCCAAGTTCGGCCAGCTCGCCGAGATCCTCCATCGACGAACCGATCGACGGCGGGGGCTGGGTGTGGCGCGGCGCGTCATAGGGTAGCTGCTGCGCGACAGCGCCGGCAGCGCCCGCCATAGCGCCAAGCGCTGCGATAAGAACGGGAATCGCTCGATGTCGCATCACACCCCCGATCACGTTTTTGATCGGGCATACGTGTCGCTGTCAATCGTCGCGCGCACGCCGGTCGTCGCGTGCGAACGACGGGGCCGAGGGGTGCGTCGCCTAGCCCGGCGTCGCGGGCTGCGTCAGCGGTGGTAGTATCGGCGAGCAAGATGGCGGCCAGCATGGCCCCGTGGTCACGGGCACGTCCGAATGCCACATCTTGAGCTGGATTGCGATGAAGCGCATCGGCGGCTTGCCGGAAAGCGGATAGGCCGGGTCGACCATAAGCTGTTTGGCGATCAGGCTGGCCGCCGCCTCGTAACTACGACCGGTCGGCGCGACGGTGACCACGCACCCCGTGAGATGGCGGTCGCGATCGACGCCGGCACAGCGCAACTCCGCCATGCCGAACGTCCCGGCTATTTTCGGAATGGCGGCGACGAGCGTCTCGCCCAGCGGCAGCGTGGCCAGCGGGAGATCCTCATAAGCCGGCTCGGCTGCGTAGAAGACGCTGTGAAAGGGCATCTCGACACCGACCGGTGCGGTGTGGACCTGGAACGTCTGCGCCCCGCCCGATGTCGAACAGGCCAGGATCGGCACCAGCAGGCCGATCGAACCAAGCAGGCGGCTGATCCTCATTGCACCGCGTTATCATGACCTTGCGCCATCGGGAAGGTCGCGCGCCGGATATCCTACGAAGCGCGGTCGATGGTGATTCGATGCCGGAACGGCCAGTCGATCACCCCGCCGGCGAACAGGCTCCACCACACGATCACCGGCTGGAACAGCAGCCGCGGCGCGTGATAGCCCCAGCCCAGCATATTGCGGCCATAGACCAGCCCGTCGATCGCATGCTTGATGTTGGCCGGGAACACGCAGACGGCATAGAGCGCGAGCATCACCGCGGCGATCCAGCGCCAGCGCCGCGTCATCAGCCCGATCGCCCCGGCAATCTCGCACAGACCGGTCAGCAGCACGACCATATCCGGATACGGCACCCAGCCCGGCACGATGCCGAGAAACTTTGTCGGGACCCAGACATGCAGCACGCCGGCGAGCAGATAGATCGCCGCCAGCAGCCAGCGCAGGATCAGGCGGGCGCGCTCGATGCCGCTCATGCCCGATGCGCCGCGTCGGCGGGGGAGCGATCATGCGGCGCGTGCGAGAGCCGGTCGTCGGACGGCGGCCAGCGATCGTCGATACCCGGCCCTTGCGCGACCGTCGTGATGTCGAGTTCGCCCAGCGCGCCGAGCAAGGCGTCGAGGTCGATCAGGTCGAGGCACGGCCGCGCGCCGGGCGCCAGCCGCTCGCCTGCGGCGATGCGCCGCGCGAGGATGATCGCAGGGATGCACGGCACATTGGGGCCGTGCGCCTGCCGCGCGACCATGAAGATGCGCACCGTCATGGGCTTGCCGACCGGGTCGGTGCCCGAGAGGAACATGTGCAGCCCGCTGCGTCCCGAGCCGAACGGATCGAACAGGAACGATGCCTTGAGCAGCGCCGGCGCATAGCGCGCCAGCGAGCGGATCAACCCCGCCCGGACGACCCAGCTCAACGCCCAGGTGCCGAGGTGGAGCAGCTTGACCTCATGCCCGGCGACGAAGCGCAGTTCCCGCAATTCGGGATAACGCGCCGGAAACAAGGCCAGGTCGGGAATGTCGCAATCGCCGAACAGTCGCGTGCCGAGCTCGGGGTAACGCACCGCATGGAGCCCCTGCCAGCCGAACGCCCGCTTCGCCCTGCCCCGCGACAGCCGGGTGAAGGGCTGGCCGACATAGCTGAGCACCGCTGCGGCGGTGCCGAGGCCGCGATTGGTCTGCTGTGCGGCGGCGATGCCGTAGACCGCGCTGTCGAGCCGGCCAAAGGCCGGGCGATAGCGATCGATCAGCGCCGCGGTGAGGCACGGTACCGAACTGGCGCCCGTCACCACCGCGACGCCCGCCGCCCGGGCCGCCGCGTCGAGTTCGCCGATCCGCGCGACGAAATCGCGCGAGTCGGCGAGATCGAGATAGTCGATGCCGGCCGCGATCGCGGCACGCGCGACGCGGTGGTCCTGCGGCTGGAACGGGCCGGTGGTGTG
>JBBRSN010000084.1:0-20146 GCA_038245375.1 Sphingomonadales bacterium | reverse complement strand
CCATCTCGCGCAGCACATGCTGCGCCTGCGCGACCGCCATGCCGTAGCCGGGGACGATGATGACCTGCTCGGCCTGGCTCATCAGGAAGGCGGCATCCTCGGCCGAGCCGCGCTTCCACGGCCGGTCGCTCGCCGCCGCCGCCGCGCCGCCGGCACTGTCGCCGCCGAAGCCGCCCGCAATCACCGAGATGAAGCTGCGGTTCATCGCGCGGCACATGATGTAGCTCAGGATCGCGCCCGACGAGCCGACCAGCGCGCCGGTGATGATCATCGCCGTGTTGTGCAGCGTGAAGCCCATCGCCGCCGCCGCCCAGCCCGAATAGCTGTTGAGCATCGACACCACGACCGGCATGTCGGCACCGCCGATCGGGATGATCAGCAGGAAACCGATCGCGAAGCTGAGCAGCGTGACGGTCCAGAACACCCACGGCGCCTGGTCCTGCGTGAAATAGCCGATCAGCCCGAGAATGCCGGCAAGCACCGCGAGATTGATCACGTGGCGCCCCGGCAGCATGATCGGCTTGCCGCCCATATTGCCGTTCAATTTGAGGAAGGCGATCACCGATCCGGAAAAGGTGATCGCACCGATCGCGACGCCGAGACCCATCTCGATCCGGCTGACGATGAGGATCTGCCCGGCGGCATCGGCGATGCCGAACGCTGCCGGATTGAGGAAGGCGGCACACGCCACCAGCACCGCGGCGAGACCGACCAGCGAGTGGAAGGCGGCGACGAGCTGCGGCATGTCGGTCATCGCGATGCGCCGCGCGGTGACGAGGCCGATCGCGGCACCGATGCCGATCGCGACGACGATCTCGATCACCGTCATGCTGTCGATCGTCGACGGGTCGAGACGCGGGACATGCGTGATCAGCGTCGTGACGACCGCGATCGTCATGCCGATCATGCCGAAGCGATTGCCGCGCTGGCTCGAGGTCGGGCTCGACAGCCCGCGCAGCGCGAGGATGAAGCACACGCCCGCGATCAGATAAGCGAGCGACGCCCAGGGATTCACCGCGATCGAATGTTCCATATCTTATCCCCAACCGTCACCCCGGACTTGTTCCGGGGTCCACCGCGCCACCAGCGCAAGTGGATGCGTGGACCCCGGAACATGTCCGGGGTGACGAAATCAATGCTTGGCCGCGGCGGGCCGATCCTTCTTCTTGTACATCGCCAGCATCCGCGCGGTCACCGCGAAGCCGCCGAAGATATTGACGCTGGCCAGCACCACCGCGAGCAGCCCGAGCCATTTCGACGTCGCCCCACCCCCGCCGCTCCCGATCGCCGCCGAGGCGATCAGCGCGCCGACGATGATAACCGACGAGATCGCATTGGTCACCGCCATCAACGGCGTATGCAGTGCCGGCGTAACCGACCAGACGACATAATAGCCCACGAAGCAGGCCATGACGAAGATCGACAGGATCGAGATGAAGTCCATGCTTGCTTCCTAATTAAGGCCGAAACCGACCTAATAGACCGAGCGGGCCGGCGGTGAAACGACCTGCACGATATAGGCGCCGCCGCTCTTGCGCATAAAGGTGATGCTGCCGCCATGCAGATCTACATGAACCGGGAGCACCGATGCGCGCAGGCTGATCTCCTGTGTCGAACAAAAGGTCGGTGTCGTGTTGCGCCCGAGAAAATTCTTGCTCGGACTGCCATCGAAGCACAGGGCGAACCGGGCGGGCATGACCAGACCGCCGGTAGATATCTCCCGCAACCGCACCTCGAGTGTCGGCTGATCCGAAGTGGCTTCCTCATACCGCGCTGGTGCGCCTATCGTCGCAACCGCGCCTTCGTCGCCCAATGACTGAAAGAAATAGGCGCTTTGAGTGTGAACGTAGAAATAGCGATCGAAGCTATGGTCGCCATCCGAATCAATAAAGCAGGCGCTTCTGCCACGATAGGCGCCGCCCGTTACGCAGGCCGCATGATCGTCGCCATCGGTCAGGATCAATAAGCTGCCTTTTGGCGCCACGACGACGCCATCGCTGCCGACGACATCGTCCGATAGGCGATAGCTGGTCTTCGGCACGAGGTGCGCGAAGACGACCGACGCAGTGCTTTTCACCCGCCCCTCGGTCTGTGCCGTCTGCTCGCCAACCACAACCCAGCTCGCCGTGCGGAGCGGGGGCGCCGCACCGAGCAGTGCCAGGAGCAGCGGCAGCAGCGCCAGGCGCCGCATCAGCCCAGCAGTCTCGCGTTGACGATGGCACCGTTCCTGGTCAGCCGCACCGCGTCGCCGATCTCGGCGTCGAGGATCGGCTTGCCGCTTTCCTTGTCCCAAAAGGTCGACAGGAAATTGTACAGGTTGCGCGAGAACAGCGCCGAGGCGTCGGCCGCGAGGCGGCCGGCGACGTTGCGGTGGCCGACGATCTTGACACCACCCACCGTCACGACCTCGCCGGCGACCGCGCCCTCGACATTGCCGCCCTGCTCGACCGCGAGATCGACGATCACGCTGCCCGGCTTCATGCTGGCGACCTGCGCCGCCGAGATCAGCCGCGGCGCCGGGCGCCCCGGGATCAGCGCGGTGGTGATGACGATGTCCTGCTTGGCGATATGCCCCGACACCAGTTCGGCCTGCGCCTTCTGATATTCGGGGCTCATCTCGCCGGCGTAACCGCCCGAGCCTTCGCCCTCGATGCCGGCGACATTCTCGACGAAGATCGGCTTGGCGCCGAGCGACTGGATCTGCTCCTTGGTCGCCGAGCGCACATCGGTCGCCGAAACCTGCGCGCCGAGCCGCCGCGCGGTGGCGATCGCCTGCAGGCCGGCGACGCCGACGCCCATCACGAAGACGCGCGCGGCCGAAATCGTGCCGGCAGCGGTCATCATCATCGGAAAGGCGCGGCCATATTCGGCTGCGGCGTCGAGCACCGCCTTGTAGCCGGCAAGGTTCGACTGCGACGACAATATGTCCATCGACTGGGCGCGCGTGATGCGCGGCATGAATTCCATCGCCAGCGCCTCGACCCCGGCCCTGGCATAGCCGTCGACGCGGGCGCGCTCGCCGAACGGATTGAGCCCGGCGACCAGCCAGGCGCCCGCCGCCATGCCCTTGAGGCCAGCCGGATCGGGGCCCTGCACGCCGAGGATGATATCGGCACCCTGCAGCGTCGCGGCGCGCGTGCCGAGCGTTGCGCCGGCCGCTTCGTAATCGGCATCGGCGCAGGACGCACCCGCCCCTGCGCCGCTCTCGACCGCCATGGTGGCGCCGAGCGCGATGAACTTCTTGACCGTTTCCGGCGTGGCGGCGACGCGACGCTCGCCCTCGGCTTGTTCCTTGAGGACGGCGATCTTCATGGCGCTATTTGTGCGATATCAGCCAGATCACCGTGAAGGCGATCACGAAACAGGCAACCGCGCCATATTTCAACAAGCCTATCACGCTGTGATAGGTCGATTCGTGCGCTTTCATGTCACCGTTGCCGGCCATCGTGAAACCCCTTGATACGCCCCTGCTCCGACATGGCCTTAGACCGGTCGGCCCGGTTCCTTCAAGTCCCGTCCCGTCCGTCCCGCGTTGGGGCGCTTAAGGCCGCTTTTACACCTAATGGCTATGGTTACCCGCTGGACCTGAATTTGACGACGGGAAACGCGGGCATGACGCGCAACGGACAGCGGCTATTGATGCTGATCGACGAGGAGCCGGCGCAGCGCCGACTCGTCGCCGCGATCGCCGCGCGGCGCGGCTGGCGTTCGGTGTTCGCCGCCGATGGCGAGATGGCGATCGCGATGCTCGGCACGCAGGACGGGATGCAACTCGACGCGATCCTGCTCGACCATTGGGCGCCCGAAGCCGACGCCACCGCGCTGATCGCCGAGATCCGCACGCGCCGCCCGGCCCTGCCGCTGCTGATGCTCACCGCCAATGGCTCGGTCGCACAGGCCGTCGCCGCGATGCGCGCCGGCGCCACGGACTTCCTGGTCAAGCCGCTCGCCGCCGAGCGCTTGCTCGGCGCGCTCGACGCGGCGGTCGCCGGCATGGCCGCGGGCGAGTTGCGCCCGCTGACCGAGAAGATTCCCGCCTTGCTCGCCTTCGACGAGATCGTCGGCTCGGCGCCGGATTTCCGCTCGGCGCTGGCAATTGCCGCCAAGGCGGCACGCGCGCGTGTGCCCGTCCTGCTCGAAGGCGAGAGCGGCGTCGGCAAAGAAGTGGTCGCCGAGGCGATCCATGCCGCCTCACCGCGCAACAAGAAGCCCATGGTCGCGGTCAATTGCGGCGCGATCCCCGCCAATCTCGTCGAGAGCGAGTTGTTCGGGCACGAAAAGGGCGCCTTTACCGGGGCGTTCGAGCGCAAGATCGGCCGCTTCGCCGAGGCCGATGGCGGCACCTTGTTCCTCGACGAGGTCGGCGAGATGCCGCTCGAGACGCAGGTCAAGCTGCTGCGCGTGCTGCAATCGGGCGAGATCCAGCCGGTCGGCGCGCGGCATGCCCGCGAGGTGGATGTCCGCGTGATCGCGGCGACCAACAAGCGCCTGATCGACGAGGTCGAGGCCGGGCGCTTCCGCGAGGATCTCTATTACCGCCTCAACGTCGTCCAGGTGACGATCCCGCCCTTGCGCGAACGCACCGGCGACATCCCCGCGCTCGCCCGCCACCTGCTCGCGCGGATCGCGCAGCAGCCCGGGCTGCGGCCGCTCGGCATCACCGACGATGCGCTGGCACTGCTCGGCAAATATGACTGGCCGGGCAATGTCCGCCAGCTGCAGAACGCGCTGTTCCGCGCCGCGGTGCTGTGCGACGGCGCCGCTCTGACCAGTGCCGACTTCCCGCAGATCGCAGCACTCGGCGCGGCGCGCCACAGCGTGCCCGGCCCGACGCCGATGGCGACCTCGGGCGGCGTCACGCTGTTCCATGCCGACGGCAATCTGCGCGCGCTCGACGAGATCGAGGCCGACGTCATCCGCCTCGCGATCGGCCATTATCGCGGCCGCATGACCGAGGTGGCGCGCCGGCTCGGCATCGGCCGCTCGACGCTCTACCGCAAGCTCGGCGAGCTCGGCATCGACAACGCGGCGGCCTGAGCGACCCGAATTTTGTCAGGGGTCATGCGCCCCATCGTGACGCTACGCCGCCGGCGCATCATACCGTTGATCGAAACCCTGCGGTGGATAGGGGTGTCGAACAAGGATATCCGGTATAAGACGCGGCGATGAACGACTTTACCGGCAAAACGATCCTGATCACCGGCGCGGCCTCGGGCATTGGCCTGGCGGTCGCGCGGCATCTCGAAGCGCAGGGCGCGGGGCGGCTGGTGCTGGTCGACCGCGACGCGACGGCGCTCGACGCGCTTTCCTTTTCCTGCGCGGTCGAGCGGATCGCCGGCGACGTCACCACCGAGGCGCTGTGGGACGATCTTGCGCCGCGCCTTGCCGGGCTCGACCATGCCGTTGTCAATGCCGGCGTCGCGGGCGCCGCGCCGATCACCGCGCTCGCCTTTGCCGAATGGCGGCGCATCCTGTCGGTCAATCTCGACGGCGCGTTCCTGACGCTGCGCGCGGCGCTGCGCGCGATGGCCGGGCGGCACGGCGGCAGCATCGTCGCCACGGCATCGGCGGCGGGGATCAAGCCCGAGCCGGGCGTCGCCGCCTATGGCGCGTCGAAGGCGGCGCTGATCCACCTCGTGAAGGTCGCAGCGAAGGAAGGTGCGGCCGACCGGATCCGCGTCAACGCCATCGCCCCGGCCGGGGTCGAGACGCCGGTGTGGGACGCTGTGCCGATGTTCGCCGAGCGCGCCGCAGCAATCGGCCGCGACGCCGCCTTTGCCGAACTCGCCGCGATGGCGACCCCGCTCGGTCGTTATGCCAAGCCCGAGGAAATCGCCGGGCAGATCGCGTTCCTGTTGTCGGATGCGGCGGCGCTGATCACCGGCACCGTGCTGGTCAGCGATGGGGGTTATACGCTGTAGTCGTCCACGCGACGGCGTGAAATTCTCCTCGTCACCCCGGACTTGTTCCGGGGTCCACGGCGCAGCTGGAGAAAGCCTGGAATATCTGACCGCTGACCGCGCGGCCGGGTGGATCCCGGGACGAGCCCGGGATGACAGCGCAAAGCTGGTTCGGTCTACCGCCCGACCAGCGCCTGGTCGCGCAGACCGCGCCAGACATGGATCGCCTGCACCGTCTCCGCCACGTCGTGGACGCGCAGCAGTTGCACGCCCGCCTCGACGCCCTTCATCGCCAGCGCGAGCGAGCCGCCGAGGCGGGCGTCGGCCGGCGCCTCGTTGGACAGCGCGCCGATCATGCGCTTGCGGCTCGCGCCGAGCATGATCGGGCAGCCCAGACCGTGGAACAGCGCGAGGCCATTGATCAAAGCGAGATTGTCGGCGAGCGACTTGCCGAAACCGATGCCGGGATCGACGATGATCCGCGACCGCTCGATCCCCGCCGCCTCGGCGACGGCGATGCGCGCCTCGAGCCAGTCGAACACCTCGGTCAGCACATCGCCATAGCCACTGCCGCCATGCGCGCCTTTTTTCGGGTCGGGCGAGTGCATCAGGATCACCGGACAGCCGGCGTGGGCGACGACGGCCGTCGCGCGCTCATCCCACAGAAGCGCCGACACGTCGTTGACGATCCGCGCGCCGGCGCCGAGCGCCGCCTCCATCACCATCGCCTTGCGCGTGTCGATCGAGACCAGGGTACCGGCGGCAGCGAGGCGCTCGATTGCCGGGACGACGCGCTTGGCCTCGTCGCCTTCCCACACCAGCGGGGCGTTGGGGCGGGTCGATTCGCCGCCCACATCGATCAACGCGGCGCCCGCCGCCGCCATCGCGACGCCGGCCGCCGCAGCGGCTGCAGGGTCGTTCTCCAGCTTGCCGCCATCGGAGAAGCTGTCCGGCGTGACGTTGAGGATGCCGGCGACCTGCGGTTGATCAAAGCGCAGCGTGCGCTCGCCGAGCGTCAGCGCCGGGCGCGGCGCGGTGATCGCGGCATGGAGCGCGGCGGCGCGGGCATTGCCGCCCAGCGCCTGCGCGAAATCGGCGACCGCGACGGTGCGTCGGGCGCCGCCCTCGATCACCTCATAGGCGGCGAACCACAACATGCCGCCAGCGAGCCGCGCAACTTCGCCATCGCGGCCGATGGGGGTGTCGACGAACTGGATCGGGCGGAGGTGCATCTTGCTACTTTCTCGTTCCCCGGCGAACCGGATTGCTCCCCGGCGCAGGCCGGGGTCCAGTTGCGATGTGATCGGTAACTGAGCGCAACGCTGATCACCCCTGCCTTGCCAACTGGGCCCCGGCCTTCGCCGGGGAGTAGTGCAATTTGAACTTAGATCTGCGTCGCGAGCAGATAGGTCTGGCGCAGCGTGTCGATCGGCTTCAGCCCCTCGGCCGTCTCGTGGTGCCAGAAGGTCCAGCCGTTGCAGGCAGGCGCATTCTGCAACACCGAGCCGAGCTTGTGGATCGACCCCGTCTGGCCGCACGCACTGAGCACCGAGCCGTCGGCGCGCACCGTGATGCTGTAGCGGCGCTTCGCATCGGTCAGCACCGCGCCAGCCAGCAGCATGCCGTTCTCGACGATCGTGCCGAAGGCGACGCGCGGCGCGGCCTTGGGCGACTGCATCGTCGTCAGCGCGGATTCGTCGAGCGGCAGCGCCGCGTCGATCCGCTCGCGCGCCGCCGATACATAGCCCTGCTCCCGCTCGATGCCGATCCAGCGCCGGCCGAGCCTTTTGGCCACCGCGCCGGTCGTGCCGGTGCCGAAGAATGGGTCGAGCACGACGTCGCCGGGCTTGGTGCAGGCGAGCAGGATGCGGTAGATCAGCGCCTCGGGCTTCTGCGTTGGGTGGACCTTGACGCCGTCCTTCTTGAGCCGTTCCTGCCCGCCGCAGATCGGGAATTCCCAGTCGGAGCGCATCTGCAGTTCGTCGTTCAGCGTCTTCATGCTGCGATAGTTGAAGGTGTAGCGCGCTTTCTCGCCCATCGACGCCCAGATCAGCGTCTCGTGCGCGTTGGTGAAGCGCGTGCCCTTGAAATTGGGCATCGGGTTGGCCTTGCGCCAGACGATGTCGTTGAGGATCCAGTAGCCAAGATCCTGGATCGCCGAGCCGACCTTGAAGATGTTGTGATAGCTGCCGATCACCCAGATCGCGCCATTGTCCTTGAGGATGCGGCGCGCCTCGGTCAGCCAGGCGCGGGTGAAGGCGTCATAGATGGCGAGGCTGTCGAACTTGTCCCAGTCGTCGGTCACGGCATCGACATGGCTGCCGTCCGGCCGGCTGAGATCGCCGCCGAGTTGCAGGTTGTAGGGCGGGTCGGCGAAGATCATGTCGACCGACTTGGCCGGCAGCGAGCGCATCGCCGTGATGCAATCCTGCATGATGATCGTGTCGAGCGGCAACGTCGCCCGTGGCGCTTCCGCCACCGGCGCGTCGGCGCGCGTGCCCGCGCGCTGAATCGTTTCGATAAGCCCCATCAGTACCGTCCCCGCATTCGTTGCGCGCATCCAATGAGAATGTGCGGACTCCGGTCAAGAAGAAGTTAGTTAACGAGGATGACTGACAAATAGTTAACAAAGCGGAACAATTCAGGACGTGTGCCAGATGTTGAGTCCGAAGTTATCCACAGCCCCCAGCGATGGGGTGTGGCGCAAAAGACTCAGAACGGCAGAGAAGCTTGCGCCACGGGTGCGAAGGATCGGCGATGCAGCGGACATGGGCCGAATTCGCGCAAGGCGCGGAGGTGATCGGGCGCGCCATAGCCCTTGTTCGCATGCCAGCCGTAATGCGGATGTGATTCGGCGTGCGCGATCATGATCGTGTCGCGGGTGTGCTTGGCGATGATCGAGGCGGCGGCGATCGACAGGCTGATTGCGTCGCCCTTGACGATTGCCGTGGCGGCATGGCCCCAGCGCGGCAGCCGGTTGCCGTCGACCAGCACATGGCCTGGTGCGCAGCCCAAAGCGGCGACCGCCATCTCCATCGCCTTCATCGTCGCCCAATAGATGTTGAGCCGGTCGATCTCATCGGCCTCGACGATGCCGATACCCACGATCGCGCAGCCCTGCAGCCGGTCGTGCAGCCGCAGCCGCTCGGCCGCGGAGAGCTTTTTCGAATCGTTGATGCCGCGCGGCACGCCGCGCGCCGGCAGGATCACCGCCGCCGCGACGACCGGCCCGGCAAGCGGCCCGCGACCCGCTTCATCGACCCCGGCGACGGGGGCGAGACAGAGCTTTTCGTGGCGCAGCGACGGCCCGGTCATGGCAGGCGCCAGGGCGGGAAACGGCGATTTTCGCCCGCCTGATAGAGGCAGATCGCATTGCCGGCGGGATCGCGTAAGCGAACTTCGCGCCAACCCCAATCCTCATCCGCCGGGCCATGTTGGATGGCGATACCCTGGCGGGCGATTATTTCTACGCAGAGATCGAGATCGGCGCATTCGAAATAGATCACCGGCACGCCGCCAATCTCATCCGCCGCCTCGATCGACAAGGTCGTGCCGCCGGCATTCTCGAAGCGCGCGTAGTGCGGCGCCGAGCGGACGATCTGGCGCAAACCGAGATGGGCGTAGAAAGACTCGCTCGCGGCGAAATCACGCGCGGGGAGCGTAATCTGGTTGAGCAACGGTTCGATCGGGTCGAGCGCGATATCCTGCCGCACACGCTGGTGCGCCATCGGCCCATGGCCCTTCGTCAGCAGGGTCGCATCGTGAATCGCGATGCGAACGAAACGGCGGGCACGGGCAATCGACTCTTCGATATCCCAGCCACTGGCCAGTCCACAGGCGATCGCACTCGCCAGGGTACAGCCGGTGCCATGGGTATTGTTGCTGTCGATACGCGGATCTCTCCACTCCATCTCACGCTCACCGGCACGAAGCGCGGGGAACAGCATGTCGGTAACGTGCGGCCCTCGCGCGTGCCCGCCCTTGGCAAGGATCGCGCAACCGCGACGTTCGGCCAGCGAACGGGCTGCCGCTCGAATCGCCTCGCGGTCGACGATCGACATACCGGAGAGCGCCTTGAGTTCGGGCAGGTTGGGCGTCGCCAAAGTCGCGATGCGCATCAACCGCGCGAACGCCGCGATCGTAGCTGCGTCGGCAAGCACGTCGCCACTGGTCGCCACCATCACCGGATCGAACACGATCGGAATGCCGCGCAAAACCTCCAGCCGGTCCGCCACGGCATGCGCCGTCTCGGCCGAGCCGATCATGCCGATCTTGACCGCATCGACGCCCATGTCGCTAACCACCGAATCGATCTGCGCGATCACCATGTCGGCCGGCACGGGCATCACGGCCTGCACGCCGAGCGTGTTCTGCGCGGTGATCGCCGTCACCGCCGTCATGGCGTGGCCGCCGAGCATCGTCACGGTCTTGATGTCGGCCTGGATGCCGGCGCCGCCGCCCGAATCCGAGCCGGCGATGATCAGGATGCGCGGCGTTTTCATCAGCTGGCGAACTTGCGCCCGGTCGCGGCGGGGTGGCGTTGCAGCGCGCTGCCGACCCGCGTCGGGCGGTCGGTCAACTCGCCGCCGCAATTGGGGCAACGATCGTCGACCGCCTCGGCGCATTCCGCGCAGAAGGTGCATTCGAACGAACAGATGAACGCGCCGCCGGCATCGGCCGGCAGGTCGGCGCCGCAGCGTTCGCAGTCGGGGCGCATTTCAAGCATGGAGGACATCCCCATCCCGTTCGTGCTGAGCTTGTCGAAGCACCGTTCTACTCCTTACGCGACCAGAAGAACGGCCCTTCGACAAGCTCAGGGCGAACGGTGTTTGTGGTTCACATGGTTTCACTCCGCCGCCGCCCGCACCGCGTCGCAGATCCGGTCGACGACGCGCTCGACCTGCGCCGGATCGTCGCCCTCGGCCATCACGCGGATCACCGGCTCGGTGCCCGAGGGGCGGATGACGAGGCGGCCCTTGCCGGCGAGTTCGATCTCGGCCTCGGCGATCACCGCCTTGACGCTGTCGGCGTCGAGCGGCTTGCCGCCGGAAAAGCGGACATTCTTTAGCAGCTGCGGCAGCGGCTCGAAGCGGTGGAGGAATTCGCTCGCCGGCGCGCCCGACCAGGTCAGTTCGGCGAGCACCTGCAGCGCCGCGACGAGGCCGTCGCCGGTGGTGGCATAGTCGGACAGGATGATGTGCCCCGACTGTTCGCCGCCGACATTATAGCCCTGCGCGCGCATCGCCTCGAGTACCTGGCGATCGCCGACGCCGGTGCGCACCAGCCCGATGCCCTGCGCGGCGAGGTGCCGTTCGAGCCCGAGATTGGACATCACCGTCGCGACCAGCCCGCCGCCCTGCAGGCGCCCGGCGCGCGCCCAGCCGCTGGCGATCGTCGCCATCAGCTGGTCGCCATCGACGACCTTGCCCAGCTCGTCGACGACGATCAGGCGGTCAGCATCGCCGTCGAGCGCGATGCCGAGCTGCGCGCCCGAGGCGACGACGGTCTCGCACAAGGTCTGCGGCGCGGTCGAGCCAACGCCGTCGTTGATGTTCTTGCCGTTGGGGGTGACGCCGATCGCGACGACATCGGCGCCGAGCTCCCACAAGGCGGTCGGCGCGACGCGATAGGCCGCGCCATTGGCGCAATCGATGACGATGCGCATGCCGTCGAGCCGCAGATTCTGCGGGAAGGTCGACTTGGCGGAATGGATATAGCGGCCCTGCGCATCGTCGACGCGGCGCGCGCGGCCGATGTCGCTCGACGGGGCGAGCGCGATGTCGCTGTCGATCAGCGCCTCGATCGCCAGCTCGTCCTCGTCGCTGAGCTTGTAGCCGTCGGGACCGAACAGCTTGATGCCATTATCGGCATAGGGGTTGTGGCTGGCCGAGATCATCACGCCGAGATCGGCGCGCATCGAATGCGTCAGCATCGCCACCGCCGGGGTCGGCATCGGGCCGACCAGCACGACGTCCATGCCGACCGAGGTGAAACCGGCGACCATCGCGGATTCGAGCATGTAACCCGACAGCCGCGTGTCCTTGCCGATGACGACGCGATGCTTGTGATCGCCGCGCAGGAAATGCGCGCCCGCCGCCATGCCGACTTTCATCGCCATCGCCGCGGTCATCGGGGAGACGTTGGTCGCGCCGCGAATGCCGTCGGTACCGAAATATTTGCGTGCCATGCGTTCGCGTCCGCTCCGTACCGTTCGATCGTGGCGGCGTGATAGCGCCGGATCGGGCGCCATGCGAGGTATGTCGTGCAGCCGCCGTCTGGCAACCACGGCCGCCGACCCCATATCCCGCCTGAAACCGATCAGGGAGACGCGCGATGAAATACCGTACACTCGGCGATGGATTGAAGGTTTCCGCGATCGGCATCGGCTGCATGCCGATGATCCGCGACGGCAATATCAGTTACGGCGACGCCAATGACGATGAGTCGATCCGCACGATCCACGCGGCGATCGATCTTGGCGTGACCTTTTTCGACACCGCCGAAATGTATGGCCCGTTCAGCAACGAGGAACTGGTCGGCGCGGCGATCAAGGGCCGGCGCGACGGGCTGGTGATCGCGACCAAGTTCGCGATGCGCTGGAACGGCGACGAGATGACCGGGCTCGACGGCAGCCCGGCCAATGCACGGCGCGCGGTCGAGGGGTCGCTCAAGCGGCTCGGCATCGACACGATCGACCTGTTCTACCAGCACCGCGTCGACCCCAAGGTGCCGATCGAGGACACCGTCGGCGGGATGGCCGAGCTGATCAAGGAGGGCAAGATCCGGCATATCGGCCTGTCCGAAGCCGGCCCCGAGACGCTGCGTCGCGCCGCCGCCGTCCACCCGATCGCCGCGTTGCAGACCGAATATTCGATCTGGGAACGCGACGTCGAGGACGAGATCCTGCCCACGTGCCGCGAACTCGGCATCGGCTTCGTGCCGTACAGCCCGCTCGGGCGCGGTTTCCTCGCTGGCGGCATCTCCAGTCTCGACGATCTCCCGGCCGACGACTGGCGGCGCAACGATCCGCGCTATTCGGCCGAGAACCTGCCGCACAACCTCGCGATCGTCGCGGCGGTGGCGAAGGTCGCTGCGCGGCACGGCGTGTCCAACGCGCAGGTCGCGCTGGCCTGGCTGCTGGCGCAGGGCGACGACGTGGTGCCGATCCCCGGCGTCAAGCGGCGCGCGACGATGGCCGACAGCGCCGGCGCGCCCGATGTGGTGCTGACCGACCAGGACCTCGCCGAGATCGACGCCGCCGCACCGCGCGGCGGCACCGCCGGCCCGCGCTATGCCGAGCGCGGGATGCGAATGGTCAAGTTATAGGTTGATCCACCGCCATACGCCCGCCGCCATGCCGGCGAGCGGGATATGCGCCCAGGTCGCGGCGAGCCAGATCACCACGCCGCCAGCGATGTCGTGTGGGCGGAAGCCGCCGAAGCGCGCACGACCGGCGCTGATCGCGGCGAACGGCCAATAGCTGGTCTTGGCCTCCCAATCGCGCCAGCGCGCGGGCTGGAGCGATTCCTTCTTGGTGTCCTGCAGCCGCGCGCCGACCAGCGCGAGGACGATCACCGCGCCGGCGACGATGATGTTGGCGGCGACCGGGAACACCGCGATGTGGCACAGCCCCCACAAGGCCATGCTCCACATCATCGGGTGGCGCGTGATCGCGAACACGCCCTTGGCCGTGGCCGGCACCGCGCCCGCCGGGCCGGGCAGCGCGGGGTTGCCGATCAGCGAGCCCATCAGCAACACGCTGGCGACCAGCATGACGAGCGTCACCAGCACCCACAGCTCGTCACCGACCGGCCACAAGGGCGCGGTCATCGGCGCGGCGCGATAGGCGAGCGCGAGCCAGCCCAGCGTGCCCGCCGCGACGAGCGAATAGACGCCCATGAAGCCGCCCTCGCCGAGCCGCGCGACGATCGGCTTTCGCAAGGGGTGCGACAGCAGGAAATGCGTACCGACGAACGCCACTGCCGCGGCGAGCACTTGTCCCGTTCCGTCCATCACATCTTATCCCCTTGTTGCCCGAGCCTATTTTACCCCATGCATCATGTACTTGAGCGGCCAGGACAGCAGCAGCAGTGCCACGCCAAGGGCGATCGCGATCCACGAAATCAGGGTGAAGGTGGCGGTATAGGTGTCGAGGCTGACCTTGAGATTGGTCACCTGCCCGCCGACCGTCTCGACGCTGGCAAGCTGGGCCACCGCCCCGGCGACATATTGCGCGACCGAGATCGACAGGAACCACACCCCCATCATCAACCCGACGATGCGCGCGATCGACAATTTGGTGATCATCGACAGCCCGACCGGCGAGATGCACAATTCGGCGATCGAGTGGATCAGATAGAGCCCGGCGAGCCAGGCCATCCCGACCTTGAAGTCGGTACCGACGAAGGTCGTGCCCCAGACAAGGAACAGGAAGCCCGCGCCGACGCCCATCAGCGCCAGCGCGAACTTGATCGGGATCGACGGTTCGATGCCCCGCCGCGCCATCGCATTCCACATCACGCTGAAGATCGGCGCGAGAATGACGATGAAGATCGCGTTGAAGATCTGCGTCTGTCCGGCCGGCATGATGTAGACCGATTCAGTGGCGAAGCCCTTGAGTCGGGCATAATACATGCCGACGAACCCCGCGATCGCGACGACGGCAAAGCCGATCGCCATGATGCGCCGCGTGGCAGGTTTCTCACCCGACGCGAAGAACCAGAAGGCGAGCCAGGCGATGCCGCCGATCAACGCCGCGAAGAACAGATAATAGCTGACCGGCGTCGCGTTGAACATCGCGAACAGCGGCGCGGTCCAGCCGATTGCGAGCACGGTGTTGCGCTCGGCGAACAGCGTCAGCGACGAGCCGGCCTGTTCGAACAGCGTCCAGAACACGACGTTGAAGACGATCAGCACCATTGCCGCGACCATCATCTGCAATTCGGTCTTCGTGCCCTTGGCCGCCGACCAGACAAGAATGGCCGGTACGCCGAGCAGGAAGGTGCCGAACAGCGCCTTGCCCATGATCGGCAGCGACAGGACATAGCCGATGATGCCCGAGCCGGCCGCCGGCGCAACATAGTTCATCAGGTTCGAAAACAGGAAGATGACCACCGGTACCGCAAGCAGCGCCCCGCCATAGATATACCAGTCCTTGCCGGGGTCGGCACTGGCCGGGCGCTCGCCATGCCCGTCGAGCCGACCGCCATCGAACTGGAACAGCAGCCACGAGCAGGTCATGCCGACTGCGGCGAGCCCGAAGCCGGCCCACCAGCCGACACCCTGGGCAAGGATCGGACAGAAGAATTGCGAGATGAACGAGCCGAGATTGATGCCCATATAGAACATCGTGAAGCCGGAATCGCGGCGCCGATCACCCTCGGCATAGAGTCCGCCGACGATGGTCGAGATATTGGGTTTGAAGAAGCCGTTGCCGACGCTGACCATCGACAGGCCGAGCAGCAGGATCAGCACGAAGGTGCTCGATCGCTCGCCGTCAGAGGCGAATTCGGTGGCGGCGAGCCGCCGCACTTCGTGGCCGTCGGCCGCGAGCAGCGAGACGCTCTTGTCCTCGTTGCCGGAGATCTGCAGCTTCTGCCCCGCGCTGGTGACGAACTGCTTGCCGGCATCGCCGCTGCCTTCGACGGTCACCTCATAGCGTTGCCCGGCGATCGTCGCGAACGGCTTGGCCTGGTCGCCGCCGAAGCAGAGGATGAAATAGCCTGCCGCCATCATGATCGCGCCGAACTTCACCGAGCGCTTCGAGCCGAGATACTGGTCGGCGATCAGCCCGCCGACCAGCGGCGTCAGATACACCAGTGCGGTGAAACCGCCGTACAGACCGTTGGCCGTCTTGTCGCCGAACAGGAAGTGCTTGGTGAGGTACAGCGTGAGGATGGCGCGCATGCCATAATAGCCGAAGCGCTCCCACATCTCGGTGGTGAACAGGCGCTTGAGCTGCGCGGGGTGGCCGAACCAGACGTCGCCGGTGGCCGGATTGACATGGGTGATGTCCGGCTCTCGCGGGCTGTCCGCGGTCGGGGTGTCCACCATTTTTCGATTGCTCCCAGCATATTTGGCGCGCCGTCAGATGCGGCGCTGATGGCGGCGGAGAGTAGCGGCATTAACCCGGGTGTAAATATGCCGGGACGCGCGCTACAGGCCGGCCATGTTCAACGACACCTCCTCCCCGCTCGCGCTGCTCGCCACGCGCCGCTCGGGCAAGCCGCGCGATCTCGTCGCGCCCGGCCCCGATGCGCTTCAGCTCGAGGCGATGATTGCGATCGCCGCGCGCACCCCCGACCATGGCAAACTCGCACCGTGGCGCTTCGTCATCGTGCCGGACGACAAGCGCGATCGGCTCGCCGAGGTGATCACCACTGCCTATCGCGCCGAGCGGCCGCAGGCGGCACGGCTGGAGATCGAATCGTTCGACCAGTTCGCGCACCAGGCGCCCGCGCTCGTCGTGATGCTGTCATCGCCCCGGGTCGAAAGCCATATCCCCTTGTGGGAGCAGGAGCTTTCGGCGGGCGCCGCGTGCATGAACCTGCTCCACGCCGCGCATGCGATGGGCTTTGTCGCCGGGTGGCTGACGGGCTGGGCGAACTATAGCGACGCGGTGCGCGACGCGTTCGGCGCGGCGCCGGAGCGGATCGTAGGCTTTGTGTTCATCGGCACGCCAGCCAAGCAATTAGAAGAACGTCCGCGTCCCGATTTGAGTAAGATAATTTCCATCTGGAATGGTTGAAAGACTGGACTCCACCGTCAATTGCTGTATTAGAGCAGCATGACAGCCCTGAGCAACGACGACAGCCCGGTCTATATCAAGCTTCGCGGGACGATCTCCGCGGCGATCCTGCGCGGCGATTATCGCGCCGGGGACCAGCTCCCGTCGGTCCGCGCGCTGGCCGCCGAACATGGCGCCAATCCGCTGACGGTGGCCAAGGCCTATCAGAGCTTTCAGGACGACGGTTATGTCGAGGTACGGCGCGGCGTCGGCATGTTCGTGTTGCCCGGCGCGGCCGAGAAGCTGCGCCTCGCCGAGCGCGACTATTTCGTCAAGAACACCTGGCCGCGCGTCGCCGAGCATATCAACCTGCTCGGGCTGAATGCGGCCGACCTGCTGGAGCGCGATCTGGCTTGACCTTTTTCCTTCTCCCCTTGTGGGAGAAGGTGGCGCGAAGCGCCGGATGAGGGGGAGTCGCAAGCGATGCGCTCTATTGTCCCCCTCACCCTTCCCATCGCTACGCGATGGGTCCCTTCCCTCTCCCAAAGGGAGAGGGCGTTTAGAACGCCTCCGCCGGCACCGAATACAGCACTTGCGCCGACGCAGTCGCCGCCGCCTTGAGGCCGAGCGCCTCGGGGACGATCTGGTCGACATAGAAGGCCACCGCCGCGCGCTTCATCGCCGCGAACGAATCGTCGCCGGCGGCCGCGCGGCCCTGGCGCTCCATCAACCAGCCGCAGGTCGCGACCGACAGCATCGTCAGGAAGGGATAGCTCGCCGCGAGCTTGTCGTCGGCATCGGCCGTGGCGAGGGTGTGGCCGATCGCATCGCAGGTATCGATCAGGTCGCGCAAGCCGGCATCCTGCGCCTCGGCGCACATGTCGGCGATCAGCGCGGCGAAGGCGCTGCCATTATCCAGCCCTAGCTTGCGCCCGACGAGATCGGCGGCCTGGATGCCGTTGGTGCCCTCATAGATCGGCGTGATGCGCGCATCGCGGTAGAACTGCGCCGCCCCGGTCTCCTCGATATAGCCCATGCCGCCATGGACCTGGACGCCGATGCTGGCG
Organism: Sphingomonadales bacterium; assembly: GCA_038245375.1. Taxonomy (GTDB): domain Bacteria; phylum Pseudomonadota; class Alphaproteobacteria; order Sphingomonadales; family Sphingomonadaceae; genus Sphingomonas. The sequence goes on along the minus strand of JBBRSN010000084.1, from coordinate 2,453 downwards.
ACCTCGCAGCCGATGTCGGTGCCGTGCGCCTTGGCCAGTGGCGTGACGAGTTCGAGCCGGGCATTAGCCGCGGCATCGCCGAGCCCGGCGCGGTCGACCATGCCGGCGGCGTAATAGACCAAAGCGCGTGCCGCCTGGGTCTGCGCTTTCATGCGCAGCAGCATGCGGCGGACATCGGGATGCTCGATGATCGCCACCGGCGTGCGGTCGGGCGAGCCGGCGCGCGCCGACTGGATGCGATCGCGGGCATAGGCGACCGCCTTTTGCGTCGCGGCCTCGGCGACCTGCACGCCCTGCAGCCCGACATTCAACCGGGCATTGTTCATCATCGTGAACATCGCGCGCATGCCGCCGTTGATCGGGCCGATCAACTCGCCGATGCAATCGTCATTGTCGCCGAAGCTCAGCACGCAGGTCGGCGAGGCGTGGAGCCCCATCTTGTGCTCGATCGACACGACGCGGACATCGTTGAAGTCGCCCGGCGCGCCGTCGGCATCGAGGCGGTATTTCGGCACGAGGAACAGCGAGATGCCGCGCGTACCGGCCGGCGCGTCGGGGGTGCGCGCGAGCACGAGGTGGACGATGTTGGGCGCCATGTCATGGTCGCCGAACGAGATGAAGATCTTGGTGCCCTTGACCTTCCAATTGCCGTCGCCGACCGGGGTCGCCTGGCTGCGCAGCGCGCCGACGTCGGAACCGGCCTGCGATTCGGTGAGGTTCATCGTGCCGGTCCAGGCGCCGGTGGCGAGATGCGGCAGGTACAAAGCCTGCTGTTCCGGCGTGCCGTGATGGATCAGCGATTCGATCGCGCCGACGGTCAGCGTCGGGGCGAGCGCAAAGCCCATGTTCGCCGCGCCGAGCGTATCGAGCACCGCGGTCTGCAGCGCGAAGGGCAGACCCTGGCCGCCAAATTCTTCCGGCACGCCGATCGTGCCCCAGCCGCCTTCGACATAGTCGTGATAGGCCTTGATGAAGCTGGCCGGCATCTTCACCCCATGCGGGGTCCAGGTCGGGCCGGCGGTGTCGCCCTCGCGCAGCAGCGGCGCCCATTCGCCCGCCGCCAGCGCGCCTGCCCCTTCGAGCACGGCATCGACCACGTCGGACGAGGCGGCGGCGAAGCGCTCGGTTCCGGCGAGGCCGGCGATGTCGACGACATGGTCGAGCACGAAACGCTGATCGGCGGTGGCGGGGGTGAACACGGTCGATTTCCTTATCGCAAACGGCGCGGGCCGCTATAGCCGCGCGCCATGTCCGATCCAAACCCGTCTGTCACGACCCGCATGCTGCCCTTTGGTGACGAGGCCGTCGCCGAGGCCGCGCGGCTGATCGCCGAGGGGCAGCCGGTCGCGGTGCCGACCGAAACCGTTTACGGCCTCGCCGCCGATGCGACCAACGCGGTGGCGGTGGCGCGGATCTATGCCGCCAAGGGCCGGCCGAGCTTCAATCCGCTGATCGTGCATGTCGCCGACCTTGCGGCGGCGAGGAAGCTGGCGGTGTTCGACCAGCGCGCGCTGGCGCTCGCCGCGGCGTTCTGGCCGGGGCCGCTGACGCTGGTGCTGCCGCGCCGCCCGCGCGCGCCGATCGCCGCGCTGGTCACCGCCGGGCTCGACACGATCGCGATCCGCGTGCCCGCGCACCGCGCGATGCGCGCGCTGCTCGCCGCGACGGGCAAGCCGCTCGCCGCGCCCTCGGCCAATGCCAGCGGGTCGATCAGCCCGACGCGCGCGCAGCATGTGCTCGACAGTCTTGGCGGGCGCATCGCGCTGATCGTCGATGACGGCGCGACCGAGCGCGGGCTCGAATCGACCATCGTGCGCGAGGTGTTCGGCATGACGCGGATCCTGCGCCAGGGGCCGATCACCAGCGCCATGCTGCGCCGCGCCCTGGGCGGCGACCTCGCGCCGGTCGAGCGCTTCGACACGCATATCGACCAGCCCGGCACGATCGAGGCGCCGGGCCAGCTGAGCAGCCACTACGCCCCGCGCAAGCCGCTGCGCATCGATGCGCCGCGCGGCGGCGAGGACGAGTGGATGATCGGCTTCGGCGCGACGACAGGCGACGACACATTGTCGACGACGGGCGACCTCGAGGAAGCCGCCACGCGACTGTTCGCCGCGCTGCACCGCGCCGATGCGTCACCCAAAGCGCGAATCGCGGTAGCGCCGGTGCCCGATGAAGGCATTGGTGCGGCGATCAACGACCGGTTGCGGCGCGCGGCCCATCCCGGATCCGAAGATCAGGGCTGATTTCAAGGTTGGCGCAACCGATAGGCGCGCTCCGGCCTCCGGTGGAGGGCGCCGCACTTTGAGGCTTAATACCAACGGCCTTAAAGATCGACCTGTGCCCAGCTTCGGGTTGTTATGGAAGCGACGCGGGCGGTGTCGTTGGCAAAGAAATTCCATGCGTCGCAACATGTCGAGACGATATGATCATAGTCATCGAAGACGGTGTTG
>JBBRSN010000083.1:0-20388 GCA_038245375.1 Sphingomonadales bacterium | reverse complement strand
GGTCGGCAGCGGTCGCCGCCGCGCCGCACGCATCGATTGCATGGGTGCGGCCGTCGGGCTCGGCGATCAGCCAGAAGCCGTCGCCGCCGATGCCGGTCATGTGCGGATAGACCACCGCGAGGGTCGCGGCGACGGCGACTGCCGCCTCGCTCGCGCTGCCGCCGTCCTGCAGCACGCCGAGGCCGGCCTGCGCCGCGAGGTGGTGTGGCGCGGTGACCATGCCGCGCGACGAGCGGACGCTGTGGATCACGCGGCGGCGCGCCCGGCGAGCGCGCCATCATCGGTCAATAGTGTGGCGTCGGTTGCCGGCACGTGTCTTTTCCCCGCTTTGTCCCCTCCTGCTCCCGATGCTGCGCCGGATACAGCCGTGCAGCATAGCAAAGCTTCAGGCGGGGGGAAGGGGGTCGAGGCCGATCAGTCGCTCGGCCTCCCAGCGCGCGGCGAGCGCGAACAACGTCGCCTCGCCGCCGGGGCGACCGATCAGCTGGACACCGAGTGGCAGGCCGGGGCGACGCAGCGGCGCGGCGATGACCGGCAGGCCGATGAAACTGATCGGCTGGGCGAACAGGCCGAGCAGCGCGCGGGCCGGCATGCGGCAGCCGTCGACGGTGACCATCGGGTCGTCGATCGGCGGCGCGGGTGCGCCGGCGGCGGGGGCGATGAGTATGTCGTAGCGCTCGAACAACGCATCGGCGGCGGCGCGGAATGTCTCGCGATATGCCTGCGCTGCGACATACCAGGCGGCGGGCATGATTGCGCCGGCGATGAGGCGGTCGCGCGTCGCGGGATCGAAGGCGAGCGCGCGCCGGCGCAGCTCGGGCAAATGGCGCGTGCCGCCCTCACCGGCGGTCATGACATAGGCGGCGGCGCGAGCGCGGGCGACATCGGGCAATTCGACCGTGTCGAGGCCGCCGAGCCCGGCGCCGAGGTCGTCGATCGCGGCAGTCAGCTCGGCGCTGACATTGTCGGCGAACCAGCCGCCGAGCCGGGCGATGCGGGTGGTGCCGGCGGTACCGCTGCCGCCGAGTGCCTGCCACGCGAGCCGCAGGTCGGCGATCGTCGCGGCGAACGGGCCGATCGTGTCGAAGCTGTCGACGAATGGGAAGACGCCGCCCATCGGGCATACGCCCTGGGTCGGGCGCAGGCCATAGCTGCCGCACAGGGCGGCGGGGACGCGGATCGAGCCGTTGGTGTCGGAGCCGAGCGTCAGCGGCAGCAGCCCGGCTGCGACCGCCGCCGCCGACCCGCCCGACGATCCGCCGGCGAGCCGCGTCGTGTCGCGCGGGTTGCGGGTGGTGCCGTAGGTCGCGTTGACGGTGGCGAAGCCATAGGCGAACTCGTCCATGTTGAGCGTCGCGACGAGCACCGCGCCGGCCGCCTGCAGGCGGCGGATCGCCTCGGCATCGTCGGTGGCGGGCGCCGCGTCGGCGCGCATGCCCGCACCGGCGGTGGTCGGCAGGCCGGCGACGTCGAACAGGTCCTTCACGCCATAAGGCACGCCGGCGAGTGGGCCGGGGTCGCCGCCCGTCGCGACGATCGCGTCGATTTGCGCGGCCTCGGCCAGTGCGCGCGCATCGAGCAGCCGTGTGACCGCGCCGAACGCGCCGTCGCGCGCGCGGATGTCGGCGATCGTGGCTTCGGCGACTGAGAGGGCCGAGCGGCGACCTGCGCGGACATCGGCGGCAATAGCGGTCGCGGTGCCGGTCACGCGTCGCCGTCGAGCAGGCGGGCCTGGTCGGCGAGTTGGGCGAGGCTCGCCGCGACCCCGGCCAGGCATTCGGGCGGCAGGTCGAAGCCGAGCGTTTCGCGCGCCATGCGGGCGACGGTTTCCTCGGTGGGTGGTGTGCGGGCGGGTGCGGTCATGCGTGATTCCTGCGGTCGGCGCGCGGCAATGTCAAAAAGCGAAGCGCGCTGGCGCCGCGATCAGCGCCGTCGCCGTGGCGTGCCGCTCCCGGACGTCATCGGGTCGGGCTTGGGCGGCGCAGTCCAGCCCGGCGGCGGCGTCATGCGTTGCTGGCTCGTTCCGAGGCCCATCTTGCCGGGCTGCTGGCGCGCGATGCCCGTGGTATCGCTGGCCTCGGCCGCTTCGCGACTTGCTCCGCCGCGCATGAGGTTGAGCTGATCGCGCAGCCGCCGCGCCTCCTCGAAATCCATCGCTGCCGCGGCTGCCTCCATACGCAGGCGCAACGCCGCTTCGTGCTCGGTCATATGGGCGCCGTCCCTGCGCGGGCGGCGCGTTCGCGGGATGTCATCGCTTGTCTCCTCGATATCACCGCAGGCAACGCGTCGGACGGCGATGGGCTCCGAGGCGCGTGACGCCGACGCGAAAACCGCGCGCTCGCGCGGATGTTGCCACCGCCTGCCGCCTTTGCGGGGCGAGCAGAGGGGCGACGATCTGGGCGAGCGATGCCCGATCTGCTATGGTCCACCGATCGTCGGCGTCCCCTGGCACGTCGCGTCGAGGGACCGCGCCATGGCGGCTCCCGCCCTGCCAATGAGGCGTTGATGATGGAAGCGACTGCATCGATCCTCCTGGTCGAGGACGTCAAGCGTTTGGCCGACGAGATGCGCAAGGCGCTTGAGGGGCGTGGCTTTGCGGTGACCGTCGCCAGCGATGGCAACGAAGCGTGCGCCGTGCTCGCCGCACCCGGCAGCGCCTTCACGGCCCTGATCACCGACCTCGACCTGGGGCCAGGGCCGAATGGTTGGGACGTCGCGCGCGCGGCGCGGACGCAAAATGCCGACGTCGTGGTGATCTATGTGACCGGCGGCGACGGTGCCGAATGGGCGGCGGGCGGCGTGCCCGGGAGCCTGATCTTGCGCAAGCCCTTCACGGCGACGCAGATCGTGCGGGCGGTGAACACCTTCGACGAGCGGCTGGCGCGGGAGGCCGCAGAATCGAATCTGGAGGAGATCGCCGTCCTTCACACGCGCCTGGACACCGTGGAAGAAGCGAATCGCCGGCTCACCGAAACGGCACAGTCAGAGACCTTGCTGCGATCGAAGGAACTGCTGAGCGATTTGACCGCGCTTGCCGAGGCGCGCGCGAAGATCGAGGCGGTACAGGCCGAATTGCTGGCGCGTGAGGCGGCAATCGAAAGTCTCGGCACAGCCAACCGCACGCTCGTCGCGAACGAGGCGATTTTGGGGAGCATCGTCGAGCAGCGCACCGTCGCGCTCACGCGCGAAATGGAGGAGCGTCGCATCGCGGAAGAGGCACGCGCTGGTGCCAGCGAAGGAGCAGCGGCCGCCGACGCTTGGGCCGTGATGCCGCGCAAGACGATATTGCTGGTCGAGGACAATCTCCTTCTGGCCGACATCACCTCGGCGCTGTTTGATCAACTGGGCTATGACACGGTGTCTGCCGTCAACGCCCGCGACGCGCTCACCCTGCTCGAAGCGGGAACGAAGGTGGATGCGGTGTTTTGCGACGTCGTGATGCCGGGCGACATGAACGGGGTCGCGCTGGCCAGGGCGCTGCATCGGGATTACCCCGGGTTGCCGGTAACATTGACCACCGGCTATGGTGAATTGCTGGCCAGGGATCCTGCGCCCGAATGCGTCGAGGTGCTGAGCAAGCCCTATCGTCTCGATGACCTGGAAGCGGGGCTCGAGCGGGCTTTTGCCAGGTCGCTCCTCGAGGCATCTGGATAGACGCGACGCCTGACGCCCCGCATTGAAATGTTCCCGGGGCAATCAACGACGATCCGGATTGCCCCGTCGTTGTTCGCTGGGCTATCGGCCACCCAGGCTGCCGCAGCGGCAGCGACACGAGACGAGGGGCAGCACGATGAGCGACCAGCCACATTATGACGTGCTGATCGTCGGCGGCGGCCATGGCGGGGCGCAGGCCGCGCTGTCGCTGGTTCAGGCGGGCTTTGCCGGGCGCATCGCGATACTCGGCGACGAAACCGAGCTGCCATATGATCGCCCGCCGCTGTCGAAGGAATATCTCGCCGGCGAGAAGTCGTTCGAGCGGATGCTGCTGCGGCCCGCGGCCCTGTGGGCCGAACGCGGCATCACGATGCTGCTCGGGCGGCATGTCACGTCGGTCGATCCCCTGGCGCACCGCGTGACCTGCGCCGATGGCTCGACCGTCGGCTATGGCACGATGATCTGGGCGACCGGCGGCAGCCCGCGCCGCATCGCCTGCGAGGGCCATGACCTGGCCGGCGTGCATACCGTGCGCAACAAGGCAGACGCCGACCGGATGATCGCCGAGATGGCGCATGTGCGCGAGGCGGTGGTGATCGGCGGCGGCTATATCGGGCTCGAGGCGGCGTCGGCGCTGATCAAGTTCGGCAAGAAGGTGACGGTGGTCGAGGCGCTCGACCGCGTGCTGGCGCGCGTCGCCGGCGAACCGTTGTCGCGCTTCTACGAGGCCGAGCACCGCGCGCATGGCGTCGATATCCGGCTCGGCGCGGCGGTCGCGGCGCTGACCGGCGAGAACCGCCACGTCACCGGGGTCGAACTGGCCGATGGCGAGGTGATCCCCGCGCAAATGGTGATCGTCGGCATCGGCATTATTCCGGCGGTCGGGCCGCTGGTCGATGCCGGCGCGGCGTTCGGCAACGGTGTGCGGGTCGATGCGCATTGCAAGACCAGCCTGCCCGATATCTATGCGATCGGCGACTGCGCCGAGCATCAGAGCGTCTATGCCGAGGGCGAGTGGATTCGGCTCGAATCGGTGCAGAACGCCAACGACCAGGCCAAGACGGCAGTGCAGGCGATCGTCGGCAGCCCGGCGCCCTATGAGGCGGTACCGTGGTTCTGGTCGAACCAGTACGACCTCAAGCTGCAGACCGTCGGGCTGTCACGCGGCTATGACGAGATCATCGTCCGGGGGGCGATCGACAAGGCGGGTTTCTCCATTGTCTATCTCAAGCACGGGACGGTGATCGCGCTGGATTGCGTCAACATGGTACGCGATTATGCGCAGGGGCGGGCCATGGTGACGGGGCGGCTTGCGCCACCACGCGAAGCGCTGGCCGACCCCGCGGTGCCGCTGAAGTCGCTGGTCGCGTAGCACGACGACGGCAGGTCCCCGCCGGGCGGTGCCGCGCAGCCGCGCGACGATCCCGCCGACCAGTTCATGGCCCGACAGCGCGAGGCTGACGAGGATGTGTGCCGCGACGGTGATGGTGGCGATCATCGTGAGAAGTGTGGCGACATCGGCATGGCGGCCGAGCAGCAGCACCGCGAGACCGGCGAGCAGGACGTCCTTGCTCGATATGTTGGGCAGGCGCGACAGGATCAGCTTGAGCGCGGCGAACACCACCCACCATTTGAGTGCGACCTCGGGCAAAGCGAGGTGCCACAGCAGCGCGGTCAGCACGCAACTGCCGAGCGCGCGGCCGAGATGCGCCCCGAGCGCCCATCGCAGCAAGGCTGGCGACAAGCTGAACAGCTTGCGGCCGAACAACAGCGCCACGAGCGGTGGGGCGAGCACCAGCGCGACCGCGGCGGCGGCGGTCCAGGCCGGGATGTGGAGCGCGAGCAGGCCGAGATAGGGGAAGGCCAGTGCCGCCGCGAGCATCGTCGTGACGTTGCTCGCCACCGCCGAGAGGATCGCGACGTCCTTGACGGTGCGCAGGCCATCCTTGCCGGCGACGCCGTGGTGATGCGCCCAGCTGTAGAGATAGGCGTCGCCGACATAGCCCGTCACCAGTTCGTTGCCGATCTGCTTGCGCGCCAGCGGCACCAGCCCGGCGAGCGGCAGGCGCCAGATGCGGCGATAGATGGTATAGTCGGCGGCGATCGGCGTGACATAGACGGCGATGAAGACGAGCCAGAAGACCGGACTGCGCGGAACCATCGCCAGCACGGCATGCAGATCGAGCAGGCGCAACGCGAGGATCGCGGCGCCAAGGACGATCAGCGAGATCGCGGGCGCGGCGTAGCGCATCGCGGTGTCGAGCGACGGCAGCCGGTGGCTATGCCGCTGATAGAGTGTGCGTGATGTCTGAAACCCCGTCGTCGCCACGCAATCCCCCTGCAGAGCCCATTGGAAAGACGCCGCGACGGGGCCGAAACCGCAGTGCGGTGTAAGGAATAACCGGCCCGATACGTCCCATTATAGGCGGTGCACGCGGCCTACTGGTCGAAGCGCCATTCCCCACCCATTTATGTCGCGAGCAACAAGGGGCGCCCCGCGCGGGATGAACAGATATTATCAAGGTCAGCCGAGCGACCATTTCGACGGCACGCGCTTCTTCAATCCCGGCCATGCTGCCACCGATCGCGGCCTGGGTCAGGTGCTGCGCTGGAAGCTGCGCGAGAAAACCGCCGCCTGGCCCGGCAGCGTGGCGATCACGCCAACCGTGCCCGAGCCGCGCATCGCCGGTTTGTGTGTCACCGCCGTCGGCCATGCGACGTTGCTGATCCAGCTTGCCGGGCACAACATCCTGACCGACCCGGTGTGGTCGAGGCGCGCGAGCCCGTCGCGTGTCGTTGGGCCGGGTCGCGTGACCGAGCCCGGCATCGCCTTCGACAAGCTGCCACCGATCGACACGATATTGCTGTCGCACAATCATTACGACCATCTCGACATGGTGACGCTGCGCCGGCTCGAGGCAGTGCACCGGCCGCTGATCGTCACGCCGCTGGGCAATGACGCGATCGTCCGCCGCGCGATCCCGACGGCACGCATCGTCGCCGGCGACTGGGGCGACCGGATCGAGCTCGGCGGCGGCGCGGAGGCGCATATCGTCCCGGCACAGCATTGGTCGGCGCGCGGCATCGGCGACCGGCGCATGGCGCTGTGGGGCGGGTTCATGCTGCGCAGTGCGGGCACGCAGGTCTATTTCGCGGGCGACACCGGTTACGGCGACGGCGCGATCTTCCGCGCGATGCACCGTCGCTACGGCGCGCCCGACCTCGCACTGATCCCGATCGGCGCCTATGCGCCGCGCTGGTTCATGGCGGCGCAGCATGTCGACCCCGACGAAGCGGTGCGGATCATGCTCGACATGGAGGCGAAGCGCGCGATCGGGATCCACTGGGGCACCTTCCAATTGACCGACGAGGCGCGCGATGCGCCGCTGATCGCGCTGAAAGAAAGCCTCGCGCTGCGCGGCATCGACCCGGCGCGCTTCCGGGCCGCGGTGCCGGGCGAGCGTTACTGACGGTGAACAGCGTTCAGCCGTGCGGTGCGCGCAGGTTGAGCAGCGCGGCACCGAGGATGATCAGCGCCATGCCGGCAAGCGCGACCGCGTCGAGCTTGCCGGCATGGTGCGCAGCGTGATCGACAGGCAGTAAAAGGCTGCCGCATAACCGGCGACGACCACGAGCGACGGCAGCGGCCGGGTGAACCCCGCCGCTGCCTTGAGCGAGGAGGTCGCGATTACCTCGGCAACGATCGCCAGGGCGAGCCAGAAGAACGCGGGCACGCTCAGCGCCACGCTGAAGCGGCGACCGTGCCGGTGGCGCGGTGGGTGACGATGACGACAGGCGCTGTGCGGTACATTCGCCGTGTCTCGCCGATCGGCGATGCGACGTCGAGTCCGCCGTGCCGCGTCCGTCCGCGACCGGTATCAGCGGAACAGCGTGAGCGGGGATCGCCGCCGCCATGACGCGGTAGCCCGCCACCGAGGGATGCAGCCCATCACCCGAATCGAGCTCCTTGCGCATCCGGCGCGGGTCGGCGGGGTCGCGCATCACCGCGTCCCAATCGATCACCGCGTCGAAATTGCCGGGCGTGCGGATCCAGCCATTTGCGGCCTGGCGATCGGCCTCGTTGAGCGCGTCGGGATGGTAATAGGATGATGCGCCATCGGGCAGGATGGTCGCGCCATAGACCCTGATTCCGGCGTCGCGCGTGCGTCCGATCATCTGGCGATAGGCACCGATCATCCGCGCCACCAAGTCGGCGTGGGCGGCGCGGTCGGCCGACACGTCGCGGGTCAGCGTGCCGAGATCGTTGATGCCTTCGAGGAGGATGAGGTAGCGTACGCCCGGTTGCGACAGCACGTCGCGGTCGAACCGCGCGAGTGCGTTGGGGCCGAGGCGATCGAGCAACAGGCGGTTGTCGCCGATCCCCATGTTGAGCACCCCGTGCGAGCGCAGATCCGATGAGCCCTGAAGTCGGTCCGCGAGATGATCGGGCCAGCGGTTGTTGCCATTATCGGTCCCGCCGTGGCCGTCGTTGATCGAATCGCCCAACGCGACGATGGCGGCGGCCGTCCGCGGCGCCGCGACCTCGATGCCGGCAAGCTGGTACCAATGCTCGAATGGCTTCTATGCGGCCAGTGCCTTCGTCTCGTTCTTCTTCGTCAGGGCGCTGATCAACGAAACGCGGGGTCGCGAGCTCGAGGGTATGCCGGGCTGAAGCTAGCGAGGTACGCGTTCGCGCTGCGTCGCCGGGTGGCGACGTGGCGCGGCGTCGGATTGGCGACGGATCAGCGTGAAGGCGGCGAGGACATGCTTCTCGCCAATGTCCTCGGATCGCCCGGCCTTCTCCATCCGGATCGCATGGACCAGCAGCTCGACCGCGGTACGCGACATCTCGATGACGGGTTGGCGGATCGTCGTCAGCTCGGGCCAGATCGTCGTGGCCAGCGCGGTGTCGTCGAAACCGCACACCGTCAGGTCGCCGGGTACGTCGAGCCCGCGGCGATGGGCGATCGCCACCGCCGCCGCGGCCATGTCGTCATTGGAGGCGAAGATCGCGGTCGGCGGCGCGTCGAGGTCGAGCAGAATGTCGGCCGCATCGAGCCCCGATCGATAGGTGAACAGGCCCTCGGCGACGAGTTCGGGTGCGTCGGGCAGTTTCAGATCGGCCAGCGCGGCGCGATAGCCGGCGAGACGCTCGGCACTCGCCGCGTGATTGGGGTTGCCGGTGATGAAGCCGATGCGGAGATGCCCGAGCTCGCCGAGGTGCCGCGTCATGTCATAGGCGGCCTGGTGGTCGTCGATGCTCACCGACAATGCCCAGTCGGGCGCATGGCCGGTGGAGACCGCGACGATCGGAAGGCCCGCCCGCTCGATCGCGGCGAGCACCTCGGGCGAATCGCTGAGTGGTGGCGGCAGGATGATGCCATCGACGCGCCCCTTGACGAGATGGTCGATCGCCGCCTGTTCCTGGCCGGCTTCGTCGCATTTCTCGACCACCAGCCGGACGTTGCTGCGACTGGCCTGATCGAGGCTGCCGACGAGGAAGGCGCGGAGATAGGTGAAGCTGGGATTGGAATGGAGCAGGCCGATGCGGATTTCCTCGCCGCCCGCGAGTGTTCGCGCCGCCGCGTTGGGCGCATAGTTGAGCGCGGCGATCGCCGCCTCGACCCGCTGGCGCGTTTCAAGCTTGACGCTGTCATTGGCGTTGATGACGCGCGACACGGTCATCGGCGATACGCCCGCCCGCTTGGCGACGTCGGCGATTGTCGGGACATTGTGATGACGCCGCGAGCCGCGGATTTCCTTCATACCGGTCCTTTCCGGACAACGATTATGACCGACCGGTACGCGGCGACAAGATGAAGCCGCAAGCGATGATGATCCGGTATGGATATTTCACTGGATTGACCGTCACCGGTGTCCGGTCGCGCCGGGTCTTCGGGGTCACGGGTTGCCCGGCGCAAAGGAGAAATGTTGCGCCTCGTACCAGGCGAGGTCGTGCGCCGGAGGCGCCGCGCCTGGCGGCAGGCTGAGGCCGTTGAGCGACATCCAGTAGGCGAGGCTGGCGTCGCGCCACCAGCGTGCTTCGCGCTCCTGGATGGCGAGGAAGGTCGCGGTCCTGGCGAAGCGTTCGGCATCGATATCCGGCGCGAGCGTCGCCCAGCTGCGGCGCATCTGTGCGACATCCGCGACGCCGCGATCGTAATGCGCGACCAGCTCCGCCCACAAGGTTCTGCCCGATGTCATGCGATGGTCCCAGGCGACATGGTGGAACCACAGCAAATCGCGCTCCGGCGTGGCGGCGGGGTCGGCGAGCATCCGCGCCACGCCCGGGGCATATTGGCCGATCGCATCGCTGCCCGAGGCGGTGCGGTCGAAGCCGATGCCGCCCTTGTCGGCGTGGCTGTAATAGACCGGGTTCCATTCCGGCCGTGCCAGATCGGCGATCCACGGGCCGGGGCCATAATGATGGCCCGTCGCCGTCTGGTGCGCCAGGCCGAGCGGCGTCATGTAATCGACCACCGCCTCGCGCGAGCCGGCCATCATCGTGGCGACCCGATCGACCAGCGCCGGGCGCGGTGCGAAGGTCACCGCCGCCCATTCGCGGGCAACTATGTCCGACGCTGCCTCGGGATCCCAGGCGAAGCGGCCGAAGGCGTACCAATTGGCCTGGTTTGAAGGTCGACCCGGTCCAGTCGCGGTCGCTGCCGATATTGGCGACGCCGGCGATGCCGGAACCGCTGTGGCCGTCGAGCACCCTGGCGACGGTCTAGCCCGGGCCCTTGGCCAGCGTGTCGCTGCGCAACGTCTCCTCGAACAGCCACGGAACAGCGCGAACAACAGCGCGGCGAACAGCCGGGAACAGCGCCGGGAACAGCCGGCCTGAACATCCAGCATCGACAATGAAAGAGCCTTGCCGCGCCGCTGCCCTGACGGCATGATCGGATTGCGCCGCCGCGATCGCGGTTGAATCAGCCTGGACTGCCGAAGATGCGCCGGGCGAAGAAACACAAGGCTGTGTCCGCGGCACCGCCATTGTCGTGGCGCGCTCGCGCGGGGGCGATGAGACACCGTCGCCGATCCTTGATATCAGTCCCGCAACGCGAGCCCCATGTCGGCAAGCGCGAGGCGTAGCAATTCGGCCATCGCGTGCCGTGCGGCAGCGGCATCGCTCGCCTTGATCGCTTCGAAAACGAGTGCGTGATCGGGCAACGGGTCGCGCGGCAAGGCGCGTTTGCGCTGCTTGAACTGTGTCGTCCAGCGCACCGCGGCGCCGACGCTGCTTGCCAGCGATGCCAGAGGCGCGTTGCGCGCGGCACCGAGGATCGCATGATGGAAATGCTGGTCAGCGCTGCGCCCGCGCGCGTCGGCGAGACCATAGACCTTCATGTCTGTCAGCGCGGCCGCCATGGCCTCGACGTCGTCGTCGGTCCGCCGACGTGCTGCGAGCGCCGCCGCCGCCGGTTCGATGATGCTGCGCAGCTCGAACAGATCGAGGATGAACGCGGTATCCGGTTCGCCCTCGAAGGCCCAGCCGAGGACGTCCGGGTCGAGCAGGTTCCAGCGGCTGCGTGTCGTTACCCGCGTTCCCGCCTTGGGGCGACTTTCGATCAACCCCTTGGCTGCGAGAATGCGGATCGCCTCGCGATAGGCGGTGCGCGAAACGCCGAGCGCCTCGCTCGCCTCGATCTCGCCGCCGAAGACGTCACCCGGCTTGCGCAGGCCGCTGACGATTTCGACACCGATGTCGTGCGCGATGGTACCGTGGATGCGCGGCGACGGCCGGCGCCCCTCATCAAAGACCTTGCTGCGCCTGCTCGTCATTGCTCCCGCTCCTAGCGGATCGCTCGCCGCGGCGAAAGGCATCGGCGGGGTGCTGTCAGTCTAACGCGAACTCGTCTCCACAAGATGCAAGTCGGCCTTTGAGTTGCTGCCTCGACTCGCGAGCGCCTGCCACTCGGCCAGTGCCGCCGAGCGGCGTTCCGCAGGCTCAGCGGAAAGCGAACGTACATCATGACCACAAGGCGGATCACCTCGGGCGACGAGTTGAAACAGCGGAAAGGGGAGGGAGGTTTGGCTCTCGATTTGCGGCTGATTTTCGTTCGCTAACAGCACCGCCTGCCGACTGCCACATTGGTATGACAATGCCCGCGCAGCCACTCGATCAGCTGCACGGCGCGGTCTGCCTGCATCGCGCATCACCATCATCGGCGCGGTACCGCAAGGTGTTCGGGCTGTCCTGATGAACTCTGGACCGGGTTCTGGTCAGATTGCCGGCAGTCCCGCCGCCTGCCAGGCGTCGCGCAACCGGTCCACATCTCCGGTACCGAAGACGTAGCGGTCGGGGCGGATCAGCACGGCCTCTGCCGCGTGGCTATCGAACCATGCGCGCAACGGCGCGGCAAAGGGCGCCAGCCGGGCATCGGCCAGATCACCGCGCGAGATGAGGCAATGGTCAGTGCCGAGTTGATCGTCCATGCGCCGGCCATCGTCCGCAACGGCCTGCGGGAAATAGCGCCCCGCACCCGCGCTCCCGGCGAGGATCACTCCGGCCGAAAGCGGCGGATACTCAGGCGGGCCCGAGGGCAGCTTGAGCAGTGCGCGACCGATGCCGATTTTCGTATCGCGCAGGAAGGCGGACCAGCGGCTGGTGGTGCAGACCATGCGGCCCATCATGATCGCCATGTCGATCGTGGCGCGCAGATGCGGCGCGCGCTCGGTCTGGTAGGTATCGAGCAGCGCGCCCGGCGCTTCCCCCTTCACTGCCGCCGCCAGTTTCCACGCGAGGTTCGCCGCATCGCGCAGGCCCGAGCACAGGCCCTGCCCGGCAAACGGCGGGGTCTGGTGCGCGGCATCGCCCGCCAGCAGCACGCGTCCCTTGCGCCATTCGCTCGCGATCCGGGCGCGGAAGTTGTAAACCGCCTTGCGCTCCAGCCGCACCGCGCCTTTCACGTTCCATGGCGCAAGCAGCTTCTCGATGAACGCGTCATCGCTCACCTCTTCAGCCGTCTCGCCGGGCAGGATCATGAACTCCCAGCGGTGCCGCCCCTCGCCCATCAGCACGCACGTTGTGGGGCGCGCGGGATTGCAGATCTGCAGATTGGCGGTCGGCAGGCGGGACGGATCATCGACCAGCACATCGACCACTAGCCACGGCTCCTCAAAGCCGAGATCCTCGAACGTCACCCCGGCCGCCTTGCGCACCGGCGAACGCGCGCCGTCTGCCCCGACAAGCCAGCGCGCCCGCACTGTGCGCGGGCCTTCGGTTGTTACAACCTCAGCGGTCACTCCATCCGCGTCCTCCGCGAACGCGCCGACTTCCCATTGGCTGTGCAGCTCAGCCGTGCTCTGCTCGTCCAGCGACCGGCGCAGCGCTGCTTCTACCGAGGGCTGGTGGATCATGTTCGCGACCGGCCAGCCGCCCGGGCCCATACGGTCGGCGCCCTCGAACCGCAGCAGCAACTGGCCCCGCGCATTGAGGAAGTCATAGCACCCCGCACGCCGGCTGGTGGCGAGCACCTCATCCGCCGCGCCAGCTTCCTGCAGGATGCGCATGCCTTCATGGTCGATATGTGCCGCGCGCGGCAGCGGATGGATCGCCGCCTCCTTCTCCGCAACGATCACCGATATTCCGCGCCGCGCCAGCAGGACCGCGAGCGTGATGCCGGTCGGCCCGCCGCCTGCAATCAGCACATCGCAGGTAAGGTCCGGATGCTGCAGCATGATTAGAAGCCCCCCGATTTCGCGCCGGTCTGCCCCGGTGGGCGCGCAAGGCCGACGCGTTTTCGTGCAAAAGGTCCAGCTGCCGCAAGGTTGTCGAGGATGACCCGGGCAGCATCTTCGTATGTCACGATCATCTCGGGCATGCGCTGCTTGAAGGCCTTCAGGATGCGGATCGTCAGCCCAGGTACCTGGTCCACGTCAAGCAGTGCCTGCAGTTTCTCGGCGCTGCGCACATAGGCGGTGACATCCAGACCGCGCGTCAAAGCCATTCTGGTCAGCGCCAACCCGCTGTTGCCAGTCGCCCCGATGATCAGGATGCGCACCGGGTCACCCTTCTGCGATCATCGTGCCCTCGATGTGGCCCAGCCCATCCACCTCGCAGCGCACAACATCGCCCGCCTCCAGGAACTGGCGCGGGTCCATAGCCGCGCCGACGCCGCCCGGTGTGCCGGTGAACAGGCAGTCGCCCGGCTCCAAGGTCATGCCGACCGAGAGATGCTCGACCTGCTGCCAGATGTTGAAAACGAGATTCGCGGTGCTCGAGTTCTGCCGCACCTCGCCATTCACCAGGCAGCGCAGCCCCAGCGCATGCGGATCGCCCACTTCGTCGGCAGTCACGATCCAAGGCCCCATCGGCGCATGGGTGTCGAAGCTCTTGCCCAGCGACCATTGCGGCGAGGCATGCTGCCACATCCGCTCGGTCACATCGTTGCCCACGCAATAGCCGAAGATCGCGGCGGAAGCGTCGTCGGCCGCAATGTGCTTGCCGCCCTTGCCGATCACCGCGACAAGTTCGACTTCATAGTCTGCGGTCATCGTGCCCTTGGCAATCTCAATATCGGCATAAGGCGCGTTCACGCAGGTCTGCGCCTTGGTGAACCACACCTGCCGCTCGGGCGTAGCCATGTTCGATTCGGCGATATGGTCGGCAAAGTTGAGCCCGATCGCCCAGATCTTGCCGGGGCGCTGCACCGGGGCCTCCAGCCACACCGAGGCGAGCGGCACGCCGCCCTCAGCCGCAGCCTTGGCCTCCAGCGCGGGCTTCAGCGTGTCCCAGTCGCGGATCAGGTCGATCATGGTGCCGGGCACTCCGGTATTGATGATGCGGTCTTCGACCACGATCCCGGTGCTGCTCTGTCCGTCCACGGTGTAAGTAGCGAGCTTCATGCGGGGGTTCCTTTGGGTTTGCGGCGCAAGAGCCGTTTGATCCTGAGTTGGAGCGCGATCACGAACGATACGAAGCCTGCGGGCGGCGGCATGCGGCCCGCAAACATTGGATGCGGGCTGCCCCATTGCACCGCGAGCAGCGCGCTCATCGGCTGCTTCTGCGGCGGGTCGGCGGCGGTGAACAGGTCGCCGTCGGTCCAGTGCTCCAGCTCGTTACCGAAGGGGTCTTTCCAGTAGTCGAAGATTTGGCTGCCCATGATGTGGCGGCCCACACCCCAGGCCTGAGTGCGCTTCTTCGCCTTGAGGTGCTGGTGGCCAAGCATGAGGTCATCGAGATTCGCGACTTCAAAAGCGGCGTGGAGCAGACCGATCGGGCCAGGCAACTGCGCGAGAAACAGCGTGTGGTGGTCCGCCGGCTTGTCGCCCCGGTCGCAGCGCATGAACGCGCCGAGCGGCACGCCCTCGGCCGCCTCGACCTCGTCCGAAGTCAGAAACCCGAAGCGCGCCTTGTACCAGTCCTCGGACCTGCGGAAATCGCGCACCTTGAGCACGGCGTGTCCGATGCGCCGCACATGCGCTGGCGCGGGCTCCAGCCGCACGGTCGCGCGGAAGCGGGACTTCGCGGCGGCAGTATTGGTCGGCAGATCGGCGGGCAGCGGTCCGGCAGGCTCACTGGCTTGCCCGGCCACCACTTCGACTCCGTAACCATCAGGATCAGTCAGCCGCACCACCTTGCCGCCGCCGGGCTCGTCCAGGTCCTCTACGGCCAAGCCCTCGTGCGCCGCGAGCAGCGCCAGATTCTCCAGCGTCTCCGCTCGCAGCCCGACAGCGAGGAAGCGCGCCTCCCCGCGCTCGGTCACATGCACAAACGACCGCCCATCGCTGCCTTTGCCATAAACCCGCCCGCCTTGCTCGAACGGGTTCAGCCCGAAATCCTCGAGAAACGCGCGCATCGCTGCGAGATCGGGCGCGGCAAAGCGCACGTACGCGATATCCTCGACCCTGATCACCGGCACGGCCTATCCCTCCCGATTCGTATTTGACTATTTAGTCATATAGGTTGCACTTGACCATGTAGTCAAGTATGCAGCGCCATGCCCTCGCACCCTGATCTTTCCCCCCGCGCCGCACGCACGCGCGCCGCCTTGATCGCGGCAGGGTTCGATCTGCTCGCCGCCAAGCCCATCGATGCCATTCCGATCGACGAGGTCGTGGCGCGCGCCGGCGTCGCCAAAGGGAGCTTCTTCAATCATTTCACCGACAAGCAGGCCTTCGCCGAAGCCATCGCGGCGGAGGTCCGGCTGCAGCTGGAAGAGCAAGTCGGCCGTGCCAATGCCGGGGTGGCCGATCCGATCGAGCGCATTGCCGGGGGCATGCGCGTCAGCGCGGCTTTTGCGCTCAGCGACCCCAAGCGCACGGCAGTCCTGCTGCGCAACCACGGCAGCTCGACCGCCCGCGCTCACCCGCTCAACAAGGGCCTCGTCGAGGATGTCAATTCAGCTTGCGCGGCGGGCCTGCTACGGCCCGAAGCGCGGGACAGCGGCGTGCTCTACTGGCTTGGCCTGTGCCAGATCCTCATGGTCAACCTGGTCGAACGGAGGCCAGACCCGGAAAGTGCTAAGCGTCGCGTCAGTGAAATGATCGTCCTTGGCATCACTGGTCTCGGCATCGATGCGGCGCGCGCTGCCGCTCTGGCGGAGCTTGAACTCAGCGCCTGCAATTAGGTCAGGTTCTGGAAGGTTGGCAGCCAGAGACAATGCGCCGCTGCGACCTGGGGTGTCTTAGTCCGGCCCTTGGGCTCCGTGTCAGCTGGGAGACCCGAAGCCTTTCGCATAGGCGGGTCGACGTAGGGCTGGTTTTGACGCCCGACCAATTGCCCTGAAGGTGCTGTCAGTCTAACGCGAACTCGTCTCCACACGATGCAGTTCGGGCTTTGAGCTCAGCACCTCATCCGGCGATCTGACGCTAATCGGCGAGCGCCGCCGCGCGGCGCTCTTTGTAGGTCTGACGGTCGACGAGATGACGCTCCGCGCTGAAGTGATTGGACAGACTGGCGTGGACGGACGCGAACTTTTGTATAGTTTTCATTCGCCTGAAACTGAGCATGGCCCGCTCTCGTCGTCGGAAGGGCAGGTGGCTATTCTCCGCCCGGTTGTTGAGCCATTGGCCCATTTCGCGGCGATCGAGATTGCCCAGCTCCCGCATGGCCGCCGCGTAGGACCGTAGGCCATCGGTGACGATGACATCGGTCCGGCCGTGGCGCTTCAACGCCTTCTTTATGAACGCCAGGGCCACTGATTTGTCTCGTTTTTTGGTAATATACGATTCCAGTATCTCGCCCTCGTGATCGACGGCGCGCCACAAATAGACCATCTTGCCGTTCAGCTTTACGTACATCTCGTCGAGGTGCCAGCGCCAGTGCTGGAATCCGCGCATCCTGTTGACCCGCTGACGCCGGATATCGCCGGCAAACATCGGGCCGAACCTGTTCCACCAGAAGCGCACCGTCTCGTGGCAAATATCAATCCCGCGCTCGAACAGCAGGTCTTCGACATTCCGCAGTGACAGCGGAAACCGGACATACATCATAACGACGAGCCGGATCACTTCGGGCGACGAGTTGAAACGGCGGAACGGACTGGGCGGCTTCGCTCTCGATTTGCGGGTCATTCGAGCCCGCTATCATCACACTGCGTCGTCTGCCACGTTGGTCTGACAGCACCCTTTCGGGCCATGGCGCCGGCCTGAAGCCTGTCGCTCCACGCGAACCCGGCAATGATCGCGCCCCAAGTCTCGACATGTTGACCCCCTCCCCCCTAGGGGGTAGGGGGTCAACATGTCGCATGCTTCTGACCCCGAAGTTTGCCGAGGCCTCACCCAGGCCCAGGGTCATCTTGCCTCGATCCTGACGATGTTGGGCGACGGCCGCTCATGCCCCGACCTCGCGCAGCAGCTGCAGGCTGTCGAAAGCACGATCCGCGCGGTCAAGCGGGCGCTAATCCACGACCATATCGAGCATTGCATCGCCGACGCGGTCGCAGACGGCGGCATGGGCGCGGATCAGGCGCTGCGGGAATTCAAGACGCTCACCAAGTACCTCTGAAAGAACCGCCATGCCCTCGCTCCCCGATCTCCTGGCCAGCGGCAACGCATGGTTGTTCATCCCGAGCGCTATCCTGATCGGCGCATTGCATGGGCTCGAACCCGGTCATTCGAAGACAATGATGGCCGCCTTCATCATTGCGGTGCGCGGAACGGTCGTGCAGGCGGTGCTGCTCGGCCTGTCGGCGGCGATCTCGCATTCTCTCGTCGTCTGGATCGTCGCGCTCGGCGGCCAATATCTCGGACAGAACTTCAACGCTGGGACGACGGAGCCCTATCTTCAGATCGGGTCGGCCGTCATCGTCCTCGGTGTAGGACTCTGGATGATCTGGCGCACGCGGCGGGACGCGCTCGAGGAAGCCGGACACGACCACGACCATCCGCATCAGCATTCGCATGACGGCGACCACGGGGACGTGCGCCGGATCGAGACCGGTCACGGGCGCGTGGCACTCGAGATCTTCGAAGGTGGTGTTCCCCCGCGCTGGCGGATGCGAACCGAGCAAGGGCGGGCATGGCCCGCAACCGACGTTCTGGTCGTCACCGAACGCCCCGATCAGGCGCGCCAGGCTTTCGCCTTTGTCGACCACGGCGATTATCTGGAAAGCGTCGATGAGATTCCGGAACCCCATGCCTTCACGGCACGCCTGAGCCTCGGCCATGGCGGACACACGCACGACTATGATCTCAGCTTCTCCGAAGCTCATCACCATTCGGGTCACGACCATGAGGCCGGCCTCAAGGTCGGCGATAGCGGCTATATGGACCCGCACGAACGCGCCCATGCGATCGACATTGAACGGCGGTTTTCCGGGCGCAGCGTCACGACCGGCCAGATCATGATCTTTGGCCTGACCGGCGGATTGATCCCCTGTCCGGCGGCGATAACAGTCTTGATGCTTTGCCTGCAGCTCAAGCAATTCACGCTCGGCGTGATGCTGGTCCTGTCGTTCAGCTTCGGGCTTGCACTGACGATGGTGTTGGTAGGCGTCGCCGCTTCGCTGAGCATCCGTCATATTCAGAAGCGCTGGTCGGGGTTCGGTGCTTTGGCGCGCCGCGCCCCCTATGCTTCCGCGGGGCTGATGATCGCCATCGCATTGTACATGGGCGTGTCGGGGTGGATCGGACTGACGGGTGGCCAAGTGCCGCAGATCTGAGCGGCAGTCAGCTGGTCCGCAGCGGCCAGATCGCGGCCGGGCGGCGAGCACGTGCTGGCGCGGCAACGAACAGGGTCTTCAACTCCGGCACGAACAGAGCCGTTCGGGCATCCGGTGCAGTGGAAACACGCATCACCTCTGCCTTCGGATCGGCGATAGTTTCAAACGCAACCCGCGCCATCGCCCGGCGCGCATATGCGCCCGCCACGCGCATATGAACCTCGCACGACGTTGCGTTCAGCATCGCGCCAAGCGGCCTTTCGTATTTTGCCGATTGTCGGCAGGTCCGATTGGTCAGGAGGTTTTATGCGTAAGATTTTGAGTGTCATGGCGCTGGGCGCGAGCCTCATCGCCGCTGGTCCGGCCACCGCCCAGAGTTGGGGCGTCTATGTAGGAACGGGTGGGGGCTATCCCCGCTACGACCGGGCCTATGGCGACGATGACCGGCTGGCGCGGGTCATCTGCTCGGGGCAGCGGGCGCATCAGCTCGAGGATCGACTTCGCCACGAAGTTGACGAGAACGAGATCGATGACGACGATGCGGACCGCATCCACACGGCAATCGATCGCCTGGAAGACCGGCAGCACCACGAGTGCCGCGAGGGAGACCGCAGAGCCATCGCCGCCATCGCCTATCGCTACGATCGCATCGGCCAGTGGATTGAGAGCGAAGCACATCGCGGCTGGTAGGTGAGCGACAGCGCTCGCGAGATGTGATCCAGCCTATAAATGGCTGATTCCCCTCAGCGCCCGAACCGCGCGGCGCCGACCAGCGTCGCGCAGGTTTCGCCAGCCGCATGCGGCGGCTCTCTTTGCTGGCCGGGAGCGGCTTGGCATCGCGCACCAGGGCATCACCGATAACAGGCCCGGGGCGTCATCAACCCAATCGCGCCTCCAAGCGCCCTTGGTCAGCCGGCGATCAGGGTTGGCCGATGCTGAAGCAAGCCAAGGCTCGTCCTTCTCTTTGTCCCCGTCGGCCCACGGCTCTTGGCGTCCGATGGCCAGCACCGCAGGGGTCACGCGATCACTTCCTCGAGCAGCAGCAAGGACAGGAAGCCGACAAAGAACATCGCGCTGATGAGTGGGCTATCAGGCTTCTCATGGGCTTCGACCAGCAGTTCCTCGGTGACGAGATAGAGAAGCGCGATCAGGCCGAAACTGAGGAACCCCGTAATCACGACAGGTGGGAACAGCGCGACCGGCACGGCGAGCAAAGCGCCCAGCGGCATCAGTAGCCCGATTGCCGTAGTGATCGCGACGATCTTCGCCTTTGACCGCACCGTTTCGCCAAGCCCCTCGGTGATCGTCACGCCGAGAAACAGCACTTCAAACGTAAGGGCGATCGTGAGGAGCAGGCCGGCCCTGGCGCCGGCGATAAAGCCGAGACCGAGCACCAGACCGTCGATCAGGATATCGGTACCAACCGCACCGAGCATCCCGAGTGGACCACCGATCCGGCCCTCTATCGACTTGAGCGAGAGCATGGCGACAACGCCAAGAGCGCCGCCGATGAATGTCGCAACCGGCGAAGCGCCGTGCATCTCCTGCGGCAGTATCTCGACTGCGGCAGCGGCGAAAACGACGCCCGCTGCGAGGTGCTGAATGGCGCTGGTGAGCGCTGGCCCTG
>JBBRSN010000082.1:0-21226 GCA_038245375.1 Sphingomonadales bacterium | reverse complement strand
TCGCGGCGATCTCATCGCCGTCGCCGACAAGGCCAACGCTTTGGGCGGCAGGTGCTTCCATCCGCAAATCCTTGGCCCCGCGATAACACGTGCCAATGGTGCCCGAATGCCGCGCGCCGCCAACAATCGTTCGACCGCACGCGGCCGCCCCCCGCGCTAAACATCCAGCCGGAAGTGAAACAGCCGACTCGGCCCGTCTTCCGAGATCAGGTACAGGTCGCGGCCCTTCAGCGTCATGCCTTCGCCGCTATAGGGCGCGGCGCGGTCCGTCGCGCCGGCGCGCAGCGTGCGCACCGGCTTCATCGATGCCAGGTCGATCCAGTCGATCGTGCCGCTCCACAAGGTCAGCGGCCCGCCGCCGACCAGTTGCCCGCCGATCAGCTTGATATCCTGGAAAGGCGTCGCGCTGGGGTTGGGCACGATCCTCACGCGGTCCCCGTCGCGCCGATCGAAGACGTACAGCAGGCGGCTGTCCCAATTGCCCGCGATCAGCGTGCTGTCCGATACCGCCACGCAGCCCAGATGGTCGGCGACATGGATGCGGCGGCGGATCTGCAGCGTCGCGGTGTCGATCTCCTCGATCACGGCGGAGCTGTTCGGCGTCATTTCCGCGACCGGCACCCAGATCGAGCGACCGTGCAGCGAGATGCCGCCGGGATGATAGCGCGCCCCGTCGGTCAGCTCCACGCGCCGCAGCAACCGCCCCGTCGCGCGGTCGAACTCGTGGAGATAACCGCGGCGGTTTGCCCGGTCGACCGAGGTCACCCAGATGCGGCGGCGGTCGAGATCGACCCCCTGGACGTGAAACACTTCCCCTTCCAGCGCGAGCGCGCCGAGCAGTTGCGCATGCTCTACCGGCGCGACGTTCAACTGCTGTGCCGCCGCCGCCGTAAAGCCGAGCAGCAGCAGTGAGAACAGGGCGAACACCGTTCGCGGCGCCTTGCGGAACATTGCATTTCCCCCGCGATGGCCGGCGGCGCGCAACCGACGCCCCGGACTGCGGGGGCCGTAGCAGCGCGATGCGACGGGAATGTGAAACGGCGCCGGGCGTTGCGGCCGGCAGGCCCCGACCCGTCCGCCCGCGCTGATTCAGCCATCTCCCCGCCGACACTATCCTGCCACCACCAGGCGCCTGCTCCGGCGCGACAGGAGGTCGCATGTTGGATTCCCGCCGCCCGCCATTCCCCGCCCCGCAAGCACGGCGCCCAAATAAGAAAACGCCCCCAAAAGTCGGCAAGATGTCGACAAGCAAAGCGGTCGCCCATGTCGCGTAATGCGCTGTTGGCAATCGCGGTCTGGTCGATCGCCGCGGCCGCGCGCCAAAGTAAACCATGTGCGGCCGGCGCTGCCGCGTCGCCCTGCCATGGTCTCCAGAAATCATGCGTTACTTGGCACTTCCAAGATCATGTCGCGCGCCTTGACAGGGCGTCCGCGCCATGGCGGCCGGATGAATATTTGCCGCGGGCGATTTCCGGCCATGCGCGGCTGCGATCAACGCTGCGCAGCGCGTGCTTTACTTTATCGCCCGCGCCGCGCGGCCGCTCAAGCCGCCGGGCGCACCGCGTCGCCCAGGCTCAGCGCCACGGCTTCCGCCACCTTGATGCCGTCGACCGCCGCCGACAGGATGCCGCCGGCATAACCCGCGCCCTCGCCGGCCGGGAACAGCCCTTCGGTGTTGAGGCTCTGGAAATCCTCGCCGCGCGTGAAGCGCACCGGCGAGGAGGTGCGCGTCTCGACCCCGGTCATCACCACATCGGGATGGTCGTAACCGGGGATCTGCCGCCCGAACACCGGGATCGCCTCGCGCATCGCCGTCACTGCGAAGTCGGGCAGGCACTGCGCCAGGTCGGTCGGCTGCACGCCGGGGCGATAGGACGGGACGACGCTGCCCAGCGCTTCCGATGGCCGCCCGGCAAGGAAGTCGCCGAGCCGCTGCGCCGGGGCGCGATAGCTCGATCCGCCCGCGACATAGGCCTGCGATTCCCAGTGCCGCTGGAAGGCGATGCCGGCGAGCGGGTCGCCGGGATAATCGCGCGCCGGGTCGATCGCCACGACGAAGCCCGAATTGGCGTTGCGCTCGTTGCGCGAATATTGGCTCATCCCGTTGGTCGCGACACGGCCCTCTTCGGATGTCGCCGCCACCACCGTGCCGCCGGGGCACATGCAGAAGCTGTAGACCGTCCGCCCGTTCGAGCAGTGGTGCGAGATATGATATTCGGCGGCGCCGAGGATCTCGTTGCCCGCATCGGTGCCGAACCGCGCCTGGTCGATCCAGCTTTGCGGATGCTCGATCCTGACGCCGATCGAAAAGGGTTTGGCCTCGACATAAACGCCGGCCGCGTGAAGCATCGCGAAGCTGTCGCGCGCGCTATGGCCGATCGCCAGCACAACGCGGTCGGCCTCGATATAACCGCCGCCATTGAGGTGCAGCCCGCGCATCCGCCGCATGCCGCTGGCGTCAGTCGCGATATCGACCCCGTCGACGCGCGTGCCGAAGCGATACTCACCGCCCAGCGCCTCGATCGTCGCGCGAATGCTCTCGACCATCGTCACCAGCCGGAACGTGCCGATATGCGGATGCGCCTCGGTCAATATCTCGGGCGGCGCGCCGGCCTTGACGAACTCGGTCAGCACCTTGCGGTCGAGATGGCGCGCGTCCTTGATCCGGCTGTAGAGCTTGCCGTCGGAGAATGTCCCCGCACCGCCCTCGCCGAACTGCACATTGCTCTCGGGGTCGAGCACGCTGCGCCGCCACAGCCCCCAGGTGTCCTTGGTCCGCTCGCGCACTACCTTGCCGCGATCGAGGATGATCGGGCGATAGCCCATCTGCGCGAGGATCAACCCGGCGAACAGCCCGCACGGCCCCGTGCCGACGACGACCGGACGCAGGCCGCTGCGCCCCTCGGGCGCCTTGCCGACGAAGCGGTAGCGCGTGTCGGGGGTGCGCTGCACGCGCTGGTCCTTGCGGCACCGCGCCAGCACGGCGGCCTCGTCCTTCACATTGACGTCGACCGAATAGACCAGCTGGATATCGCTCTTGTCGCGCGCATCGTGCGCGCGCCGCGCGACGACATGCTTGACCAGCTCGCGCGGCGTGATGCGCAGCCGCTTGCAGATCTCCGCCGGCAACGCCTCGGGCGGATGGTGGAGCGGCAAGGAGAGTTCGGTCAGACGCAACATCCCCGCGCTCTACCGAAGCGCGGCGGGTTTCGCCATGTGGCTGCGTTCTTTAAGCCCCTCCCCTTCAGGGGAGGGGTTGGGGTGGGGCCTATCCCCGAATGCAGCGCTCGCGGCACTGGCCCACCCCCCACCCCTCCCCTGAAGGGGAGGGGAGTAGCCTCACCCACCCACCTGCACCGCCCGCGCCGCGACGAACGCCGCGATCTCGCCCGCGCTATACCCCAGCCCGGCAAGGATCGCGGCACTATGCTCCCCCACCAACGGCGCGCGGCGCATCGGGTCGCGCGGGCTGCCGCTCAGCGTGATCGGCGCGCCGACGATCGGGGCAGGGCCGGGGGTGCCGGGATAGTCGACCTGCTCGACATAGCCCATCGCCTGCACCTGTGGGTGCGCCATCACTTGCCCGGGCGCGAGCATCTCGCCCGCCGGCACGCGCGCTTCGCCCAGCGCCGCCATCGCCTCCCGCGTCGTCCGGTTCGCGCACCACGTCGCCATCACCGCGCTCAGCGCCGCGCCATTGTCGCCGCGCTTGATATCGTCGGCGAAGCGCGGATCGTCGATCAGTTCGGGTGCGCCGACCAGTCTCGCCCAGCGCGCGAAGATCGGGTTGCCGACGACCTGCGTCATGATCCAGCCGTCGCTGGTGCGGAACAGGTCGGTCGGCGACGATCCGAAGCTGCGGTTGCCGAGCGGCCGGCGTTCGATTCCGGTCAGCGCATGGTCGATGCTCAGCACGTTCGCCATCGCCGCCGCGCTGCCGAGCAGCGAGCCCGACACCTGCTGCCCGCGTCCGGTGCGGTCGCGCTCGCGCAGCGCGAGCATCGCACCGAACGCGCCGTGCAGCGCGGTGGCGAAGTCGACATAATTGACCTGCGCGCGATACGGCTGGTCCTCGGTGCCGGTCAGCGCGACGACCCCCGACATCGCCTGCGCGACCGCGTCGAAGCCGACGCTGTGCGCCATCGGTCCCTCGTCGCCGAACGCCGAGGCAGTGACGAGGATGATGTCGGGCCTGATCGCGGTCAGCGAGGCGAGGTCGAGCCCCGCCCTGGCCAGCGCATCGGCCGGCATGTTGGCGATAACGATGTCGGCGGTCGCGACCAGCCGCCGCACGATCTCGCGCCCGCCGGGGCTGCCCAGCGCCAGCGCGAGCGACTTCTTGTTGCGGTTGAGCTGGAGGAACGCCGCGCCGGACCCGTCCTCGGCGACCGGCGCGATGAAGCGGTCCTCATTGCCGCCGATCCGCTCGACCCGGATCACTTCGGCGCCATAGTCGCCGAGCAAGGCGGCGCAGTACGGCCCGGCGATGTAGCGCCCGAAGTCGAGCACGCGGATGCCGTTCAAGGGTGTCATGCTGCCCGCGATCCTCTGCCCATGTCGGGCTTTCGTCTGCGGCGGGCGGGGTGCTTTGGCAAGCCGGCCACCGTCGCGACCGGCGCGCCCGTTCGTTTACTTCTTCGCGTCGAGGAAGCCGCGCACCATCGTCACCGTCGCGGCGGGTTGCTCCTCCATCAGCCAGTGGCCGGCATCGGGGATCACGCCCTCGGTCACGTCGCTGGCGGCGAAGCGCATCACCGCCGCCATCGTCGGGCCGAACGACTTGGCCCCGCCGATCGCCAGCACCGGCATGGTCAGCTTGCCGGCGGCGAGGAACGCCTTGTTGTCGATCGCGTCCTGATCGAACGCGGCGAACTGCGCGAAGCCGACTCTCCTGACCAGCTTCCGCGAGGTCGAGGACGCGCTGGCGACGAGCAAGCATCTCGACGAACAGATCGCGCTGGCGAGGCACCAGCGCGACACGCTGGCCGAGGCGTTCCGGCTGGCGACGAATCGTTATCGCGTGGGCTATTCCTCCTATCTCGAACAGCTCGACGCGCAGCGCGGCCTGTTGAGCGCGCAGCTGGCGCTGGTCGGGCTGGCAACCGACGCGCGGACCGCGCGGGTGCAGTTGTACCAGGTAATGGGCGGCGGCTGGAATGCGAGCGAGCTGGAGCAACGTTGACCGTCGTGCCGGATGGCGCGTCGATCGCCATCCACAAGGGGGTCGGCGGCGTGCGTCCGATTTCGCGCAGGTGCGGCAAAGGGCTTGTGACGCGGGCCGGAGCGGCGCAACATCGGGCACCCCATCTGCCCGTGGAGAGGGCCGGCACCATGACCTGTCGCCAACTGCTCGCGGTTATTCTGCTCGGCCTGGCCTGGCCCGCCGGAGCGCAGACGACCAGCCCACCCGACGCGGCCGCCCAGCAGGCCGAGACCGCGCCGGCGAGCGACGATGATCCGGCGCTGGCGCCGCGGCTCGAGGACCGGCCGTTCGGGGTGCCGTTCGGTCATGCCTGGCTGGGCGCGGCGGACGGCGACGTGACGCTGATCGTCTTCGCCGACTATGCCTGCCCGGCATGCCGCGCGGCGCAGCCGGTGATCGACGCGCTGATCGCCGCCGACCCGCATCTGAGAGTCGTCTATCTCATCCTCGTCAACGAGGAGGAGGGGCGCCAGGCGGCGATGACCAGCGTGGCGGTCGCGCAGACCGGCGCCGACTGGAGCAGGTTCCACCACGCGCTCGACGCCGCCGGCGACCCCGGCCCGGCGGGCATCGCCGCGGCGCTCAAGGCGGTGGGCGTCGATCCGGCGAGCCTGCCGCCGCTGAGCGGCGACGCGCTGATCGACAGCCCGATCCTCGCCGAACTCAACCGCAACGACCGGGCGATGGTCGAGCATCACGGGACGGCGCTCCCGGCGTGGCTGATCGGCACGGGCAAGGCACGCAACGGCTTCGATCCCGCCGTGCTGCGCGCGGCGATTGCCAAGGCGCGGGGGAAGTAGCGGCGGGCGGGTAGCTCGGCGATCTTCCCGGGATGACAAGTGGCACGTGGTCCCGCGCATGCAGGAACCCAGAGCCAGGAGCGTTGCGCTCCGTCATCCTGGGCGCCTGCGTGCGCAGGAGCACGAGAGCGGAAAAGGTGGATCGGGTGCTACGCGCATCCTTCACGGGTTGCTTACCATTTTCGGGCTAATCCCGCTGCCATGTATCACGATACCGCCCTCGCCGCCGCGGCCAAGGCCGATCCGCGCCCCGCTTCCGCCGTGTCGACCGGCTGTGGCCTTGCCGGGCTTGCCGGGCTGCTGAGCTGGGTCGGCGTGGCGCGCTTCTACGGGATGGACGGGCCGTTCGCGGCGCTGGTCAACCTCGTGGCGTGCGGACTGCCGATGCTGTTATGGGCGGTGCTGGTCGACAAGGTGCACCGCAACGCCTCGACCGGACTCGACTGGTCGAGCCCGAAGCCGTGGCGCGAGACGATCGACATCAGCCTGACCAAGCTGGCCGGGCTGTGGCTCACCTGGGCCGGGATCGCGCTGATCTACGGCACCGGGCGCTTCTACTGGCAGGGCAATTTCGCCTTTGCGATGTGGTGCTTCGGCTATGCAGCGCCGATCCTGTTCGTCGCCTCGATTCCCTATATCATCCTGCTCGACCAGCGCGCGACCCAGCCGAAGGACGGTTGCTGGTCGCTCGGTGCGTGGCTGATGGGGCTCGACGAACCGGTCGATCGCGAGGCGATATGGAACCATCTGCGCAGCTGGGGGGTGAAGACCTTCTTCCTTGCCTTCATGCTGGCGATCGTGCCGGGCGGCTTCGGCGATTTCGTGCGCGGCGATCTCTCGGCCGTGCTGCACGATCCGGTCGCGCTGGCCAACTGGCTGATCACCTTCATGTTCGTGATCGACGTCGCGTTCGCGACGGTCGGCTATATCCTCGCGATGAGGCCGTTCGATTCGCACATCCGCACCGCCACGCCCTATGCCGTGGGCTGGATGGCGGCGCTGATCTGCTACCCGCCGTTCATCCTGATGGGCGATGGCGGGCCGCTCGATTACCACCCCGGCACGTCGGACTGGATGCACTGGTTCGCCGGCCATCCGGTGATGCTGGCGGGCACCGGCGCGGTGCTCGTCGCGCTGACCGCGATCTATGCCTGGGCAACGGTCGCCTTCGGCTTCCGCTTCTCCAACCTGACCAACCGCGGCATCCTGACGCACGGCCCCTATGCCTTTACGCGCCACCCGGCCTATCTGTCGAAGAACCTGTTCTGGTGGATCTCGACCATCCCGTTCCTGACGACCGGATCGCTGATCGATGCGGCGCGCGCGACGATCATTCTCGGCTGCGTCAGCGGGGTCTATTACTGGCGTGCCAGAACCGAGGAGCGGCATCTGAAGCTCGACCCGGCCTACCAGGCATATTCGGCGTGGATGGACCGCAACGGCCTGGTGCCGCGCGCGTTCGACTGGGCGCTGGGGCGCCAGCGCGCGGCGGCGGTCGAGACGAGCGCGGCCACCGACGCGGGCTGACAAGGACGGCAGACGCGGCGCGCGCTCAGGCGACGCAGCGTTCGCCATGTTCGAGCATCGCCGGGATGACGAGTTCCTCCTCGTCCGACAAATGCCGATGGAGGAGCGCGCGCAGCCGGTCGGCGGCATCGGTGTGGAGATCGGCGGCGTGGCGGCGGGTGTCGTCGTCGCGGGCGAGCGCGGCGAGCAGCGCGCGCGCGGTGTCGAGCAAGGCGGTCAGCGCTTCATGGATGATCATATGGTCGCTCTCGAGCAGGTCGAAGCCCGCCGCCATGCGCGGGTCGAGCGCGCGGAATTTGGGGAAATAGGCGGCGTCCTCGATCTGATGATGGCCGTGCAGATGCTGCAGGAAATGGTTGAGGCGCGGGACGAAGAGGCGCTGGAACGCCGCGGCGTCGGATCGGTCTTCGCGGAAAACCGACATCACCTGCTGTAGTGCGCTGCCCTGAGTGCGCAGACTGTCATGAACCTGCAGCCAGAACGCCGCGAGTTCGCCGAAATTGCCATGCGCGCGCCATCCCGGCGGGGGGTAGGCGGCGCGCAGATAGGCGATGTCCGACGACAGGCCGACACGATTGGGCAGCAGCAGATCGGTCGGCGTCGGTGTGGTCATGCGAATCGCCACTTTCCAGTCCGCGCGGCACGGCGCGCCACACAGGAGCGCCCGGTTAAGCCGTGCCCGCCGCCGGGGCAATGCAATGGCGGTGCGCCGCCTCCGCGATGAGGACCGTGGCGGCACCGCCGGCATAAGCGAGGAAATCCCATGGGTCGAAGCCGGTGCCAAGGACCACGCGGGCGACCCGGCAGTGTTGCAGGCCGAGCATGGCAACGACTCCGATCGCCTGGCCGCCCTCGATGGCGCAGGCGACCGCCAGCGCGATGGCGGCGGACCAGCGCACGCCGAGCCGGGTCGCCGCCCTGACCGCGAGGTAGACCAGCACCACCGCGAGGCCGTCGCCGAGCCAGGGGCGGACCAAGGCGTCATGGACGAAGGCGGCGATGCCGGCTTCGATCAGGAAGACGATGAGCGCGGCGAGGGCGTAGGTTGTGCGGGACTTGATGATGATCGCTCCGGCCGTGGGTATGCGGCGCATCCTGGCATCGGGCGGTCGAGCTATGATGCAGCCGGGGGCATGATGGCGTGCACGCCGGCGCCCCCATGTGGACGGTGGGTGCTGGGCACATTAATTGGTGGCCTTCGCACCCGTCGCTGTCATCTTCCAGCGACGACCAACGCCCTCGAACGGAATCTCGGCATGGAACCCAGCATCAGCTTCGTCATGCCGGTCCGCGATCGTGCGGCGATGCTGGGCGAGGCGATCGGCTCGATCGTGGCGCAGACGGCGGGCGATTGGGAATTGATCGTCGTCGACGACAATTCGGCCGATGCTGAAGCGACGCGGGAGGTCGTCGCGTCGTTCCGCGATGCCAGGATCCGGCCGTTTCGCCTTGACGGCCGCCACGGGTCGAACGCCGCCTGCGCGCGCAATTTCGGCAATGCGCTGGCGCGTGCGCCGATCATCGCCGTCGCCGATTCCGACGACATCTTCTACCCCGACCGCGCGCGCTGCACGCTCGATGCCTTCGCCACCCATGGCTGCGACGTGTTCTATGCCGATTTCGATGTCTGGGACTGTACGGCCGACCGTTTCGTCGAGACGAGCAGCGATCCCGTCATCGCGTTCGATCCCGCCGCGCTGGCGCGCTACGACTTCATCCCGCACGGCTCGTCGGCCTGTCGGCGGAACCTGGCGCTGATGTTTCCCTATAACAGCTTCATGACGCGATCGTCGGACTATGATTTCTTCACCCGGCTCGCGGTGTTCGGCGCGCGCTTTCACTTCCATGCCGGGAAGATCTACAAATATCGCCTGCACGACGGCAGTCTCGTCAGGCGGTACAATGCCGCTTCCTTCGACGATTTCATCAGGCAGTCGCGCGGCTGGTCGCCCTGGGACCGGGCATTGACGGGCCGGCTGGTCGACGATCTGGCGCTTGGCTCGCGTGCATGATCATGGTCGCGGGGCCGGCAACCGTGCTGATCCGTCGGGCAGCGATGTCCGGCGGACAGCGCCCATCCAGCGCGTGAGTTCTTCGAGCGGTACCGGGCTGTGAAACGCGACCCCGATCGCATCGGCATCCTGCCAGCGGACATTGCCGCGCAGCGGGTTCAGCGTGCCGGCGCGCAGCACGACTTCCTCGTCGATGCGCAGCGGTTCGGGCACGATCAATTTCGCGCCGCCCTGCGAAATGTCGCACAGTTTCGCGCGGTGATAATGGGCGCCCGCACGGAGTTCGACCTGTCCCGACACGTGGACGCGCGGCGGGCGATCCCGGAAGCGTATCGGACGGAGATTCGAGGTCGGCCGCAAGAGTTCGAAGACGTCGATCGGCGCGTCGAACTGGATACCGGCCAGGCGGTCGCGCTGCCAGACGACCGTTCCGGAGAGCGTGATCTCCGAGGCGAACTGGAGGTGGATCGTCTGGCCGACGGCGAGCGATTCATACGTCTCCGCCATCAGCCCGCCGGACGAAATGTTGCGCACGACGCAGAGCGATTCGGCGTGCGTCATCAATTTCGCGACGCGGAAGATCGACAGGGTGCGCGTATCGGAGCGACGTTCGTCGCTCGCCGGTACGTCGGTGCCAAGCGAGATGCGGGTGCCCGCGCGGTCGAACTGGCGATGCATCATGCCTCGTCCTTCACACATCTGCCGCTTCGCCGGAATCGCTCCGGCAAGGTCAGGCGCTGCGCCCCAGGCATCACGTGCCGGCTCCCGCAACATCCTTGGCCATCGATATATTGACAAAGCGTCAATAGAACAGCGGGTTGGTCAACTATTATGGCACGACGCCGTGCAACGTGCTGCGCTCCCGCGGGGGGCGGCCTGAAGGATCAGAAGCGCATTTCCTCGTACACCCGGCTGACGTCCTCGCCCCACGCGCCGTAATAGCGATCGAGCAGCGCCTGCGCCGGGACCTTGCCGGTGCGGACGATGTCGCGCAGCGGGTCGAGGAAACCGGTCTCGTTGCTGCCCGAGGTATCGAAGCGCGCGCGCGCGGTGAGGCCGGCGGTGGCGATGTCGAGCACCGCGCCGGCGATGTCCTTCAGCTTGCCGCCGCCGGGGATCGGGGCGTCAAGCGCGAGTTTGGGTACCGCGCTGCGCAGCGCCTCGCGTTCGTCCATCGTCCAGTTCTTGACCACGTCCCACGCCGCGTCGAGCGCGCCGTCGTCGTAGAGCAGCCCGACCCACAGCGCAGGCAGCGCGCAGATCCGACCCCATGGGCCGCCATCGGCGCCGCGCATTTCGAGGAAGGTCTTGAGGCGCACCTCGGGGAAGGCGGTCGAGAGATGGTCGTTCCAGTCGTCGAGCGTCGGCTTCTCGCCGGGCAGGACCGATAGCTGGCCTTTGAGGAAGTCGCGAAACGAAAGGCCGGCGGCGTCGATATATTTGCCGTTGCGGTAGACGAAGTACATCGGCACATCGAGCGCGTACTCGGCATAGCGCTCATAGCCGAAGCCGTCCTCGAACACGAAGGGCAGCATGCCGGTGCGCGCCGGGTCGGTGTCGGACCAGATGTGGCTGCGGTAGCTGAGCATGCCGTTGGGCTTGCCTTCGGTGAAGGGCGAGTTGGCGAACAAGGCGGTCGCCAGCGGTTGCAGCGCGAGGCCGACGCGGAACTTCTTCACCATGTCGGCTTCGGACCGATAGTCGAGATTTACCTGGATGGTGCAGGTGCGGAGCATCATGTCGAGGCCCATGCTGCCGACGCGCGGCATGTGGCGCAGCATGATGGCGTAGCGGCCCTTGGGCATGGTCGGCAGCTCGGCGCGGGTCTTGTCGGGCCACATGCCCAGCCCGAGAAAGCCGATGCCGAGCCGGTCGCCGACCGCCTTGACCTGTTCGAGATGGCGGCCGGTTTCGGCGCAGGTCTCGTGGAGGTTTTCGAGCGGCGCGCCCGACAGCTCGAACTGGCCGGCGGGCTCGAGGCTGATGCTGCCATCGGCGCCGGACATGGCAATGACCTTGCCGCCTTCGAGCACGGGCTTCCAGCCATAGGCGGTCAGCGCGTCGAGCAGGTCGCGGATGCCGCCCTTCTCGTCATAGCTCGGTGCATGGTGGTCGGAGAGCGCGTAGACGAACTTCTCGTGCTCGGTGCCGATGCGCCACGCGGCCGGGGGCTTCTCGCCATTGGCGAAGCTGGCGATGAGCTGGTCGCGCGACTCGATCGTCGGTGATGCGGCCTTGGTGTCGAGATGCGTGGTCATGCTCGCGCCATAGCTGGGGTGTCGGTGGCCCGCCAGCAAGTTTCGGTTTGCTACGGGGTGGGACCTGATCAGTGAGCGACCGACTGATAGGTGATCCGTACGCCCGACACTTCCGATTCTTGTGCGAAGATGCGGGACTGTGTCGCGTAGCGGATCAACAGATGATCCGATGTGAGCCATTTCACCTCGGCCCATGAGCCGCCCCATGAACCTGCGGCGGCCGCGCCGTGATCGTCGTCCGCACGGAAAGCGTTACCGCTGCCGGACGGCGATGCGCCATGGTCGAGGACGGAAATCTGCGTGGAGAAGCCGGTCGTCGCGCCGCAGTCGCGCTGGAACAGTGTCGCGTCGTGCCTGCCGTCGGGCGACTGGCTACGAATGACCGTCATATTGCCGCAGCCGTCCGCGCAACCGGATAGCATCGTGACGGCCGTCAGGGCGATCGCGCTTTTCCACATGCCGCGACGCTAGTTCCCCATCACTCATCGTCAATGCGCGGAGGGCGTCTGCACCAAAATCTCACCAGTCGCCGTTGGCGGCCATCCACAGGCTGACCGCCGCCGCCGCCGCGGTGTCGGCGCGCAGGATGCGTGGGCCGAGCGAGATGCCGACCGCGCCGGGCGTCGCGCGGATCGCGGCGCGTTCGTCGCTGTCGAAGCCGCCTTCGGGGCCGATCAGGATCGCGGCGGGGCCGGGGTGGGCGCGTATCGCCTCCAGCGCGGGGGCGCCGCCGGTTTCGTCGGCGAAGAACAGCGCGCGGCCGGCCGGCCAGTCGCGCAGCAGCGCGGCGAGCTTCACCGTCTCGGCCAGTTCGGGCAGCGCGGTGCGGCCGCATTGCTCGGCCGCCTCGACCATGTGCGCGCGCAGCCGATCGGCCTTGGGGTTGTCGACCACGCTGCGGCGCGTGACGACCGGCACGACGCGCGCAACGCCGAGTTCGCAGGCCTTTTCGACCATCCAGTCGATCCGGCCTTTCTTGAGCGGCGCGGCGCACAGCCACAGATCGGGCACTGCCTCGCGTTCGTGCAGCCGCTCGGTAACGTCGAGCACGATGTCGCGGCGGCCGACATTGTTCGCCACGCCGAGCCATTCGCCGGTCGCGTCGTCGAACAGCTTGACCGGATCACCGGCCTTCAGACGCATCACCGCGATCAGGTAATGCGCGGGCGGGCCGAGGATGCGCAGCGGGCCGGGCGCGAGTTCGCTCTCGACGTAAAGCCGCGGGGTCGATTGCGGTGGCCAGGCGGGGGTGGCGGGCATGCGGGCGTCCTACCCGGTGGCGACGCGGGCGTCATCCCGGGAACTGGCGCCAAAGTGGACCAATAAGTCCTCGCCGTAATCCCCACTGTCATGATATGGATTACAGGACTTCAACGGGAGGGTGCGATGAAAGCCGTATATCTCGGGATGCTCTTGCTCGCTGGATCGACGCTGGGCGGGTGCAACCGCCCGTTCGACGTTTCGAAGAGCGCGCCGCATGGGCGGTTTGCCGGTGTCGGGCTCTACGCTGCCGACCGGACCTGGACGAAAATGCGCGATGCCGACAAGCCGGCCGACAAGGCGATGGCGACTGTCGGCGACGACCAGGCGGTGATCGTGGTCGTCGACAGCGACACTGGCGAAGTGCGCCAGTGCGGC
The DNA here is from genome assembly GCA_038245375.1 of Sphingomonadales bacterium. GTDB lineage: Bacteria > Pseudomonadota > Alphaproteobacteria > Sphingomonadales > Sphingomonadaceae > Sphingomonas. The sequence continues at coordinate 7,788 of JBBRSN010000082.1, read as the reverse complement.
AATCTGTCGGGCTATTGCGTGGGCATGAACCCGTGGTCGCATGCGCTCGGAAAGCCGCAGACCATGCCGCTGGCGTTGAGCGAGCATGCGCCGCCGAAGCAAGCGGAGAAAAGCGAAGCTCCCGCCGACGTGGCGGTCACCAACGCAATGGATGCGGCACCGACGCGGTAACGCGGTTTTCGCGTTCGCCGCATTGTGGCACAGCGGCGCCATGACCACGCCCGCCGAAATCGTCCCCGATACCCAGCATCGCGGCCCTGTCGGTGCGCTGCCGCCGGGCTTGCGCGCCTTTGCCTTGCTGGCGCGGTTCGATCGGCCGATCGGGTGGTGGCTGCTGTTCTGGCCGGGCGCGTGGGGCGTGGCGCTGGCCGGCGGCGCGATCGAGCGGTGGCGGTTGATCCTGTGGCTGCTGCTCGGCGCCATCGCGATGCGCGGCGCGGGGTGCGTCTATAACGACATCGTCGACCGCGACCTCGACAAGCAGGTCGCGCGGACGCGCAGCCGGCCGCTGGCGAGCGGTGCGGTGTCGTTGCGCGCGGCCTGGGCCTGGCTGCTACTGCTGTGCCTCGGCGGGCTGGTCGTGCTGCTCCAGCTCGGCGTCTATGCCGCGATCGTCGCGCTGGCGAGCCTCGCGCCGGTCGCCGCCTATCCCTTCATGAAGCGCATCACCTGGTGGCCGCAGGCATGGCTGGGCATCGTCTTTTCCTGGGCGGCTTTGGTCGGCTGGGCCGATGTGTGGGGCAGGCTCGCGGCACCCGGCCTGCTGCTCTACGCCGGAAGCATATGCTGGGTGGTCGGTTATGACACGATCTACGCGCTGCAGGACCGCGAGGACGATGCGATGATCGGGGTGCGCTCCTCGGCGCTGCGCATGGGGACGCGGGTGCGCGAGGGTGTCGCGGCGTTCTACGGCGCCGCGCTGGCGCTATGGGCCGGGGCGATCTGGCTGGTGCGGCCCGAGCCGCTGGCACTGCTCGCCTTGCTGCCGATCGCGGGGCATCTCGGGCTGCAGGTGGTGCGGATCGACGCGGCGGACGGCGACAAGGCGCTGGCGCTGTTCCGCTCGAACCGCTTTGCCGGCTTGCTGATGTTCCTGGCGTGCGTAGTGGTGGGGACGGCGATCTGATCTTGCTGGCGCTTCGCATGGGGCCTTTTGCTCACGCGAAGGCGCGACGGCGCGAAGAAGATTGATCACGCGGAGACGCGGAGACGCGGAGGCGAGTGCCTTCGCGCCTTCGCGAGAACAATCTCTGTGTTGTGGCACATTCCGGTTCGGCTGGATGAGATACCCCCGCGTCTCCGTGTGAGCCATTCTTCCTGCTGTCGCGCGTGTCGGCGACCTGCCGCCCTCACCCTTCCGCCGCTGCGCGGCTCCCTCCCGCTCCCGAGGGGAGAGGGAATGTCGCTTTGACCTTCGCCTTCCGGCTCCCTAAGTCGCGCGCATGCTGACCAACCAAGAGGCGCAGGAACGCGCCGCCGATATCGTGGCGCGTGCGGTAGCCGCCGGTGCCGACACCGCCGACGCAGTCTATGCCGCCGACACCGCGCTCGACGTGTCGATCCGGCTCGGCGCGCTGGAGGATGTCGGGCGATCCGAAAGTGCCGAACTCGGCTTGCGCGTGTTCGTCGGCAAGCGCTCGGCGAGCGTGTCGTCGTCCGACCTGTCCTATGACGCGCTGAGCGCGCTGGTCGAGCGCGCCGTGGCGATGGCGCGCGAGGCGCCCGAGGATGCCTGGGCCGGGCTCGCGCCGGAGGATCGCTTGCTGAAAGGCGCGCCGCCGCAGCTCGACCTCGACGATGGCGGGGCGGTTGCGCCCGAAGAGCTCAAGGCAGCCGCACTTGCCGCCGAGGATGCCGCGCGCGCGGTCGCCGGTGTGACCAACAGCGAGGGCGGCGGAGCCAACGCGCACCGCGCGCAATGGGCGATCGCGACCAGCCATGGTTTTGCGGCCTGCTATGCGGCGACCAGCTACGGCGTCTCGGCCAGCGTGCTGGCGGGCGAGGGTGGCGCGATGGTGCGCGATTACGACTATCATAGCGCGCGCCACCGTGCCGCGCTGGAAGATCCCGCGTCGATCGGTCGCCGCGCTGGCGAGCGTGCCGTCGCGCGCGTCAATCCCGGGCGGATGGCGAGCGGCGCGGTGCCGGTGATCCTCGATCCGCGCGTCGGGTCTAGCCTGCTCGGCCATCTGATCGGTGCGATCGGCGGACAGGCGATCACGCGCAAGACCAGCTTCCTGCTCGACGCGCTCGGCACGCGGGTGTTCGCGCCCGGCGTGCAGGTCGCCGACGATCCGCACCGCCCGCATGGCCTGCGCTCGCGACCGTTCGACGGCGAGGGGCTGCCGGTGTCGCCGACCGCGATCATCGCCGACGGCATGCTTGAGACCTGGCTGCTCGACAGCGCCGCGGCGCGTCAGCTCGGGCTCGAGCCGACCGGCCATGCCGCGCGCGGCGTCAACGGCGCGCCGGGCGTGTCGACGAGCAACCTCTATATGGCCGCCGGCGTCGTCCCGCCCGAGACGCTGATCGGCGACATCGCGAACGGCGTGTACGTCACCGAACTGATCGGCATGGGCGTCAACGGCGTGACCGGCGATTACAGCCGCGGCGCGGCGGGCTTCCGCATCGAAGGGGGCGAGATCACCGGGCCGGTCGCCGAATTCACCATCGCGGGCAACCTCAAGGACATGTTCCTCGCGCTGACCCCGGCCAACGACCTGGTGTTCCGTTACGGCACCAATGTCCCGACGATCCGCATCGACGGCATGACGGTGGCGAGTGGCTGAGCGTGGCTTTGGCGATGCGCTGAAAGCGCATCGAGCGGTGCCAGCCCGCTCCCCCACCCGACCTCCCAACAGAGTATCCTGAAATGGGAGGCCGGGTGGGGGAGCGGGCTGGCACCGCAACTCGCAAATTGGCCGACGCCGTGGCCGCCATCGCCGCCGAGGCGGGTGCGCGGGCGCTGGCGCAGTGGGACGGCGACTTCGCGCGCTGGGAGAAATCGCCGGGCAATCCGGTATGCGCGGTCGATCTCGAGCTCGACGCGCTGTTGCGCGCGCGGCTCGAGGCGTTGCTGCCCGAGGCCGGGTGGCTGTCGGAAGAGACGATCGACGCGCCGGCGCGGCTCGCCGGGCGGCTGCTGTGGGTGGTCGACCCGATCGACGGGACGCGTGACTATCTGCGCCGGCGGCCCGGCTGGGCGGTGTCGGTCGCGCTGGTCGAGGACGGGCAGCCGGTGTTCGGTGTGCTCGATGCGCCGGCGCGCGGCGAGGTGTGGCGCGCCGAATCGGGGCAGGGCGCGACACGCAACGGCGCGTCGATCCGCGTCGCGGCGCGCAGTGAGTTCGCCGGTGCACGCGTACCGAGCGACGGCCTGCCCAAAGCCGACAGCGACCTGGTCGCGGTGGACAAGCCCAATTCGATCGCGCTCAGGATCGCGATGGTCGCGGCGGGCGAGGCCGATCTCGTCGCGACGCTGCGCTGGGGCTATGAATGGGACGTCGCCGCTGCCGTGCTGATCGCGCGCGAGGCGGGGGCAGTGACGAGCGACGCGTTCGGCGAACCGCTCGATTTCAACACCCCGACCGCGCAGGCCTTTGGCGTGCTGGTGACCGCGCCGGGGATCCACCCGGCGGCGGTGGCGCGGCTCAGGGAGCGGGCGCTGGCGTTGCGGTAGCGACGCTGTCAGTCCGGCAGCACCCAGCGCATCGACAGGATCGTCCAGCTGGTTGTGGGTTTGCCGGAACCGTCATGCGCCGGTGTGAAGGTTACCCTTTTAAGCGCGAAATCGCACGTTGCGTCGTTCAGACTTTCGCTGTGGCTGGTTTCGACGACGCGGCAGCTGGCGGCATGGCCGCTCGGTCGGATCTCGATCAGGACGCCCGCGCGACCTTGCTCGCTCGCCCTGAGAGCAGCTTTCGGGTATCTGTCAGGTCCAAAGAAGCTGGCTGCAACCTTGCCCGTACCGAGTGGTGCAAAGCGTGCCGGGTCAATGCCCCAGCTCCGCACCAGTGCCTCATGACAGCGGCGCAACATATCGCGCGCTTTTTGCAGTTGATTGACGCCGAAGGCGAGGGGCGCGCCATGACCGGTATCGACGATCAGCGCGTTGGCCGCGTCGAAACCGCCAAACTGCTTGGGTAATGAGCTGATACGGGTGATGCGGCCGCCGTCGATCACCGCGCTTTCGGCTGTGCCATCGATGCCACCGTCGCTTGGCATCAGTCTGATATGAACCGGCCCGCGCCACGTCGTAGCGTCTGACGCGTCAAGACTTTGGGTCAGGACGAGTTCGGCGCGCTCGCCGTCGGCACCGAGCTGCAGCCCGAGCACGAGCGCTCCGGCGCCATAGGAGCGTTGCACCAGGCAGATGCCCGGCGTCGCATCGAGCGTCCAGTCGCCCTGTGGTGCCAGCGGAGCAATGTCCCCGGGGAACAGCGACATGGCGGCGAGGAAGATCATCGGAAGCATGCCTTTCCATACGCCAGGCGACCAATCATGACGACCTGTTTTGACAGATGCCCGCAATGTCTGCCGCCAGCGTGATTCAACTGTGGAAAGCAATGGCTAATCCCGAGCCGCCCGCACCTTGCGCGGGTGTGGTGAGGAATGAGGCATGGCGATTTTCGTCCCGGTGGAAGAGGATCAGGGTGGCGCGGCGGGCCTGGGTGACGGGCGGGGCGGCGCGGCTGGCGATGGCGGCGATGCCCTGACGGCGTTGCGGGCGGCGCTGTCCGGTATCGGCGCGGATGGCACGGTGCCGACCGCGTCCTCGGACGGTCATGCCGTAACGTCGGATATGGCCGCGCGCGGGCCGGCCTCGACCGGGCTTGGCGACCATGCCGATGCGTTGCTCCACGGCGACGATGGGCTGCTCGCGCTGCGTGAGCAGGCGGCGCGGGCGGCTTTGCCGGGGGTGGAGCAGGGGCTGGGCACCGCCTATCGCGAGGCGCTGGCCGGGATCGGCGACGATCGCCTTCGCGCGCAGGCCGAGCCGGCGCTGCGCCGGCGGCTGGAGGCGGCGCTGGCCGCCGCGCGGGCCCATACCCTATTGCAGGACGCGGTGGCACAGGCGGTCGCCGATCGCGCGCCGCCGGCACGGAGCCGGGCGGCCGCGCTGGCCAATACGCAAGACCCCGAACTGTTCGATCATCATTTGGCGACCGGCACCGAGGCGCTGCGCCGCCAGGGTGCGATGGCTGGCAAGGCGCCGGCGACGATCGCGCAGGAGGCGAGCGATTATCGCTCGGGCATCGTGCGCGACCATCTCGATGCGCTGGGGATGCGCGACCCGGTGCACGCCGCGGCCGATCTTGCCCGGCTGCGCGATGCGATCAGCCCGGCGGCGCGCGCGCAGGTCGAGGCCGGGCTCGCGCCGTCGATGGCCGATCACCGCGCGATTGCCGATGTCGATGCGGCGGCGCGCGCCGGCGCCACCACCGCGCCGCCGACGCCGCGGCTCGACCCGCGCGTGTTGCTCGGCAAGATGCAGGTGATCGCGCCGACCGCCGACGCCGCCGCGCTGCCCGACCTGGTGCAGCGCTATGGCGGCGATGCGGCGCAGGCCTGGGCGGCGGCGCAGCTTGGGACAAAGGCGGTCGATGGGCTGATCGCGCGACAGGGGGAGGGCTGGTACGCCGCGCTGCCCGAGGACACGCGGAATCTGGTCGAGCACCATATGGCGCTGCTCGGCGCGCCCGGTTCGACGCGCGATGCGCCAGACGATGTGGCGGGGGCGGCGGCGCGGATCGCGGGGCAGGATTGGCCCGACGACCGCAAGGCCGCCGCGACGCGCGAACTGCTGTACCGCAACCACCGCGCCGGGCAACGCCGCCGCGACGCCGAAAGCGCGGCGAGCGACCAGGCCCTTGCCATGGCGGCGCAGCTCGGCACCGACTTCACCTCGCTCGCGCAGATCGACCCGGCGACGCGGCGTTTGCTGCCGGCGGAGGCCGTCGCGGCACTGACGCGGCAGGCGGATGCCAATGTGCATCCGGTGATGGGGGTGGGTGCCCAGCAAATGCAGGCGGCCGGGGCTTACATGCCAAACCAATCGGGAGACTACTCCTCGCCGCGGGACTATGATCTTGTCGTGCCGGCCACAAATGACACGATAGCCGCTGGCACGGCGGTGCCGGGCGGTTCCGCGCCGAGGGTCGCCAATGCAGGGCAGAACGGGGGCGGGAGCGCCGATCCTCAACCAAGCCAGATGAAGGTTTTCAAGCTGACGCCCCCGATACCGGCCCCGAGGCTTGATAAGAGGCCCCTTACCGCGAAGGACAAGGCGTTCCTGGAAAAAAACTACACAGCCGCGCTCGTCGTTGCCCGGAAATATCATCTCGATGTCAACATGTTGCTCGGCCTGTCCGCACTCGAATCGAGGTGGTCGACAAGCCCGCAGGCGCGCAATAACAATAATACCATTGGCGCCACGCCCGATGGCAAGACGCCTGTGTTTTACCCCTCAATTGCAGCCGCCTGGGAAAAATGGGGCGAACAATGGGGGCCGCGCATTGCCGGCGTCGGCGACGACGCTGATCTGTTCACAACGCGCTTGCAGACGGACAATCGCAGGGCCGTTGGAGCCGTGGATCGTCGCGGCAAGTATAATTCCGCAACCCCCGAAGCCTGGAAGAAGCAGGTAATGGACACGATCGACAGCGTCAGGCGGCGGATGGCGAAATGGGACGGTGCCAGCCGTTGAACGAAAATTCTGCGCGTAAGCACAAAACATCTTTATCGCCCGGCGTAAGTTGTTAATATGAACATATGAGGAACATGTGGTGGATCGGCGCGCGAGTGTTCGCGGTGATTCTCGGCCTTGTGCTGGCCGGGTTGCCCTATGCTGCCATCGCACGGGCCAAGCCTCGTATCACCATCCGCGAAGAGCGCACGCTCGTGGTGGGGGGTGTCAAGGAACGCTGGCAGTTGGTCTGGCTGGGTAGACACTTCCCCATCTGTCCGGCGGACGACATTTATTACACGATGACACTGCCGTGTAATGGGGTCGGTTACGGCGAATATGGCAATCTCTGGCTTGTGCGCAGCCGCCACGGGCGTGAAATCGAACGGATGGACCTGAAGCCGTTATTTGGCCATTTCGATTACCCGGATGCCGACAAGCTGGAAGGCAAGGCGTGGCTACAGCGCCGGGCGATGAGGTGGTCCGATTATGGAAGATCGGGGCCGGCGTTCCTTGCCGAGGTCAGGCGGCGCCCGATAACGACGATCATGAAATTCGCCGATTATGACCGGGATGGTCACGCAACCGAGTTCCTGATTCAGGTCGGCACGCTGGGCGGCGGTGTGCGCCTGTTCGCCGGTGTCGGCGTGTCAGCGCGCAATCCGCATCTCCACGCGCTGTCATCGGTCGAGAAGCCAGGCACGCCGCTGGAGATGCAATATCGCCCCTGGCGCACCTTGCTCACCGCCGCGCGGCCGACGCGACTGACCACGTGGCAATGCGACGATCATGGCAGTGAAAAGCAGCAGGATTTGATCGTGTCGGCGCGACGCGGGGAAATCCATTTCAGGGAAATCCTCCTTCGTTGCCCGGTCGGCTGACCGGGCAGCGGTCAGCGGCGCGCATGGTGTCCCGACATCCGTTCCGGGGGATCGCGGCCATTGTCGCTATCGCGTGCAGCCTCTAGCAGCCTGTCGGGCTGGCATCTGCGGTGAGCAAGCCATGTGGGAAATATCGGGGCGATCGGTCGGTGTCGCGACATCGTCACCGGATCGGGCTTAAGAGCGGGTGATATTGCGCCCCTGGGGGTGGGTGCGGCGGAT